>CAVSRN010000085.1:0-322730 GCA_963730195.1 uncultured Alphaproteobacteria bacterium
CATAGAGGCCGTTGCTCGGATCGTTGAGCTTCTCCGCCCACTGCTTGACCTCGCGGCCACTTCGGCTGCTCGGGCACCGTGATCCCGGCTTTCTCGAACAGGTCCTTGCGGTAGAACAGCATCGAGCTCTCGGCATAGAACGGCAGCGCGTAGAGCTTGTCCTGGTACGAGAGGCCATCGCGGACCGGCTTGAGGACGTCCTGGACGTCGTAGTCCGCAGGCAGGTTGTCCATCGGCTCGAGCCAATCCTGCGCCGCCCAGATCGGCACCTCGTAGGTGCCGATGGTCACAACGTCGAACTGGCCGCCGTGGGTCGCGATGTCGGTCGTCACCTTCTGCCGGAGCACGTTCTCCTCGAGCACGACCCAGTCCAGCTCTATGTCCGGGTGCTGCTCCAAAAACCAGTACTAGAGCTTCTGCATGACGATCATGTCACCATTGTTGACCGTGGCGATCGTGACCGTCGCTGCCTGTGCTGAGCCGGCGCCGACGAGAAGAGCTCCGATCGCCGCGGCCGTGAGAATCCGCCTCCGTATCTTGGCAAGCCTCCTGGTTTGTGAGCATTTGCCCATTCGATGGTCAGACGCTCGCTCCAATCCGAGGCCATGTCAAGCGCGAATTGCTCCCGCGTGTAGCGAGCGCGTAGTTTTGTCCGCAATAGGTAGCGCATGAGTTGACCGCTGTTGTGGGCCCTGTGGGATTGTGGGCAACGCGCAGCGTTGTCCACCAAGTCCACAGGGCTGGCCGCGTCGCGGTGGTCACGCGGCCAGGTCCTCGGCGCTCGCAGGCGCCGCCGGCGGGAAGCTCGCGAGCCGCTGCGGGCCTTTGAAGATGGCGAGCGTGCCGTCGGGATAGTCGTGCACCCGGACGGTCGCCCGCACCAGGTGCGGCCGCAGCGGGGTCGGCGGGATCTGCAGGCTGCGGCCGTGCCAGCGGACGCAGTTGTCGTTGCCGACCCGGCGCTCCTCCTGGACGCACAGGACGTCGCGCCAGAGCGCCTCGGGCACCATGACGAAGACCGCGGCCGGCTCCTCGGCGGGCTCGGCAAAACGGGCGTTGTGCTCGGGCAGGTAGATCTCGCGCAGGAACCGGTTGGCGGCCTCGACGGTGGTGATCCCGGCCAGCGCCAGCTCCTTGGGCAGCCGGTCTTGCAAGGTGCGGAAGGCGCGCTCGCACCGGCCTCGGGCCTCCGGCGAATAGGCCGGGATGTGGCCGATGCCGAGCTGCTTGAGCGCCCGGCCGACCTGGGTCAGCTGGGTCTTGGAGACCTTGCCGCCGGCCTCGGGGGTGACGAAGTAATGGCTGCCGCGGTCGGTGTAGAGCTCCATGAACAGGCCGTGCCGCTCGATCACCTCGATCAGCCCACGAAAGCTGCTCATCGTGCCTTCCTCCTCGACCAGGAAGGCCGAGTAGAGCTCGCTGGTGGCGTCATCCATGGTGATGATCAGGTCGAGCGCCGGCTGGCCTTTGAGCCAGGCATGCTTCGAGCCGTCCTGGTGCAGCATCATGCCGGGCATCGGCCGGCGCGGCCGCTTGCGGCGATGGGCGCCGCGCCTCGGCGCCGGCGGCACCGTCCCGGTCTTCTGCAGGTAGAGCCGGGTGGTGGTGTAGCCGAGCTTGTAGCCGTGGCGCTGCGCCAGCTTCTCGTGGAAGTGCTTGATCGTGAAGCCCTGATAGTGCTGCTGATACAGCGCCCGCATGCGCTCGAGCTCGTCCTCCGGCGCCCGCCTGGGCGACGGCTGGCCGACCCGGCGATCGCCCAGGCCCTCGGCCCCCTCCTCCTGGTAGCGTTCCCGCCAGCGCCGCAAGGTCCGCTCGCTGACCCCGAGCGCCGACGCCGCCTCGGCATGGCTCAAGCTCCCCTTCTCCCAACGCTCCAACAGCTCCTCGAAACGCATGATCCCGATCCTCGTCAGCCTCTCCACCCAGCCCCCCCCGTTCCAAGTCCCTTGGAACGGTTCCAGAACCGGACAGATCACGCGCTACCTAAACCGGCCAACTCACGCGCTCCCTACAGCGCGAATCGCTCCCGAGGCGACCCGGTCCCGGCGTCGCCCTCCAGAGGCCGATCAGAGGGGGGTGGTCTGAAGCTCGAGAATGCGCGCGGCCGCGGCCTCGTCGGTGATCAGCCCGGACACCAGGCGCCCACGCAGGGCCCCGGCGATCGCCTCGGCCTTGCTCCGGCCGCCGGCGACCCCGATCGTCAGCCGCGCCAGCGGCAGGCGGTGCGGAATCGCGGTCAGCCGGGCGTTGCTGCCACCCTCGATCAGGCGGCCCGCGGCATCGAAGGCCCAACCGATGACCTCGCCGACCGCCCCGAGGGCGATCAGCTCGTCGTGCTCGGCCGCGGTGATGAAGCCGTCGCGCAGCAGCGCGGCGCGCTCGCCCTCCAGGGTGCCGATCCCGAACATGGCCATCTGCGCGCTGTCGGCGAGCGCGCGGATCAGCTGCCACGGCCGCTGACTCTCGAGCAGGGCGCGCTGCTCGACCGTGTCGGTCACCACGGTCGTCGGCACCGGATAGCAGGCAGCGCCGATCCGTTCGGCGAGGTGCATGACCACGTCGAAGGCGCTGGCGCGCCCGTCCCGCGTGGTCGTGCCGACCAGCGAGACCACCTTGTGCTGCGGTCGCTCGATCCGCTCGACCTGGGAGACCGCCGCGCGCAGCGTCCGCCCGGTGCCGAACGCCAGCACCGTCGGGGCCTTGGGCGAGAGATGCGCTTCCAGCTGCCGCGCGGCCGCGCCGCCGAGGCCGACCACGCCGTCCTGGTCCGCGTCGCCCGGGACGACCTCGGCGTACTCGAGGGGGAAACGGCGCCGGAGCGCCTCCTCGAGCTCGGCGCAGGCGCGGATCGGGTGGTCGATCCGGAAGGTGACCAGGCCGTCGGCGACCGCGCTCGCGACCAGCCGCTGCGCGGCCTGGCGCGAGACGTTGAGCTTGCTCGCCAGCTGGTCCTGGGTGTTGCCCGCGACGTAGTACAGCCACGCCGCCCGGATCGCCAGATCGCGTCTGCGGTCCTGCGGCCGGCAGACGGCGGGCTCCCGCGACTCCGGTTGCTCGGGCATGGCCTTCAGAGGGTCGTGGCCGGACCAACCTAGGCCCGACCGCGGTCCGCGGATCAAGGTTGGCCGCGCGCGTTCCGCCGCCGAGGCCGGCTCGCGCCTAGCCGCCCACGCGGTCGATGGCGGCGCCGGTGACCCGCAGGCCTTCGGCGGTCTCGGCGGTGCCGTAGACCCGGTCGAGCTCGGCGAAGATCCGCTGCGCGATCAGCTTCTGCCCGAGGTGATAGCGCGCCCACGCCTCCCGGACCAGGAGCGCGCGCGACGGCTCGGCGTAGCCGCGGCGCTCCTCGAGCAGAGCCAGGCAGGCGGCATAGTCCTTGACCACGAACGCGCGCGCCGCCTTGCGGTCGACCACCTCGGCATAGAGCGCGCGCCGCTGCTCGAACGGCAGATGGTAGGCGTCGGCGACCCGAAGGGCGTCGTCGAGGTTGCCGAGCGCCAGGCGCGTGCTCGCGACGCCGTAGGCGGCCTCGCGCCCGGCCGCACTGGCGCCCGGGTCGCCGTCGAGCACCCGCTCGAACTCGAGCAGAGCCTCGGTCGGCCGCTGCAGGCGAAGAAAGGTCCAGCCGCGCAGGTTGTGGCCGAGCGGCGTGTCGAGCTGCCGGCTGGCCGCGAGCACGGCCGCGTTGTCGTTGGCCGCGAACGCCTGATCCAGGCGCGCGCGCGCGCGATCGGCAGCCAGCGGTCCGAGCTGGCGCGGATAGGCCGCCGCCAGGGTCTCGACCGCCCGGTCGTGGCCGAGCTTGGCCTCCGCGCGCGCCAGACCCTCCGCCCGCTTGGCGGTCGGCGCCCAGCCCTGGGCCCGCTTGAACCAGGCGCGCGCGTCCTCGAAGCGCCCGGCATCGTAGTAGATCCAGCCGAGCTTCTCGGCGCCGTCGGCATCCTTGCGTTTCAGGACCAGCGGGCCGGCCGCGTCGGCCGCCTCGACCTTGGCCCCCTTCTGATACAGGCGGTCGAGCGGCTCCGGCGACCCCGATTGCGCGAGCTCGGCGCGCAACGCCGCGATCCGTCCCGCCTCGACCGGGCTCTTGGCGCGCCGGCTCTCGAGGTCGAACAGACGGTCGAGGTCACGGGTGGCGACCAGCCCTTTGGCCTTTTGCAAGGTCGCCACGCGCTGGTCCAGGTCGTCGCAGTGCTCGATGATCCGGGCATAGGTCTGGAGCGCGTCGGCCGGCCGGTCGAGGCCGTGGTAGGCGCGCGCGAGCCGCCAGAGATTGTCGACCCGGGCGCAGTCGAGCTGCCCGGGATGGGCCGTGGCGGTCGCGACCAGCTGGCTCCAGTCGCCGGCCTGCTCGAGCCTGGCGAGCTCGGCGCGGGTCTCGTTCGCCTCGATCAGCTCGAGCAGCTTGGCCGGCGCCCGCCAGCCGGGGTTGGCGCGCTCGAGACCGGCGATCTCGGTCCGGACAGAGGCGTAGTCGCCTTGCTGGTAGAGCGCCCAGAGCGGCGCCTCGTCGACCGCCGGCCCCACGCGGAACAGATCGGCCGGCGGCTCCCAGCCGGGATGGGCCGCGCGCAGGCGCGCGATCTCGGCGTCGACCTTGGCGCGCTCGCCGCGGCTCGCGTAATAGCGGAGCGCGCCCTCGTCGACCGCGGTCTCGCCGGCCGGGCCGAGCATCCGCACCTCGACCCCCGGCCGGAGCGACTGCGGCGCCGGCGGCGTCGCCGTCGTCGTCGTCGCCGGCGGCTGCGGCCGGGGATCGGGGGCCACCTGGGCCGCCGCCGGCGGGGCCGCCAGCAGGCTCAGCGCGACCAGGCTCAGCGCGACCAGGCTCAGCTGGGACCACCAGGGTTGCAGCGATGACGCGGCGGGTCATGGCGAGAACCTCTCTGCGTAGGCGAGCTTGGCGAGCAGGAGCAGGCTCGCGCCGTAGTAGTCCATGGCGGGGTCGAGGCGCGGGAATCCCGGCTCCGGGCCGCCGCCGGCGCGCGCGGCGAGCGCCAGGACCGCGCGCCCGCCGGCCGAGAGCGGCTCCGGGCTGCCGGCCCCGGTCACCAGATCCAGGGTCGCCGGGGGGGCGCCCTGATGGGCGGCGGCCCAGGCGGCCACCGCCGCCAGCACCGGCTGCCGGTCGATCCCGGCCCAGACCAGGTACAGGGGGATGCGCACGGCATCATAGCCGAAGCGTGGCGCAAACCCGGGCGCCGGCCGCGGCGGGTCGAGCGCCAGCCAGTCCGGCGGCAACCCGAAGCGGCCGAAGCGCGCCGCCTCCAGGAGCCCCAGACCGGACGCGGCGAGCGCCTGCCAGGCCGGCGCCGGCGCGACCGCGGCGAGCGCCCGGAGCGCCGGAAACACCCAGTAGGAGAGATTGAGGGTGACCTTGCCGGCGTCGACGAAGCCGGCGGCGCCCGGCAGCAACACGGTCGCGCCCCCGTGGCTCCGGACCAGCTTGCCCAGGACGTCGAGCGCGATCGCCCGGGCGGCCTCGCGATAGTGCGGCACCGCCCAGGTCGCGGCCGCGCGCGCCAGCGCCCAGGCGACCAGAAGGTCGCCGTCGGCGGCATCGTTGCGGTCGGCGACCGGCTCGGGTGTGCCCCCCGGCACCCACCGCCACGCCAAAAGATGGTCGTCGCGGATCTGCAGCTGGGCCCGGGTCCAGCGCCAGAGCCGCTCGAACCGCATCGGATCGCGGAACGCGACCGCGAGCAGCATGGCGTAGCCCTGGCCCTCACTGTGGCTGATGCCGCCGTTGCCGGTGTCGACGACCCGCCCGTCGGCGGTCACGAAGCGCTCGCCATAGACCGACCACTCGCGCGCCGCTTCGCCCGGCAGGGCGCCGGCGATCGCCGCGGCCGGCGGGCCGAGCAGAAGCGCACCGAGGAGCTGGCGCCGCCCGACCACGGTCAGCGGCCCGCCGCGCGCTGCCGCAGGAGCAGGCCCGTGGCCGCGCTCAGGCCGGCGATGATCGCGAACACCAGGGCGAGCCAATAGCCGGGCTGCTTCGCCATCCAGGTGCGCCAGAGCAGCCACAGAGCGCGCGGTGAGGTCGCCGGCGGCTCGATCACGTAGCGCTCGCCGAGCCGGCGACTGACCACCTGCCCGGGAGCCCCACCCCAGACCGCGGTGTCGCCCTCCAGCTGGCGCCAGGCCCCGGGCTCGATCACCCGGGCGAGGGCCGTGCCGAGCGTCTGCTCGTCCGCCGCGGTCAGCACGGTGACCGTGCGCGCGGGCGCGAACGGCGAGCGGAAGGCGACCAGGGCACCGGCATCGCCGCCGGCGGTGAGCCCGGGCAGCTGCACGGCATCCGCGGGCGTCCCCGGCGGCGGCCCGGCGCGCGCGATGTCGACCAGCCAGCGGGTCAGCGTCCCGACCACACCCTCGGTCTCACCGGCGCCGGTGCCGAGCAGGCGCTGGCTCCAGAGCGCCCGGGCCTCGGGGATCTGGGCGCCGGGGCCGGCATCGGCGGCCGCCGGCCCCGAGTCCGCCGCGGCCGTCACCGGCAGCGCCGTGAGCACCATGGGCGCAGCCTGCGTCAGCGCGGCCGGCAGGTCGACCGCGGCGCCGACCACCAGCAGGTGACGATCGCCGCCGGCCGGCCCGAAGCTGCTGACCAGTCCCGCGAGCGGCCCACCCTGCTGCTGCGCGAGCTTGGCGCGCAGCGTCCAGGCGGCGGCGATGGTCGCCGCATCCGGCCGCAGCGCCACCAGCTCGGCCCGGTCGGCGGCGCCGGTGCCGTAGGGGAACGCGGTCGCGGCGAACAGCTTGAGGTCGGGCTGCCGGGTCAGCCGCGCGAACCCCGGCACCAGGATCTTGCTGTCGTCGAACAGGCTGAACATCGGCTGGCTGCCGAGGCGGGCGCAGAGCGCCTGATCGCCGGGGTGCAGGATCGGCTGCAGGCCGATCCGGTTGGGGCCGGGCGCGAACAGGCCCATGGGCAGCTCGAGCCGGGTGCCGTCGATCAGGGCGCCATCGCTCCGGTCGAGGCGCAGCATGTTCCAGGGCGCGCCGTTGACCCGGACGATCAGCGCCGAGGTCGGCGCCAGGCCGGCGCCGTAGGCGAGGTTGAGATCGAGCACGACGCGCTGGCCGTCGCCGGCATAGTAGTCCTCGGGCAGGTCGAGCTCGAGCTCGATCGTGCCGGTGTAGCTCAGCGGCAGATCCTGGGCGACATAGCCGAGCTCGGCGAGGGTCACCGTCCGGCCGCCCTCGAGCGCCTCGGTCTTCGGCGCTGCCGCCGGCAAAGGCGCGAAGCCGACCGCCATGGCCGCGGCCTGCGGCCAGGCCGTGTCCCGGGCGCGGAACACCTCGGCCGCCCGCCGGATCGCCTGATCGTCGTTGCCGGCGACCAGGATCGCGACGTGCTGCGGGTCGGCGGCCAGCGGCTGGAGCGCTATCAGCCCGGCCGCGGCGCCCGTGGGCGGCGGCGCCGGCAGCAGCGGCGCCAGCTCCTCGAGCCGGCCGAGCACGACTACGTTCTGGCCGCGCAGCGCCGCCAGCGTGCTCGCCACCGTCCCCGGCGCGAGCCGGGTGGACCTGACCTCGAGCGGCCGCCGGCCGCGACGTAGCGCGACCCCTTCGGCGACCAGGCCGCCGAGCTCGAGCACGGCCACATCGCCGAGCGCCCTGGTGGTCAGCACCGTGAGCGGCTCGTGGTCGTAGAACGAGGCCGCGAGCACCGAATCGAGGTCGCTCAGGACGAGGCTGCCGGGGCGCGGCACGACCTTGAGCTCGAGATAGGAGCTCGCGGGGTCGATCCGGGTCCAGAGCTCCTCGAAGGCCGCCCGCGTGCAGGCCACCCGGTGGCGTTGGCTGGCCCGAAAGCCGAGCCGGTTGGCGCCGGGGTGGAAGACCGCCGGGGGCACGTCGACCTCCGCCTGGACCACACCCTGGGCCGCCACCAGCGGCAGGTCGGCGAGCGGCTCGCCGTTGGCGCTCAGCCTGAGGCTGGAGCCCGTGGGCTCGACCGCGAGCGCGTTGGCGTAACCGAGCACCAGATGGGCGCCGACGACCTCGAGCGTGTCCGGCAGGTGGAGCCGGGCGGAGGTCGCGGCGAGGCCGCCATTGAGGTTCAGCTGCTCGGGCTCGAGCGGCAGCCGGACCGTGGTGGCGGCGGCTTCGGCCGCGGCCGGCCTGGTTGCCGCCAGGCCGGCGAGCGCCACCCCGAGGCCGAAGGCCGCGAGCGCGCGGCGGCGCGGGCGCGTCATCAGGCTGCCGATCACTGGTCGCCTCCGATCTCGAGCGCGATCCGCCGCCCCCCGCCGAGCGCCGGGCGACGATCGCCGCCGAGCGTGCGCTCGTGCAGGGTCGCGATCAGCGCGTGGCCGCCCCGGGCGAGCGCCAGCCAGACCAGGAACAGGAGGCCGCCCAGGATCGTGCGCGCGCCCTGGCGCGCCTCTTGGAAGTCGACCCAGGTGGCGCTCGAGCCGTAGCAGAGCGCCACCACGTCGGCGCGCTCCGCCTGGCTCCCGGGCGTGAACATCGCGCCGAGCACGACCGCGTCGTCCTGGACCACGGCGTGCCGGATCTGAACCTGCAGGTCGACCAGGGCGCCGCTCTCGGGCAGGGCCAGGCGCAGCACCGCTTCCGGCGTGTTGAAGTGGCCGTAGACGCTCTCGTCGGCGTCGAGCACGATCTGGACGCCGCCGACCGAGAGGTCCTCGACCGTCGCCGCCACCGTCTTGCCGCCGATCCGGACCTCGGCCGGCAGGCGGCGCGGCATGCGCGCGACCTGCCGGCGCTGGCGGCGCTCGTGGACCACGCCGAGCGTCGCGCCCATGAACACGATGTTGAGCAGGTTCCAGGCGAACACGATCACGAGGTTGTCGTGCTCGAGCGGGAAGTTCAGGTAGCGCCAGACCCCGGCGGCGGCGCCGGCGAGCAGCAGCAGGAACATCCAGAGCACCGGCGAGACCAGGTGCGAGACATAGCTGCGGGTGAGGGTCTCGGACTTGGCGGTGACGTGGAAGGTCGGGGCGCGCGGGTTGACGAACACGCTCAGCACCGCCGGCAGCAGGAACAGCGCCTGCGCCATCTCGTACAGCTCGCCGATGAACGGCCAGCGCACCCGGCCGAACATGTGGTTGGTCAGCATGTAGCTGCAGACCAGGTGCGCCAGCGCGTAGGCGAAGAACTCCTCGAGCGAGGCGTCGTAGATCTTCATGCCCAGGAACAGGTAGGTCAGCGGCATCAACAGGAAGAGCGTGCGCGCGATCGGGAACAGCCAGTAGAAACAGCTGGACATGTAGGCGATCCGCTGGCTGACACGGAGGCCGCGCTTGAGGATCGGGTTCTTGAACAGCATGATCTGCATCATGCCCTGGGCCCAGCGCGAGCGCTGGCCGATGAAGCTGGCGAAGGTCTCGGGCTGCAGGCCGGCGATCATCGGCCGGCTGACGTAGACGCTGTTGTAGCCGCGGGCGTGCAGCTCGAGCGCGGTCTCCGCGTCCTCGGTGATCGTGGCCCCCGCCAGCCCGCCGATCTCCTCGAGGCAGCGCCGCCGCAACAGCGCCGCCGAGCCGCAGAAGAAGCTCGCGTTCCAGAAGTCGAGCCCGCGCTGGCCGACGCCGTAGAACATCTCGTTCTCGCTCGGCATCCGCTCCCAGGTCCCGAGGTTGCGCTCGATCGGGTCGGGATTGACGAAGAAGTGGGGGGTCTGGACCAGGAACAGCTTGGGGTCCTTGAGGAACGGGCCGACCGTGTTGACGAGCAGATCCTGGGTCGGCACGTGGTCGGCGTCCAGGATCAGGATCAGATCGCCCGTGGTCCGGGGCAGCGCCGCGTTGATGTTGCCGGCCTTGGCGTGCTGGTTGCCGGCGCGGGTGAGATAGTGGACGCCGACCCGGGCGCACAGCGCCTGCAGCCGCTCGTGGCGCTCCTGCGCGACGCCCGCCTTGACCGGGTCGCGGTCGGCGCGCTTCTGCTCGGTGCCGCCGTCGTCGAGCAGATAGACGTCGAGCCTGGCCTCGGGGTAGCGCAGCTGCCGCGCCGCGGTCAGCGTGGTCTCGAGCAGCGCCTCGTCCTCGTTGTAGCTCGGCACGAACACGTCGACCGTCGGCAGCAGGCTCTCGTCGTCCGGCAGGGCCACGAGCGCGCGCTCGAGCGGGCGGATGTTGACGAACACCCCGAAGAAGTACATCGCGATGCCGTAAAGCTCGGCGAGGAACAGCAGAATCCCCGGCACGAAGCTCAGCGTGTCGACCGCCGGCAGGGTGTCGGTGATCCGCCAGGCGAGGTAGCGCAGCGTCATGAAGGTCGCGATCGCGATGAACAGCAGGCGCAGCAGGCGCGACAGCCGGCAGACCTGCATCAGCACCAGGCCCGCGACCGCGGCCGCGGCCAGCGCCAGCTGGTTGGCGACCCCGACGTCCTGGAAGCTGAGCCAGCCGACGGCGAGCGCGAGCAGCCCCCAGGCGCCGCCGAGCAGGAAGTTGCCGAGCGCGGCGCCGGGCCGCGGACGCGGCGCGGTCGGGCTGGCGCTGAGGGGCGGCGATCCGGCGATGGACATCAGGCGGTATCCGTGCGGGGGTGGGGGCGGGGCGGCGGACGGGGCGGAGCTGCCGACCGCCGGGAGGTCAGAGATCGGGGGCGAGATCGATCTGATCGAACAGCGCCACCAGCTGCTCGGGTGCGCGCTTGGGATCGCAGACCCGGTACTCGACCGCGTAGCTCTGGCGCTCGCGGGTGATCGCGGCGACGGCGTCGATCATCTGCCAGGCGAATACGCAGCTCACGCCGTCGGCGGTCGCCGCCACGTAGCGGTAGGGGCCGTGCCGGTTGACCCGGTCGCGAGGCGCGCTGACCGTGGCCCAGTCGCCGAAGTCGGCGGCGATCCGCTGGCTGATCCTGCCTTTGGTGAAGGGGTTCGGCATCGGGCCGGCGAACACCGACGTGCGGGAGGTGCCGCGCCAGTGGGTGCGCACGACGATCGCGTTCTCGCCCACGGTCGCGGTCTGATTGGCGAGCACCACCCGCTCGTCGATGTAATGGCCCTGGACCTCGCGCCAGACCATCAGCCGGTCGGCCTCGAGCGCCGGCGGCAGGACGACCATGCTGCGGGCGTCGGCGATCCGCTCCGGGCCATCCATCCGGGACCCGAGACCGGCGCCGGGCGCCATGCAGCCGGCCCCGATCAGGGCCGTGGCGAGCAGGCCGATGAGGCCCGGACGGGGCGGCAGGCGGCGGCGGCGCATCGGCACTTCGCTCCAGGCATCCGAAAGGCCACGCGTCGGCGCGGCCGTGCTGATGCGCCTTCCTGCCCAAAGCCGGTTACGAATTCCTCTACGAGCGCCAGGAACGCCCGCCGCCCGTGGCCGCCGGCCGGCGCCGTCCCGGACCTATCCCGAACCCCTCCGTTACGGAATCCGATCGCTGGAGATGGCTGCCATGCGCTTGCCCACCCCGCTCGCCCTCGCCCTCGCCCTCACGGTCACCGCCTGCGCCAACCAGCGCGCGAGCGACGTCCTGCCCGGCGAGCAGTCCGCCACCGGCACCGCGCGCCAGGTGCTCAACGCCGTCGGCACACCGGTCTATGCGGTCCTCAAGGGCGTCAGCTGCGTCGCCACCGGCGTGGTTGCGGTGCCCGCCGCGTCTGCCTTCCAGATCACCGGCACGCCCCAGGACCGGGGGCTCCAGGACGACACCTACAAGACGGTCGGCCGCGTCTGCGGCGGCTCCTACGTCCTCGGCACCCCACCCGAGGGCGTCCCGCCGAGCCAGTGATCAGGGCGCCCCGCCGACCGGCTCACGCCCGACCCAGCGACCCGACCTCGGCCTCCAGCGCCTCGACCTCCGGCCGGCGCCGGCCGTAGCCGGTCTCCTCCACGAGCCGCCTGGCCTCGGCGACATGCGCGCGCGCTTTTTCCCGGTCGCCCTCCGCGAGCGCGAGCCGGGCGTATTCGAGATGGGCATCGCACTGAAAGAGCCGCATCTCGCGCGCGCCTGGCGATCCGCATCGCCTCGTCCAGATCGCGCCGGGCCGCCGGAAAATCGCCGGTCTCCCGGAACAACGCCGCGCGGGCCAGCAGGCCGCGGGGCAAATGATCCATCCTGCCCGCCTGGCGCAGGCCATCGACCGCCTGGTCGAGCTGCGCCCTGGCCTCGCCATGCTCGCCCAGCGCCAGCGCCGCCCGGCCGAGGGAGAGGTGACCCAGGGCGATGTCGAGCAGACTGCCTGACCGCCTCGCAGCGCCCATTGCTAGCGTCTGCGCTCGCCCGCTCGCGCACCTCGGCGGCGCGGCCCTGGGCGAGCAGCAGATCGCAATAGTGATAGCCCTGGAGCGAATAGAGCCGCGGGTATCGGGCTGATCGTTCCGCCTGAAGCGCCTCGGCCTCCTCGAACAGCGCCTGCGCGCGCGCCGCCTCGCCCGCCTGGTGCAGGGCATCGGCCCAAGTGGTGCGGCTAAGACCGATGCGCTGTGAACGTCCTCGCTCCGGTCGGCATAGTCGACGCTCGCCTCGCCCATCGCCACCGCCTCGGCGACATCGCCGAGCGCCAGATGCAGCTCGGAGAGATTGCTGGCGCTGATCGCGGCGTTCTTCCAGCTCTTCCTCGCGCAACATCGTCGCTCCAGCCCTGCACCGCATCGGCGCCACCGCCTCCCGCAGCCGCCCGAGCGCGCGGAGATCGGACGGCGGCTTGGTTCAGGATCAACGCCTGATCGGCCTCGGTCAGCGTCGCGACCGGCTTGTCCCAGGGCGGATCGAAGAGGCCCGCGAGCGCCGCCAGATCCGCACCGAACGCGCCGAGCTTCTTCGTACTGTAGAATTCGTCTGCCGCGTAGATCCGCGCCCAATAGACCTCGTCCAGCGCTTCCTGATGCCGCCCCGCCTGGCAGCCGTGATGCATCGCCTGGAACAGCGGCGCCATCTCGGCGAGGGTGTCGGGCAGCTGCTTGGCGCTGTCCTGCAGATGCTCGTACAGCCGCCCGTGCCCCGCCCGCCACGCCTCCGGTTTTTCCGCCTTCAGCCGCTCCCCGAAATGCTCCCGCACCAACGGATGCGCGTCGATCTCGTCGGGCGCGTGGTGGCTGACAGGGGCGAGCAAGGCCGAGGCGGCGGAGATCTGCGATGTCCTCATCCCAATCGTCGTCGGGCAAGACCGACCAGATGCTCGGTTGAGGCCGGCTATCGCCGGCCGCGCTTTGAGAGCTGCGATGGCGGCGGCTGTCGGCCGGGCGATCGAACAGGCCGAGCAGGGCGAGCACATTGGCCTTGGGGCCGTCGCCGAAACGCTCGGCGAACGCCTGCATCACCCGGCGGGGATGGCGGCCTTTCTCAGCGGGAATGTCGAGATCGGGAATGGTCAGCGGCGCGGCGGATGTGATGATCGATGCCACTGGCCGATCCAGGTGCCGAGCAGCTTGATCGCGTAGGCGTGGTTGCCGAACGCCCTGACGGCTGTCTTCCAGCTCTTCGTCCGTCCCCTCGACTCCCGAGACCCGGAGCAGGGCGCGACCGGCCGACGGTCGAGATCTGGTCGAGGTCGACTTGGCGGACGGCAGCCTTGATTTCGTCGTCGGCGAGGTCGGTCGACCGGCTCGCGCGTGGTGATGACGCAGAGGCCCGGATTGCGCTTCGCCAGCTCGAACAGCAGGACCTCCAGGCCCGGGTCCTTGAGCTTGCCGCGATCGAAGCCTGGCCGGATTGCAGGGGCTCCAGGCCGTCGAGCAGCAGGAGCGTGCGCCGGCGCTGGATCAGCTCGGCGAGGCGGTAGCCGCGGTCCCAGCGGAGAGGCCCTGGCCGGCCGGTCTCGTCGCCGAACCATTCGAGCGCCTTGGCGATGAACTCGTCGGCCGAGGTCACTCGCTCCCCGGTGCCCTGGCTGTAGAACGACCAGGCGAAGACCCGCTCGGCGCCGCGGTAGTTGTCCTCCTCCATGGCACTCGCACCAGCGCGCACCAGGGTGGACTTGCCGACGCCGCCCGAGGCGACGAGGACGACGACGTTCAGCTGCTGATCGTCCCACGCCTTGTTGAGAAGTTCAGCTCCTCCGCCGGCCGAACAGGAGGTCGTCGCTCTGGGGCAGGCGCTTGATGTCGACCTCTGGCGCCGGGCCGCGGGGCTTCGGCCGATCGTGGACCCTTGCCGGTTTCCAGGTAGTGCGACGACTTGGCGCGCCGACTTCGGCGAACACTGATCTGGATCATGGGCGAAATAGGTCAGCACCGGCCTGGCGTCGCGCGGCAGCATCTGCCAGCGCTTCAGCCATGGATGCGCTTCCCAGACACAATGCACGGAGCAGGATCGGGAAGAGCTCGAGCCTTCGCCCCGGTAGCGCTGCTGGAGAGGTAGGGGATCTCCTCGTCCATGCAGAAGGACGAGTTGAGGAAGTCGGCGGAGATCAAGCAGATCGCGCAACGGCGTCTTGCTCAGAACCTCTCTGATTCTCGCGTACCAATCGACGCCCGCCTTGATCTGGCGGTCGTCCCAGACCTGTAGGATGCCGAGCTGCCCCAGCTGGCTCGAGATGCGGCAGCAGCCTGTCCTTCCACTCTTCGTCGCGCGTGGCTGTAGCTGACGAAGACGATCGGCGGCTCGTCTCGGCTGGTGCAGAGACATCGAGTTGGACGGCCATGGCTCAAATCCGGCCCGGTTACGATCGGAAGTTGATCGACCACGTCAGAAAGCCATATCTGAGCGGGTAGGGCAAGCGGTCCCAAGCCAGCCCATGGCGCATTTCCGTGACCCGGTGGCGCATCGAGGCGCCGGCGCCGCGCGTGGAGGCTGGGTTGAGCCCAACCTGAGATTGAGGCAATTTTCCCGATTCCGAGGCTGAGCGATGACGCGAAGATGATCGCAGTAGCGATTGTGGATATGAGATAATCTACATCTACACTTAATGATGTGTATCAATGACATCAACCTCAGCATCGGCTCCATGGCTTGATCGCGTGGCAGCGGCCGGTTGCCCTAAGGTTACGATGCGACACCATGTTGTGTAGGATGCACCAGTGACGCGACATGTCGAGTAGATCATCGCACACTTCTGTCGCATGGACGCGAGCAATTCAGTGCCTGGAACGAGCATCGTCTGTGCGGATCTGTCCGGCGAAGTCCGAGCGATTGGGAGGGTGGGGCGCGAATTGACCGCATATCCGCTCCGGTCAGGAACCGAACCAGTAGGCATTGCCGATTTTATGGGCTTTGCGGCCTTGATTCCGCATCCATCCTGAAGGATGCGCGGTGGAGTGGAGCGGGTCCTGGCCAGGCGAGGGGAGTTGACCCATGTCAATGACCGGCGGCCGTGCCGACCCGAGGTTGCGGCCGCGCGCCGCAAGCGAGGGAGTGAGGGAGTGTCATGACCGAGCCCGCCTATGTCCGTTGGTTTTCCGACATCTCTTATGGCGACGTGCCGCTGGTCGGGGGCAAGAACGCCTCGCTCGGCGAGATGTACCGGGAGCTGACGCCGCTCGGGGTGCGTCAGGCGAACGGCTTCGCGATCACCGCAGAGGCTTTTCGCGACGCGCTGACCCAGGCCGACGCGTGGGGAAAACTGCACGCCGAGCTGGATAAGCTCGACAAGACCGACACCAAGGCCCTCTCCCGGGTCGGCGCCCGCTGTCGCGACATCGTCTACGCCGCCGGCCTGCCCGAGGGCGCGCGCGAGCAGGTGTTGAGCGCCTAGCGCCAGCTGGTCGAGGCCTATGGCGAGGACCTGTCGGTCGCGGTGCGCTCGTCGGCGACCGCCGAGGACCTGCCGACCGCGAGCTTTGCCGGCCAGCACGACACGTATTTGAACGTCCGCGGCGAGGAGATGGTCCTGGACGCGATCCGGCGCTGCAACGCGTCCCTGTTCACCGACCGGGCGATCTCCTATCGGATCGACAAGGGTTTCGACCACTTTCAGGTCGCGCTCTCGGCCTGCGTCCAGAAGATGGTCCGCTCGGATCTGGCCGCGGCAGGCGTGATCTTCTCGATCGATACCGAGACCGGGTTCCAGGACGCGGTCTTCATCACCGGCGCCTTCGGGCTCGGCGAGAACGTGGTCCAGGGCGCGGTCGACGTCGACGAGTTCTATGTCCACAAAGCCACCTTCCGGCAGGGTTTCCGCGCGGTGCTGCGGCGCACGCTCGGCGCCAAGAAGGTCAAGATGGTCTATGCCGAAGGCCGGACCCGCGAGCCGACCCGCAACAAGCCGACCTCGCAGGAGGAGCGCGAGCGTTTCTGCCTGACCGACGCCCAGGTGCTGACGCTCGCCGACTACGCGCTCAAGATCGAGGACCATTACAGCCGGCGCAGCGGCCACCTGACGCCCATGGACATCGAGTGGGCCCTCGATGGTCTCGACGGCGAGCTGTACATCGTCCAGGCGCGGCCCGAGACGGTCGCCTCGCAGCGCCAGGCGACGG
Source organism: uncultured Alphaproteobacteria bacterium (assembly GCA_963730195.1). Classification (GTDB taxonomy): domain Bacteria; phylum Pseudomonadota; class Alphaproteobacteria; order Geminicoccales; family Geminicoccaceae; genus DATAOG01. The sequence goes on from CAVSRN010000085.1 coordinate 16,347, forward strand.
TCCTCGAGGAGTATCACGTCACCGGCCATGCCAAGGTCCTGGCCGAGGGCCGCGCGGTCGGCACCAAATGCGCCGACGGCCGGGTCCGGATCGTCAAGGACTCCCGCCATCTGTCGGAGTTCCGCCCCGGCGAGGTCCTGGTCGCGGACACCACGACCCCCGACTGGGAGCCGGTGATGAAGACCGCGGCCGCGATCGTCACCAACCGGGGCGGGCGGACCTGCCATGCCGCGATCGTCGCCCGCGAGCTCGGCGTCCCGGCCGTGGTCGGCACCGACCACGGCACCCGCGTGCTCGAGACCGGCCAGGAGGTCACCATCGCCTGCGCCGAGGGCGATATCGGCCGGGTCTACGAGGGCCGCGTGCCTTACGAGGTCGAGCGGACCGATCTCAGCCAGATCGAGAAGCCGAAGACCCACATCATGATCAACCTCGGCAACCCCGAGCTCGCCTTCCGGACCAGCTTCATCCCCAACGACGGCGTCGGCCTCGCACGGCTCGAGTTCATCATCAACGAGTACATCAAGGCGCACCCGCTCGCCCTGCTCCATCCGGACCGGATCGCCGACGAGTTGGACCGCGCGCAGATCCTCGACATGATCAAGACTTATCCGAGCGGCCGCGAATACTTCATCGAGCGCTTGTCCGAAGGGGTCGGCACGATCGCCGCGGCGTTCTGGCCCAAGCCCGTGATCGTGCGCCTGTCCGACTTCAAGACCAACGAATACGCCGCCCTGATCGGCGGCCGGGCGTTCGAGCCGCACGAGGAGAACCCGATGATCGGCTTCCGCGGCGCCTCGCGCTACGCCCACCCCGCCTACCGCGACGCGTTCGCGCTCGAGTGCGCCGCCATGCGCCGGGTGCGGACCGACATGGGGCTTGTCAACCTCAAGATCATGATCCCGTTCTGCCGCCGGCTGGAGGAGGCCGACAAGGTGCTCGCGGTGATGGCCGAGGAGGGCCTCGAGCGCGGCGCCGACGGGCTTGAGATCTACGTCATGTGCGAGATCCCGAACAACGTCATCCTGATCGACGAGTTTTCGAAACGCTTCGACGGCTTCTCGATCGGCTCGAACGATCTCACCCAGCTGACGCTCGGGGTCGACCGCGACAGCGAGATGGTCGCCTTCGACTTCGACGAGCGCGATCCGGGCGTGCTCGCCTTCCTCAAGCAGGCGGTCGAGGGTGCCAGGCGCAACGGCCGCCATTCCGGGATCTGCGGCCAGGCGCCCTCGGACTATCTCGAGATCGCCAAATACCTGGTCGAGCTCGAGCATCGAACTCGATGAGCCTGACCCCGGACAGCGTCCTCAAGACCATGCGCGCGGTCGTCGAGCTGGAAAAGCAGCTCGGCCGCGAGGTCCGGGCGCCCGACGCCGCGGCCGCGGCGTAGCCCTCAATCGAGCCAAGGCGGCGCCGCGTCCCGGCTTGTGAAGCAGGCGATCGCCGCGATGCCTTCGGGGACCGCGGCGACGACCACGCCCGGTGCGGCGTCCTGGGCCTCGAGCCCGCCCGCCAGCAGGGCCGAGCGGGTCGCCGCCAGGTCGTCGCTGGTCATCGCGAATGCCGCCATGAACGGCGGCGAGGGCAGGGTGGTCTCCGGGAACAGCCGCGCGAGGCGTCCCTGATCGACGAAGGCGATCCGACCCCGATCCAGCTCCAAGAGCCAGTCGCGGGTTGCCGCCCGGCCGACGAACCGGCCGAAGCGCTCGGCCGCCTCGGCGGGCTCCTCGACGCAGAGCAGGACGTCGGTCAGCGCCCGGGCACGGTTCGGCTGCCCGAGCCAGCGCTGCTGCCAGACCAGCTCGGGCGTGTGCTGCCGGCAGAACTGGATGCGGCCTTCGGGCATGGTGCCGGGTGGCACGCGCACGACCGAGAACCGCGCCAGGCCATGGCCCGCGATCGTCTCGACCGTGCGCTCGAGCCCGATCACCGGCTGCGGCGCGAAGCCGGACCTGACGAGATGATCATGGCACGCCTCGGCATCGCCGGTCCCGAAGGCGATCAAATGCAGGCCGGGATATCGAAGAATCGCCTGGCGGAGCTGGCTCGCGACCGGCGTGTCGGCGATCGGGGTCAGGATCTCGACATAGCCCTCTCGCAGCATGGCCAGTCGATTGGCGGTGCCGGCCGGGACCAGCGGCTCTCCCGGCGCCAGCCGGTGGCGCTGCGGCGAGAACGGCGTCAGCCGGAAGCCCAGCCGCTCGAACGCCCGCGCCGCGCGCGCCATGTCCGGCACGAACAGGCCGACGTGGTCGAGCACGACCTCGCCCGGGCCCGGAACGTTGTCGCTCGGCCGCGGCCATCAGCCGAGCCGCAGCGTCGTATACCTGGCGAGCCGGTCCTCGTCGACCTCGACGCCGAGGCCCGGTCCCGAAGGTACCTGGACCTTGCCGTTCGCGATCGGGAAGGGCGCGCTCAGCAGGTCCTCGACCAGGAAAAAACGCGCCTGGTAGAACTCGCAGCCGAGCGCGATGTTGGGGGTCGCCGCGATCAGCTGGGCGCCGGCGGCGTGGCCGAGCCCGCTCTCGAACATGTCGCCGCCATAGCAGGTCAGGCCGGCCGCTTCGGCGATCGCCGAGACGGCGCGGGCGCGAAGCGCGCCGCCGTGCTTCATGACCTTGATGCTGACCAGATCGGCTGCCCGCGCCGCCACCACGCGGAGCGCATCGGCCGGCGTGAACACGCTCTCGTCGGCCATGATCGGGGTGTCGAGCGCCTGCGTGATCGCCGCCATCGCCGCGATCTGGTCGCCCGGCACCGGCTGCTCGATGAAGGTCGGGGAGAACGCCTCGACCTCCTTCAGCCTGCCGGATCGCATCCCAAGGCTCGAGGCCCTGATTGTAGTCGACCCGGAGATCGATGTCGTCCGGCAGCTCTTTGCGAAACCGCTCCAGGCGCGCGAGGTCCGCCCGGTGGCCGGCGAAGCCGGTCTTGACCTTGAACAGGCGGATGCCCTCGGCGTAGAGCGCCTTGGCGGTCGCGACGTCCTCGGCGAGATCCGGCTGGGCGAGCGAGAAGCTGAGCGGGATCTCCTCGCGGACGCGGCCGCCCAAAAGATCCGCGACCGAGACGCCGAGCGCCTTGCCCTTGATGTCGAACAGCGCCGCCTCGAGCGCCGCCTTGGCCTCGGGATGGCCGACCACCAGCCGGTCGGCCTGGCCGAGCAGCGCCTCGATCCGGAACGGGTCGGCGCCGATCAGCAGCGGGCGCAGATGGACGTGGAGCGCCGCCGCGCTCGCCTCGGCGGTGCCGGTGAACACCGGCCAGGGCGCCGCCTCGCCGAAGCCCGCGATGCCGGCATCGGTGTCGAGCCGCAGCACGACGTTGGTGACCGCGTCCTCGACGTCGCCGACCCCATGCCGGCGCTTCACCCGGACCGGCAGCCGGACCGTGTGGACGGTGAGCGCGCTGATCCGCAGGCCGCTCACGAGCCGACCTCTACCGGTGCCACAAGGGCGCGCAGCGCCGCCATGATGCTCGGTGCGACCGCGCGCGAGGTCCGCGGGTTGGTCGCCGACGGCCGGTTGCGGCTGGTCAGGCTGAGCTGGATGTCGGCCGCGTCGACCTCGACCTGATGCACCGCGCCCGCCACGTCCGGGTCGGCAACTACCAGAACCTCGGTCCGGTCCAGGCCGATGCCGGCGAGGCTCAAGGTGACCGCCACGTTGAAGTGTCGCGGAAAGGCGAGCGCCGCCTCGCGCGCCGTCCCGGCAAAGACTTGCACAGGTTCGCTGATCGGTCGCGTGAAGTCGAAGCCGCGCGCGCGGACATAGGCTTCGCGGACCAGCGAATCCGGTCGCACGCGCGAGGTGAGCTTCAGGCTCCTGATCTCGCCCTCGGCGGCCGCGCGGATCGCGTCGAGCCCCGGCAAGGCGCCGGTCGCGACCTTGATGCGGCCGCCGTGGACGCCCGCCCAGTCCAGCACCTCCGGATGGGCCGCGAGCCCGCCGACGCTGACCGGCACCAGGACCTTGCCGGCACCGAGCGTGGCCTCTGCGATCTCGGGCAAGGCGTCGCCGGTCGCGCACTCGACGATCACGTCCGCATGCGCCGGCAGCTCGGCGACCGGCAGGACCAGGGGCGGCGGCTCGAGACCAGCGGCGTTGCGCCTCGCCTTGTCGAGATCGCGCGCCGAGATCGCCGTGAGCCGCGCCTGCGGGATCGCGCCGGCGGTCAACCGCCGGGCCAGCTCCTGTCCGACCGTGCCGAAGCCCGCGAGCGCCACCCGCATCGGTTTTTCCCCGGAAAAAAACATCGTCATCGCCCTTCGAGCGGCGCCCGGAGCAGCTCGGCATAGCTTTGCAGATCGGGCGCTTGGGGCAGCGTTCGGATCGCGTGCTTGAGCGCCGGGCCGCGCGCCGCGGCGCCGACGCTGGCCAGCAGCGCATCGAGCTTGGCCTCGACCTCGGCGGCGGTCAGCGGCGCCTCGGGATAGCCGCGCGCGATGTCGTGCCGTCGCCGGAAGCTCTGCCCGGAGCGCGTGCGGAGCTCGAGCTCGGTCGCGTAAGCCTCGGGAAACGCGGCCTCGAGCTCGCCGTCATCGGCCTCGACCCGGACCCGCCGGGCGAGCTCCCGGACCAGGAGGTCGGAGACCCGCCGGTCGACGAACAGATCGGCGACCTCGAGTCGCCCGCGCGCAAGCGCGACCGCGAGCACATATTGGGCGCAATGGCTCTTCAGCGGGTTGGCATCGATGCAATGCACGCCCGAGCGGGCAAAGCGCATCACGATCTCGTCCACGTCGGCGGCCTGCAAGTCCCGGTCCCGGACCAGCTCGAACAGCGCATCCAGCGCCGGGTGCAGGAAGGAAACACAAGGATAAGGCTTGATCGCGAGCTCGGCGATCCCGTCCCACCGCTCGCCCAGATCCCGGGTCAAGAGCTCCGGGCGCGGGTCGCGGCTGAAGGCCTTGAAGACCGTGTGGCCGTGGTCGAAGACCGCCTGCGGCCCACCGAAGCCCGCGGCCGCGAGCAGGGCCGCGGTGAGCCCGTTGCGCGCCGCCATGCCCATCTGGAACGGCCGCGAGTTCTCGCTCGGATCGCTCTCCCAGGCCATCAGGCCCGAGGCCTGGCAGGCGACGAGGCCGAGCGCCCGGGTCACCGCCTCGGCGTCGAGGCCGAGCAGATGGCAGGCGGCGGCCGCGGCCCCGAAGCCGCCACAGACCGCCGAGGGGTGAAACCCGAGCGCATATTGCGCGGCCGGCCCGAGCGCCATCGAGACCCGGTACTCGACCTCGCAGCCGAGCGCCACCGCCGCCAGGAAATCGCGCCCGCTGGCGAGGGCCCGCTCGCCCGCGGCGAGCGCCGCCGGGATCATGACCGCGATCGGGTGCAGGATCGCCTCGGGGTGATGGGGCTCGAAATCGCAGGCGTAGCCCATGGTGCCATTGGCGAGCGCCGCGTGCACCGCGCCAGTCTTGAAACCCTGGCCGACCACGCTCGCTTCGGGCGCCCCGCCCTGATCCTTGGCGAACGCCGCGATCAGGCGCCCGGTCGACCAGGCCGGATTGGCAGCCGCCAGCAGGCAGGCGCTGCCGTCGAGCACGAGCTCGAGCGTTCGCGCCGCGACCGGGGCGGGCAAATCGTCGGCCCGCAAACCGGCGATGAAGCCGGCGAGCGCCGCGGTCAGGGGGGCCCCGGTCATGGCGCTCGGAGACCGAAAATCCCCCGGGGCTCGCGGCCGGGCTCACTCAAGCGGGCTCTCCGCCCCGGCCGGCTTGACCACGGCAGGCTTGCGGCCGAACGCGAACGGGCCCGGCAGATAATAGAGCACGGCCAGGACCGCGAGCGCGATCAGCACCCGCGGCCAGACCGGATAGATCTCGAGCAGGGCGATCGCGAGTCCGGCCGCGAACAGCAAGGGCCGGAGCGGCAGCGCGATCGGGCCGTTGAGATAGCCGGTGAGCCCCGCGGCCAGGATCGTCAGGCCGGTGAGGTTGACCAGGATCTGGCCCAGGACCTCGAAAAACGGCGCATCCATCATCAGCGCCGGGGTGTACAGATAGCTGTAGCCGACCACGAAGCCCGCGATCGAGAGCCGGAGCGCCTGCAGGCCGGTCATGATCGGATGCGCGCGCGCGATCGAGGCGGCGGCATAGGACGCGATCGACACCGGCGGCGTGGCATCGGCCAGGATCGCGAAATAGAACACGAACAGATGCGCGCCCAGGACCGGCACCCCGAATTCCGAGATCAGGGTCGGCGCGCCGATCGCCGCGGTGATCACGTAGGCGGCGGTGGTCGGCACGCCCATGCCGAGCGCGATCGTGGTCAGCATCAACAGGATCGCCGCGAGCCAGAGCTCGCCGCCGGCCGCCTGGGTGATGATGGTGCCGAGCGAGATCACCAGGCCCGTGACCGTGAGGCCGGCGATGATCATGCCGGCGCCGACGCAGGCGACCGCGATCGAGGTGATGTTGCGCCCGGCGTTGGCCAGGATCCGGAACAGCTGGCGCGGCCCGAGCCTGGTGTGCCGCCGCAGCCAGGTGGCCGCGATCGTCGCGAGGATCGAGTAGAAGGCCGCGAAATGGGGCGAGTAGCGGAACGCCAGGAGGCCCATCAGGACCACGATCGGGATCAGGAGATGGAGGTCGTCGAGGACCGCCCGCCAGGTCGGCAGCTCGTCCTCGCTCATGCCGCGCAGACCGAGCTTCCTGGCCTCCAGATGGACGCTGATCAGGACCATGAAGAAGTAGCAGCAGGCGCCGAGCAGGGCGGCGACGATGATGCTCCGGTAGGGGATGTTGGTGATCTCGGCCATGATGAAGGCGCCGGCACCCATGATCGGCGGCATGATCTGGCCGCCGACGCTGGCCGAGGCCTCGACCCCGCCGGCGAACGCCGGCCGATAGCCGAGCTTCTTCATCATCGGGATCGTGAACGAGCCGGTCGCGAACACGTTCGAGGACGACGAGCCGCTCATGGTGCCGAACATCGCCGAGGTCAGGACCGCGACCTTGGCCGGCCCGCCCGAGTAGCGACCCGCGACCCTGGAGCCGAGATTGCTGAACAGACGCCCGACGCCCGAGCCCTCGACGAACGCGCCGAACGCGATGAAGACCGCGACCATGGTCGCCGAGATGCCGGTGATCGTGCCGTACATGCCCTGGCCGTTGACCAGGTACATGTCCTCGACGATCTCGTCGAAGCCGAGGTCGCGGTAGTTCCACATGCCCGGCATGTGCTCGGTATTGAACAGATAGACCAGGGCCACCACCAGGAGGCCGGCGAGGATCGGGGTCACCGCCCGGCGCAGCGCCTCGATGAACAACAGGACCGCGAGCGTGCCGAGGACGATCTCCGCGGGCAGGAGCGGGGTCACGTTCTCGAGGCGCATGTTGATCCGGTTGGCCTCGAAATAGGAATAGGCATGAGGCAGCAGGGCGAGCCCCGCGAGCAGCCAGTCGAGCGCCGAGGGCCGGTTCCGGGGCGAGCGCGTCGGGTGCGCCGGGTAGAGCAGGAAGGCGAGCGGCAGGAACAGCAGGAGATGCAGCGAGCGCTGCTCGCGCGGCTCGAGATAGCCGATGTAGGCGGTATAGAGCTGAAAGATTGCCGCCGCCGCAGCCCAGATCGCGACCGCCCAGCCGACGTGGCCCTCGAGCTTGCGCATCGACGCGCGCGCGGTCCCGCTCGCCGCGGGACCGGCGCACTCCGAGCTACATGTAGCCCTTTTCCTTATAGTACTTCGCCGCTCCCGGGTGGATCGGCGCCGGCGGATCCTTGGCCGCGGTCGCGCAGTCGAACACGGTCATGCTCTGGTGGATGTCCGGCAGCTTGTCGGTGTTCTCGCAGAGCGTCTTGGTGATCTCGTAGACCGCATCGGCGCTGACGTCGGAATTGACCATCAGCGTCGTGCCCATGATCACGGTCGGCACGTCCTCGGTCTGGCCCGGATAGGTGTTGGCGGGGATCGTGCCGATCTTGTAGCCGTACTTCTCGTGCAGCCCCTCCTGGACGTCCTTGGGCCAGGGCACGAGCTCGGCATTGCGGCCCTCGAGCATCTCGATCGCGGCCGCGCCCGGGATCCCGAGGGTGAAGAACACGTAGTCGACCTGGCCGTCCTTGAACTGCGACGCCATCTCGCTGTAATTGCCGTGATTGATCTTGAAGCCGCGGTTGTCGCGCAGGTCGTCGTAGCCGGTGTCGTAGTAATCCATGACGTATTGGAAGGTCTGCTCGTCCGAGGAGCCGGCCTTGGTCACGGCGAGATGGATGTCCTTGCCGTCCTTGAACAGGCCGGCGAAGTCGAGCGGGGCGTCCTTGGCGCGCAACAGGTGCATGTAGTTGTCGGAGAAGCTCATGCCGATCATCATCAGCTTGTCGTGCGGCACGCCCTCGTAGATGCCGGTGCCGTTGCGGGCGGCGAAGGTGAAGATGTCGAGGCCCATGCCGAGCTGGCTCTGGCCCTTTTGGACCTTGGACGGATTGGCGGTGCCGCCGCCCGGCACGACCTTGATCGTGAGGTCGGGGTTGGCGTCCATGATCAATTTCGCCATGCCGGAGGCCATGGTGTACCAGCCGCCGCCGATCTGGCCCGCGGTCCATTCCAGCGTCTCGGCCGCCGCCGCGCTCGTGATGCCGATCGCGAGCGCGCTCGCCGCCGCGATCGTCTGCCATTGTCTGGACATTGCTTGCCTCCCTGGTTGCCGTGCGCGGTCCCGACCCGATTGTCCACGCACAGGCCGGCGGGTCAAGCCTCGCTCGACCGGGTGTCGGGCGAGGCAGGAACCAGGCTCAGCCCGGCCGCCTGAGTGCTCGCCAGACGCGCTCCGGGGTGAGCGGCATGTCGAGGGCGGTGACGCCGTCGGCGGCGAGCGCGTCGAGCACCGCGTTGACCACCGCGGGCGGTGAGCCGGTTGTGGGACCCTCGCCGATGCCCTTGACGCCGAGTGGGTTGTCCGCGGCCGGCACGACGTTGAAGGCGGTCGTGAACGCCGGCAGGTCATCGGCCCGCGGCAGGGCGAAGTCCATGAAGCTGCCGCTCAGGAGCTGGCCGCTCGCCGGGTCGTAGACCACCCGCTCGAGCAGCGCCTGGCCGACCCCCTGGGCGATGCCGCCGTGCAGCTGGCCCTCGACGATCAGCGGGTTGAGCATCCGGCCCGGGTCGGCGACCATGACGTGGCGGATCAGCGTAACCTGGCCGGTCGCCGGGTCGACCTCGACCTCGGCGAGCTGGCAGCCGCTCGGATAGCTCGGGCCCTGGGTCTGATAGGTCTCGGCCGCGAGCAGCGGCGCGCCCCGCGCCTCGGCGGCGCTGGCCACCTCGACCAGGCCGAGCCGCCGGTCGGTGCCGCGGATCCGGTAGTGGCCGGCGGCGAACTCGAGGTCGGCGGCGGCCGCCTCCATGAGCTCGGCGGCAAGGCCCTTGCCCTGCTCGACGAGCGCCCGCGCGCTCTGCACCACGGCCCCGCCGCCGATCCGGGCGCAGCGCGAGCCATAGGCGCCAAAGCCGGTCGCGATCAGATCGGTATCGCCGTCGATCACCTTGACCGCCGCGGGCTCGAGGCCGAGCGCGTCGGCCGCGACCTGGGCGAACACCGTGGCGTGGCCCATGCCGAAGTCCTGGGTGCCGACGTGGATCACGACCTCACCGGCGCCGTCGACCTGGATCTGCGCGAACTCGGCGGTCTTCGCGGCCTCTGTGGGCGCGCCGCCGGCGTTCTCGAGGTAGACCGAGACCCCGATGCCGCGCCGCCGACCGCGCGCCGCCGCCTCGGCACGACGCTTCGGAAAGCCATCCCAATCAATGGCTTCAAGGCCGATGTCGAGATTGCGCTGGAAGTCGGTGCGGGCATAGACCGCGCCGGTCGGCGAGCGCCAGGGCATCTCCTCGGGCGCGATCAGATTGCGCCGGCGCAGCTCGATCCGGTCGATCCCGGTCTGGCGCGCGGCGGCATCGACCAGCCGCTCCAGGAGATAGGTGAGCTCGGCGCGCGCGATCCCGCGGTAAGCCGAGATCGGGGTCGTGTTGGTGAACACGCCATCCAGCGTGAAGTGATGCACGGGGATCCGATACGGTCCGCAGATCATCGGCGCCATCCAGTGCACCAGGACGAAGGCCGAGCGGCTGGCGAGATAGCCGCCGTGGCGCCAGATCGCGGCCACCCGGATCGCGACGAAGCGCCCCTCGGCATCGAGCCCGAGGCTGCCGCTGAGCCGCTGGCTGCGGGCCTGGGCGTCGGTCGTGAAGCTCTCGCTCCGCTCCCCGACCCACTTGACCGGGCGCCCGAGCGCCCGGGCGGCGAACAGGGTGAGGACGAACTCCGGATAGACCATGTTGCGGGCGCCGAAGCCGCCGCCGACCTCGGGCACGATCACCCGCAGCGCCGGCTCGTCGACCCCCAGGATCAGGGCCAGTACCCCGCGAATCGCATGCCCCGACTGGCAGCCGGCCTGGAGCGTGTAGCGGCCGGCCGCCGGGTCGTAGCTGGCGAGCGCCGCCCGCGGCTCCATGAAGGCCACGATCTGGCGCGGGTAGTCGACCTCGAGCTCGACCACATGGGCAGCACCCTCGAGGTGCGCCGCGACCGCCGCCCGATCGCCCGCCTGCCAGTGAAGCGAGCGGTTGGACGCGAGCTCCGGCCAGATCCTGGGGGCGCCAGCCGCGAGTGCTGCCTCGGTCTCGATCACCGCCGGCAGCACCCGGTAATCGACCTCGACCAGCTCGGCGGCATCGCGCGCCGCGGCCAGCGTCTCGGCGACGATCAGCGCGACCGGCTCGCCGACGTAGCGCACGCGATCGATCGCCAGCGGATACTGCGAGGCCTCGGGCAGCTCGCTGCCGTCGGCGTTCTCGAGCCGGAAGGGCGGCGTCCGGGTGAACGACGGGATCGGCCCGATGCCGGCCGCCTGCAGGTCGGCCGCGCGGTACACGCCGAGCACGCCTTGCGCGCGCCGGGCGGCCGCCGAGCTCGATGCCGGCGATCTCGGCATGGGCATGGGGGGAGCGCAGCACGACCGCATGCGCCTGGCCCGCAAGGGCGAGATCGGCCGTGTAGCGCGCCCGGCCGGTGATCAGGCGCTCGTCCTCGAGGCGGGGCAGGGGCTGACCGACGAAGCTTGGCATCACGTTCCCTCAGAGGTCACCAGCGGCGCGGCACAAGGCCGCCTTGGAACCAGGTGACGAAGCTCACCATGTCGAACACCGGCAAGCCGGTGCGGTCGCGGAGCGCCCGCGCGTGCGGGCACATGTTGGTGCACTCGAGCAGGATCGCCGCGACCTCGGGATGGCGGCGGACCAGCTCCGCGCCGGCATCGAGGATGTCCCGCTCGCAGGCGGCAACGTCCATGTCCAGCTCATCGTCGAGGATCACGCGCGAGAACTCGCGCCCGCCCTCGGTGCCGACGACCGGCGCATCGCGCTGCCACGCCCGCTGCCTCGAGATGCGCCGGCGTGAGCGTCGCCTTGGAGATCGTGAGGATGCCGACCCGCCGGCCGGGCGGCAGCAGCCGCTCGATCAGCGGCGCCTGCATCAAGGCCGAGGTCGCGACCGGCACCCCGCAGGCCGCGGCGAGCTGGTTCTGAAAGAGTGCCAAAAAACCGCAGTTGGTGGTGATGCCGTCGGCGCCCATGGCGATCAGCTCCCGGGCGCCCTCGACGAAGGCGTCGAGCAGCCCCTCGGCGCGCCGGCGCACGACCCGGTCCGGCGAGGCGCCCTCGACCACCTTGTAGTGGACCGGAAACGGCCAGGTCAGCGCGTTGCCGACATCGCCCGGAATCCGCGGAAAACGCGCCTCGAGCATCAGGATGCCGACCGCGGCGCCATAGACCGCCTTGCCGCCGCGTGACGGCCATGCTCAGGCGACCCATTCGGAGACCGGGGCGCGCGCCTCGTGCAGCGGCTGGGTGACCACATCCACGAGGGTCGGGCCGTCGCTGGCGAGCGCCTTGGCGAGCGCCGGCTCGAGATCGGCCGGGTCCTCGACCCGCCAGCTCTTGATGCCGTAGGCCTCGGCGATCCGGGCGTGCTGGCCGGCCGAGAAATCGACCGAGAAATAGCGGCCCTCGAAGCCGGTCCGTTGCCCCGCCTTGATCCAGCCGAAGGTGGCATTCGCGATCACCACCATGGTGATCGGCAGGCCGAGCCGGGCGATCGTCTCGAGCTCGCCCGACGCGAAGCCGAAGCTGCCGTCGCCCATGACCGCGACGCAGGGCGCGTCCGGCCGCCCGATCTTGGCGCCGACCGCCGCCGGCAGGGCATAGCCGAGCGCACCATGCGCCCGGTTGGCGATGAACTGGCGCCCGGCCCGGCGCTGCCGGTAATAGGCCGAGAAATACGGACAAGGCGTGCCGGCATCGGCCACGATCACCGCCTCTGCCGGCAACAGCGCCTGCAGCGTCGCGACGATCCGCTCCGGCCGGATCGGCACTTCGTTCGAGCGCGCGAGCTCCTCGAAGGCCGCGTTTTTTTCCAGGTTCGCCCGCGCGACCGCCTCCCGGCCGAGGCCCCGCGACCGGTCGGGCGGGATGTCGACGAAGCGCGCGACCTCGTCGCGAAGTGCTGCGAGCGCGAGGCGGGCATCGCTGGCCACGGCGACCTCGGTCGGATAGTTGGCGCCGATCACGGCGGGATCGACGTCGAGATGCACGACCCGGACCTTGCCCGGCACCGGATGGCGCCAGCGCTCGGTGGTGACCGAGCCCGCCCGGCAGCCGACGAACACCACGAGGTCCGCCTGCTCGACCAGCGCCCGGGTCTGTGGCGTGCCGCCGTTGCTGCCGACCACGCCCGCCGCCAGCGGATGGTCCTCGGGGATAGAGCCCTGGCCGCTGATCGTGGTCGCGACCGGTACCTCCAGAAGCTCCGCGAGCGCCCGCAGCTCGGCCTCGGCGCCGGCGATCACCGGCCCGCCGCCGCAGATGAAGAGCGGGCTTTCCGCGGACAGGATCGCTTCCGCCGCGGCCACGATCGCCGCGGGCTCAGGCGCGGTGCGCCTCGCCGGAAAAACCCCGAGCGTCGGATCGGCGTGGACGTCCGCCTCGTCGACCGGCGCCCGCTGGACGTCGAACGGCAGGCCGATGTGCGCTGCGCCCGGCCGGCCGGTGGTCATGTGGCGAAAGGCGGCGCGCAGCGTCTCCGGGACCTTGGCCGCCTGGTCGATCACGCAATTCCACTTGGTCAGCGGCCGGAACAGCGCCTCCTGGTCGAGCTCGGTCAAGACGTAGCGGCCGCGCGAGCCGACCGCGATGTCGGTGGTGAGCGCGAGCACCGGGATCGAGGATTCGTTGGCCTCGACCACGCCTGGCAGGATGTAGGTGGCACCACCGCCCGAGGGCCCCTCGCAGACCCCGACCCGGCCGGTCACCCTGGCATAGGCGTCGGCCATGTAGGCGGCCGAGCGCTCGTCGCGCGCCAGGATATGCGTGATGCCGTGATCGAGCCGGTAGAGCGCGTCGTAGAGCGGCAGGCTGGTGTCGCCGCAGAGGCCGAAGACGTGGCGCACGCCGTGCAGCTGGAGCATGCGCACCAACGCCTCGGCGCCCGAGAGCTGGTTCATCAAGGATCTCCCTCGCTCCGCCTCGGGAAGCTAGCGCGCCGCGCCGGTCTGGCGCAAACTCCGCGTCCACGGGAGGCGCTCATGAAGCTTACGTCCTACGAGCAGGCGATGCTGGACGGCGGGCAGGGCGAGGCGAGGCGGATCGCGATCGCCGGCCTGGTTCAGCTCGGCGACGCGTTCGGTGCCGTCGACATGGTCGAGATCGGCTACGCCCACATCCACGCCGGCATGGCGCTCTATCTGCACGACGTCGAGCTGATGGAGGAGCTCGCGGAGATGGGCGCCAGGATGGCGGTGCCGGCGTCCGCCAACGTCGCCAATGCCGACATGACCAACTGGCGCCAGACCGGCGCGCCCGAGAAGCTGGTCCGCCTGCAGCAGCGCGCCGAGGCCGCGCACCACAAGCTCGGCAGCGCCTGCAGCTTCACCTGCACGCCCTACTGGGCGGGCCACTGGCCGACCTGGAACACCCACATGACCTCGATCGAATCGACGGTCACGGTGTTTTGTAACTCGGTGCTGGGGGCCAAGTCGAACCGGGATGGCTTCTTCGCGGTCTACGCCGGCATCACCGGGCGTTATCCCCGGTTCGGCTACCATCTGGACGCCAACCGGCGGGGCACCCACCGGGTCCGGGTCGAGACGCCGCTCGAGACCGTCAGCGACTTCAGCGCCCTCGGCTTCCACGTCGGCCGCCTGGTCGGCGACGGCGTGCCGGTGTTCGAGGGTTTTCCACGTCGCCCGAGCCTGGATGAGCTGGATGCGCTCGGCGCCACGCTCGCGACCGCGGGCGGGGTCGCGCTGTTCATCGTCCCGGGCGTCACGCCGCCGTTCGCCGACCTCGGCCACGCGTTCGCGGGCGCCGTGCCGGCCGAGGCGATCGTCGCCCGCCGGACCGACCTCGAGGCGGTCTACGATCAGTTCACGACCGGCGATGGCGGCTTCGATCTGGTCCACGTCGGCTGCCCGCATGCCTCGTTCGAGGAGATGAAGGACTACGCCCGGCTGCTCGACGGCCAGCGGGTCAAGGACGGGGTCGAGCTCTGGGTCACCACCAGCCGCCAGGTGCGCCAGATGGCGGCCGACGCCGGCATCGTCCGGACGATCGAGCGGGCAGGCGGCAAGGTGATCTCCGACACCTGCCCGATGTCCTGCCATTTCGCGCGCACGACCTCGCCCGATCCCGCGCTCGGGGTCGAGCCGCCAACTCTTCGCGCGATCGTGGTCGACAGCGCCAAGCAGGCGAAATACGTCCGCGACATGATCCGCTGCGACACCCTTTTGACCAGCACCGAGCGGGCGATCGAGACCGCGCTCGAGCGGCACCTTCCGGCCGCGCTTCGGGGATCAGCGGTGAGCGCGCCGCGGACCATCCGCGGCCGTGGCATCGTCCAGGGCCGGGCGGCCGGCCCGGCCCTGGTCTCAAAGGAGCCGGTCTCGTTCCTCGGCGACGTCGACATCCGGACCGGCAGGGTCGTCGGCGATCTGCCGAGCATCCGCGGCCAGAGCCTGGCCGGCAAGGTTTTGGTGTTCCCGGCCAGCATGGGCTCGGCCGGGGCCTGGCGGTTTCTCCACCAGCTCTACCAGCACGGCACCCACCCGGTCGCCCTGGTCTGCCGCGACCTGCCCGATCCGTCGGTCGTCCAGGGCGCGATCCTGGCCGGGATCCCGGTCGTCTGCGCGCCCGAGGAGGACATGCTGAGCACGATCGAGGGCGGCACCAGGCTCGAGGTCGACGGCAGCGGCCTGATCCTGGTCGGCGCCTGATCAGGTCTGGGAATCCTCCGCAGACGGGTCCGCGAGCGGCAAGCCGGCGAAGGCGCCGAGCGGCACCGGGCGGAGCGGCACGCGCACGGTCGGCAGGGGCAGCGCCTCGACCGGGCGGCCGGCGGCGGCCGCCGCCAGATGCAGGACCGCCGGCGCGCAGGTCCGGCCCTGGCAGAGCCCCATGCCGGCGCGGGTCCCGAGCTTGAGCGCGCGCGGTAAGGTGAGCCCGGCCGCGAACGCCTGCTCGAGCTCGCGCCGGCAGACGTCCTCGCAGCGGCAGACCACCGTGTCGCTGGTTGCCAGCTCGAAGATCGCCGGCCGCAGCGCCGCCCAGGCGGCGAGCGCGTCGCGGAACGGCCGCAGGCGCTGGATCTGCCGTTCGGCCTCGGTGCGCCGTTGCGCCAGCTGGCCGCGCGCGCCGATGCCGAGCCGGGTCGCGACCGCATGGGCGACGATCCGGCCCTCGGCGAGCGCCACCTCGACCCCGCGCACGCCGCCGGCATCGCCCGCGACGAACAGGTTCGAGACGCTGCTCTCGAGATCCCCCGACCGCTCCGGATGCCAGCCGCCGAGCGCCGGCGTATAGCGCTGGACGCCGCCCGCGAGCTGGGTGAGCTCGAGATTGGGGCGCAGCCCGAAGCTCAGGCCGACGACATCGGCCGCGATCCGCCAGCTCCGGCCGTCGGTCCGCCGCCAGTCGTGGTCCAGGGGGGCCACGGTGACCGCCTCGACCTCGTCGCGCCCGGCGACCTCGACGATCGCGTGCCGGCGCAGGACCGGGATGCCGCGCCGGCCGAGCGCCAGGAACCAGCCGAGTCCGCGCGCCAGCTGGCCCGGGGTGCTGGCGAGACCCCGGAGCTGCGCCGGCGTCGGCCGGCCGGCGGCATCGATCACGGCGACGATCCCGACGCCCGTGGCCGCGAGCTGGGCGGCGACCCGATAGAGCAGCGGCCCGGCGCCGCCGAGCACGACCCGCCCGCCCGGGACCACGCCGCCGGCCTTGAGGAGGATCTGCAGCCCGCCGACGGTGAACACCCCGGGCAGCGTCCAGCCGGGGATCGGCACCGGCACCTCGAGCGCCCCGGTGGCGACGATCACCGCCCCGGCCGTCTGCTCTTGGATGGCGCCGCTCGCCTCGTCGAGCAGCCACAGACGGCCGCCCTCGTGCGCCGCGACCACCTGGGTCCCCGGCCGATGCCTGATCAGGTCGGGGTGCGCCGCCAGGGCCGCCCGCAGGCGATCGCCGCGCGGGTCTTTGCCGGGATAGGCCGGCGGTGCGCTGCCGGGCGCGCTGCGAAAGATCTGGCCGCCGGCCGCCGGCTGGTCGTCGAGCAGGGTCGATGGGATCTGGGCCTCGGCGAGGGCCTGCGCAGCCGTGGCGCCGGCCGGACCGGCGCCGACGATCACGACGCCTGCCGGGCTCACGCGGTCCGCTCCGGCCGGCCGCCGGCGCCGAGGGCGACCCGCATGCCGGCGCGCACGACCAGCCGACAGGTACGCTCTGGCCGCCCGTCGACCTCGGCGACGCACGCGAAGCAGCTGCCCATCAGGCAGAACGGTCCGCGCGGCGCCCCCAGATGGAGCGAACGGCCGGTCGCGGCCAGACCGCGCGCGAGCAGCGCCGCCGCCAGCATCATCCCCGCCGGCAGATCGAGGCTGGCGCCGTCGACCATCACCGCGACCGTCTCGGGCGGTCCGCTCGGGGTCGCTGGTGGCAACTGACGGAACAAAACACTCATCGGGACTGTTCATAAAGCCGTTAGTTGGTCAACGGGCGATCAACTCCAGCCGCCGAATGCGGTATGGCGCTCGGCTCCGGGCCTGCGCCACGACGACCGCTCGAAGGATGCTAGCGCCGCATGTCGTTCCGGCCAATGGGTTGGTGCTCTGGTCTCTGGGCTCTGGCGCTCCTGCCGGCGCTGGTGACCACGGCGCCCGCCGAGCCGGTCCGGCTTGCGGCCTTGACCCCTCCGGGCGCCGCCGATCTCGACGCCGCGCCGCTCGAGCGCGCGCTCGACTGCCTGGCGCTCAACGTCTACTGGGAGGCGCGCGCGGAACCCCGCCTCGGGCAGATCGCGGTCGCCGCCGTGACCCTGAACCGGGTCGCCGATCCCGGCTTCCCGGACACGGTCTGCGCCGTGGTCCGCCAGGGCGAGGAGCGCGGCCGCAATCTGTGCCAGTTCTCCTGGCATTGCGACGGGCTGGACGACCGGCCGCGCAACCCCACGGCCTGGCGGCACGCGCTGGGGATCGCCCGCCTGGCGCTCGACGGCCGGCTGCCCGATCCCACCAACGGCGCGCTCTGGTACCACTCCGACCAGGTCCACCCCGACTGGCCCGAGCTGACCCCGGTCGCCAAGATCGGCGGCCATGTCTTCTACCGGACGGCATCGCTCGCCGAGCGCGCGGTGGCGATCGCCGAGCGCCGCGCTCGCCCGGCGTCGACCGTCCATCCGGTCTCGACGACCGGTCGTGATCAGCCCGAACCGCTTGTGCCCGCGCGCGCTGACGGCGAGGATGGCCGGATGACGACCATCGAGACGGATCTGGCGGTCCTCGGCTGCGGCGTGATCGGCTCGTCCTGCGCCTATCAGGCGGCCAGGCGCGGGCTCAAGGTCGCGATGATCGACGCCCAGATGCCGGCCGCCGGCACGTCGGGCGCCTGCGACGGCTATGTCGCGGTGTCGTCCAAGAAACCCGGCCTGATGATGGCGCTCGCGGCCGCGAGCCAGGACGTCTTCCGGTCGCTGGCCCGGGATCTGCGGGTCGACTTCGAGTACGACCCGGCCGGTGGCCTCCTGCTGTGCGAGGACGAGGCGCTGCGCGATCAGGTCCGGCCCCAGGTCGAGGCGGTGCGCGCGGCCGGCGTCGACATGCCGTTCCTCGAGCGCAAGGACATGCTCGCGCTGGAGCCCGCGCTCAGCCCCGAGCTGTTCGGCGCCTACCACATCCCGTCCGAGGCGGTCGTCAATCCCTATCGCTTGAACCTCGCTCTGGTCGACGGCGCGATCGCCGCCGGCGCCCGGCCGTTGTGGCAGACCAGGCCGCTCGGCTTCGACGTCGCGGGGGCAACGATCCGATCGATGGCGACCACCGCCGGCAGCGTGCGCGCCGACCAGTACCTGATCAGCGCCGGCGTCTGGAGCGGCGAGCTCGGGGCCAAGCTCGGGCTCGAGATCCCGGTCGTGCCGCGGCGCGGCGAGATCGTGGTCACCGAGCGCGGCGCCGCGCTCGCCCGGCATTACCTGCAGTCGGCCAAATACATCGCCGCCAAGGCGGCGCCGGGCGCCGGCGGGGCCGCGGACGACCTGCCGACCCGGCTCGGCCATGGCTTCGTGCTCGAGGTCAACGCCCAGGGCCAGTGCATCATCGGCAGCACGCGCGCCTTTGCCGGCTTCGATCGCCGGACCACGGCCAACGGCGTCGCGATGATCATCCAGGAGGCGCTCAAGCGCGTGCCGGCGCTGGCCAACGTCCGGATGCTGCGCGCCTTCGCCGGCCTGCGGCCCTACGTGGCCGACGGCAGGCCGATCATCGGCCGCAGCGGCGTGATCGACAATCTGCTGGTCGCGACCGGCACCGAGGGCGATGGCATCTGCCTGTCGGCGATCACCGGCCAGTTGATCGCGGACCTCGCCACCGGGCGCAGGCCCGCGTTCGACATCGCACCGCTCACCCCCGACCGCTTCGCCCCGGCCGCCCCTGGCATCGCCGCCAAGGCGAGCTGACCCGGCAGCGGTCCACCCGGCGCCAACGCCGTCCGCTGCCTGGAGCCCAGGCGGGCGATGGTCACGCCGGGAGCGCGAACAGGCGCGCGAGGTTGCCGCCGAGGAACTGGTCGAGCTCACGCGCCGTCAGGAAACGGCAATGGCTGCGAATATAGTCCAGGCTCTGCTTGTAGGTGCAGAACCGCTCGACGTTCGGCATGTCCGAGCCCCAGACCAGCTTCTCGGCGCCGAGCAGATCGCGCAGCCCCCGGATCAGCGGCTGGGCCTCCGGGAACGGGTAGTCCCAGATGCCGCCCCAGGTGATCGGATAGCAGACCTCGAGCCGCGTGTTGTCGTGCCGGTAGACCCGCTCGACCGGCTCGGGAAACTGCCAGCGGCCGTCGACCGCGAAGAACTGTGGCGGCGGCGCCGTGCCGAGCACCCAGGTGACGTTCGGATAGTGGTCGAGGAGGCCCGCCAGTCGCCGGAACACCTCGACGCATGAGGCCCGGTCGTAGCCGGGGATCGCCGTCATCTCGAAGATCACCGGCAGACCGTGATCGTCGATCAGAGCCCAGAAAGCCTCGAAGCGCGGATCGTCGAACCAGACGTCGAAGCCGTAGCGGCTGAAGTGCTCGAGCTGATAGAAGACGCCCTTGAGCCCGAGCTGCTCGATCGCGCGGCGGGCTTCCGAGAGCCAATAATCCTGGTCGGCCCGCGCCTCGTCGACGTGCAAGAGGCCGGTGAACCGGTCGGGGTAGTGCCGCTGGGCGAGCGCGTTGTAATCGTTCATGTAACCGTAGGTAAAGCCGGCCTGGAGGACGCAGTGGTCGATCCCGGCCGCGTTCATCTGGGTGATCATGAACTCGGGCGTCGATTCGATCTCGGCCATCGCGACCGGCATGTACTGGACGTAGTGGTCCTCGCCCGCGACCGTGAACTCGATCCGGCCGTAGGGCCCGACCCGGAAATCGATGTCGTCGCGCAGGCCGTCCCAGGCGTTCGTGCCGGCGCGAAACAGGAGCGCGGCCTCGGCCGTCGCGCCGTCGCGGGCACGGAACACCTTGGCGGCCGGGCGACACAGGTTCTTGTGCAGGTAGCGCCAATGGAGCGCACGCGAGGGCAGGCCGCAGGCCCCGGACCACTTCTCGAAGATGTGCGCGTGCGAATCGATGATCACCGGCGGCCCCCCCCTCAAGGTTTGTGCCGCGCTAGCGATCATCCGGCCGGCGTGCCTGTCAAGCGATTGCCGCGTTGAAGCCCAGCGCATCGCGATCGCGTCGCGGACAACAGCCGAGTCCAGCAGGCTCGAGCTGTGCTTTTCAAATCCGGATCGGCCTCCTATCCTCGCCGCTCGAGCTCGAAGATCGGAACCGCCGGACCCGGTCCGGCCGCGGCGTGCGTGACCGACGGGTCGAGGCAGGCTTGGCCCTGCGCACCACTTGTGAGGAGGCAACCATGAAACGTGCATTGCTGGCGGCGCTGCTGACCGCCGCATCGATCACGGCGGCGGGCGCCGCGGACAAGACCCTGGTGATCTCGATCCAGGCCGACCCGACCGGCTTCGACCCGGAGGCGGTGCTCAACAACACCTCGGGCTTCGTCATGGCCACCGTGTTCGACAGCCTGGTCCGCTACCAGCCCGGGACCGTCGAGGTCGAGCCGGGCCTGGCCGAAAGCTGGGACATCTCCGATGACGGCCTGACCTACACGTTCCATCTGCGCCCGGGCGTGAGCTTCCAGGACGGCACGCCGTTCAACGCCAAGACCTATGTCCAGGGCCTGGATCGTCTGTTCAAGAAAGACGATCCCAATTACATCTACAACAGCGGGCCGGTCGAGACCATGGTCGACTTCACCTACGACGCGGTCGACAGCTACCGCATGGTCGACGACGCCACGGTCGAGTTCAAGCTCAAGCATCCCTCGGCACCGTTCCTCGCCAGCCTGGCGATGGTCTGGAACGGCGTCGTGAGTCCGCCGGCAACCGCCAAGTTCGGCAAGGATTTCCGCAACAACCCGGTCGGTACCGGCCCGTTCGTCTTCAAGGAGTGGGCGCATGGCGACCATGTGACCCTGGATGCCAACCCGAACTACTGGGGCGGCAAGCCCAAGGTCGACCGCTTGATCTTCAAGGTCCTGCCCGAGCCGCAGGCGGCATTCCTCGCGCTCAAGAACGGCACCGTCCAGATCATGGGCGACGTCGTCACCCAGGTGATCCCCGCGATCAAGGGCGATGCCGACCTCGAGCTTCTGACCCAGCCCGGCCTCACGATCAACGGCATCGGCATGCCGACCGACACCAAGCCGTTCGACGACGTCCGGGTGCGCCAGGCGCTCAACTACGCGGTCGACAAGAAGGCGATCAACGACAGCCTGTACAAGGGCCTCGCGGTCACCATGACCTCGCCGCTGCCGCCCGCGGAATGGAGCTTCGACGACAGCCTCAAGGGCTATCCCTACGATCCCGAGAAGGCCAAGGCGCTGCTCAAGGAGGCGGGCTATCCCGACGGCTTCAAGGCCGAGCTGCTCGCCTACACCTCGGCGCGCGGCTACAACCCGGCCGGCGCCCAGCTCGCGGTCGCGGTCCAGGGCTACCTCAAGCAGGTCGGCGTCGAGGCGAGCGTCCAGCAGATGGAGTTCGGCGCCTTCCTCGCCAAGGTCCGCACCGGCAAGTACGACGGCATGTTCATGACCGGCTGGTCGGGCGACAACGGCGATCCGGACAACTTCCTGGGCGAGATCTTCGGCAGCGAGCACATCCCGGTCGGCAACACCACGCGCTATAGCAACCCGGACCTCGACAAGGTGCTGCTCGAGGCGCGCCGCGAGAGCAACCACGCCAAGCGGATCGAGCTGTACCAGCAGGCGCAGGCGATGATCGACGAGGGCGCGCCCTGGATCATGGTCAACTCGACCCTCCAGGTCCGCGCCGCGCGCAAGGAGGTCAAGGGCTTCCAGCTCAACCCGACCCAGATGTTCTTCGACATGGAGAAGGTCTCGCTCGAGCCCTGAGCGAGGCTGGCGGCGGCGGGGCAGGGGCGGATGACCGGGCTCGGCCGCCCCTGCCGCCGTCGCGCCTCGTGCCGCGCGGGTCGGTGACCGTCGGGGGCGGGACGGCTTGGCCGAATATCTCGTTCGACGACTGATCCAGCTGGCGTTCGTGCTGGTCGGCGTCAGCGTCGTGGTGTTCTTCGCCATGCGCGTCCTGCCCGGCGACGTCGCGCAGCTCCTGCTCGGCGATCACGCGACCGTCGAGCAGCTCGCGCGGCTGCGCCATCAGCTCGGCATCGACCAGCCGGTCTACGTGCAGTACCTGCGCTTCGCGCTCGATGCCCTGCACGGCGACTTCGGCATCTCCCTGCGCACCAACGATGCCGCGCTGCGCGACGTCCTGATCGCCTTCCCGGTGACCCTCCAGCTCACGATCGCAGCCCTTGTGATCGCGGTCGCGAGCGGCGTGCCCTTGGGCGTGCTGGCGGCGAGCCGGCCCTACTCCTGGCTCGACAACCTGGTCATGACCGCATCCCTGTTCGGGGTCTCGATGCCGATCTTCTGGCTCGGCCTGATGCTGATCCTGGTGTTCGCGGGCTTCCTCAACTGGCTGCCGCTGGGCGGCGTGCTGCCGATCGGCACCGAGCTGCAACGGGTCACCGGCATGCCCGTGATCGACAGCCTGCTCGCCGGCCGGCTCGACCTGTTCGGGCAGGCCCTCGAGCACCTGATCCTGCCGGCCTGCACGCTGGCCACGATCCCGCTCGCCCTGATCACCCGGATCACCCGCTCCGAGATGCTGGCCGCCCTCGGCCAGGACTACGTCCGCACCGCGCGCGCCAAAGGCGTTCCCGAGTGGAAGGTGATCTTCAAGCACGCGCTGCGCAACGCCCTGATCCCGGTCGTGACCGTGATCGGCCTGCAGCTCGGCCTGCTGCTCTCGGGCGCGGTCCTGACCGAGACCATCTTCGCCCTGCCCGGGCTCGGGCGCCTGGTGGTCAACGCCGTCCTCGGCCGCGACTATCCGGTGGTGCAGGCAGCCGCGATCCTGACCTCGCTCCTGTTCGTCCTGGTCAACCTCGTGGTCGACATCAGCTACGCCTATCTCGACCCGCGGATCCGCTACCGATGATCTCGGCCGAAGGTGCCAGCACCCTGGTCGCGGCCACGCGGCGGCGCAGCCTGCTGCGCCTGGTCCGCCGCCCGACCGCCCGGATCGGCGCCCTGATCGTGCTCGCCTTCCTGCTGCTGACGATCACGGCCCCGGTGATCGTGCCCTACGGGCCGCTCGACCAGGACTTCCTGCAGCCGCTGACAGCGCCGTCGGCCGCCCATCTGCTCGGCACCGACCAGTACGGCCGCGACCTCTTGAGCCGGGTGATCTACGGCTCGCGCACCGCGCTGATGTCGATCCTGGTCGCCGACGGCATCGCGCTGGTGCTCGGCAGCGCGCTCGGGCTCGTCGCCGGCTTCTACGCCGGCCGGACCGACAGCCTGATCATGCGCCTGATGGATGTCCTGCTCGCCTTCCCGTATTTGCTGCTGGCGCTGATCATCGTCGCCGCGCTGGGCCCGAGCCTGCTCAACTCGATGATCGCGATCGGCATCGTCTACACGCCGCAATACGCCCGCCTGATCCGCGGCCAGGTGCTCGCGGTCAAGGCCCAGGACTTCGTCCAGGCGGCTGAAGCGCTCGGCGCCGGCCGCATGCGCCTGATGCTGCGCCACATCCTGCCCAACAGCTTCACGCCGATCCTGGTGATGGCGACCCTCCAGGCCGGGACCGTGGTGGTCGAGACCGCCGGCCTCTCGTTCCTCGGCCTCGGCGCCCAGCCGCCGTCCCCCGACTGGGGCGCCACGCTCGCCGACGGCCAGGGCTATTTTTTGACGGCCTGGTGGATCGCGACTTTTCCGGGTCTCGCGATCCTGATCGTGGTCCTGGGCTTCAATCTCTCTGGGCGATGCGCTCCGCGACCATTTCGACCCGCGCCGGCGGTAGCGCTGCTAATGTCCGTTCACCAAGGAGAGGTCGAGCATGGTCGGACCGGATTCTCCGTCCGAAGGCGCCGCCTTCGATCGCCGCCTCCTGCTCCTCGGCCTGGTACCGGTCGTGGTCTACCTGCTCTTCTATGTCGTCCTGGGTGAGGCGCGCCCGACCGGGATCGAGTTCCCGATCGGGGCCACGGAATCGTCGGGCACCAGCGCCCTCGAGGCCCACTACCGCTACCTCTGGATCAGCGCGTTCCTCCTGTCCTGTGCGGCGTCGCTCGCGGTCGCCGTCAGCTGCGCGCTCTCGCTCCGGGCGGAGACCCCGACGCGCGACCGCCGGCTGGTCCTGGTCGTCGTGACGGCGGTCGCGGCGCTGTTTCTCGCGGCCGAGATCCTGCCGCATCGGCTCGACCCGGAGCGTTGTCACCAGGCGACAGCCCCATCCTGGTGTGAGGTTTTCGGCAAGCGTTGGTACGAGGACATGGGCCAGGTCAAGGGCCAGGAAACCCCGTTGTACGTTGCCGTGTTCGGCCCGTCCGCGGAAAAGCCGGAGCGGAGAGGCGGTGCTCTGGATGCTCGATCTGGGGCTCGATCTGGTCAAGGCTTTGGGCGCCGTCGCCCTGATCCTGATCGCCACCGCGCTGATCCTGACCCTCGCCCGCACCGGCGGGGCGGAGTCGCCGGACCAGCGCGCGAAGCATCTCGCCGGCGCCCAAGCCCGCCAGCGCGCCTATCTGGAGCAGGGCGCCACCGTCTACGTCTTCGCCTTGATCGCCATGCTGTCGTGGCTGTACTGGCCGCTGCCCTTCCTCGCCGACGCGGATACCAAAGAAGTCTATCGCCAGCTGGTGGTCGGTGCTGCGGTCCTGCAAGGGGTCGGCTACAGTCTCGGCATCGCCGCCATCTACCTGCCGCCGGCGCTGCTGCTGCATCTGCGGGTGGCCGAGCTTGCCCGCGAGGTGACGGACGACGCCGAGGGCGCGCAAGACTGGCTGCGCGAGAGCGGGCTGGAAACCCAACCCCTCGACCAGTTGCGCCAGGCCGCGGCCCTTCTGCTGCCGACCCTGGTCGGCGTTCTGCCGGCCCTGAGCGTCTGACGCAATAACCAATAGGTTGTTTATTGCCTCGCCAACCGTCGCATAAGTAGTTTGACGCTGGGCCAGGAAGAGCCAGGCCGTGGCGCTCGCGATCGACGCCTCGAAGTCCTTGGCGAGCCGGCGGTTGCGGTTGACCCATGCCAGCGTGCGCTCGACCACCCAGCGGCGTGGCAGCAGCTCGAAGCCTCTGGCCGCGTCGGAGCGCTTGACGATCTCGAGCGTCCACCGGCCGAACTCGGCGAGCGCGGCCTCGAGCTTGGCGCCAGCGTAGGCGCCGTCGGCAAAGACATGACGCAACCAAGGCAGGCGGTGGCGGATCGAGGCGAGCAGCGGCACCGCGCCGTCACGGTCCTGGACGCTCGCCTCGTGCACCATCGCCGCCACCATCAGGCCCGTGGTGTCGGTCAGGATGGGGCGCTTGCGGCCCTTGATCTTCTTGCCGGCGTCAAACCCACGCGGTCCGCCGGCCTCGGTGGTCTTCACGCTCTGGCTGTCGATCACGCCGGCCGACGGGCTCGCCGCACGCCCTTGGGCCTCGCGGGC
The DNA here is from genome assembly GCA_963730195.1 of uncultured Alphaproteobacteria bacterium. Lineage (GTDB taxonomy): Bacteria > Pseudomonadota > Alphaproteobacteria > Geminicoccales > Geminicoccaceae > DATAOG01. The sequence continues at coordinate 41,943 of CAVSRN010000085.1, forward strand.
GCGCATCATCAGATCATGATTGATCAAGTGCCACAGGCCGTCCGCGCGCCACGGGTAGAAGAACCGCTGCACCGTCGAGTAGGGCGGAAAATCGCTCGGCAGAAGGCGCCATTGGCAGCCGCTGGCGAGCATGTACAGCAAGGCATCGACGACCGCGCGCAAATCCGTCGTCCGCGGCCGTCCCAAGGGACGCGGCGGCGGCAGATGCGGCTCGATCAACGCCCATTCGGCATCGGTCATGTCGCTTGCATAGCGAAGATCGTCGCGCCGATACTGCCGGCGCGTGGTTTCGGTCCATGGCATCCTGTGGCTCCATCGTCGTTGGCAGCCACGACTAACCACAAGCCCCTGAAATTACTCAACTCTTTTTGGGTCAGCCTCTCAGGTCAGCATCCGAGCGGGCGCAAGCGCTACCCGGGCGACGCGCGTTCGGCCACGCGGCCGCCAGGGCCTCAGCAGCGCGTCCGGCCGCCGTCCAGGTTGCCGATCCCGGCTCGAGTCTGCTGGAGGCTTGCAAGAATAGCGCTCCGAGGCCAAGCTACCGACAATTCGCATCCTCGGGGCGCAAGTTCAAGTTAATGTCGCGCCATACGGCGTATTTCCCTGGCGGTAGGGTGAGTGGACTACAGTTGTCAACCGCTCGCCGCGCGCTCTCGGCGACCGCGCGGAAGATCGGATCCCGATCCAGGCGGCTTTGATCCTCAACGGTGACGGCCTGTACCGTGCGATCCGGACGCACTTGGATACGTAGTTGGACGACCATCTCCCGAAGTTCGCCTCGATGCCTTCCGGTAGCGTCCAACAGCTGCCGATCTGGCGCCTAAGCGCATCGACCTCTCTATATCTTAGCCAGCTTCCGCCGGGGGCCCCGATAGTATCACTCTTGATGCGTTGGTCCGCGGTCTTTGGGCGAGCTGCTGCTGGGGATTGCCAATGACACGCATCCATCAGAGGGTCCGCAACATCCTTCAAGCCCTCGATGTTAAAGACGACGGCTACTGGAGATTTAGCATTGGGTGTGATCCGAACTAACAGCATTTTTCTGTCAAACAAACGTTTGATAAAAGGTATCGCACTTGATCCATTCCAAAGACCACTTGCTTCGAAGTTCGTAGATAGTTGCCAGTTACGCGTCTCTGCGGGAAGCTTATCGATGCGGTAAGTTATCTCGCTACTATCTATACCTATATACATCTTCCAATCGATATAAATTTTCGTCACATTCTCGCTACACCATAGAGCCAACTCTGGGCTCACGCGCCGGCCGAGCATATCCTGAATCGGTTCAAGAGAGGTCGTCCAAATGGCAACGTTTTTACTGTCATCCAAAGGTGAAATCTCTTCTTGCTCCCGCCAGGCATTTGCTTCTTGGGGGCGCCGCTGCGGCCGCTCGTCGCTGGGCGCAGGTACGAGCTCCGTCCGTGGGATCGCCGTAACGACTGGGCTGCCGGTCGGAGGCAAGGGCGATTCGGAACCTCCCGCCTCATCCTCATTGTGGTCGTCTTTGACCTTTTGTTGAGGCTCAACGTCGAGGCTCGGCAACCGGAGCCGAATCAGCTGCCAGTGCATACCGTTCAGCCGCATCACGCATACGACGTCTTCGTCCTCTTCTGTCTTGAAGACCGCCTCAAACGTGGCGGGCCCGGTGAAGAACGCGAACGCCACGCGCTCCCACAGTTTACTTCCGTCGCGCCGCGTCCGGCCTGATTGGCTGTCGGGTGATGGCGCTTCCTCTCTGGCGCGCCCTTCACGGATCATCGCGGCTAGCCCTTCCGGCGTGACCAATGCGTTAATCAGAGGTTCCAGCAGGGTATTGCTGATCGCAGATGCGAACAATCCGCCGATCGCCGCGCCCTTGTCACCGGAAGCGATAGCCCGCCCGGTCTCCCGCGAGAGCATGCCAGATACGTCCTCTTTGAGCCCGCTCCGCACCGCCGGCCAGTCAACATACCGCTTCAACGCACCCTCATTACCAACCTCTATGGCCCGGACGAGGCTATAGAGTGACCAGTACGGGTACGCCGCGTAGGCGAGCGTCAAGAACAGTAGAAATGGCGCGAATTTCCTCATGGCCAGACTTTTTCTATGAGAGGTCCTGAGAGGACACCTTCAAGCAGCGTTTGCGGGGTATATCTAAATCCATGCGCCTCCCCTCCTGAGGACTTCAGAGCGCCGAGACCTAGCCTCCAACATCGCCCAATGCGCACGGATGAGGCCCCAGCAGATCACACCTCGAACGGCAATTCCAGAGGTTAAATCGAAAATAGCAGCGCGAGCACTGACCTTCAAGATTTATAGTCTTAGTCGAGAGCGCCAGTCGCCGGCAGCGAGCACACGATCTGGGCCGCGGCTCGGAAGCTCAGGAGGAACTCTCGCCGCTACAGCAGCTGCCAGTAGCGGAGCCAGGCGCAAAGGCCATCCTCGAGGCGCTGGAGTCGGAAAAACTCGTTCGGCGCGTGGTAGTCCTCGTCGGCCGCGGAGAACGAGAAGAACACGGTCTCCTGGCCGAGCAGGCTGCGGAAGTGATCGCAGATCGGCAGGGTCGCACCCATCCGCACCCGGACCGCCGCGCGGCCATAAATCTCGGCCAGCACCCGCTCGGCGAGGCGCAGTCCCGGATGATCCGCGGGGATGGCATAGGCGCGCGCGCCCTTGTCCGGCGGCCGGACCTCGAGGCGGACACCCGCCGGGCAATGGCGGCGGAGATGCTCGGCGATCCGCGCCCCGATCGCCGCCGGGTCCTGGTCCGGGACCAGCCGGCAGCTGATCTTGGCGTGCGCCGCGCTCGGAATCACGGTCTTGCCGCCGGCGCCCTGGTAGCCGCCCCAGAGGCCGTTCACTTCCAGCGTCGGCCGCAGCCACTGGCGCTCGAGCAGGCGGTAGCCGGCCTCGCCGCCGCCCGGCAGCGCGCCGATCGCCTCGAAGTAGGCGGCCTCGTCGAACGGCAGGCTCTGAAGCTCGGCGCGGGTCGCGGCGTCGGCCTCGCGGACCTCGTCATAGAAGCCCGCGACCGCGACCCGTCCCCGCTCGTCGTGCAGGCTCGCGACCAGCCGCGCGATCGCCTGGAGCGGGTTCGCGACCGAGCCGCCGTGGCGACCGGAATGGAGGTCCTTGGCCGCGCCAAACACAGAAAACTCGAGTGCCACCAGGCCGCGGCCGGCGACCGTGACCGAGGGCAGGTCGGCGCGCCACATGGCGCCGTCGGCCGAAAGCACCCAGTCGGCGGCGAGCTCCGCCGGCATGGTCGCGCAGGAACGCCGGCAGGCTCGGGCTGCCGGATTCCTCCTCGCCCTCGATCAGGAAGCGCAGGTTGACCGGCAGCCGGCCGGTGGTCGCCAGGCAGGCCTCGGCGACCGCGATCGGGATCAGAACCGGCCCCTTGTCGTCCGAGACGCCCCGGCCATAGATCCGGCCGTCGCGGACCCTCGGCTCGAACGGCGGGCTGGTCCAGGCCGCGAGCGGGTCGGGCGGCTGGACGTCGTAGTGGCCGTAGACCAGAAGCGTCGGCGCGCCGCGGCGCCGGAGCCACTCCGCGGTGACCACCGGGTGACCCGTCGGTCGGATGGATGCGCACCGCCTCGAGCCCGGCCGCGCCCAGCCGCCCGGCGACCCAGTCCGCTGCCCGGCGGACCTCGTCCCGATAGGCCGGATCGGTGCTGACGCTCGCGATCCGGGCGAACGCAATCAGATCGTCCAGCACCCGTGCGCGGTTGGCTTCGAGGTAATCGAGCGGCGTCATTTGCCGCCGTCCACGCTCAGCACCTGGCCGGTGATCCAGCCCGCGAACTCCGAGGCGAGGAACAAGACGGCGTGCGCGATGTCCAGGGCCTCCCCCAGCCGCTTGAGCGCGATCCCCTCGAGCAGCCGGCGCTGACCGTCCTCGCCATAGGCCTGCCACTGGCGCTCGGTGGTCGGATTGGAGCGGATGAAGCCGGGGGCGATGCTGTTGACCGTGATCCCGAACGGCCCGAGCTCGTGGGCCAGCTGGCGGGTGAGCCCGATCTGGCCGGCCTTGGCGGCGGCATAGGCCTGGATGCCGGTCAGGCTGATGCCGAGCCCGGCGCCGCTCGAGATGTTGACGATCCGGCCGCCGCCCGCCCGCTTCATCCCCGGCGCCACCGCCTGCGCGCACCAGAACGCGGCCGAGAGATTGACGTCGACGATCGCCTGCCAGTCGCCGGGGCCCACCTCCTCGAGCGGCCGGCCGACCTGGCCGAGCACGCCGCCCGCATCGTTGACCAGCACGTCGATCGGGCCGGCCTCCTCGACCACGGCCCCGACCGCGGCGCGGTCGGTGACGTCGACCCGACGCGCCCGAGCCTCGGCGCCGCACAGCCGCGCGGTCTCCTCGAGCCCCTCGTCATTGAGATCGCAGGCCCAGAGCGTCGCCCCGCGCTCGGCGAAGGCCTTGGCGATCGCCCGGCCGATGCCGTGGCCGGCGCCGGTCACCAGCACGGTCCGGCCAGTGAAGTCGATGTTCAAGACGCCATCCCGATCCGGCCGCGCGCTGCACGCGGCATGACAAAACGCCATGGTCGAGCTTTAACATCAGATCCAGCGCGTGCCGAGGCCAAACCTGGCCGCGGTTCTGCCGGGAGAACGAGGGTGGACCAACGACGGCTGCTGGAGGTCCGGGACCTCGAGGTCCAGTTCCGGACCGAGCACGGGGTCGTGCGCGCCGTCGACGGCATCTCGTTCGACCTCGACCGGGGCGAGGTCCTGGCCGTGGTCGGCGAATCCGGCTCGGGCAAATCGGTCACCAGCCTCGCCCTGATGCGCCTGGTCCAGGGTCCGGCCGGGCGGATCGTGAGCGGCAGCATGAATCTCCGCACCAAGGACGGCACGATCCGCGACCTCGCCCGGCTGTCCGAGGCCGAGATGCGCGCCATCCGCGGCAACGACGTCGCGATGATCTTCCAGGAGCCGATGACCTCGCTCAACCCGGTGTTCACGGTCGGCAACCAGATCATCGAGGCGATCACGCTGCACCAGGGCCGGTCCGGGCGCCAGGCCTTCGAGCTCGCGGTCGAGACGCTGATCCGCCTCGGCATCCCGGAGCCGCGCCGGCGCATGCGCGAGTACCCGCACCAATTGTCCGGCGGCATGCGCCAGCGGGTCATGATCGCGATGGCGCTGTCCTGCAACCCGGCGCTGCTGATCGCCGACGAGCCGACGACCGCCCTCGACGTCACGATCCAGGCCCAGATCCTGGGCCTGATCAAGGACCTGCAGACCGAGCTCGGCATGTCGGTGCTGTTCATCACCCACGATCTCGGCGTGGTCGCGGAGATCGCCGACCGGGTGGTCGTGATGTATGCCGGCGCCGCGGTCGAGACCGGCTCGGTCGACGCGATCTTCGCCGAGCCCAGGATGCCCTACACCATGGCGCTGCTCGGCTCGATCCCGCGCCTCGACCGGGCGCGCGAGGGCGAGCAGCGGCTCGAGGCGGTGCCGGGCAGCGTGCCGAGCCCGCTCCGCCTGCCGCCCGGCTGCCGCTTCCACCCGCGCTGCCGCTACTTCGTCCGCGGCGCCTGCGATGCCAGGCTGCCGGCGCTCGAAGCCTGCGGCGGCCAGCACCTGGTGCGCTGCCGGCGCTGGCGCGAGATCGCCGCCGGGACCGCCTGATGGCTGCCCCGCTGATCGAGGTCCGCCATCTCAGGACCTGGTTTCCGGCCGAGGGCGGCCTGCTCTCGCGGGTCCGGGACCACGTCAAGGCGGTCGACGACGTCTCCTTCGACGTCGAGCGCGGCGAGGTTCTTGGACTCGTCGGCGAGTTCGGGCTCGGGCAAGACCACGGTCGGCCGCAGCCTGCTGCGCCTGGTCCAGCCGACCGCCGGGACCATCCACTTCGACGGGCTCGACGTCATTGGCCTCTCGCAGGCGAATCTCCGCGCCTTTCGGCGGCGCGCCCAGATCATCTTCCAGGACCCGTTCGCGTCCTTGAACCCGCGCATGACGGTGGCCGAGATCGTCGGCGAGGCGCTGGTGATCCATGGCCTGGCGCGCGGCGCCCGCGCCCGCACCGAGCGGGTCGCCGAGCTGCTCACGATGGTCGGCCTGGCACCCGAGCACATGACCCAATATCCGCACGAGTTCTCCGGCGGCCAGCGCCAGCGGATCGGGATCGCCCGCGCGCTCGCGGTCGAGCCCGAGTTCATCGTCGCCGACGAGCCGGTCTCGGCGCTCGACGTCTCGATCCAGGCCCAGGTCGTCAACCTGATGCGCGACCTCAAGGCCCGCCTCGGCCTGACGCTGCTGTTCATCACCCACGACCTCGCCGTGGTCGAGTACGTCTCGACCCGGGTCGCGGTCATGTATCTCGGCCGGCTGATGGAGGTGGCGCCCGCGCGCGAGCTCTGCCGCAACCCCAAGCATCCCTACACCGAGGCGCTGCTGTCGGCGGTGCCGGTCCCGGACCCCAAGGCGCGGCGCGGCCGGATCGTGCTCAAAGGCGACATCCCGAGCCCGATCAATCCGCCCTCGGGCTGCGTGTTCCGGACCCGCTGCCCCTACGCGCTCCCGGCCTGCGCCGAGCGGGTGCCGGAGCTGCGCGAGGTCGGCCCCGGCCACCAGAAGGCCTGCATCCGGGACGACATCCTCTAACCGGGTGCTGCCGCCGCCCGCTTGATCCGCGCCGCGATGTGCTCGCCGATCATGATCGTGGTGAAGTTGGTGTTCGCCTTGCAGTCGGCCGGCATGATCGAGGCGTCCACGACCCGGAGCGCCCGAATCCCGCGCACCCGGCCGTCCGGATCGACCACGCTCCGGCCGTCCTCGACGCCCGGCGCGCCCATCCGGCAGCTGCCGGCGCCGTGCTGCGCGTCCGAGCAGTCGGTCGAGCAGCCAGTCGTCGATCGCGCCATCGGCGAGCCGCCCTCGAGCTCGGCGATCGGCCGACCGGTATTGCCGAGCGCGACCGCGCGCGCGATGCTTTGCACCGCGGGATGCGCGCCGATCCGGAGCAGCCGGCGGACGCCATCGCGCATACGCACGAGGTCGCGCTCGTCCGCCAGCAGGTTCAGCTCGAGCACCGGGTCGGCTTCGGGGTCGGGGCGCGGCGAGGCGGACCGTTCCGCGCGAAAAAGTCTCGAACAGCGAGCAGTGGATGCCGGCCTCGCCGAACATGGTCGGGATCGAGCTCGACCCCGACCCCGCCATGGTTCATGGCGAACAGGATCATGTCGCACTTCGAGCCGCCGGCGAGCCCGGAAGTGTACTTGACGCAGCAGTTGGTGTGGCGGGCGTGCACGTCCTTCGGCCGAAGCTCGTCCTTCAGCTTCAGCTCGAGCCGGACGAAGGGGTGGTCGAACAGATGATCGCCGACCGGCAGGTCCTTCACGACCTCGATGCCCATGGCCCTCAGGTGCGCCGCCGGCCCGATCCCCGAGCGCATCAGGATCGCCGGCGAATGGATCGCGCCGGCCGCGAGGATCACCTCGCGCGCCCGCAGCTCCTGCCAGCCTTGGGCTGTCCGCGCCCGCACGCCGACCGCGCGACCGTCCTCGAGCAACACCCGGTCGACCGGCGTGTCGCCCCGGATCTCGAGATTGGCGCGGCCGCGCGCGGGCTCCAGATAGCCGTCGTTGGTCGAGACCCGGACGCCGTCCCGGCTGTTGATGGCGTAGGGCGTAACGCCCTCGGCGTCCGGCGCGTTGAGGTCCTCGCACCAGGGATGACCCAGCGCCAGCGCGGCCTCGGCGAGCGCCAGGTCGACCGGGCCCCAGCGTTCCTTGGGTGCCCGATAGACCGGGATCGGCCCGCCGCGGCCGTGCCAGGGCCGGTCGCCGAAGGCGAGATCGTCCTCGAGCCGGTTGAAGTAGGGCAGCACGTGACGCGCCGACCAGCCGTCAGCGCCGTGTTCTGCCCAGAGGTCGAAGGCATCGAGCACGCCCCGGATCGCGATCTGGCCGTTGATCGCGGTGCTGCCGCCGACCCCGCGCCCGCGCCAGTAGATCCGGGGCTCCTGGCGGGCGGTGCGGCGCGCCATCAGCTGCGGCCAGAGATAGACCGCCTGATACGCCTTGGGCAGGATGACGTTGAAGGGGTTGGGGCTTTGCATCGCCTCAGGCGTCTCGGCCGAGCGGTAGTCGGGGCCGGCCTCGAGCAGCAGCACGCGCACGGCCGGGTCCTCGCTCAGCCGCGCGGCGAGCACCGCCCCGGCGGCGCCGGCGCCGACGATGATCCAGTCGTGGATCATGCCCTCAGCCCCCGAGCGGCTTGGTCGCGCGCCGGAGCTCGCCGAAGTGGTCGCGCAGATGCTCGGCCGCGCGCAGCGCCAGCGCGCAGATCGTGCTGGTCGGGTTGACCACGCCGCCGGTCGCGAGCGCGCTGCCGTCGACGATGTAGAGGTTGGGCACGTCCCAGGCCTGGTGCCATTGGTTGATCACCGAGGTCTCGGGGTCGGCGCCCATCCGGCAGGTGCCGAGCAGGTGCCAGGCCGGCGTCTGATAGACCCCGTCTGCGGACATGTAGTCGTGCAGATAATAGTCGAAGGCGCCGGCCGCCTTGGCGATGTCCTCCAAGCGCTCGAGCGCGAAGCGCATCATCCGCCGGTCGTTCTCGTGCGGCGTGTAGCTGATCTTGGGTGCCGGCAGGCCGTCCGCGTCCTGCTCGATCGCGGACAGCGTCACGCGGTTGCTCGCCTGGGGCAGATCGTCGCCGATCGCGAACACGGCAAAGCCGTGGCTGAAATGGCGGCGGAACCAGGCGTGATGGTCGGTCCCCCAGGGAGCGGACGCGGGCGTGACAAAGCCGATCGACTGGCCGCCGGCGTGGCCCGCGGTCGCGCAGTTGAAGTTGAAGCCGTTGACGAAGCCGCGGCGCGTATCCGTCTCGGCGAACTCCATGCTGATCAGCGCGCCGATGAAGCCCATGTGCGAGTGCAAGGGCTCCTCGACCCAGATCTCGGACGCGACCAGCGTATGGTGCATCAGGTTGCGGCCGACCTGGTCGGAGGCGTTGGCGAGGTTGTCGGACAGCTGCAGCAGGCGCGGCGTGCCGACGCCGTTGCAGGCGAGCACGACCACGTCGGCCGCCTGGAAGTGACGCTCGCCGGTGTGCCGGTCGATGTAGACCGCACCGGTGGCGCGCCCGTCCTTGCCCTTCTCCAGGCGCAGGACGCGCGCCTCGGTGCGCAGGTCGACGCCGGCCGCCAGCGCCTTCGGCCAGACCGAGACCGAGAACTTGCTCATCGAGGCGCGCGCGCAGCCGGACGCGCAGGCGGCGCAGCCGTTGCAGGCCGGCCTGCCGTCGTAGTCCTCGGACACCACGCCCGCCGGCAGCGGCCACCAGTGCCAGCCGAGCCGGTCGAAGGCCTGCGCGAGGCGCCGGCCGACCGGCCGGAGCGGCAAGGGCGGGGTCGGATAGCCGTCCTGCGCCGGCATCGCCGGGTTGCCGGCGAGCCCGCTGACGCCCGACCAGGCGGTCGGCCCGGTCGTACCAGGGCGCGAGGTCCTCGTAGGTGATCGGCCAGTCGGGGGCGAGGCCGTGCTCGATGCCCTTGCGGAAGTCGGACGGCCGGTAGCGCGGCCAGAGCGCGCCATAGACGTTGGTCGAGCCGCCGACCGCGTTCCACATCAGGATGTTGGAGCTCGGGCTCTCGACCGGGTAGTCGTCGCGGCCGCGCCGGATGTTGGTGTTCGGGTGCCAGCGCTTCTGGCGCTGCCACTCCCAGTCGGCGCGGAAATGCGGATGGTCCTCGGGCGCGGTCCAGCCGCCCTGCTCGAGACAGACGACGTCGAGCCCGGCGTCGCCGAGCACGAGGCTCGCGATCGCCCCGCTGGCCCCGGCGCCGATCACCAGGACGTCGGCGGGCCTCTTGCGCCTGGTTCCGGTCATGAGCGCGGCTCCAGAAAATCGAGCTCACTGAGATCGACCCGCCGGACCTCCTCGGTGCGGACGAAGCCGCCCCGGCCGTGACGCGGCAGGTCGGTCGCCGGCTCGAACCTGCCGACCGCCGCGTAGCCCGTCGGCAGCGGCACGGCGTTGTAGGTGAAGCCGAGGCTGCGGATCGCCGCGTGCACGGCCGGGCTCTCGTAGTAGGCCAGATAGGCGGTGTTGCGGACCCGGAGAAAGTCCTCCGGACGAGCGCGCTCGAAGCGCTCGAGCGTCGCCCGATCGAGCCTGCCGGGCGCCGCACCCGCGGCCTCGAGCCCGCGGATCAGCTCGGCCACCGCCTCCGGACCGGCAAGCTCATTCAGGCGATCGACGAGCTTGGCCTGCACGCCGACGGTCGAAGCGGCCGGGAACAGCTCGTCGCCCGGCAGCAGGAGGTCGACCAGGGCGGCCAGGGTGTCGGCGAGCGCACGCGGCTCGGTCATGACGGTCATCCCAGCACCTCGCTCATCCGGACCGGCCGGGACTCCGCCAGCGACCGAAGCGTGGCCTGGATCATCGCGGTCGCGATCAGGCCGTCATGGCCGCTCGCCTGCGGCTCCTTGTCCAGGGCGACGCAATCGGCGAAGTGGCGGATCGAATTCGTAGAAGTGGGCGAACGGCTTGCCGTAGCGGGTGATCGCGTGGCTCGAGAACGGGTATCGGTAGCGGTCCGAGGCGATCGCGATCCCGGGCGTGCTCTCGAGCTCGATGCAGCCCTTGGCGCCGTAGAGGGTGAAGCGGTTGTCGACCACCGCGGGCCAGCTGTTGGGGATGATCCAGCAGGTCTCGAAGGTGACGAAAGCGCGCTCGAACTGGAACGAGGCCTGGATCGCGTCGTAGCAGTCGATGCCCATCGCCTTGAGCACCCGCCTGGAGCCGCGGGCGAACACCTCGACCGGCTCTTCGCCGAGGATCCAGCGGGTCGCGTCCATGGTGTGCGGGAACAGGAACCATTCGGGCCCGGACGAGCCGCCCCAGGCCAGCATCTCGGTCGGCACGTGGATGGTGTCGGAGAGCCGCGCGTAGCCCATCACGCCCTCGCCGAGCTCGCCCGATTCGACCACGGCCTTGGCGCCCATGTACTGCGGGTGCCAGCGCAGCTGGAAGTCGACCATCAGCTTGACGCCCGCGCGCCCGGCGGCGGCGATGATCGCCCGGGCCTCGGCGATGTCGGTCGTGAACGGCTTTTCGACCATGACATGCTTGCCGGCCTCGATCATGGCAAGGCAAGGGGCCTGATGCAGATGATCGGGGGTCGCGATGCTGACCGCCTCGACGTCGCTCGCCGCGAGCTCGCCGATCTCGGTGGTCCAGCGGCAGCCGACCTTGTCGGCCAGGCGCCGCGCCCGCTCCGCGTTCAGATCGCAGATCCAGGCGAGCTCGACGATCGGGTAGGTCGAGAACGCCATGGCGTGATTCTCGCCCCAGATCCCGGCTCCGATAACCGCCATCTTGACCCGCCGCACGGCCCTTCCTCCCTCAATTGCCCCATCGACCAGGTTCCATCAGGTCGCCGCCGGGCGCGCGCCCGACCTCGAACCCAAGGCTCCTCCGCCCCGCCGCCTGGCCACCGGGATCGAGTCCCGGCGTCCGGTTTTACCTTTCGTCAAGCATGGGCCCCTAAGCTGTCCGTCTCATGGTCCATGGGACCCTGGGATTCCGCGACTGCCGATTTCAAGCGGCGGCGGAGTCCCAGGGTCGCATGGACCATGCGGAGGAAGCTAGCGACCAAAGGTTAACGGTTGGTTGCTGCCTCGCCTTGAGCCCCCGGCACGCCGGGCGCTCCCATCGCTCATGCCCGCCGGCGGCAATGTCATCCCCGACCCCCGGCCGGTCCCCCCGCGCTTGATCGCAGGCCGCGCCGCGGCACTACAGCCGGTCTTCGCTCGCCGGATCGAACAGGCGCACGCGGCTGGCCTGGAAGCCGAGGGCGACCCGCTCGCCGACCGCCGGTGCCTGGTCCGGATCGCAGATCGCCTTCAGCGCCCGGCCGCCGATGTCGACGTCGAGGTAGGTCACGGGCCCGATCGGCTCGACCAGGAAGACCTCGCCCGCGAGGCCGACCTCGCGGCCGCCGCCGACCGCGAGGTCGGTCGGCCGGATGCCGAGCACCGCCTTGCGACCGGCGCGAAGGCCCTCCAGGCTCTCCGCCCGCACCGCCGCGAGCGGCAGGCGGAACTTCTGGTCGGCGAAGGTGCAGGCGAGCGCGCCGTCCGTCGGCGCCAGCTCGACGTCGAGGAAATTCATGGCCGGCGAGCCGATGAACGAGGCGACGAACAGGTTCTTCGGCTCCCGGTAGACCGCCATCGGCGGGCCGATCTGCTGCAGCTTGCCCTCGCGCATCACGGCGATCCGGTCCGAGAGGACCATCGCCTCCTCCTGGTCGTGGGTGACGAAGATCGCGGTCGTGCCGAGCCCGCGCTGCAGGCGCTTGATCTCGGTCCGGGTGTGCACGCGCAGGCCGGCGTCGAGGTTGGAGAGCGGCTCGTCCATCAGCAGCACGGCCGGGTTGCGGACCACCGCGCGGCCGACCGCGACCCGCTGGCGCTGGCCGCCGCTGAGCTCCGAGGGCCGCCGCTCGAGCAAAGGCCCGAGCCCCAGCATCTCGGCCGCGGCGCCGACCTGGCGGCTGATCGTGGCGCCGTCCAGCCGCTGCTGGCGGAGCCCGAAGCTCATGTTGTCGCGCGCGCTCATGTGCGGGTAGAGCGCGTAGTCCTGGAACACCATCGCGATGTTGCGCTCGTGCGGCTCGAGCTCCGTGACGTTTCGCTGATCGAAGATGATCGCACCATCGGTCGGCCGCTCGAGGCCGGCGATGCAGGCGAGCGCCGTGCTCTTGCCGCAGCCCGACGGCCCGAGCAGGGTCAGGAACTCGCCGTCCTCGACCGCGAGGTCGAGGCCGTCGACCGCCCGGACCTCGTCGAAGAGCTTGGTCAACTGCTGCAGGGTCACGCTCGCCACGTCGCGCCTCTCAGCCCTTGAGGGAGCCCGAAAGCATGCCGCGCACCAGGTAGCGCTGGAAGGCAAGGGCGATCACGACCGGCGGGATCACCGCCAGCACGCTGGCCGCGAACATCGGCCCGTAGTCGTAGAAGCGGAGCTGGACCAAAAAGCCCGCGATGATCACCGGGATCGTCTGCGCCTTGGGCGTGCCGGTCAGGATCAGCGCGAAGATGAACTCGTTCCAACTGACCAGGAAGCAGAAGATGCCGGCCGCGACCAGCCCGGGCCTGGCGACCGGCATGATGATCTTGCGGATCGCCTGCATCCGCGTGCAGCCGTCGACGAGGGCCGCCTTCTCGAGATTGGGCGGCAGGCCCTCGAAATAGCCTTTCATGATCCAGGTCGAGAGCGGCAGGATCAGGCTGCAGTAGGCGATCACCAGCGCGGTCCGGGTGTCGATCAGATCGAGCATCCGGAACACGATGAAGAACGGCAGGATCAGGGCCAGGCTCGGCGTCATCCGGGTCAGCATCAGCGCCCACAGCGAGCCGTTCATGATCCAGCTCCGGCCGTGGCGGGCGTAGGCGTAGCCCGCGAGCGAGCCGAGCACGAGGTTGATCGCCGTGACCCCGGTCGCGACCACCAGGCTGTTGAAGATCGAGATCGGCACCCGGCTCGCCTGGACGCTCGACTGGCCGCCCTCAACCCCGCCGGGAAACAAAACGAAGCGGTAGTTCTCGAAGGTCAGGCTGTCCGGGATCACGGTCGGCGGCGTGCGCACGAGATCGGCCGACGGCGACAGGCTCATCACCACGAGCCACAGGAACGGCCCGAACGACCAGGCGAAGATCAGGAGCGCGCCGAGGCCGAGGCCGACCAGGCCCAGGTGGCGGCGCACGCCCGCCGGGATCAGATGGCGGCGGCGGAACGGCGGCAGGCGCTCGAGCCGCGTGCGGGCGCTCTCGCCGGCGGCGGCGATCCGGTTGATCAGCGTGACCGCCAGGCTCTCCCGGGCCGCGCCCGCGCCGGCGAGCGCCGAGCGGGCGCCGGTCACGGTCGGGAAGAACAGCTTCAGATAGATCGCCGCCAGGATCAGGCAGATGATCGTCAGCACATAGAGGATCGCCGCCCCCTCGCCGAACTTGAAGAACTGGAAGGCATAGGCGTAGCCCATCCAGGAGAACACGGTGGTGGCGCTGCCGGGGCCGCCCCGGGTCATGATCCAGAACAGATCGAACGCCATGATCGAGTTGATCGTGGTCAGGATCAGGATCAGGAGCAGCATCGGCCGCAGCCAGGGCAGCGTGATGCTGAAGAAGCGGCGGATCGCGCCGGCGCCGTCGATGCGCGCCGCCCGGTGCAGGTTCTCGGGCAGCGATTGCAGGCCGGCCAGGATCAGGAGCGAGGCGAGCGGCGCCTGGTTCCAGACATGGGCGAGCGCCACCATGTGGAACGCCAGCGTGCCGTTGGCGAGCCAATGGATCGGCTTGTCGGTCAGGCCGAGATCGGACAGGACGGCATTGAAGGTGCCGTACTCGCCGTTCAGCATCCAGCTCCAGAGCACGCCGACCGCAACCGGCGCCATCGCCCAGGGCACGAGCACGATGCTGCGCAGGAAATTGCGGCCCGGGAAGCTCTCGTTGAGCACCAGCGCCATCGCCATGCCCAGGATCAGCCCGCCCACCACCGTGATCACGGCGAAATAGGCGGTCCGCCCGAGCGCCGCGATGAAGTCGGGATTGGGCAGGATGTCGAGGTAGTTCTGCAGGCCGACGAAGATCCACTGCTGGGTCAGCATGTTGATCCGGTGCAGGCTGAGCACCAGCGAGTAGACCAGCGGGATGCCGAACACGATGAAGACCACGACCAGGGTCGGCAGGGTCAGCAGCAGGGGCAGGCGCAGGGACGGCGCATCGCGCCGGCGCGCCGCGCGCGGCCGTCCCGGGAAGGCGAGCCGGATCGATTTCGCCATCTCAGCCGCTGCCAGACCGGTCCCGGGCCCGCCAGGCCGGCGCCACAGTGCCGGCCGACGGCCCCAAGGTGGTCACACGGCTCACTCGGGGTAGAGCTTCTTCAGCTCCTGGGCCTTGGATTGCAGTTTGTCGACCAGCTCGTCCGCCGACTGCTCGCCGCGGATGAAGTCCTGCGCCTCGGCCATCATGTACCAGTCCCACTCCGGGAACCACATGGTCTTGGCGACGTCGCGGGTGGTCGCGGTCTCCTGCTGCTTGCCGGCGACCGCCATGTCCTTCCACTTGGAGAACGCGGCCTGGACCTCGGGGTCCTGGATCACCTCCTTGTACGGCGTGCCGAGGCCGAACTCGAGCGCCCAGCGCTTGATCACGTGGTACTGGCCGTCCTTGGCCTTGCCACCGAAGAACTGCTGCAGGTTCCACGCCCGCTCGACGTCGATCGGCTTCGAGCCCATCAGATAGAGCGCGGTCCAGATGAAGGTCGAGCGGGTGGCCCCCGGCATGAGCGCGTTCTTGCAGGCGCCGGCGATCTGCGAGAGCGCCGGGTCGTTGAACACCTTCTGGTCGTACTCGTGGACGACCATGTAGGTGTGCGCGCCGCTCGCGAAGTTCGGCACCGCCTCCTGCTGCAGGGTGAAGATGTCGGGCACCACCAGCTCCTCCTTGTAGAGGGTGCGGTGCAGGTCCAGAACCTTGCGGAAGGCGTCGTCGAACACCGGGTCGTTGTTGGCGTCGAAGACCTTGGCGCCCTCGGAGTACCAGATCGAGAACAGGCTCCAGGACAGGCTCGCCCACTGCTGCTGCCAGGCGCTGATGTAGGGATGCTCGGCGACGCCGTCCTTCTTCAGCTTGCGGCACTGGTCGAGCAGCTCGTCCCAGGTCGCGGGCGGCTCGAGCTTCGCCTGCTCGAGGTGCTTCTCGTTGCAGACGAAGGAGTTGAAGCCGGTGTAGTAGGGCAGGCCGCCGAGCTTGCCGTCCGGCAGGGTCATGTTGTGGACGTTGACCGGGTACATGCCGGCCTTGATCTCCTCGAGGCCCGGCAGGCCCTCGACGTCCCGGATCCAGCCCGCCCGGTGCCAGCGGACCAGGTGGTCCTCCTCCGAGTACATCATGTCGATGTGCTGGCCGGCGATCATCTTGGTCTCGGCGATCGCATGGTACTCGCCCGGGACCAGCTCGTACTCGACGTTCTCGTCATACAGCTTCTTGAAGATGTCGACGTTCTCGGCGACGATCTGCGGGTTGTATTGCCAGCCGACGAAATGCAGCGGCTCGGCGGGCGCCGCGAAGGCCCGGCGCGCCAGCCCGGGCGCCGCCAGCAGCGCGGCCGAGCCGAGACCCGCCTTCAAGACCGTGCGCCGGCGCATCAGATAGTCGTCGAGCCGTCCTCGTGTGGTCCGCGCGTCCTGCGCCATCGCCTGTTCCCTCCCGTTCTGCGGCTACGACATGCCGACCAGCGACCACCGACGCACGCCCGTGCCTCGGCTGCCGCGCCAATCCGGCCGATCCGATTGGAAAAGCTCTGTGGCCGCTGTCGGGCCATGCTAAGCACGAATGCGCCGGCCACGAAACCGAAAACCGCCAGCGGCGCTAAAAGCCCCTGGTCGGCGAGGTCTTGGCACGCCGCTGTCGAGTTCTCGTCGTGTCTACGAGCCGGCAGCAGCCGGCGCCTCAGACCGCTCCCGGCAGATCCAGTGGGTGACCGCGATCATCGACACGGCCAGCAGCACGCCGGCCGGCAGGTCGACGAGGTAGTGCCAGCGGGACCCGACGGCATCGATCAGGATCCAAAAGCCGAAGAAGATCATCAGCAGCGCGAACGGCGAGCGTGCTCGGATGGCGTAGTAGCAGACGATGCAGGCGGCGCTGGTGTGCAGGGACGGCATGGCTGCGAGCGGTGCGGTGAAGTAGTCGCCACCATGGGCGAGCAGCCAGGACGGGCCCTGCGCCTGCAGCTCGGTAAACTGCGCGTACATCGCCTGTTGGGCGGCGGTGGCCGCCCGGTTGCGGCCGGGTTCGAAAATGAACGGCCCGACCGCGGGCGCGATCAGATAGGCGAGCGCCCCGACCATCAGGTTCAGGAGCAGCGCCGTCAGGTTGTGGTGATGCCAACGGCGCCGGCCCAGCCCGTGGAGCCAGAAGGAGCCGATGAAAAGCCCCAATTGCGCGCCCTGGTACCAAAGGTCGGCGGCGGGCAGCACGGTCGCCACGGCTGCCCGAATCCGGTCGATCCCAGCAATCACCGGGCGCAGATCCTGGTCGACTTGAAAGTACGACGCATCGTACAGGTGCGAGTTCAATAACGGCATCCACATCTTGATGTGAAAGTGGAGATATATGACGATCATGAACAAGGCCACGTAGACCAGATCGGTCGAGGTTCGCTGCAAGAGCTGGTGATAGTCGCGACCGCCGTCGCTCAGTTTCCAGCCGACGACCTGCCCGACAAGGCAGCCAACCAGGGCAATTTCGAGGGGCACGGCCGGGCGCAGCCCGAGCGCCGGGTTGACGTGATCGATCGGGATCACGAACGGGGCGCCGCACGCGAGCGACAGCAAGACGGTGATG
The DNA here is from genome assembly GCA_963730195.1 of uncultured Alphaproteobacteria bacterium. Taxonomy (GTDB): domain Bacteria; phylum Pseudomonadota; class Alphaproteobacteria; order Geminicoccales; family Geminicoccaceae; genus DATAOG01. The sequence goes on from CAVSRN010000085.1 coordinate 59,303, forward strand.
ACGCCAAAGACGAGCGTGGCCGCGCCGAGAAAGATGATGTTCGGTCGAAGCAGGCCCGTGCACGCCAGGATCGAGCGCAGATGGTCGCCCGGGCCCTCGAGCCGACCTCGAAGGAAGTCGCCGCGTTCGGCCGTGCGGGGTCCGACCGGGCGACTTGAAACGCGAGCCATGGAGGGCGCTCTCCCCACGTAACGCTTGAGGCTTGCCATCGCAACGCTGCCGCCGGTTCGACCTTTGGCCAGCGGCCGACGTGGCTTAGCAGCCATCAAGGGTCAGGTACAGGCGTTTTCGTCGCTGGCACCAAGGGCTTCCCGGTACCGGGCGAGGGGCTATGCCGCCGCCTCCGGGCGCGTCATGCGAGCCCCTCGGACGACCGCTCCGCCCCGGACCGAGGCGGCGCCCGGCTGGCGGTCGGCGCCGGCCGCAGCCGGGGTCCGGATCAGCGCCCGAACCCTCCGCACCGAGCGCGCCAGGTCGTCCTCGGGTGGCGGCGCCGGCGGCGGTGAGGCCTGCCCCAGCCACACCGCCCGGCCGGAGGCGATCAGCAGCTGATGGACGCGCGTGGTGTCGCGGGTGATCGGCCGCGGCGCCACGCGCAGGAAGACGTCCCGGTAGAGCCGCGCCTTGAGCCGCTCGACGTTGCACCGCGACCAGACGCGCCACAGCCGCCGTCGCCAGGCTTGCGGCGCGGGCGCCGGGTCGGCGTCCTGATCGAGATCGAACAGGTAGACCGGCTTCCGGGTCGCGCAGGCCTCGGCCATCATCGTGGCGCTCTCGCAGGTGACGATGATCGCGTCGGCCAGCGCCAGATAGCCGTAGTACGGATTGTCGGCGGCGTCCGGGGGCCACCGGAACAGCTGGCAGGGAACGTCGATCGTCCGCTCGAGCGTCTCGGCGGCCGCGCGCGACGTGCGCGCGCTGGTCGTGACCAGCAGCGACCCTCCGCGTTCCCTGGCCAGCGCACTCGCCTGGCGGGCCAGGCGCTCCGCCGTCTCCCGGTCCAAGGCATAGCGTCCGCTGTAGCCGCCCACCAGAAGGGCGATGTAGGGCCGCGGCAGATGGGCAAGGCGCGGCGCCCAGCGGCTCGCCTCGTCAGCCAGCCTGGCCTCGGTGACCCGGTGCAGGCTGAAGCTGTTGCGCAGGACGTTCGGAGCATCCGGCACCGGATATTCCGGCACCGTAACCACCAGATCGAAGCTCGCCACCGGGGCCCAGGGCTTGCCGATATGGACGTAGCGGGCGCGGCCGCCGGATTGCTGCCGGAGCCACCGGCAGACCGGTTCGTTGCGCATGGCCGCGGAGATGATCAGGTCGGGCCAGGGCGGCTGTAGCGGGCTGGATCGCCGCCGGACGATGCCGAGCAACGTGGTGCCGCGCCAGACGTCGATGAGGTAACCCCACCAGCGGTACTGCAGATGCTTGACCTCGAAGGGCCAGCCGAGCGCTTCCGCAAGCGCGCGGATCTGCGAATTGTCGCCGGCCCGGTAACACATCACCGCCCAGACGCGCGGTGGCCGGCAATCTTTCGGACTCATGTCCCCAGGCCTATGCCGCCCGAGGTATCGCGAGCCCCGCCAGCAGGTCGTCGACCGCCGGCGCCGCGGCCAGGCGCTCGAGCGCGTCGTGACGGATGTGATTGGCGGCCATCGCCGCGCGCAGGAGATCCAGGCCGATCTTGCCCTGCTCGACGCACTCGCGCAGCAGGCCGAAGAACAGGGCCTCCTGGCGCGGGTCCGGATGGCGGCCGTAGTGCCCGAGCAGGGCATATTCGCCGAACAGCTTGCGCCGCGCGGTCATCAGCCAGCCGAACGGCGGAAACGCCGGAAAATACTCGGTCGGGCGGAAATCGACCGGCAGCCCGGTCTTCCAGGGCTGGGTCTTGCGCCGCGTGTTGTGCAGGAGCCGGGTGCGCTCGGTCAGCCGGTCGAAGTCGTTCCACTCGGGCTCGATCGTGCCGATCGTGTCGGGGTCCTCGTCCTGCAGGCCGACCCAGGGGGTGTAGTCGCGCTCGAAGGTGAACATCTGGCCGAACTGGTTCTCCACCTGCCAATGGCCGAGCTTGGCGCAGTCCAGCAGCATCACCGAGCTCGCGAAGCTGCCGCGCACGGTCCGCTTGATGCCGCTGTGGGTGCGGCAGAGGATCGCCTTGCCCGCCATGTCGCGGGTCAGCAGCTCGTGGATGTCGGCGACCGCGAACACGTCGGGGTCGATCACGATCGCCCGGCCCTGATAACCCATCAGCCCGGGCGGCGCGAAACGGAGCGGCGTGAACGACTGCAGGTCGTCGTTCAGCCAGACCCGCTTCAACCCGTCGCGCAGATACACCTGGCCCTCGCGCGCCTCGAGGAATGGATGGTCCTTGGTGTCGATCAGGCGCACCTCGAAGGCATCGTTGTGGGCGCTGTTGCGCCGGATCGAGTGCTGCGAGACCAGCGCCCCGATCATCTGGCGGTGGTTGGTATGGATGAAGACGCAGTTGGTCATCGCTTGGCCAATTCCCGATCTCGAAGGGGCGGGCGCGCGCGGCATGAGCGCGCGGCGGGTCAGCTCATGTTGAGCAGGCGCCGGATCGGCTTGGTCAGCCGGTCGATGCGCCGCTGGGTGTCGACCAGAACGCTGCGCCGGGCATAGCTCAGCTGCAGGATGCGGCGCTCGCCGACGAACGGCTTGTGGCCGTGGAACGAGTTGTCGCTGCGCCGGAACGCCAGCAGGTTGCCGCCCGCCGGCAGCGCCTCGGCGGCGTAGTCCTCGAGATCGCTGGCCGAGCGCAGCATGCGCAGCCGGCCGCCTTCGTGCGGCCATTCCTGGTTGAAATAGAGCAGCACGGTGATCAGCTTGGCGCGATGGTCGGTGTGGATGTGACCATCGGTCGCCTCGCAGTGCCGGCGCACGGCGATCGTGGTTTCGGCACCCGTGAGGTCGATCCCGAACTTGGCGGCCAGGCGTAGGGCGAGCGCCTCGCCTTGCAGCTCGTCGAGCAGAGCGGCGAAGGCCGGCCCGTACCGCAGCCCCTCGGGCGGGACGTTGCCCGGGCCGTCGATCACCGGGAAATCGCGGTTGAGGGCGTCCAGCGCCGGCGCGCGGATGAACCCCGGGACGATCAGGAAGTCGAACGGTTCGCGGACCAGCGGCGTCGCCTCGAACGCCGCCATGTCGAGCAGGGGGCCTTCGAACGGCGCCGGCGGTGCCGACGGGACTGAGGTAGCGCGGGCCCGTGCCATCCTGGAACCTCCTCGCGGCCGGCGGAACTTACGCGAATCTCGGCGCCGAGGATTAGCAGATTAGCGCCGGAGTTGCTACATCACGGATCGCCGCAGGCGGTCGCGGACCGGCGGCGCGGGGCGAAGGAGGTTCTCGATCGATGGACGCAGTCTGGCGGGAGGCGGCGCGCGAGGCGCTGATGGCATCGCTCGGTTTCCTGCCCAAGGAGCGCCGCAAGGCGATCGACCGCTGGCTGCGCGGCCGCGAGGAGGCCCGCAAGCTCGCGCTCACCGACCATGTCCTGATGTCCTGGGGCAAGAGCGGCCGGACCTGGCTGCGGCTCATGATCTCGCGGTTCTATCAGCTCGCCTACGGCATCCCCGACGGCCGGCTGCTCGAGTTCGACAACCTGCACCGGGCCAATCCAAGCATCCCGCGCCTGTTCTTCACCCACAGCAACTATCTCCGCGACTACACCGGCGACTGGACCACCAAGCAGGCGTTCTACGACAAGCGCCTCATCATGCTGGTGCGCGACCCGCGCGACGTCGCCGTCTCCCAGTATTTCCAGTGGAAGTTCCGGATGCGGCCGGTCAAGAAGGTCCTGAACGACTACCCGCCGCACGGCGCCGAGCTGCCGGTGTTCGATTTCGTCATGCACGAGGGGGCCGGCCTGCCCAGGATCCTCGAGTTCTTCGAGATCTGGCAGCGCGAGCTGCCCAAGGTCAAAGCCTCGACGATCGTCCGCTACGAGGACATGCGCGCGGAACCCTCGGCCGTGCTCGCGCGCGTGCTCGCGTTCCTCGGCACGCCCGGCACGCGCCGAGCAGATCGAGGGCGCGGTCGCCTATGCCGCCTACGACAACATGAAGCAGCTCGAGCAGAAGGACGTGTTCTGGCTGAACGGCGTCCGCCTGCGCCCGGGCGACCGGGCCAACCCGGACTCCTTCAAGGTCCGGCGCGGCAAGGTCGGCGGCTGGCGGGACTATTTCGACGAGCGCCAGACGCTGACCCTCGACGCCATGCTCGCGGCGCACCCGCTGCCCCTGTTCGGCTACGGCGTGCCGGCGGCCGCCGAGCGCTCGGCGTAGGCATCCCCCATCAGCGCCCGGATACGCGCGACCACGACCGCGAGATCGTCCGGCACCTCGCCCGACGGCGGCACCAGCGCCTTGCCGGCCGGCACCGCGAGGCCGCGCGCCCGGAGCAGCGCGTGAAACGCCTGGAAGTCGCGGGTGTAACCGAGCAGGCCCAGATGATGCAGAGCGAGCGCCAGGCGGCGGCGCCAGCTGGTCGCGGGCGCGTTCGCCGCCGGCGCGAACACCAGGCTGGCGAGCGAGCGGCGCAGCTGGTCGAGGGAGTCGAGGCCGCCGGTCGGCAGGTCGAAGATCGCGAGCGGCCGGCGCAGGCGGACGATCTCGACCAGCATCGAGATGCTGTCGCCGGTCACGACGAAGCCGTCGGCCAGGCCGAGCAGGCCGTGATAGGGGTTGTCCGCCGCCTCCGGCTGCCAGCGGAACAGCCGGGCGCCGGCCGGCAGGCCTTCGGCCAGCCCCGCCACCACCGCCGGCGGCGTGCGGCGGCTGGTGGTGAGGTAGGGGGTGCCGCCCGCGGCGGTGACCTCGGCGGCGCGCTCGAGCAGACGGCGCACCACGCCGTCGTCGTAGACGAAGGGCCCGGTCGGGCCGCCGATCAGGAAGCCGATCAGCGGCCGCGGCAGCGTGCCGAGCCGGGGGCCCCAGGCCTCGGCGGCGGCCTCGATCGCCGCGGTGTCGACGCGCATCAGCGGCAGGGTGATCGGCAACAGGTTGGCGACCGGCGGCATCTGGTACTCGGCGCTGGTGATCACCAGGTCGAAGCACGGCATCATGCCGGACGGCTTGCCGACCAGGACCAGCCGGGTGCGGCCGCCCGCCTGGGCGGCGATCCAGAGCGCCGCCATCGACGGCCGCCGGCCGATCGTGAGCACCAGATCGGGCCAGGGCGGGGCCAGGGGATCGGAGCGCTCGAGGTCGATGTGGTGCAGCGACGCCTCGACCTTCGGCTTGGCGACCCGCCAGCGCTCGTGCATCTCGAGGGACTTGCGCTCGCAGGGCCAGCCGAGCGCCGGCGCGATCGCCTCGACCTGGGCGTTGTCGCCGCGCTTGTCGCCCAGCAGCAGCCAGGTCCGCGGCGGGACCATGGTCGAGCCGGCGTTGCCGCCCGGGCTCAGACCGCGACCCGGGCGGCGCCGGGCGCGGCAACCGGCGCGTAGCCGAAGACCGGCGACAGGCGCTCGGCCACCAGCGCCTCCAGCTCGGCCGTCTGCTCGGCGGTGAAATAGTCGCGATAGCCGCCGACCTTGGCCCGGCGCACCTTGAAGCTCTCCGGGTCGTTCGGGTTGCGCAGCCGGAGCCCGCCCTGGCGGAAGAAGCCCTTGCGCTCGAGCTGGCGCAGGTTCTCGAACGCGCCGAACTCGACCGCCTGCCCGATCTCCGCCTCGCTGAACGTCTCGCCCATCAGCGCCATGACCCGGCGCAGCTCGCGCGCCGGCTCGGCGCGCAGGTCCTCGTAGCGCATGATCAGCGCCCGCGGCAGACCGGCGAGGTTGCGCTGCCAGCGATTGAGATAGTCGATCAGGCTCACCAGGCCGATGTCGCTGTGGCGGACGAAGTCCCACATGCCGATCGTCCGCCGGTCGATCGGGTGGTCGATCCAGGCGTTGATCAGCTCCTGCTTGGCCGCCGACTGGCGCCGGGTGAACTGGAAATACCAGGACACCGCGATGTCGCAGGGATGGCGCGCGAGCAGCAGGACCGGCTTGTGGCGAAGCGGCCCATCGGGTGCCTCGGGGGCGAGCGCCGCGCCGACCGCGCCCTCGTAGCTGTAGTGACCATTGGTCGCGGTGATCCGCGGCATGCCGGGATGCCGCCTCGCGAGCTCGTCGGAGGTCACGATCAGCGAGGCCGGCAGGCCGTGGCGGATCTGATAGAGCCGCGAGAGCATGACCTTGAGCCAGGTGTTGCCGCTCTTGGGATGGCCGATGATCAAAAGGTCGGTGCGGCCCGCCTTGGCGAGCTCGAGGCGCGCCAGAAGATGCCTGCGGCTGGCGATCCGCAGCCCGCGCGGCAACACCGCGGTCGGCAGCAGCACCCCGACCTTCTTGACCTCGTCGCTCACGCCGAACATCGCACCTCCAAGCGCAGCACCGCCCGCGACTCCCTGCGGGAGCCTGCGCGGGTTAGCAAACCCTGGGCGCCAGGGCAACTGTCGGTCGCCGCCGGGATCAGCCCTCGGCCGCCGGCGCGGCGCCGACGACCGGCGCCCGCAGCTCGGCCTGGCGGCGGCGGGCTTCGGCGTGGATCGCCTGGCTGAGCTCCGGGCGGGCGCCCGCGAGGCCGCGGAAGTCGGCGACGTCGAGGACCAGGAGCCGGGTCGGTTGCACGGTCACGACGCTCGCCACCCGCGGCGCGCCCGTGATCAGCGCCAGCTCGCCGAAAAAGCCGCCCGGGCCGAGGCGGACCGGGTGCCGGGCGAGCCGGATCTCGACCTCGCCCTCGACGATGAAGCACATGCAGTCGCCGGGCTCGCCCCGGCGCATCACGACCCGGCCGGCGCCGAGGTCGCGCGGCCGCAGCAGGCGCGTCACCTCGGCGATCGTGCCGGCGCCGACCGCCGCGAACAGCGGCACGCGCGCGACCAGGTCCCAGGTCCGCAGGAACTCCCGGCGCCTGAGCTCCTGGGCGAAGCCGCTCGCCAGGATGCCGGCCCAGAGCGCGAACACCGCGATCCCGCCGACCATCACGATGCCGGCCAGCAGCCGGCCGGCCGGCGTGCGCGGGATCTCGTCGCCGTAACCGGTCGTGGTCAGCGTCGTGATCGCCCACCAGAGCGCCGCCGGGATGCTGCCGAAGGCGGCCGGCTGGGCCTCGCGCTCGAGCAGATAGGCGCCGGTCGCGGCCAGCAGCAGGACGATCAGGAACGCCAGCAGCACGCTGGTCAGCGGCGCCCGCTCGTTGCGCAGCACCCGCATCAGCATGTCGAGCGCGGGCGTGTAGCGGACCAGCTTGAACACCCAGATCAGGCCGAGCAGCCGGGCGCTGGCGGGCGCGATCCCGGCCAGCAGCGCCGCCGGCACGGCGACCGCGGCGCCGAGATCGACCAGCGCCAAAGGCGCGCTCAGCCGGCGCAGCCGGGCGGCCCAGGGGCGCGGGCGCCGCGGCGCCCGCCGGCCGGTCGCAGGACCCGCCTCGACGTCGGCTGGCTCGGCCGACGCCTGGCTGAGGCGGAGCCCGTACTCGATCGCGAACAGGCCGGCGACGACCAGGGCCAGCACGGTCAGCAGGCGCTCGTGAGCGCCGGCCAGATCGGGCAGGGTGCCGAGGATCAGGGCGCCGAGCCCGAGCGCGATCGCGGCCCGTTGGGCGGCGCGGAAGGCGCGCGCCGGCGGGCTGGTGGCGGCCGGGTCCAGGAGCGCGTCGAGGTCGAGCCGGACGCGCGCGAGCAAAGCCTTGGGCGCGGACATCGGGGCCTGAACCGGACTTCCCTGCCTCACCTCGACCGAGCCTGCCCGCTTGCCGGGCGGTCGTCAATCGCAAGCCCGTCGCAGGGTCCGCCGGTCGATCTCGGCGCGGGTGGTCGGACGTGGCGAATCGTCGACGACGGGGTATCCTGAGTTGATGCAATCCGAGGTGCTGCTCGCTCTGCTGGTCAGCCCGTTCGTCGGCAGCTTTCTTGGCGTCGTGATCCTCCGCCTGCCGGCGGGGCGGCCGATCCTGCTCGCGCGCTCGACCTGTGACCAGTGCGGCCGGACGCTGGGCGTGGCCGACCTGATCCCGTTCGCGAGCTACCTCCGGCGCCGCGGCCGCTGCGCCTGCGGCGAGGCCAGGCTCGGCCTCTTCTACCCCGGCATCGAGCTGGCGGCGCTTGCGGTCGCCGCCTCGGCCGCGGCCGAGCTCTCGGGCTGGCTGCTCTGGGCGAGCCTCGCGCTCGGCTGGACGCTCTTGACGCTGGCCGCGATCGATCTTGGCCACTACTGGCTGCCGGACCGGCTGACCCTGCCCCTGATCCCGGCCGGCCTCCTGGTCGCCTGGCTGGTCGACCAGGCCAAGCTGATCGACCACGCCATCGGCGCGCTCGCGGGCTTCCTCGCCTTCGCCGGGATCGCCTGGGCCTACCGCCGCCTGCGCCGGCGCGCCGGGCTGGGTCTGGGCGACGCCAAGCTGCTCGCGGCCGCCGGCGCCTGGCTCGGCTGGCCGGCGTTGCCGGGCCTGGTGGTGGCGGCCGCCACCCTCGCGCTCGCCGTGGCCCTGGTCCGGGCCGCCTTCGGCGAGCGCCTCGCCGCCGCCAGCCGGATCGCCTTCGGCCCCTATCTTGCCGCGGCCCTCTGGCTGCTCTGGCTCTACGGCCCGCTCGTGCTCGGCTCCGCGGACCGCCTGCAGCTGCCGCCTTGAGCGCGCCCGCCGGTCGGCGGCCGGGCCTTCGCCGACGATCGGTCCGAGACCGCGCTTGAAGCCGCTCTTTCCGGTCGCGTCGGGGCTCGCTCGACGGCCGCGGCCGGCAACGCGATCGATCCGCCAGGGCGATTGACGGCGTGGACGAGGCACATTGATGGTGCCCGCGGGCGGAATCGAGCCACCGACGCGCGAATTTGGGCTGGTCTGGACGCTCGCTACAGGTCGACATGAGAGCAGGCCCTACACTCCGTGTGCGGATTGCCCTCAGTGGAGCCATCTCAGCTGAGCGCTGCGATGATCCTGCCGATCCGCTCGATGTTGCCGAGGGTCTCGCGATGTTCCAGGCCTGGCCATTGCACGCGCAACAGGATCTGGTCAGTCCGGGCGATCTCGGCGTAGTGCAGGATCTCGTCCTTCACCTGCTCGGCCTCGCCGATCAGGAATCGGTCTTTGGCGAAGTCGTCGAAGGCAGCGTCGAAGTCGCTCCCCGTGGTCTCGCCCTGGCCCCAGGAGGCGTAGGCGCGGTACTTAAACAGGAGCGGCCCGCGGCTGGCCGCCGCGGCGTGCGCAGCATCACGACCGACGAAGCATTCGCGGATCACCGGGCAGCTGACGACTTCCGGCTGGCCGGTCTGCCGCCGCTCGTCGCGAAAGGCCTCCAGGCGGCCGAGCATGGACTCGAATAGACAGCGTCGGCGCGACGCACCAGGCATCGCCGATCCGCGCGGCCCTGCGCACCGCCGGCTCGGCGTCGCCGCCGAGCCAGATCGGCGGCCGCGGGCGCTGCTTGGGCCTGACACTCGCCTTGGCGTCGTCGAGCTGGAAGTAGCGGCCGTGGTGGGTCACGCTGTCCTCGGTCCACAGCCGCTTGATCAGCTCCAGACCCTCCGTCAGGCGCCCGACGCGCTCGCGCTTCTCGACGCCCATGGCCTGGAACTCCTCGGGCCGGTAGCCGAGGCCGGCGCCGAGCACGTAGTTGCCGTCGGACAGCCAGTCGAGGGTCGCGGCCTCCTCCGCCGCCAGCACCGGGTTCATCATCGACAGCAACAGGACGCCGGGGCCGATCTGCATGCCGGCCGCGTCCTCCACCAGGTGGCCGAGCAGCGGGTTGGTCTGGAACATGCCCATCGGCCCGGTCAGCAGGTGCTGGCCCACGAACAGGGAGGAGAAGCCGTTGTCGCGGGCCGCGCGCACCTGCTCGCGCAACGCCTTCAGGACCGCCGCCGGATTCTCGTCCGGCGACCACTGCACTGCCGTGAACAAGCCGATGCGCATGCATCTCCCCCCTGACCGGTGTCTGGCACCCAGGTTCAGGCGGTGCGGAGCGGGTGTCAATTCTTAGCCGCGGTGCCGGCGAGACAGTGCCGGGAACATACCAGGCTCACCCACAGATTCTCGCTCAGACTTGTCCCGAGATCGGTGGATGATTGTGACGGTCGCATGACGATCGCGATCTCGCTCGGAGAGCCGGGCAGCTCGGAACCGGAGCGATGAAGACCGCAGTCGGACCCTCGGGGACGTAGTTCCGGGTCATGAGGTTCGGCGCTTTCACGGACAGCCGCACGCTCCGGACCTGCCATCGGCCGGCGCAGTCGCGCCGGTGCTGCTCGTCGAAGAACACCCGCCGACCCAGCACCGTGCAGGGTACGCCGCACAGCTCGTTGATGCGACGCAGCGCCCACCCCGCCGACGGCGCCCGCACCAGACCCAGGACCTCACCATCCGGCCCCGATACCTCGTAGACGTGTGTTGCTGGCCTCCCCATGCAAATCAAGATGCCCCGAATGGCCGATGCCGTCCAGGCTGGAGGTCTTCGTGGGTCAGAAAGCACAAGGGCGCCACTACGCCCGGCTGCCGGTGCAACCCTCGGCGGCCTTGTCGGTGAGCTTCCATAACGAAGTCGTCCATGGCCTGCGCACCAACATTGTCGTCGCGACCGCCGCCGGCTGGACCATCCGCCAGTGGGGCTGGCAATTCGCCGGCGGCCCGGCGCTCGATGAAGCTTACGTGCCCTTCCTCGATGGTCGCGCACGAGCAGACTGTTGAAAAGGCCCGGTTGGCGTGTTCGATTGGTCGAGTGAGCGGCGCACGGCGTCGGAGCGGCAGGGGAGGCGCAGGATGCCCCTGCTGATCGCTTGGCATGAGGTGCCGACAGGCTCGAACGGACAGCAGGAGACGGGGAAACTCGATGCCGGCGCGGCTGTGGATCCTGAACGGACCGAACCTCAACTTGCTCGGAGAGCGCGAACCGGAGATCTATGGCTCGACGACGCTGGCGGCCGTCGAGGCGAGCTGCCGTGCGTTCGCGGAGATCCTGGGGGCCGGGCTGGACTTCCGCCAGAGCAACCACGAGGGCGTGCTGGTCGAGCTGGATTCGGGAGGCGCGCCGCGGCGCCGACGCCATCATCATCAACCCGGCCGGCTGTTCCTTCCATTCGATCCCGATCCTCGATGCGCCGAAGGTGTTCGCGCGTCCCATCATTGAGGTGCACATCTCGAACATCCACGCCCGCGACGAGCTGCACCGGCACTCGATCCTTTCGGGGGTCTCGACGGCGGTGATCTGTGGGCTCGGCACCTATGGCTACATCCTGCCATGCAGGCGGCCGCGCGCCTGATCGGCGACATGCCCGACAAGCCTGCCTGGGCCGATTCGGGTGGGCTCGGTCTGAGCGGTGCCCGACCCCCGTACCACGATCGGTGGCATTCCGGCGGAGGTCGACCTTCTGGTGCTCGGCGCCGGCGCCGGCGGCATGACCGCGGCGCTGACGGCGGCGGTGCTGGGGCTGCGCGTGCTGTTGATCGAGAAGACCGGGCTCGTGGGCGGGACCTCGGCGCGCTCTGCCGGATCGGTCTGGGTCCCGAACAGCCGGCACAGCCCGCCCGGCGAGGACAGCATCGAGAAGGCGCTCACCTATCTGCAGCAAGCCGTCGGCAATCGGCTGGATACGGACCGCGCGACGGCCTTCCTGCACGCGGCGCCGGAGATGGTCGATGTTCTGGAGGACAACACTGCGGTCAGGTTCCGCGCCTATCCCTATCACCCGGACTATCTCGCGACGCTCGAGGGCGCGACGCTCCGGGGGCGCGTCCTCGAGCCGCTGCCCTTCGATGCCGCCGTCCTGGGCCCGCGCTTTTGCGACCTCCGGCCGCCGCTGCCCGAGTTCATGCTGTTCGGCGGCATGATGGTCGACCGCACCGACATCGGCCACCTGATGGGCGCGACGCGGAAGCTCTCTTCATTGCGACACGCAATCCGACTGCTGGCCCGCTATGGCACCGATCGCCTGCGCCATCCAAGGGGCGCGCGCCTCGTGATGGGCAACGCGCTGGTCGGGCGGCTCTACCATGCGCTTTTGCAGCGCAACGTGCCGGTGCTGCGATCGACCGAGGTGGCCTCGCTCACGCGCGCCGGCGGCCGCGTCACCGGCGCCATTCTCAAACACGGTGCGTCGACGTCCGAGATCCGCGCCAGGGCCGGGATCGTGCTGGCGACGGGCGGATTTTCCCGTCATCCCGATCTTCGCAGGCATCTTTTGCCGGCCTCGCTGGACGCGTCCTCGTCGGTGGTCGAGAGCGCGACCGGCGACGGGCTTCACCTGGCCGAGCGCGTCGGCGGTCACCTCGCCGAGCACGACAGCAACAGCTTCTGGGCGCCCGTCTCGCGCCGTCGGCGCGCCGACGGCTCGATGGCGGTCTTCCCGCATTTCGTGCTCGACCGGGGCAAGCCCGGGGCGCTCGCGATCGACCCCGCGGGACGCCGCTTCGTCAACGAGGCGACGACCTATCACTTGTTCGGCGAAGCGCTGTTCGCCGCCCTCCGCGGGTTCCCTCAGGGGACCTGCCACCTGATCTGCGACGACGCCTTCATCGAGAAATACGGGCTGGGAATGGTCCGGCCGCGGCGTATGAACCTGCGCGCCGCGATTGCGGACGGCTATGTCGTGACCGCGCAGACGCTCGACGACCTCGCGCAACGGCTGCAGGTCCCGGCCGCTGCCCTCTCCGCCACCGTCGCGCGCCACAACCGGTTCGCGGCGACCGGGAAAGACGAGGAGTTCGGAAAAGGCGAGGACGCCTACCAGCGCAACCTCGGCGACCCGGCGCACGGGCCCAACCCGTGCATCGGGCCGATCGCCAGACCGCCGCTCTACGCGCTGGCGATCCACCCCGGCGACATCGGGGCGAGCGCCGGGTTGGCCTGCGACGCCTTCGCCCGTGTCCTGGACGCGGACGGCGCCCCGATCGACGGGCTCTATGCCTGCGGCAACGACATGGCGTCGATCATGGCGGGACGCTATCCCGGGCCGGGGATCACGCTGGGGCCGGCGATGGTCTTCGGCTTCGTCGCCGCACGCCATGCGCACCGGGCCCGCCACCGCGCGAAGGATGAAGCCGGGGGCAGCTCACGACCCCGAGGGTCGCCCCGGTCACGCCTGGAGGCTTGCTGAGCGACGAGTTGAAGGCGGGCGCCCCACCCGACGCCGGATGCCACCCTTGCGGACGTTGCGGTCCCGTGGCTCGCGGGTTGCGGCCAATCAGGCGGTTTTGAGCAGCTTGCTCATGCCGACGACGGCGATCTCGTAGCCATCCGGGCCGAAGCCTTCCAGAATCGCTTTGGCCGCCAGCGAGATGAACGACTTGTGGCGGAATTCCTCGCGCCGGAAGTTGTTGCCCACGTGCAGCTCGATGATCGGGCCGTCGAAGATCAGCAGCGCGTCCATCAGGGCGATGGAGGTGTGCGTGAAGGCCGCCGGATTGATGATGATCCCGGCGAAGTTCCCGCGCGCCTCGTGCACCCAGCCGACCAGCTCGCACTCGCTGTTGGATTGGCGGAAGTCGATGCTCATGCCGAGCTCCGCAGCCTTCGCCTTGGCCGCCTGCTCCACGTCCGGCAGCGTGGCGTAGCCGTAGATCTCGGGCTGCCGCGTACCCAGCATGTTGAGGTTGGGGCCGTTGAGGAACAGCACGGGCTTCGCTTCAGTCATGGGTCGTCTCCGGTCGCCCGGCCTATTCGATCGGCGGCCGGGGGAGCGTCGCTTGCCCCGGTTCCATGGTCAAGGTGTCGTCGAGCGTGTACCACGGCGCCGCAAGCGTCGGGTCGGCCGGGTGGGGCTCGTCGTGGCGGACGAACCTCCCGATCAGCGCCCGGGTCACACCGAACTGCGCGTCCGAATCGAGCCGTGGATCGTCGTCGGCATAAACCTGGGAGGTGAGCGTCTTGAAACCTTCCTTGAAGATCAGCGCGTGGATGTGCGCCGGACGGAACGGGTGGCGCTGCTGGGCTTCGAGCAGCCGGCCGACCACGCCGCCGGTCGGAATCGGATAGCCGGCGGGCTTGACCGAGCGGAACCGGATGCGGCCTTCGGCATCGGTCGTGAACTTGCCGCGCAGGTTCATGTCCGCCTGCCGGGGATCCTGGTTCTCGTAGAGGCCGACCGGCGAGGAATGCCAGATGTCGACATCCGCACCGACGATCGGCCGGCCGTCGCGATCCTGCACCCGCAGCTCGACGAACATGGCCGGCCCCGGCGTCTCGGACCGGACGATCGTGCCGCCGTTCCCGACCCGCGGGGAGTGCATCCGCCAGAACGGACCGAGCAGCGACTGCGAGGTCTCGGTGGCGCCGTCGTCGCCGTTGTTGAGCAGGCAGACCAGCGCCGAGACGCCGAGCGAGCCCGCCATCAGCACCATCTCGTTGTGGCTGTCGGTCGAGAGCTGACCCAGCTCGCTGAGGATCGCGGTCGCGGTGCGGAACTCGGCCTCGCTCAGGTGCACCTCGCGCACGAAAGCGTGCAGATGCCCGACCAGCGACACCATGATCTCCCGAAGGCGCGGGTCGCTGGTCTGCGCCATCACGCGAAGCACCGCTTCGGTGACGTCTTCCTGGCGCTCGATGATCATCTCCACGTCTCCGTGGGCGGACGGCGCCGGCGGCCGAAGCTCACCGGTTGGCGACCCACTTGAGGATATGGGTCGCGACCGCCACCAGCGTGCCGTCCTGATTGGTGACCCTGATGTCGCCATGGGAGCGCCGCCGCTCGACGTCGATCGACGCGATCGTGTAGTCGACCGTCACCGTGTCCCCGAAGTACACAGGCGCGAGGAAGCGCACCCGGTCGTAGCCGAGCGATACCGGCGTCTCGTCCGCGCCTTCGCGGCTGTTCGCGAGGACCAGCGTGGAGGCCGTCGACATGAACCCGACGAGCAGGGCGCCATGGGCCTGCAGGCGGCCGAAGCTGGAGCGCTCCATGTAGGCCTTGTTGACGTGATTCGGCGACAGGTCCCCGGTGATGCCCGCGAACAGGTAGACGTCGGTCTCGCTCACGGTCTTGGAGAACGAGGCGCGCTCGCCCACCGCCACATAGAAGTCGCTCATCGGCCGGTTCCTCCCCGCAGGCGGGAGACTATGCGGTATTCCGCATCCGTAGTACAAGCCGGCGCAGGACGCCTCAGAGCGGGTTTGGCGCATGAGCACGACGATGACTGAACAGGCCGCGATCGTCACCGGCGGCGCCCGCGGGATCGGGGCCGGGATTGCCCGGCGTCTCGCCGCCGACGGCTGCCGGATCGTGATCTGGGACCGCGACCTGTCGCCGCTCGCCGCCGGCCAGGACTTCGTGCCCGCCCATAGCTGCACCGTCGACCTCACCAGCCTCGAGGCTGTGGAGCAGGCTTTCGCCGACACCGTAGCGGCGGTCGGCGACGTCCAGATCCTGGTCAACAACGCCGGCATCAACGGCCCGGTGGTCAAGCACTGGGACTATCCGCCCGACGCCTGGGAGCGGGTCTTCGCGGTCAACCTGACCGCCGTCTTCTACTGCTGCCGCACGGTGGTTCCCCACATGCGCGCGCGCGGCTACGGGCGGATCGTGACGGTCGCCTCGGCCGCCGGCAAGGAGGGCAATCCCAACATCTGCGCCTACTCGGCCTCCAAGGCGGGCGTCATCGGCTTTTGCAAGTCGATCGCCAAGGAGCTGGTCGGCAGCGGCGTCATGGTCAACAGCATCTGCCCGGTGATGACCCGGACCGACCTGTTCAAGGAGATGACGCAGGCGCACATCGACTACTGCCGCGGGCTGATCCCGATGGGCCGCTTCCCGGCCATCGAGGAGGTCGCGGCCATGGTCGCCTGGATGGCGAGCCCCGAGTGCAGCTTCACCACCGGCGCCGTGTTCGACCTGTCCGGCGGGCGCGCCACCTACTGAGGGACCCGCCGTGGCCGAGCCGAGCCTCTTGTCCGTCAACCACGTGACCGTGCTGAAGCAGTGGTCCCTGCCCGAGCTGATCGACGGGCTCGTGCGGCACGGCGTGCCGGGCATCAGCATCTGGCGCGACAGGCTGCACGAGCTCGGGCTCGACGAGGCGGCGCGCCGCATCCGGGACAGCGGGCTGCAGGTCTCGGGCCTGTGCTTTGCCGGGATGATCGCCTCGCCCGACCCGGCCGAGGCGGCCGCCGGCGCCGACGACGTGCGGCGCGCCCTCGACGAGGCGGCAGCGCTCGGCGCGCGCTGCCTGGTGTTCGTCGCCGGCGGGGTCGATGCCCGCGACCGCGACCTCGGCAGCGCCCGGGCGCGCGCGCTCGAGCGCATCGCGGCGCTGGTGCCGCATGCCCGCGCGGTCGGCGTGCCGATCGGACTCGAGCCGCTGCACCCGATGACCTGTGCCAGCCGCTCGGTGCTCAGCACCGTGGGCCTCGCCAACGACTGGTGCGACGCGCTCGGCGCCGGCGACGCGGTCGGCATCGCGCTCGACACCTACGCGGTGTGGTGGGACCCCGAGCTCGAGCGCCAGATCGCGCGCGCCGGCCGGCGGATCTGCGCCTTTCACATCAACGACTGGCTTTCGGATACGCGGGATCTCCGCCTCGATCGCGGCATGATGGGCGACGGCGTGATCGACCTCCGGGCGATCCGCCGCCTGGTCGAGGCCGCGGGCTACACCGGGCTGCACGAGGTCGAGATCTTCTCGGCCCGCGACTGGTGGACGCGCGATCCGGACGAGGTGATCCGGATCGTCAAGGAGCGGCATCGGACCGCGGTCTGAGCGCATCGGGGAGGACGGGGATGGACGAGAGGCTCGAGCGCCTGGCAGCGGATCTCGCCGCGGCATGGCGCGAGGACGGGAAGATCGCCCTGCCGGCGAGCGGTGCGGGCCCGGCCTCGCGCGCCGAGGCGTTCGCGGTGCAGGACCGGATGGTGGACCTGATCGGCGATCGCACCGCGGGCTGGAAAGTCGGCGCGGCGGTGCGGGCGGTGCAGGAGCTCGAGGGCCATGACGGGCCGATCGTCGGACGGATCCTCGCCGCGCGCGTCCACCACAGCCCGGCGAGCGTGCCGGCCGCGACCTACGCCGGCGGCAAGGTCGAGTGCGAGATCGCCTTCCAACTGACCGCCGATCTGCCGCTCGAGGCCGCTCCCTACAGCCGCGAGGCGGTCGCGAGGATCCTCGTCTTCCGTCCGGCGATCGAGCTCACCGGCTCGCGCTACGCGCCGACCGATCGGGCGCCGAGCACGCACGCGGTGATCGCCGACAACGGCAACGCCAACGGCTTCGTGTTCGGGCCGGCGCTCGCGGACTGGCGGGAGATCGCCTTCGCGACCCTGCCGATCGACGCCCGTCTCAATGGCGCTCCGCTCGAGGTCTATACCGGCGTGCAGCGCTACGACCCGGTTCAGGCGGTCGCCGACACCGCGAGCGGTCTCGCCGCGCGCGGTCTCGGGCTCCGGGCCGGCGACTACGTGTCGACCGGCTCGGCGACCGTGCCGACCCCGATCGCGAAGGGCCAGACGCTGGTCGCGGATTTCGGCGGGCTGCAGCGCCTCGAGGTCACGCTCGCCTGACGCTCAGGCCTTCATCCTGGTGTCGATGCCGAACAGGCCGGTCGGCCTGACCATCAGCACGAAGATCAGTAGCAGGAAGGCGTAGATGTCCTTGTAGGCGCCCGACAGGTAGCCGGCCCCGAGGCTTTCCGTGATGCCGACGATGATGCCGCCGAGGAGCGCGCCGGGCAGGCTGCCGAAGCCGCCCACGACCGCCGCGGCAAAGGCCTTGATCAGGATGCCGATGCCCATCAGCACCTGGATGTAGTTGATCGGCGCGACCAGCATGCCCGCCGCAGCGGCGAGCGCGCAGGCGGTGCCGAAGATCAGCGAGATCATCAGCGGCACGTTGATGCCCATCAGATAGGCGATCTCCTTGTTGCTGGCGACCGCGCGCACCGCGAGGCCGAGGCGGGTGTGCTTGAGGAACAGGTGCAGGCCCGCGGCGATCACCAGCGCCGCGATGATGATCCAGAGATAGGTACGCGGCACGACGATGCCGGCGAGCTCGAACGGCATGCCGAAGGAGTACGGCAGGGCCTTCGCCTTGGCGCCCCAGATCAGCGCGGCGACGTTCTGCAGCACGATCGACATCCCGAAGCCGCAGATGATCATGCCCATGCCAGCGACCGTGTAGCCGCCGCCGCCGCGGGTCAGCCGGCGGTAGAAGACGCGCTCGATCACCACGCCGATCAGGCCGGTGCAGAGCATCGCCAGCAGCAGCGTGACGACGTAGTTGAGGCCGGTCAGCTCGGCGATCGTCAGGCCGACGAACGCGCCCAGCATGTAGATCTCGCCATGGGCGAAATGGACGATGTCGAGGCCCGAGAAGATCAGCGAGATGCCGAGCGCGACGAGGCCGTAGACCATGCCGATCGAGAAGCCGACGATCAGGAGATCGATGAAATACTCCACCTGTTGCGCGCTCCCTCCGGTTGCTCCCGGTTCGTGTTAAGGGCGTGACACCATGCCGTGACTGCCGGCGACCGTGCCGCCGAGGTAGGACTGCTGGAGGTTGGCGTCGCCGATCATCTGCTCGGCGGGGCCCTGCAGGTGGACCACGCCGTCCCGGATCACGTAGCCGTACTCGGCCAAAAGCAGCGCCATGCGCACGTTCTGCTCGACCAGCAGCACGGTCATGCCGTCGCGCGCGATGCGCGCGATCGTGCGGAAGATGTCGAGCACGATCTGCGGGGCGAGCGCGGCGCTCGGCTCGTCCAGCATGATCATCTTGGGGTCGGACATCAGGCCGCGGCCGATGCACAGCATCTGCAGCTCGCCCCCCGAGAGCGTCGCGGCGAGCTGGCGCCGGCGCTCCTTGAGGGCCGGGAAGTAGCCGTAGACCCGCTCCAGGCCGCGGCGCTCGCGCGCGCGATCGTTGTTGATGAAGGCGCCGAGCCGCAGGTTCTCCTCGATCGACATGCCGGGATAGGCTTCCTTACCCTGGGTCACCTGGACCAGCCGGCGGCGCACGATCTGGTGCGGGGCGAGGCCGTCGATGCGCTGGCCGTCGAAGGTGATCGTGCCTCGTCGGGGCCGGATCAGCCCGGAGATCGCCTTGAGGAGGGTGGACTTGCCGGTGCCGTTGCCGCCGAGCAGGGCCACCACCTGGTCGCGCTCGACCGAGAGCGTGACGCCGTTCAGAATCTGGATGCTGCCGTAGCCGGCTTCGAGCGCCTCGATCTGGAGCATCGCCTGCCGTCCCTGACCCTGGTCGTTGGCGCCCATTTGAAAGCACTTGCCCCTGGCGGTCCAGCACGATAACGTTTTTATGCGCCTTTCGCGCCGTAGATCGGAGCTGTCCGATCAAAGTCAAAAAAATCCAGGTAGGGGAGCAGTCTGATGGCAGACCGGCTACACAAGGTGGCCTTGGCTCTGGTGCCGGCGGTCCTGCTGGCGTCGGGTCTCGGGGTCGCGCCGGCGCAGGCCGACGACGAGATCCGGGTCGGTGTCACGTTGCGCATGCTGACCGAGAATGGCCAGAAATACGGCCAGATGGTTCAGGACGAGTTCGATAAGGTCAACGAGGCTGGCGGCATCGACGGCCACAAGATCAAGGTCTACCTGCTCGACGACCAGTGCAAGCCCGACGTCGGCGTCGCCAACGTCAACCGCTTCATCAGCCAGGACAAGGTCCACCTGGTGATCGGCTCGACCTGCAGCTCGGTGTCGATGCCGATCGTGCCGGTGACCGCGAAGGCCGGGGTGCCGCAGCTGGTGCCGCACTCGACCAACGCCAAGATCACGATGCAGGGCAGCGAGTGGGTGTTCCGCGTGTCGGTCTCGGAGCGCTTCTACAGCGCCGTGCACGGCAAGTGGCTGGCCGAGAACGTCGGCAAGAACGTCGCCTATCTCTACACCACCGACAGCGCCGCGATCTCGTTCGCCAATGCCTACAGCGATTTCATGAGGAAGTACTACGGCGTCGAGCCGGCCT
Organism: uncultured Alphaproteobacteria bacterium; assembly: GCA_963730195.1. Lineage (GTDB taxonomy): Bacteria > Pseudomonadota > Alphaproteobacteria > Geminicoccales > Geminicoccaceae > DATAOG01. Next base: position 79,198 of record CAVSRN010000085.1, read on the forward strand.
ACATGGATCAGATGCAGGAGACCGACCTCGACTTCCGCTCGTCGCTTTTGAAGATCAAGGAGGTGCATCCCGAGATCCTGGCGATCGGCGGCCAGTCGGACGCGCTCGCGCGCATGGCACAGCAGTCCTACGAGGTCGGCATCCCGAAGAGCGTGGTCCGGGTCGCCGCCTCCTCGGCGACCAACGCGACCTTCCCGCCGCTCGCCGGCGACGCCGCCGTGGGCCTGGTCACCGCGGCGGCCTTCAGCTGCTTCGACGACCGGCCGATCGCGCAGAAGTTCGTCAAGATGGTGCGCGAGCGCTACGGCGTGCGCTGCCCCGACCACGACTTCTCGCAGGCCTGGGACACCGCGCAGATCGCCGTCAAGGCCCTCAAGATGGCCAAGCTGACGCTGACCGACGAGGCGCTCGCCGAGGACCGGCGCAAGATCCGCGACGCGCTGATCGAGATGCCGCCCTACGAGGGGCTGGCCTCCGGTCCGATCTCCTGGTGCGCCGACCCGACCCCGCAGTGTCGCGACGGCAACCGCACCGGCGTGCTGATCCAGTACACCAAGGGCGGCGAGGACTACGACATGAAGGTTCTCGCCCGCGTGTCGTTCGAGCCGGACTTCGGGCTCTGATCCGGACGGTCCGCCGGGGCGCCGGGGCGCCGCACGGCGCTCCGGCGGCCTGCGGCACGGTCGAGCGAGGCATGAGAGCCGACAGCGGGCCATCCCAATCGCTCCGGCGCAGCGCCGCGCCCGACCCCCGGCAGGGCACGGCCGTCGGGTGGCTCGCGGCGGTTCCGGCGAGCACACGCTGGGCGCTCGGCGCCGTCGCCATGGCGGCGCTGCCGTGGCTCACCGTCAACGACTATCAGGACTACCTGCTCGACATCATGATGATCAACATCATCCTGGCGGTCGGGCTGAACATCGTGAAGGGCTTCTGCGGCCAGGTCACCGTCGGCCACATCGCGCTGGCCGCCATCGGCGCCTACTCCTCGGCCGTGCTGACCGTGAACTTCGGCTTCCCGTTCTGGATCGCGCTGCCCTGCGCGATGCTGATCGCGGGCTTCGCCGGGATCGTCGTCGGCGTGCCGTCGTTCCGGCTCGAGGGCGCCTATCTCGCGCTCGCCACGCTGGGCCTGGCCGAGGCGGTGCGCATCTTCATCTCGGCGACCAACTATCTCGGCGCCGCCGAGGGCTTCGGCAACATCCCGGCGCCGCGCCTCGGCGCCTTCGTGATGGACGATCACATCGCCTACTACTACGTCGCGATGCCGCTCGCGCTGCTCGGCATCTACATCTCCTTCAGCATTCTGCGCTCGGACGTCGGCCGCGCGTTCCGCGCGGTGCGCGAGGACGTGATGGCGGCCGCCGCGGTCGGCATCAACGTGCGCAAGTACAAGCTGCTCGCCTTCGTCATCAGCGCGCTCTACGCCGGCTGCGCCGGCAGCCTGATGGCCCACCTGGCGCCGGGCTTCCTGCACCCCAACAGCTTCACGATCGTCGAGATGGTGACCGTCCTCCTGATGATCGTGATGGGCGGCATCGGCCACATCTGGGGCGGCGTGATCGGCGCCGTGATCGTCACCATCGTGTTCGACCTGACCCGCGAGTGGCAGCAGTATCAGCTGATCGTCTTCGGCATGGTGGTGGTGCTGACCGTGCTCTATCTGCCGCGCGGCATCGGCGGGCTGATCGACCGCTATCTCGCGCGCCGGCGCTTCGTCGCGATCCGCAGGGCGAGGCGCGATGCTGCTTGAGACGCGCCATGCTGCTTGAGACGCGCCATGCTGCTTGAGACGCGGGGGCTGACCAAGCGCTTCGGCGGCCTGGTCGCGGTCTCGAACCTCGATCTCGCGGTCGAGGCCGGCGAGGTCCGCGGCATCATCGGCCCCAACGGCTCCGGCAAGAGCACGGTGTTCAACCTGATCTCGGGGATCTACAAGGCGGAGCGTGGCGGCCGCGTGCTGTTCGAGGGCGAGGAGATCACCAACCGCGAGCCGCACGAGATCGCGCGGCGCGGGCTCGCCCGCACCTTCCAGATGCTGCGCCTGTTCCACGAGATGACGGTGCTCGAGAATCTGCTGGTCGGCCATCACGCCTATGTCGGCTATGGCTTCGGGCGCGCGATGATCGGCGCGCGCAGCGTCGCCCTGGAGGAGCGCCGCATCCGGGACGAGATGAGCGAGCTTCTGGAGCTGATCGGGCTCGCCGACTACGCGGGCCTGCCGGCGGGCGAGCTGTCCGGCGGGCAGCGACGGCTGCTCTCGCTCGGCCGCGCGATCGCGATGCGGCCGAAGCTCCTGATGCTCGACGAGCCGGCGGCCGGGCTGTCGCCGGTCAACGTCGACAACCTCTTGACCACGGTGCTGGCGCTGAAGGAGCGTTACGGACTGACGCTGGTGATCGTCGAGCACATCCTGCGCGTGGTGATGGAGACCTGCGACACGGTCACCGTGCTGGAGCATGGCGAGAAGATCGCCGAGGGGCCGCCCGCGGTGATCAAGGACGATCACCGCGTGATCGAGGCTTATCTCGGCAAGGAGATGGACGATGCCGACGTGCGCAGCTTCCTGCGGGCGTCGTGACGGAGCCTGAACACGCCATGGCCTACCAGCGGCCCCAGGTCGTGATCGTCGGCGCGGGCGCGATGGGCGGCCTGTTCGGGGCGCTGCTCGCCGAGGGCGGTCTCGAGGTCACGCTGGTCGACCTCTGGCGCGAGCACATCGAGGCGATCCGCGCTAACGGGCTGCGCCTGGTCGGCTACGGCGGCGAGCGCTCGATTGCGGTCGGGGCGACCACCGATGCGAGCGAGATCCGCGCGTGCGATGTCGTGCTGTTTCAGTGCAAGGCCTTCGCCAACGAAGCGGCGGCCACCAGCGTCCGGCATCTGTTCGGCGGCAGGACCGTCGCCGTGAGCTTCCAGAACGGCCTCGGCAACGAGGAGGTGCTGGCCGGCGTGCTCGGCGCGGACAACGTGCTGGGCGGGCTTACCGCGCAGGGGGCCCTGGTCGAGGCGCCAGGCGTGGTGCGCAACTTCGGCGACCTGCCGACTTATGTCGGCGAGCTCGGCGGCGGGATCTCCGAGCGCGCGACGGCGCTTGCCGAGGCGTTCACCCGCCACGGCCTGCCGACCCACGCCAGCGCCGACATCCGACGCGACAAATGGAAAAAGCTGTTCGGCAATGTCGGCCTCAGTGCGCTCTCCGGCGCGACCGACCTCGCCTCGGTCGACATCGTCGCCGTCCCCGAGCTGCGGGCGACCGTGTTCCGGGCGGTCGGCGAGGCCGCCGCCGTGGCGCGCGCGAGCGGCTTCGACATCGACGACCAGGAGGCGCAGGAAGTGCTGATGCGTCTGATCGACCCGGCGGGCGGCGGTACCGGGACCAGCAAGTCATCGCTATGCGCCGATCTCGCCCATCGGCGCCGGACCGAGGTCGACACGATCTACGGCCGCGTCGCCGAGCTCGGGCGCCGGCACGGCGTGCCCACGCCGACCATCGACACCCTGATCGCGATCGTGAAGGGGCTCGAGTCCCGCTACCTGACGCACCCGGCGTGAGGAAGGCTCTGCCTTGGATTTCGCGCTGAGCGGAACGCAAAGAACTCCTGATCGAGACCGCACGGCAGTTCGTCACGGCGGAGCTGGTGCCGCTCGAGGCGGCGGTCGAGGCGCACGGCCGGCTCGATCCCGCGATCGCGCGCGCGATCTTCGAGAAGTCGCGCCGCCTCGGCCTCTACGCCACCAACATCCCCGAAGAGTATGGCGGCGGCGGTCTCTCGGCGGTCGACAGCTGCCTGGTCGAGGAGCAGTTCGGCCACACCACCGACATCCTGATCCGGCGCGCCTTCGGCAACGTCTACGAGGTCCTGCTGGCCTGCAACGAGGCTCAGAAGGAGCGCTGGCTGCTGCCGACGGTGCGCGGCGAGCGCACCTGCTCGATCTGCCTGACGGAGCCGGAGGCGGGCTCGGATGCGGCCGCGATCCGCACGCGCGCCGTGCGTGACGGGGCGGGCTGGGTCCTGTCGGGGAGCAAGTCCTTCATCAGCGACGGGCTGTACTCGGACTTCTTCGTGGTCACCGCGGTGACCGACCCGAAGGCCGGTGCGCGCGGCATCTCGCTGTTCCTGGTCGACAAGGAGGCGCCGGGCCTCACGGTCGGCCGCGACCTGCCGATGATGGGCCTGCGCGGCACGAGCCATGTCGAGCTGGCGTTCGACGAGATCCGGCTTGGGCCGGAGCATCTGCTCGGGCCGGAGGGGGGCGGGCTCAAGCTCGCGTTCGACACGCTCGGCCGCATCCGGCTCGCCCACATCGGCGCGCGCGCGATCGGCAAGGCCATGCGCCTGCTCGGCCTGATGACCGATCACGCGCGCGAGCGGCGCCAGTTCGGCCGCCCGATCGCCGATTTCCAGATGATCCAGCAGATGCTCGCCGACAGCGCGATCGAGATCGAGATGGCCCGGCTCCTGGTCCTGCGCGCGGCGCATGCGATCGACACCGGCGAGCCCGCGCGCGAGCGCATCTCCATGGTCAAGGTCGCCGCTGCCGAGGCGCTCGGCCGGGTCGCCGACCGCGCGGTGCAGGTGTTCGGCGGCATGGGCTACTGCCGGGAGCTGCCGGTCGAGCGGCTCTATCGGGACGCGCGCGTCTTCCGCATCTACGATGGCACCTCGGAGATCCACCGCACGGTGGTCGCGCGCGGCCTGCTGGCGCAAGGCGCGGCGCTGGTGGCTCCGGCGGGCTGAGGCGCATCGATGGCGCTCGACAAGTTCGTCGCCGCCGCGGATGCGGTCGCGCTGATCCGCGATCGCGACACGGTCGCCCTGATCGGCGGCGGCGGCGGGCTGGTCGAGGCGTCGTGCCTGTTCGCCGCGGTCGAGAAGCGCTTCCTCGAGACCGGCCATCCGCGCGATCTCTGGGTCGTGCACGCGCTCGGCATCGGCGACCGCAAGACGCGCGGCATGAACTGCTTCGCCCACGAGGGCATGGTGCGGCGCGTGATCGGCGGCCATTGGGTGTGGTCGCCCCGTATGCAGGAGCTGGCGCGCGACGAGAAGATCGAGGCCTACGTGCTGCCGGGCGGTGTGGTGATGCAGCTGTTCCGCGAGATCGGCGCCAAGCGCCCGGGCCTGTTCAGCCATGTCGGGCTCGGCACCTTCGTCGACCCGCGCCAGGGCGGCGGCAAGATGAACGCGCGCGCCACGGAGGATCTCGTCGAGCTGGTCGAGATCGCCGGTAAGGAATGGCTGCGCTACAAGCCCTTCCCGATCGACATAGCACTGATCCGCGGCTCCTATGCCGACGCCCATGGCAACATCTGCCTCGACCAGGAGGCCGCGAACCTCGAGATCTATGCGGTCGCGCTGGCGGCTCACAACTCGGGTGGCAAGGTGATCGCGCAGGTGCGCACCGCGGTCGAGGTCGGCACGCTGCCGGCGCGCGCGGTGCGGGTGCCGGGCGCGATCGTCGATGCGGTCGTGGTCGACCCCGAGCAGCGCCTGACCTACGACATCGTCCACGATCCGAGCATGACCGGCGAGCTGCGCGGGCCCGTGCCGGCCGAGCCGCCGCGGCCGTTCTCGGTGCGTCAGGCGATCGCGCGGCGCGCGGCCGAGGAGCTCAGTCCGGGCGACGTCGTCAACTACGGCTTCGGCATCCCCGACGCGATCGCCAAGCTGGTCGCCCGCCGCGGCGCCGCCGAGCGCTACTACCAGACGATCGAGCACGGCACCTACGGCGGCAGCCTGCTGGACGGCTTCCTGTTCGGCTTCGCGCGCAACCCGAGCGCGATGATCGACGCGCCCTCGCAGTTCGACTTCTATGCCGGCGGCGGGCTCGACGTGGCGTTCCTGGGCTTCGGCGAGGCCGACGCGCACGGTCACGTCAACGTCTCCAAGCTCGGCGGCATGATCGTCGGCCCGGGCGGCTTCATGGACATCGCGCAGAACGCCCGCAAGGTGGTGTTCTGCGGGACCTTCGATGCCAAGAACGCGGACTATGCGACCGGCGACGGCACTTTGCGCATCCTGCGCCACGGCGAGGTGCGCAAGCTGGTCGAGGCGGTGCGTCAGATCACGTTCTCGGGCAGCGAGGCATTGCGCGCCGGGCACGAGGCGCTCTACGTGACCGAGCGGGCGGTGTTCCGGCTGACGCCGGACGGCATGGTCCTGACCGAGGTTGCGCCGGGGGTCGACGTGCGCCGCGACGTTCTGGAACGGATGGACTTCGCCCCGCTGGTGCCGCGCGCGCCGGCGCTGATGGCGGCGGAGCATTTCATGGCAGGGGAGGCCGCTGGATGACGCCACTCAGGATCGGCCTGATCGGGGCCGGGCAGATCGGCCGTCGCCATCTCGACGTGATCCTGCCGGACCCCGCCTATGCCGCCGCGGCGATCGCCGATCCGGCGCCGGCGGCCGCCGCTGCTCGCGCGCGAGCACGGGCATCCCGTACTTCGCGGACGCCGGGCAGATGCTCGACGAGGTACGGCCGGATGGCGCGATCGTCGCCTCGCCGAACCAGCACCACCGGGCGGGCGGTCTCGCCTGCATCGAGCGCGGCGTGCCGGTGCTGATCGAGAAGCCGCTCGCCGACGCGCTGACCGATGCGCTCGAGATCACCGAGGCGGCGGCGCGGGCCGGCGTGCCGGTGCTGGTCGGCCACCACCGGCGCCACAACCCGATCATGCGCAAGGCCGCCGAGCTGATCGAAGGCGGCGCGGTCGGGCGGGTGACCGCGGTCGCCTGCCTGTGGCTCGCGCGCAAGCCCGACGACTATTTCGACATCGCCTGGCGGCGCGAGGCCGGCGGCGGGCCGCTGCTGATCAACGCGATTCACGACATCGACAGCCTGCGCATGCTGTGCGGCGAGATCGACAGCGTGCAGGCGGCGACCGCCGATGGGGCGCGGCAGTTCGCGGTCGAGGATACGGCGGCGGCCGTGCTGCGCTTCGCGAGCGGCGCGCTCGGCACGCTGACGCTCTCGGACGCCGTCTCGGCGCCCTGGAGCTGGGAGTGGAACTCGGGGGAGAACCCGTTCTATCCTCATGAGCCGGAGAGCAGTCTGCTCATCACCGGCACGCGCGGCGCGCTGACCGTGCCGGGGCTGGAGCACTGGTGGCACGAGCCGGGACAGGGTTGGGGCGATCCGCTGACGCGGCGCCGGGTGCCGGTCGCATTGGGAGATCCTTACGTGCAGCAGATGGCCAATTTCGCCGCGGTGGTCCGCGGCCGGGCGCAGCCGGTGGTGAGCGGGCTCGAGGGCGCGCGGACGCTGGCCGCGACGCTCGCGATCAAGGAATCGGCGGCGCGCGGCGCCGCGGTCGCGGTCGCGGACGTGATCGCCGCGGCGCGCGGGGCGGCGCCGGCCGCGCCGGTGCTCGCGTGATGAGCGGGCAGACGCGCAGGGCCTGCGTGATGGGCTGGCCGGCCCGGCAGTCCAAGGGTCCGATCATGCACGGCTACTGGATCGAGCGTTACGGCATCGACGGCGAGTACCGCATCGAGGAGATCCCGCCCGAGGCGTTTCCGGCGTTCCTCGCCAACCTCGCCGGCCACGGCTACGTCGGCGGCAACGTCACGACGCCGCATAAGGTCGTGGCGCTCGAATGCTCGCAGCCGGACGAGCGCGCGCGCGCGATCGGCGCCGCCAACACGCTGTGGCTCGACGATGGCGTGTTGCGCTCGACCAACACCGACGGCGAGGGCTTCTTCCGCAACCTCGACCTGACGACGCCCGGCTGGAACGCCGATCTCGGCAGCGCGGTCGTGGTCGGCGCCGGCGGTGCGGCGCGCGCGATCGTCTACGGCCTGCGCGAGCGCGGCGCCGAGCAGATCAACCTCGTCAACCGCACCCGCGCGCACGCCGAAGCGCTGCGCGACGCGTTCGGCCCGCGGATCCGCCCGGCAGCGTTCGACGACCTCGGCCGGCTGATCCCGGACGCCCGCCTCATCGTCAACACCAGCTCGCTCGGCATGCAGGGCAACCCCGACCTGGCGTGGGACCTGAGCCGGGCGCGTCCGGACGCGGTCGTGTCCGACATCGTCTACCTGCCGCTCGAGACCTCGCTGCTGGCGGAAGCCCGGCGCCACGGCCTGCGCACGACCGACGGCGTCGGGATGCTGCTGCACCAGGCCGGGCGCGGCTTCTCCTTATGGTTCGGCATCGAGCCCGAGGTGACCGAGGAGCAGCGCGCACGGGTCCTGGCGGCGCTGGCGCCCTAAGCGTCCAGTCGGATGCGGCGCCCTTCGCGGATCGAGCGCGCGGCGGCCTCGGCCAGCCGCTGCGCGGCGAGACCGTCCTCGAGGCTCGCGAGCTCCGGGGTCTGGCCGGTCTCCAGCGCGCGCACGAAGCGTTCGAGCTCTTCGGCATAGGTCGGCGCGAAGCGCGCCAGCCATCCCGGCAGCGGCGCCGCCTGCGTCAGGCCCGCCGAGCCGTAGCGGCTGAACGGCGCATCCGGCGCCTGCGAGGTCTGCAGCATGCCGAGCGCGCCCACCGCCTCCAGGCGTTCGTCCTGGCCGTAGGCCGCGCGCCAGCTGAAGTCGAGCTGGCAGAGCGCGCCGCTCGGCATCGCGAGCGTGATCATCGCGACGTCGACCTCGCCCACCTCGGCGAACGCGGGGTCGACCAGGGCCGCCCCCATCGCGTGCAGCTCCAGCGGGTACTCGCCGGCGATCCAGCAGGCGAGATCGTAGAAGTGGCTGCCCTTCTCGCCGAGCAGGCCGCCGGTCGCCTGCACCGACTGGACGCTCGGCGGCGTGGCGCTGCGCGAGGTGATCAGGATCGCCTCGAGCCGGCCGATCTCACCGCTCGCGACGGCCTGCCGGATCGCGGCATAGCCGCGGTCGAGCCGGCGGTTGAAGCCGATCGCTGTGATCAGCCCGGCCGTGCGCGCGGCGCTTACGATCCGCCGGGCGGCGCCCAGATCCTTGGCGAGCGGCTTCTCGCACAGGAACGCCTTGCCGGCGGCGATGCAGGCCTCCGCCACCTCGCCATGCGATGCGGTCGAGGACGCGATGACCGCCGCGTCGACGCCTTCGCCCAGTGCCTCGTCCAGCGAGCGCGCGGCGCGGGCGCCGTGCTTTCCGGCAAGCGCCGCCGCGGCCTCGTGGCGGGCGTCGTAGACCCAGCCGAGGCGCGCCCGCGGATGGGCGGCGATGTTGGCCGCATGCACCCCGCCGATGTTGCCGGCGCCGATCAGCGCGAGCGTCACCACGGCGCCTGGGCTCCGGCTGGAGGCCGCGTCCGCAGGAGGCCGCTGGACGGCGGCGGCTCCAGATAGCTCGCGGGATGGGTGCGCATCCAATCGGCGTAGGCCTTGACCCCCGCCGCCAGCGCCGACGGCGCCAGGACGAAGCCGGTGTCGTCGGCGAAGCGGGACCCGGCGAGCGGGCCGCGCGGCGCGGTGTAGGTCGACCAGGGCTCGCTGCCGGGGCCGAGCTCGATCACGGCGCCCGGCACGGCCGCCTTGACCGCAGCGGCCACCTCGCCGGCAGTGAAGTTGACGCCGCAGCCGAGATGGTAGACGGCGTGGCTCAGCGCCGGCGCCCGGCAGGCCGCCAGCAACCCGGCCGCGACGTCGCCGACATAGGTGTAGCTCGCCGCCGCATCGGCGCCCGACGGCGCGCGCAGCGGCATGCCCGCCAGCGCCCGGCGCAGGAACATCGGGATCGGCCCACGCGTCGGCGAATCGCTGACCACCGGCGGCCCGTAGACCCAGGAGATCCGGACCGCCGCGGCCTCGAGCTCGAACAGCGTCCGGTACATCCGCGTGAGCTGCTCGGCGCAGTGCTTGGTCGTGGCGTAGATGTCGACTGGCGTCGGTAAGGCGTCCTCCAGGATCGGCCGCGTGGCATCGGACAGCTGCTGGAAGACCGACCCGGTGCTGATCAGGATGAAGCGCCGCCAGCGGTGCCGCCGCGCCGCGTCGAGCAGGTTGGCGGTGGCGCCGATGTTGCTGTGGATGGCTGCGAGCGGCTGCGGTCGGGCGTAGGCCTCGTTGGAGATGGCGGCGGCGTGAATGCAGGCATCGACCGCGCGGTCGTCGGCCAGCCGCGCCACCGCCGCCGGATCCGCGAGGTCGCAGCGCACCCAGGTGAGGCCCGCTGCCTCCGGGATGTCGTCTTCGCCCGGCGCCTCGCGGTAGGGCGCCACCACCCTGTCGCCCGCCGCCAGGGCCTGGCGCACGACCTCGCGGGCGACATGCCCGGCGGCGCCGGTGACCAGGAGCCTCATGTCGGCAGGCTGCAGTCGACCCAGACGCCACCCTGGCGGTGGGACTCGACGGCAGCCTCGATGAAGCGCACGCCGCGCGCCCCGTCCAGGACGGTCGGGAACGCGAGCAGGTCCGGCGGCAGGCTGCGGCGATCGCGGCGCGCCGCGATCGCGAGCGCGAACTCGCTGTAGAGGTTGGCCCAGGCCTCGATCCAGCCTTCGGCGGTGGCGCGGCCAAGGCGGGTGAAGCGCTGCGCGGCCGGCCCGATGCCGCCGCCCGGCCCTCGGCTCAGCACGCGGGGGCTCTCGCCGAGACGGGTATAGCGCAGCCACTCGGCGTGCTCCTGGTCCCACTCCAGGCCGCCCTCGTCGCCGTAGATCCGCAGGCGCAGGCCGCAGTACTGGCCGGGCGCCACCCGCGTCGCCAGCAGCGTCCCGGGCACGTCGCCGGCGAGCCGGGTGGTCATGATCACGGTATCGTCGAGCGCCTTGGGCGCCCCGCAGACGTGCAGGTCGGCGCGCAGCCGCGTCATCTCGAGGCCGCTGACGAAGCCGGCGATGTGATGGGCGTGAGTGCCGATGTCGCCGGTGCAGCTGGTCGGCCCGGCGCGGGCGGGGTCGAGGCGCCACTGCACATGCTTGGCCTCGGCCGCCTTCGGGTCGCTCAACGCGTCCTGGAAATACTCGACGTGGACCTGGTTGATCCGGCCGAGGGCGCCTTCGCGCACCATCTCGCGCGCCTGGCGCACCATCGGATAGGCCGCGAAGGCATGGCACACGCCGAACACCAGCCCCCGCTCCTGCGCTCGACGGGCGAGGTCGAGGGCCTCGCCCAGCGTGTTGGTCAGCGGCTTGTCGCAGATCACGTCGATGCCGGCCTCGAGAAAGGCCCGGGCGACCGCGTAGTGGCTGTCGTTGGGGGTCGTGATCACCACGGCGTCGATGCCGTCCGGCCGGTTGGCTTCGGCCTGGGCCATCTCCTCGAACGAGGCGTAGGCCCGCTCCGCCGGGAGATACCATTCGGCAGCCCGCGCCCGCGCCGCCGCCGGGTCCGAGGACAGCGCCCCGGCCGCGACCTCCCAGTAGTCGCTAAGACGGGCTCCCATGGCTTGGATCCGGGCGATCCGGCCGCCGCCGACGATCCCCGCCCTGAGCCGCCGCGACAAGCGTGGCAAGGCGCCAGCAAATGTCGCGTCGGCCGGCAGCAGTGGCGCCCCAGCAGCCTCGGGCATGGTTTCCTCCCCTCAACCGGCCCGCAGATTGCCAGCACCATACGCCCTCACGCAAGCCGCTCATCAGCCGGTGCATGGGCGCCGGAAAGCACCAACGGCAGCCCTGGGCGATCAACCCGCCCCTATCGGTCGAAGTCCGCTCTGGTGCAAAAGAGAGGCCGGGTGCCGGCCCAGCCAGAGAGGGGACGAACGCTTCATGGACGACTTCCGGTTCTGCCACGTCGCGCGCGACGGCCACCTCGTGACCATCACGATCGACCGGCCGGAGGTGATGAACGCTCTCCACCCACCGGCGCATGCCGAGTTGGCGCGCGCTTTCGACCTCTACGCCGCCGATCCGGAGCTGCGCGTCGCCATCATCACCGGCGTTGGCGCGCGGGCGTTCTGTGCCGGCACGGATCTCAAGGTGCGCGCCGCGACCGGCCGCGACGACCACCCGCCGACCGGCTTTGCCGGCCTGACCGGGCGCTTCGACCTGTTCAAGCCAGTGATCGCCGCCATCAACGGTCTGGCGCTCGGCGGCGGCGTCGAGATCGTGGCTGCCTGCGATCTCGCGATCGCTGCGGACCATGCGGAGTTCGGCTTGCCCGAACCGCGCGTCGGCCTGGCGGCGCTGGGCGGTGGCGTGCTGCACCGGCTCGCCCGGCAGATGCCCATGAAGCAGGCGATGTGGCTGGCCCTGACGGGCAGGCGGATCACCGCCGATGAGGCCCGACGCCTTGGCCTGATCAATCAGGTGGTGCCCGCCAAGGACCTCGAGCGGACCGCCCGCGCCGTCGCAGACGACCTCCTGGCCTGCGCGCCGCTGGCGCTCGAGGCGACCAAGCAGATGATGCTGCAGGGCCTCGCCGAGCCGGATCTGGCCAAGGCCATCGATGCCCGCTACCCGGCGGCCGAGCGGATGCTCGCCAGCGAGGACGCCCGCGAGGGCCAACGTGCTTTCGTCGAGAAGCGGACGCCACGCTGGTCCGGCCGCTGACGACCGGCGCGGACTGAAGCTGCGCCAGACCATGGTCGCCGCGCTTTGGTCGAGCGCGGCCGGCGCCGCCAGGCGGGCGGGCGCGTTGGCCTCGCCATAGCGGTCATAGTCGCGCCGCTCGACGATCTCGAAGAACAAGCCATTGATCGACCGGGTAAACGCTTTCACAATCATTGCTGGCGGTCGGTGCTGAACTCGAGGCCGATGGCCAGTCCCTTTTCGCACAGCTGGGAACGGCGGACGCTCCTCTCCGTCGAGCGCGATATTGGCGAGCAGGGGCGGTCTGATGGAGATTACAAAGGTGCTGTGCTACTAGCGTTCGGCATGGCGAGAGCGGCGATCGAGCGCGACCGCCGCTCTCAACTCGGCGCCAGCGGTAATGCGGAGCAAGGTGGCGGTGATCGGGCCTCGTCTCGTGATCGATGACCGCGGGCGATCGACGGTCCGGCCAAACCGCGTTGCGACCTCGACCGGCGTCCTTTCCGGGTCGGTGTTGGGCGTGGCCCTTGCCGCGATTCTTGCTGTTGCGGCGGCAGCAGCCGCAGACCCGCTGGCGGGTGCGGTGTTCGAGCGGATCGCGGACCGGCTCGCGCTGATGAAGCCGGTCGCGGCCTGGAAGCGGGACCATGGCGTCGCGGTCGAGGATCGCGCTCGCGAGGCGATCGTGCTCGAGAGCGCGACCGAGCAGGCGGCCAAGGCCGGGCTCGCCGTTGAGACCGCGCGGCCGTTCTTCGAGGCCCAGATCGCGGCGGCCAAGAACATCCAGCGCTGCTGGATCGCCCGCTGGGACGCGGGCGCGCCGCCCCCGCGTCCGCCGCCGGACCTTGGGACCGAGATCCGCCCGAAACTCCTGGAGATCGGGGCGGCGCTGCTCACCGACGTCAGGGCGGCTCTAGCTGGCGGCGTGGCCTTCGACGAGACGCGCGCCGCAGCCTTCGCCGCTGCGACCGATCTGGACTGCCTGTCGGCCGCCGCCCGCGACGCCATCTATCGGCAACTCTCGGGGCTGCAACTCGCCGAATGACGCCAGGCGCATGCACCAACGCCACGCGAGCGGTGAGACGGCGCGGATCGCGACCTTGCGACCTCGAAAAGGCACCGCGCAGCATCTAAACCCTTGAAATAAATGGTGCCCAGGGGCGGAATCGAACCACCGACACGCGGATTTTCAGTCCGCTGCTCTACCGACTGAGCTACCTGGGCGCGGAGGGCGCAAGCTATATAGAGGTGCGCCTCCGCCCTGTCCAGACGGCGGGCCGGGGTCAGGTCAGGGTCGGGTCGACCTGGAGCACGAGCTTGCCGGCGTTGGCGTCGGCGGCCATCAGCTCCTGCGCCTTGCGGACCTCGGCGAGCGGCAGGACGGCGTGGATCACCGGCTTGAGCTCGCCGCTCGCGAACCGGGGCAGGATCTGGTCGCGGAAGGCGGCGGTGATCCGGGCTTTCTCCTCGACCGGCCGGGCGCGCAGCACCGAGCCGATGATCCGCTGGCGCTTGACCATCAGGCGGCCGATGTTGAGCTCGGCTTTGGCGCCACCCAGGAGGCCGATGATCACCAGGCGGCCGTAGAGGGCGAGGCAGGCGAGGCTCGGCTCGAGATAGGCGCCGCCGATGTGGTCGAGGATCACGTCGGCGCCGCGGCCAGAGGTCAGCTCGAGCACCCGCTTCGAGAAGTCCTCGGTCTTGTACAGGATCGCATGGTCGGCGCCGAGCGCCCGGCAGGCCTCGGCCTTGGCCGGGCTGCCGACGGTCACCAGCACCGGCGAGGGACCGAGCACCCTCGCGAGCTGGATCGCGGCGGTGCCGACCCCCGAGGCGCCGCCGTGGACCAGGAGCGTCTCGCCGGGCTGCAGGCCGGCCTCGCGGAAGACGTTGAGAAACGCCGTGATCCAGACCTCGGCGAGCGCCGCCGCCTGGATCAGGTCGAGGTTGTCCGGGACTGGCATCAGGGTGCTCGCGGGAGCCACGGCGTAATCGGCATAGCCGCCGCCGCCGAGCAGGGTCATCACCCGGTCGCCCGCCCGCCAGCCGGTGACCTCGGGCCCGAGCGCCGCGATCACGCCCGCGCACTCGAGCCCGAGAATCTCGCTGTCGCCGGGCGGCGGCGCGTAGTTGCCGGCGCGCTGCTGCAGATCCGCCCGGTTGACGCTGGTCGCCGCGATCCGGATCAGCACCTGGCCCGGGCCGGGCTCCGGTCGGGGGGCCTCGCCGAGCTGCAGCACCTCCGGCCCGCCGAAGCCCGCCATCAGCACCGCGCGCATGGTCGCCGCCATCGTCCCGCCCCCGCTCAGACGCAACGACCGCCGTCGACCTCGAGGGCGACGCCGGTCAGGAACTCGGCCTCGTCCGAGGCCAGGAACAGGGACGCCACGGCGACGTCCCTGGGCAGGCTCATGCGCCCGAGCGGGATCGTGGCGACGAACCTGGCCCTGAGCTCCGGCGAATCGCCGCCCATGAACTCGGCGGTCAGGCCGGTCTCGCCGATCACCGGGCAGATCGCGTTGACCCGGATCTTGTCCGGCGCCAGCTCGACCGCCATCGACTTGCTCATGGTGATCACCGCCCCCTTGGACGCGTTGTACCAGGTCAGGCCCGGGCGCGGCCGCAGCCCCGCGGTCGAGGCGATGTTGACGATGTTGCCGCCGCCCTGCCGGCGGAACACCGGCACCGCGTGGATCGCGCTCCAGTAGATCGACTTGACGTTGACCGCGAACACCCGGTCGTAGGTCGCCTCGTCGACCTCGAGCATCGGCTGGTTGCGATAGGTGATGCCGGCGTTGTTGACCACGACGTCGAGCCGGCCGAAGCGCCCGAGCGGCCTCCTCGACCATGCGCGCGAAGTCGGGGCCCTTGGCGACGTCCGCCCTCGAGGCGCGCGCCGCGGCGCCGATCTCGCCCGCGACCCGCTCGGCGCGCTCGCCGTCGATGTCGGCGACCAGCACCTTGGCGCCTTCGGCCGCGAACCGCTTGGCGATGCCCTCGCCGAAGCCGAAGCCGGCGCCGGTCACGATCGCCACCTTGCCGTCCAGTCGCATGCCACCCTCCCCGAACTGATCCCCGATAGAAGCCGCGTCCGCCGGTCGAGGTCAAGCCGCGAACGCCGCGAGCGCCCGACCGGCCTGGCGGCGCCCCGAATCGTCCGGATCCGATGCGCAGCGGCGGGACTTTTTAACAGCATGTTAAGTATTAAGAGGTTGAATCCAAGGCGATCGTTCAACCGGCGCCCGAGCGCGCCACCAGGCGTCGCCGGGTCCGTGATGCCGTATATGGGAGCCCCATCGGATGCACGTGATCGCGCTCTGCTCGCAAAAGGGCGGCTCGGGCAAGACCACCCTTGCCGGCCATCTCGGCGTCCAGGCAGAGCTCATAGGCCAGGGGCCGGTCGCGCTGATCGATACCGATCCGCGGGGCTCGCTGGCGGCTTGGTGGCACCGCCGCCACAGCGCAGCGCCGTCGCTCGCCTCGACCACGCTCGCCGAGTTGCCTGGCGACATCGAGCGGCTGCGCCTGGAGGGCTGCCGCCTGGTGCTGATCGTCACGTCCGCGATGAGCGCGGCGATCCAGCGGGTGATCAACCTCGCCACCATGGTGATCATTCCGATCCGGCCGAGCCCGCACGACCTGCGCACCGTCGCCGACATGGTGAGCATGGTCGAACGCGCTCATGGCAACCTCATGTTCGTGATCAATGCCGCCAACCTGCGCGCCAAGATCACCTCCGATGCGGTCGTCGAGCTCGCCCGACACGGCACGGTGGCGCCGGTCTTCATCCAGCATCGGGTCGATTTCGCGACCTCGATGGTCGACGGCCGCACGGTCTGCGAGCTCGACCCCGAGGGCCGCTCGGCCAAGGAGATCCGGCTGCTCTGGGACTACATCGCCGGCCAGCTCGAGAAGTGCGAGCGCCAGCGGGTCTTCCATCAGCCGATGCTCCACGGCTTTGGCCGCCGGGCCAGTCAGGAGCAAGCCAAAGCATGAACCGGCGCCAAGCTCACCAGCGATCTCCTGGCCCGTAAGGGCCACGCCAGCCCGACCGGCGGCTTCGCTCATGCCGGCATCGATCTGAGCCCGCGGCTGCCGGCGCGGGCCAAGCTCGACGCGCCGCGCGGCGGCGCAGCCCTGACCACCAGCCCGCCCGGCGCTGGCGACGCGGGCCGGGTCGCCCTCACCTTCCGCCTCGACCGCGAGCGCCACCGCCGCGTCAAGGTTTTCTGCGCGCGCGGCCAGCAGACCACCCAGGATGCCCTGATCAAAGCGCTCGATGCCTATCTCGACGCCTGCGGCGCCGATTGCGCCTGCCTCCGGGGTGAGCCGGAGAGCTCCACCAGGAACTGAGCCCCGCGCCTGGCGCCGAGCGCCGATCCCCAAGGTCGGCGCGGAGCGGCGAGCGTCAGTCCGCCGGACGGCGCTCGCCCCACCCGGACCAGCCATCGAGGCCGCTTTCCAGCTCGGCGATACTCGGCAGGACCAGATCCGCGAGCCCGTGCAACGCCGCCGGCGGGCAGCCGCCGGTCAGCACCGCGACCGCGAGGCCGGCGCCGGCTGCGCGCGCCATCGCGAGGTCGGCCGGGTGATCGCCGACCACGAGGACCTCGGCCGGAGCGATCCCGAGGGCTGTGCAGAAGCCCTGCACCATGCCCGGGTCGGGCTTCAGCCCGAAGCCGCCGTCGGCGCCCGCCACGAACGCAATCCGATCGCGCACCGCGAGCCGGACCAGGGTTGCTTCCGCAGCCGCCGTGCTATCCATGGTCGCGACCCCAAGCCTGAGGCCGCGCGCGGCGAGCCGGTCGAACAGGGGCGCCAGCTCGGTCACCGGCACCGGTGGAAAGGCTGCCTGATCGGCGAAGCAGCGCTCGACCCGCGCCCGGACGTCGCCCACGCCCTCGAGCTCCGGCGCCGTGCTCCAGCGGGCCGCGATCTCGGCGGTGGTCGCCCAGAGCAGGGGGCTGTCGGCGGCGAACTCGCCGGTCACAGGCTCGTAGCCCACGCGGCGCAACAGCTCGTCGGCAAAGGCGTCCTTAAGGCCGGCCGCGGCCGCCAGCTCGGCCGCGGCGGCGCGGTTGGCCGCCTGCCAGGTCGCGCGGTAGTCGATCAGCGTGCCGTCCTTGTCGAACAGGATCGCCCGGATCGGCCAGGGCACCGCCCCGCCGGCATCGATCATCGATCACCCCCAACGCGCTCGATCGCCGGCCATCTGATAGCCGGGCGGCGCACCGATCGCCATCCAAACCTCGCCGAGCAGCGCTCGCAAGCGCATCCGCTCAGGTCGGGCAGCGCGATGCTAACCCTTTCCTAGCCCGCGGCTGCGACCCTGGCGCTCCAGTGCTACCCAGGGCAGGGGAAACGTCCGTCATGGCCAGGGCTCTCGGCTCGCCGCAGGCCGGCTTCAGCGCGCTCGAGCGGCGTCTCGCCGTCGCCTTCCGCCGCGAGGTCGCGCCCCGGATCGCGACCCTCGACGCCGAGCGCGCCAGGCGGCGGGCGCAGTTCATCGCGACCGCGGTCGGCTGCGGGCTCGGCGTGCCCGGCCTGGCCGCCGTGCTCTGGCGCTTCGATGCCGGCGGGGCGGTGGCGGTCGCGGTGATCGGCCTCGCCATCGGCGGCAACCTCATGGCCCAGCAGCAGCGCGCGTTCCGGTATCATCTGCGACGGCTGGTGATGCCGGCGATCTGTCGGGCGATCGGCGAGCTGCGCCACCACCTCGGGGAAGCGCCCGGCATCCCGTTCGACGAGCTCGCGAGCCTCGGTCTCTTGCCCCAGCACAACTGGCGGCGGATCGACGATGCCTTCAGCGGCCGGCATCGCGCCACCGGCTTCGTCATGGCCGAAGCCCTTTTACGCCGGCGCCGCAACGGCGGTCGCCACCGCGGCAGCTCGCGCCGGGTGTTCCGGGGCCTGATCTTCGCGATCGAGGTGCCACATGAGATCGCCGCCCGGATCCTGATCGCGCACGACGCGGGCGCCCTGGGCAATCGCATCAAGGGCTGGCTCGAGGGCTTCGCGGGCCTGGAGCGGGTGAGCCTGCCGCATCCGGAGTTCGAGGCCCGGTTCGAGGTCTACACCGACCAGCCCGAGGCAGCGCGCGCCACGGTCTCGCCGGGCCTTTGCGAGGCGCTGGTCCGGCTCTGCGACGGCCATGCCGGCCGGCCGATCCAGGGCGCGTTCCAGGGCCGCTGGTTCTATCTCAGCATGCCGCATCCGAGCGACCAGCTCCGGCT
Organism: uncultured Alphaproteobacteria bacterium; assembly: GCA_963730195.1. GTDB lineage: Bacteria > Pseudomonadota > Alphaproteobacteria > Geminicoccales > Geminicoccaceae > DATAOG01. The sequence goes on from CAVSRN010000085.1 coordinate 97,824, forward strand.
GGGCTCGCTGTTCCGCAGCCTCGACGGCCTCGAGCGGGAGGCAGGTCTGGTGCTGCGCGACGTCCAGATCGTGCACCAGGTGATCGAGACCCTGCACGGCAGGGCATGATCGGCGTCATCCCGCCCGGGCCGCCCGGGCTGCCGGGCTGCCAGGGCTGCCAAGTGGTCGCCGAGCAGCAGACCCCAGGCGTAGATCGTGAGCGCCGGGTTGACCCGGCTCGAGCGCGCCATGACGCTGCCGTCGCCGACATAGAGGCCTGCCATGCCGTGGACCTTGCCGTGCGGGTCGACCACGCTCGCCCGCGGATCGGTGCCGGTGACCATCGAGCCCAGCGCATGGGCGCTGCCGGCCACGCCCAGATAGCGGTCGACGCCGGCGAGACCGGCGTGCAGCAGCCGGCGGGTGAAGTCGGCGGTCGCGGCGTGGTGCTCGGCCTGGGCCGGCGGCAGGCGCTCGAGGCTGTAGTCGGCGGTCGGGATGCCACCGTCGCCACCGCCGGTGACGATCCGATTCGCCGGGTGCGAGCCGTCCTCGGTCGTGACGAAGAAGCCGATCGCGCGGGCGCCGATCGCGTTGGTCACGAACTTCGGTACCGCCTCCGGCAGCTGGGTCGCGAGGATCTCGCCGTCCATCCAGCCCAGGCACTGGACCGTGGTGTGCGGATGGGCGTCGTGGAAGAAAATCGCGGTCTTGCGCAGCACGTCGTGGTCGGTGAACGGCGAGAACGCGACCAGCGCGCTGTTCAGATGCAGCTTGAAATTGGCGCCGATCGTGGAGACGGACGGCAGGGTCGCGCCGAGCCCGGAGACCGCGAGGTGGTCCTGGAGGATGCGCGGCGAGGTCATGGCGCCGGCCGCGAGGATACGGCGCCCGCCTCGTAGTAGCTGCCGTCGCGGCAGACCACGCCGGTGATCTGCTCCGGCGTGCCAGGTTCGTGGAGGAGCGCTATCACCTTCTTCCTGGTCAACAGCGAGAAATTCGGCAGCGCGATGCGACCGCGTCGATCAGGTTGCGCTCGGCGTCCGCCTTGTAGCCCGCGACCGAGCTGGAAGCACCTGGCTCGGCATCAGCCTCCGGTCGCGAAGCCCGGGTAGAGCGTCATGCCGCCGTCGACGAACAGGCTGGCGCCGGTGATGTAGTCGGCCTCGTCGGAGGCGAGCCAGGCGACCACCCGGCCGATGTCCTCGACTTCGCCGATCCGCTTGTACGGCACCAGCTGCATCAGGTCGGCGTAGGCCTCGGGCGTGCTCCAGGCGGCGGTGTTGATCGGGGTCCGGATCGCGCCCGGACAGACGCTGTTGACCCGGATCCGGTGCGGCGCCACCTCCTGGGCGATCGACTTCATCATCATCATCACGCCGCCCTTGGAGGCCGCGTAGTTGACGTGGCCGGCCCAGGGGATGACCTCGTGGACCGAGCTGATGCAGACGATCTTGCCGGCGGCGCAGGAGACTTCCGGCTTCACGCCGCGCCGCTTGAACTCCCGGACCGCCGCGCGGGCACAGAGGAACTGGCCGGTGAGGTTGACCCCGATCACCATGTTCCACTGCGCGAGCGTCATCTCCTCGAAGCGGGCGTCGCGCTGCAGGCCGGCGTTGTTGACCAGGATGTCGATGGTGCCGAAGTCCGCGATCATCTTCGCGAACATCGCTTCGACCTCGCCCTCCTGGCTGACGTCGGCCTTGTGGGCGACGGCCTGGCCGCCCTCGTGGCGGATTTCTGACACGACCTCCTCGGCGTGCTCGGGACCCGCGACGTAGTTGACCATCACCTCGGCGCCGGCCTTGCCGAGGGCGAGGGCCACGCCCTTGCCGATGCCGGAGTTGGCGCCCGTCACCAGCGCCTTTTGCCCGGCCAGCGTCCCGCGGACCTCGCAGCTCGGCATCACGACCGGCGGCAGATCCTCTTGGTCCAGCTTCTTACGCATCTCAGGCGTCCTTGGATTGCGGTTGCGGGGACGAGCGGCGGCGCGGCTGCAGGAGCTTGGCCACCAGCCCGGTCCAGCCGGTCTGGTGCGAGGCGCCGACGCCGCGGCCGTTGTCGCCGTGGAAGTATTCGTGGAACAGCAGGTGGTCCCGGAAGTGCGGATCGTTCTGCAGCTTCGCCTGGTCGCCGAACACGGCCCGCCGGCCGTCCTCGTCGCGCAGGAAGATCCGGGCCAGGCGACGGGTCAGCTCCTCGGCGACCTGCTCGATCGTGACGAAGTTGCCGGAGCCGGTCGGGCACTCGATCTTGAAGTCGTCGCCATAGTAGTGATGGAACTTCTGCAACGACTCGATCAGCAGATAATTGACCGGGAACCAGATCGGCCCGCGCCAGTTGGAGTTGCCGCCGAACAGGCCGCTGTCGGATTCGGCCGGCTGATAGCGGACCTCGAGCTGCTGGCCGACGCAGTCGAACCGGTAGGGATGCTGCTCGTGGACCTTGGAAAGCGCGCGGACGCCGTAGTCGGACAGGAACTCGGTCTCATCGAGCATGCGCTTCAGGCATTGCTTCATCCGGTGGCCGCGCAGCAGCGACAACAGGCGCCGGTCGCGAGCACCGGGCTCGTTCCAGCGCGACACCAGCGAGGCGAGGTCCGAGCGATAGTTCAGGAACCACTCGAGGCGCGTCTTGAACGCCGGCACCCGGTCCAGATGGTCCGATTCCAGCGTCTCGACCGCGAACAGCGGGATCAGCCCGACCATCGAGCGCACCTTCAAGGGGATGATCGTGCCGTCGGTCAGGTTGAGCTCGTCGTAGTAGAACTGATCCTCCTCGTCCCAGAGCCCGATGTCCTGGCCGCCGAGATTGGTCATGGCCTCGGCAATGTAGAGGAAATGCTCGAAGAACTTGGTCGCGATGTCCTCGTAGGTGTGGTTGTGCTGGGCGAGCTCGAGCGCCATCCGCATCAGGTTGAGCGAATACATCGCCATCCAGGCGGTGCCGTCGGCCTGGTTGATGAAGCCGCCGGTCGGCAAGGGCGCCGAGCGGTCGAACACGCCGATGTTGTCGAGCCCCAAAAAGCCGCCCTGGAAGACGTTGCGACCTTGGGCGTCCTTGCGGTTCACCCACCAGGTGAAGTTCAGCAGCAGCTTGTGCAGGATGCGCTCGAGGAAGGCGAGATCGCCCTCATCGCCGCGCTGCTTGCGATCGATCTGGAACACCCGCCAGGCCGCCCAGGCGTGCACCGGCGGGTTGACGTCGCCGAACGCCCACTCGTAAGCCGGCAGCTGGCCGTTCGGGTGCATGTACCACTCGCGGGTCAGCATCACGAGCTGCTGCTTGGCGAACTCGGCATCGACCAGCGCCAGCGGGATGCAGTGGAAGGCGAGGTCCCAGGCGGCGTACCAGGGATACTCCCATTTGTCCGGCATCGAGATGACGTCGTAGTTGTTGAGGTGGTGCCACTCGCTGTTGCGGCCGTGCTTGCGGCGCTCGGGCGGTGGCGGCTGGGTCGGGTCGCCCGCGAGCCAGCGCGGCACGTCGTAATGGAAGAACTGCTTCGACCAGATCATGCCGGCGAACGCCTGCCGCTGGACGCTCCTGCGCGTCCGGATCCTCGAGCCCGGCCTGCAGATCGGCGTAGAACTCGTCCGCCTCGGCCAGGCGCTGCGCGAACACCGCATCGAAGTCGGCGAAGGGATGAATGCTCATGCCCTGGGCCAGGCGCAGACGCACGGTTGCCTCGCCATGAGCCGGCAGCTCGAGCCGGTAGTGGACGGCCGCCTTGGTGCCGCGGTGGCCGGGGTTGACGGCATCCGCCCGCCCGCCGACCAGGTGCTCGTGGAACCCGTCCTTGAAATAGCCCTCGCCGCCGTCGACGCCATAGAGCCGGCGAAGGTTGCTGTCGTTGTCGCAGAACAACAGCTCCGGCGCCCCGTCCGCATAGAGATCGGCGTAGAGATAGCGGTCCTGGAACAGCTTGCTCTGGATGCCGATGGTGGTGCCATTGTCGGCATAGAGGGCGGGGCGTCGCGCGTGCTCGCGCCAGGACCAGAGGTTGCGGAACCAGAGCTGCGGCAACAGGTGGATCACCGCCGTCGCCGCCGCCCGGTTATGCACCGTGACCCGCATCAGGATGTCTTCAGGACTTGCCTTGGCGTATTCGACCACGACATCGAAGTAGCGGTCGTCGTCGAACACGCCGGTGTCGAGCAGCTCGAACTCGGGCTTGTCCTTGCCGCGCCGCCGGTTCTCTGCCACCAACCAGGTGTACGGGAATTCCCGTTGCGGATATTTGTAGAGATACTTCAAGTACGAGTGGGTCGGGGTGGCGTCGAGATAATAATAGAGCTCCTTGACGTCCTCGCTGTGGTTGCCCTCGCCGTTGGTCAGGCCGAACAGCCGTTCCTTCAGGATCGGGTCCTTGCCGTTCCAGAGCGCCAGCGCCAGGCACAGCCGCTGATGCTCGTCGCTGAGCCCGGCGATGCCGTCCTCGCCCCAGCGATAGGCCCGCGAGCGCGCCTGGTCGTGCGAGAAATACTCCCAGGCGTTGCCGTAGGCGCTGTAGTCCTCGCGCACGGTGCCCCACTGGCGCTCGCTGAGATAGGGCCCCCAGCGCTTCCAGCGCACCTCGCCGCTCCGGTCCTGGGCGAGCCGCGCACGCTCGGCGGGCGCGGCCGGAGCGCCTGGGCGCGGTCCGCACCTCGGGCCTGGCGGGAGCATCGGCGGTCTCGAGCATGTTCCTGCCTCCAGATGGGGCGTTGATCAGGCGGCGTCGATGCGCGCGCACCTGCCCGGCGGCGCCGCCTCCTCGACCAGGCGGCTGGCGCGCAGCAGCTCGCCGAGCGACCAGGCCTGGAACGGGCAGCCGCCCGGCCGGTATGGCGGCTCGGCATCGGCGACCTCGGAGACGTGGCCCAGGCCCGCGACCTCGAGATGGGCGCGCAAGGGCGAAAGGAAACGGCTGTCCGCCTCCCGCTTCGCCGCCGGGGTATGGCCGCGGACGCGCAGCCACGCCTCGACGAACGGGCCCATCAGCCAGGGCCAGACCGTGCCCTGGTGGTAGGCCGAATCGCGCTCGAACACGCCGCCGCCGTAGTGCGGCCGATAGCCGGGCTCGGACGGCGCCAGCGAGCGCAGGCCGAGCGGCGTCAGCAGCGTCCGCTCGACCGCCTCGACCACCCGGGTCGCATAGGGCTCGACCAGGACCTGGTAGGGCAGGCCGCCGACCGCCAGGATCTGGTTCGGCCGGACCCTTGGATCGGTCCTGCCCGCCGCGTGATCGACATCGACCACGTCGAACAGGCAACCCTGCGCCTCGTTCCAGAACCGGAGCTGGAACGAGGCCAGCGCGTGGCGATAGAGGTCCCGCCACTCGGGCGAGCTCGCCCCGGCGATCTTGAGCGCGTTCAGCCACAGCGCCTGGACCTCGACCGGCTTGCCGATCCGGGGCGTCACCACCCAGTCGCCGACCTTGGCGTCCATCCAGGTCAGCTGCACGCCCGGCACGCCGGCCGCGAGCAGGCCGTCCTCGGCCATCTTGATCCGGTAGCGGGTGCCGGCGCGATAGCCGGCGACGATCAGGCCCACCGCCGCGCGCAAGGTCGAGACGGTCGCGGGCGCGACGGTGGCGCGCGCCGCCTGCAAAAACTCGTGCCCCGCGACCACGTACCAGAGCGAGGCGTCGACCGCGTTGAACTCGGGCACTTCGCCCGAATCCGGGAACCGGTTCGGCACCATGCCCTCGGAGACGGTCTCGGCCCAGGCGAGCAGGATGTCCTCTGCCAGCTCGAGCCCGCCCGGCAGCGTCATGAACCCCCGCAACGCGATGAAGGTGTCGCGGCCCCAGTCGGTGAACCAGGGATAGCCGGCGACGATCGTCCTGCCGTGGCCGCGCTGCACGACATAGGCGTCGGCGGCCTGTTGCAGCGGCGAGGTGAAGCGCTTGCGCCGCCTGGCTTCCAGATCGAACAGGCAGGCGGGATCGACCTCGGGATCGGCCTCGCCGGCCGCCAGCATCAAGGTCGCCTCGCGACCGTCGAGCGTCCAGGTGAAGACCCCGGGCGAGGCCAGGTCCTCGACGAAATCGAGACCGCGCGCGCGCTCGGCATCGTACTGGAAGTTGCGATACCAGAGCGGCTCCTCGCGATAGCTGCCGCCCTCGGCGACCGCCGAGATCGCGGGAATCCCGTGATAAGGCCGCCAGAGCACGCGCGCCCCGGTGACCTCGGCCCCGAACCGGAAACCCGGGTTCTCGTGGTGCAGCGCATGATAGTCGCGCCCCGAGAGCAGCGGCCGCACGCTGAGCCGCGCCGAGCCCGGCCGCGACAGCAGGCGCCAGCGCATCACGACGCCGCCGCGGCCGTGGCAGGCGACCACCTCCTGGCTGACCTCCACCCCATCCTCGGTGCGGAACCGCCACCGCGGCCAGGGCTGCGCCCGGAACTCGATGATCCGCGTCTGGCCATCCGGCCAGACCACGTCCGGCGTGTAGCGCTGGGAGCTGAGCGCGAAGCTGCCGGCCGCGGTCTCCAGCCAGACCTCGAGCCCGCCCACCAGCACGACCCGGCCGGTCGGCGGCGTGGTCGCGGCCAGCAGCAGCGCCTGGTAGCGCCGGGTGCGGGCGCCGCCCACGGTGCCCGAGGCGAAGCCGCCCAGACCATCGGCCTCGAGCCATTCGGCGTCGAGGAGCGCAGCGGACAAAGGCTCGGGCATCGTCCGGGTCCTCCAGCACTTCCGGCGCCTGCGCCGGAGATCGCCTCGCCGGCTCCGGCGGCCATCGCAGCGGCCGTACGTCGAGATCGGCCGCCTGAAGGCGAAGGTCGGGGATCTCGGCGCCGCCAGCTATCCCTGAAGTTTCCAGGTTATAGTGATTTTCGATCCGAACTCGGCACCTCCCGAGTCAGAAGGCGACCGCCCTCGATCCGCGCTATTGAGAGATCTTGACACCGATCCGCGGCTCACGATACAGACCGCCTTCAAACGCTCCGCGATCGAGCCCGATCGAAGCCTCGGCGCGCGGGACTACGATCTCCGCGGCAATCAACCACTCACTCACCAACTGCGGACAAGGTCGAAGGCGCGGCCGTGCTGCTCGTGACACAGACCGGCGGGGAATTTTCATGGTCTGATGGGCCCGACGATATGGGGTGGGGAGCGCTCGCAATGTGACAAGTTCGCCCAAGTTCTGGGCAGACGCTACGCAAATGGAAGCACGACGAGATCGGTCTCGTCATGTACCAGCATGCGCTCGCCGAGCACCATCAGAAGCCCATCTACGTATATCGGGCGCCTTTGGTGGAAGTGTCGGCCATCAAGCATGCGGAGTACCGGACCTTCCTGGTGGGCTTTGATCAAGACGATACCGGTGGGCTCCAGAGCTTCGCCGATCGTGTTGCCAGCAGACGCTTGAGTGACGGTGATCTTGGCCAAAGCGTGTTCATGATGGCGGGGCCGCGGGACAAAATGTTGGAGCAAAAAGAGATCCGCCGACTGATGATGGAAGAACTCGACGTCTTCGTTTTCCCGATCGACTAAGTCGAGCGAAGCCCGCGCGGGACGTGTGGAGCATAGTCGACGAACAACACTTCCTGGAGGTTTTGGGGCGATGTGGCGCGATTGTTCTCGTGGCCGGCCAAGAGAAGTCGGATTTTTGGCTTGATCGGACGGTCCTCTACATGGAACAGGATATCAAGCGCAAGCTGGGCGCTCTTCCGCCTTATGCCGTGATCGATGCGCCTCCACCTCCGCCAGTCAAGGCGCCAAAGCGAATATCGGTTCTGCTCGGACTCGCCTTCCTTCAAGGACGAACTGCAGAGTTGGTTACACGCGTTATCTGCCCGCGTCCCGGCGCCGAAGGAGTATCTCTCTAACCTTGGTAAAGGAAGGCTGAATTGACGAGGGCGGTCGCAAACTCGGAAGCGCTGTCGGCGGCGCTGTCGCAGCCCGATGCATCGGCGGGCTGGCCCGCTCAATCGAAGCTTCTGCCCGCGCCGGCCGTATCCCGGACTTCGGCCGTTCGAAAAGGAGGAGTGGCCCGGTATTTCGTGGCCGGGATCGGCTGGTTCAGGACATCTTGACGATCCTGGCGCGGAATGATTCGACCTCGATCATCGGACCATCGGGGAGCGGCAAGTCTTCTCTGGTCAAAGCGGGGGTGCTGGCCACGCTGGAGCGGCGTCACGGTCGCATGGGCGTGGAATGGCGTACCGCCGCGATGCGGCCCGGCGCAGCGCCGTTGTGGTCCATGGCCGATGGCATTCTGCGCTCGCTACGGCCTGAGACGGTCAAAGACGGCGAGGTGCCCGAGGCCGAGATAGCTCGGTACCGCGCGCTCATCGACATCAGCGACGATGGGCTTGCGGTGATCATGCGAGAATTCGAGCTCGGGGAGAGCGAGAACTTCCTACTCCTGGTCGACCAGTTCGAAGAGATCTTTCGCTACAGATCGGAGGAGGAGGAGGAGGGGGAACGCGCGCGCCTGATCGAGCTTCTGCTCGCGGTCGCGAACCAAAAGCCGTCCGGTCTCTACGTCGTGACCACGATGCGCTCGGAATATCTGGGCGATTGCTCCCGCTTCACCGGATTGGCGGAGACGCTCAACGCGACCCATTACCTCGTGCCACGGATGGCCGAGCCCGAGTGACGCCAGGCGATCGTCGAGCCCGCCGAGATCAAGAATGGCAGCATCCAGGAGGAGCTGGTCGAACGGCTCATCGGCGACATCAGGTCTCAGAGGACCAGTTGCCGATCCTGCAGCACACATTGCTGTGGATGTGGGTCCAAGAAGAGGAAAGGCAGCAGCGGGAAGGGCTCGACCACGATGCCCCCGTCGAGCTCGCCCTGGCCGAATTTGAGAAGTTGCAGGCCCGCCGGGAGGTCGGGAATGCCCTGTCCCGTCACGGCAACAAGATGCTGGATGGAATGTCGCCGAGGAACGCCGGGTTGCGGAGGTTATGTTCCGGCGCCTAGTCGAGGTCGAGGAGCACAGCAGCCGCCTCCGACGCCCCACCCAGTGCGGCACGGTCGCCAACCTCGCCCAGGTCTCGCTGGAGGTCGTCCAGCGCGTTGTCGAGGCGTTCCGCGCAGAGGACGCATCATTCATCGATGTCAACCGACAAAGCGTTACCGTCGACACCTCGATCGACATCACGCATGAGAATCTTCATCCGACAGTCGGATACTGGACGGCTGGGGTGAGTCGGGAGAAACAGTCATATGAAATCTATCACGACTTGTGCCGGGAGGAGCGGCGCAGGCAAGAAGGCAAAGCAGACTTGCTCGGCGGGACTTCGAGCTCTCGCAGACATGCCACTGGTTCCGTGAGGAGAAACCGACCTTGCTATGGGCGCGACGGTACGGTGGAGACTTTGATGCAGCCATCCGCTTCCTCGAAGTTAGCAAGGAAGCCGAGGATGCAGAGCGGAAGCAGGCCGAGCAAGAGAGAGAGCGCAAGCGAAAGGAAGAGCTTGAGAGGGAGCGCTGGCGGCGCGCTCAGGCCGAGGCTCAGGCCATTCAAGCCGAGGCTCAGGCAGCGCGGTTTTTGGCGTTGCGCGGCGTGGCTGCCTTGGAACTGGTTGGAGCAAGTCGCGCCGTTCTTATCGCCCTTGAGGGTCTAGATCAGGAGACCAGAAAAGAATTGCGCTACGTGCCAGAAACTGAGGCGCTGGCGTACGAGGCGCTACAGCAGTTGCGCGAGCAGCGGATCACTCAAGTCTCCATCGTGCAGTCGAGCATCGAGTTCTCGCCAGAAAACGGTAATCTGCTTATGACCGCGGGAGCCGACGGCTGCTTACACCTTTGGAACCCGGTGAAGGGCTCGGAGATCGCTAAGAAGTCCGTCACGCGTTCTGGCTACATCCGCGCCAAATGGGCCGTTGACGGCACGAGGGTCCTAGCAGGTTCTCTACCGGCCAAGGGTACGTGCTGCCCGTGCTGTCAGGTAAGTCGGGCCTCCCGAAGTTCGATAGGCCATTCAAATTCGGCGACAAGACCAACCCAGCCGGACCTGGCGTGTTCAGTCCAGACGGCAACCTGATTCTTACCTGGAACATGGCTCTTCAGACTATTCTATGGAAGTCTACAGTACTACCACCGACTTTAGAGTGGCGCGGAGAGGGCTCGGGTCTTGCGTTGTCCTTCAGCGCCGACGGCGAGCGCTTCGCCACCGCCGGGAACGACGGAATTATTCGAGTGTACCCCACCGAGACGAGGGTGCTTTTTAAGGAGCGGAGGTACACGAGCCCGATCCTATCTCTGAACTTTCATCCGAAAAATGGTGACATCTTACTCGCGACGACGCTCGGTGGAGGCGCGTTCTTGTGGAACGTCAACGAGCAAAGGCCGAAATCGGTCAAGGGTGGTAGGGGACTCCACTCTCTTAAGAATGAGCGAGGTAAAGATCATCGTGGCCTGGTTTTTCAGGGTGCATTCAGCCGGGACGGGGCGCTCGTCGCGACGGCGGCCGAAGATGGTGTGCGGCTGTGGCGGATGGCGGACCTTGAAGCCCCCCCCAGCCGTATTGAAAGGGCATGACGGCACGGTGTTCTCCCTAAGCTTTGACCGCGACGGAAAATCGATTGCGAGTGCGTCCAGCGACGCGACCGTGCGGATTTGGAGCATCGAGCCGGCATTGCGCGCAGACATCAAAAAGGCGTCGCTGCTAGAGGACGCTACGCCATCGGCCGAAGCCTCGAACATCTTGGCGCAAGAGGGCGGGCGCGAGCTGGTCTGGGACACCTCGACGTCTCCGCCTGAATTGCGCGTCCGAGGATGGCTCCGACCCGTCAGCCTCGGCCAACCGCGAGGCTTTGCGAAACCGGCGGCCGCAGCCTTCGCTCCAGGCTCGAACTTCGTCCTGATCGCGCCAAGCGAACACGGCCGACCGCTGCTGTATAATCTTGAATTTCCCGAGGCGCCAGTCGCCGTTCTCGGGGAGACAGACGCAAAGTGGCAATCAGTAGCGTTCGCCCCGGATGCCAGCCGCCCCGTGGGCATCACGGCGAAGGGAGAGCGACACTCCTGGACCTATTTCCCCGAACGGGCGAAGCTAGTCGAGTTCGCGCGCCAACATCTGCCTCAGGAGGGCAGTGAACCGGCCAAACTATCTGAGGAAGACCTTAGTCGGCTCGGACTGACGGCTCCCTGAATTCGCGGCCCCCGGAAATTCGCAGGAAAATCCAAAACCGTCGGAATTGACGAAATCCATTGATGCGCCACATGTGACGCATCCGTGCGCCACTTTTGCGCCCGAAATCAGTCGTTTTGCGGCCGAAATCGCCGGTTTTGGGGCCAAAATCGGCGGTCAGATCGCCCCTGTGGCGAAAAACCACGCCACCGCAAAGGCTTACGCACACCGCACACCCTGTCGCACCAGCGCACGGAAGTGTCGCATGGTGTGCGCTCGCCGGGTTCCCGGAAATTCGCGACCGGTGCCCGGAAAATCGCTGGAAAATCGAGAAAAGGCCGAAAATTCCGGATCTGTGCCGCGCGGCGCTCCCGCCGCCGGCGCCCAGGCGGCTCTCGGGCGCCGGCAGCAGGGCGGAAATTCCACATCAATTCAGGAGCTGCTTGCCGTCCTCGCGCTGCTTCGGGCTGGCCTCAGGGGTCTGCCCGGAAGCCAGGTGCGCCGATGGCTTGCTCCGGCTGCCGGGCGGGCGCCCGCGGCCGCGTTTTGCTGGGGTGACGGCAGGCGGAACGGCGGACGCCAGTGCGGCCGCGGCGGGATCGTCGCTCCGACCGAAATCCTGCACCAGGCGGAGCACGGCGCTGCCGCGCCTGCCGCTCCGGACCATCAGCAGGGCCATGTGCACGGCAGCAGCCTCGGCGCCAGGCAGGCGCTCGTCAGCCGCTCGCGCACGGACGTACACGAGATCGCCGGGCTGGAGCAGCGCGCCCGCGGCGCCGAAGTAGCCCGATGCCAACACCTCGTCGAGCGCGTCCGATGTGCCATAGCCAAAGACGCGAAACGCATGCGTCCCCGGCACGAAAAACGCCTCTTGCAGGTCGGATCGGCGAAAACTCATCATTTTTCTCCCGCGGCTGGCTCTCAGCGCCGATCCTGGTGGCTCGCTGGACCGGAGCGCTCTTGGTGATCAGTCCGAGGTCCCAGGCGAGCGCGGAGCGCCGGCCCGAACTGGCTCGAATATATTCGGAATTAATTCCTTTATTCAAGAATTTTCTGCGCGCGCCGCTCGCCGCCGACCTTGGTGGTCGGCGTGCCGAGCCAGGCGCGCCGCTCGCCGCCGACCTTGGTGGTCGGCGCGCCGAGCCAGCCACGCGCAGACCCGGGCGCTCCAATCTCCAGGTCTTTCAGGCCTCACATCTCTTGCATATGTTCCTATTACCGGCTACGATTGTCGGCCCGACCCGCGCCGCCCGCGGCGGAGCTCGTTGGCGGCCGCGCAGCGATTCCCCCAGCAGGAGACCACGAGCATGACCGACCCGCCCGTCGTCCCGTTGCCCGCCCGGCACGAGGTCGCAGGCCGGATCGAGCCCACGGCAGTCAGGTCGGAACCATGCCCCGACCGGCAGCTCCGCGCTCCAGCCGCGGCTTGACCTGCAAGATGGCAAGCTCGCCCCCCGCCGAAAACCAAACGAACCCGAGAAAGCGCGTGCAAACAGGGCTTTGGCTTGGCGAGTGCAGCAGCCGACAGGGGGGCGATGGCCGACGGTTATACGCCGCCCGCGCCAGCTGCCCTCGCCAAATTCGAATGGGCGCGCTATGACCCGCGGCGGTACTGTGACGCGATGCCGAAGGTGAGCCCAAGGGAGCCGCCCCCAGTGACGCAGCCGGACGAGTGACCGAGCCCGAGGAGGCGCCGGGGCCCAGCTGCCGGATCGATGAGGCGGGGCCGACGAGCACGCTTCACCTTGCGGGCGTCTGGCAGCTCGGACGCTCGCTGCCATCCGCGGAGAGCGCCGCGCAGGGGCTCCAGGCGGCCGCCGAGGTGCGGTTCGACGTCTCCGAGCTGAAGCGCTGGGACACCGGCCTGATGGTGTTCCTCCTGCAGCTCGAGCGGCTTTGCCAGGAGCGGGGTCTCACGGTCGACCCGAGCGGTTTGCCGGATGGCGCCCGCAGGCTCTATCGCCTCGCCACCGCGGTGCCGCCGGCCAGCCGGGCGGAGCAGAGAGCGCCCGCCGGGCTCTTCTCGCGGGTGGGCCGGGCGACCCTCGCGTACGCCGCGGAAGCCCGGGCCATGATCACCTTCATCGGCGAGGCGACGCTTGCCTTCGGTCGGCTGGTCACCGGCCGCGCGCGCTTGCACCGCTCCGACCTCGTGCTGACCCTCCAGGAGGTCGGCGCGCAGGCGTTGCCGATCGTCAGCCTGATCAGCTTCCTGGTCGGCGTGATCCTGGCTTTTCTGGGCTCGGTTCAGCTGCTCCAGTTCGGCGCCCAGGTCTACGTGGCACCCCTGGTCGGGATCGGCATGGCGCGCGACATGGCGGCGATGATGGTCGGGATCATCCTCGCCGGCCGGACCGGGGCCGCGTTCGCCGCGCAGCTCGGCACCATGCAGGTCAACGAGGAGATCGACGCGCTGACCACATTCGGCTTCGCGCCCATGGAGTTCCTGGTCCTGCCGCGCATGCTGGCGCTCGTCCTGATGACGCCCTTGCTCTGCCTCTATGCCGATCTCATGGGCATTCTCGGCGGCGCTTTCGTCGGCGTCCTGTTCCTCGACCTGCCGCCCGTCACCTACTGGCAGGCGACCCAGGGCGGCGTGCACCTGCACGACTTCGCGGGCGGGCTGCTCAAGGCTTCGGTCTATGGCACCCTGGTCGCGATCGCCGGCTGCATGCGCGGCATCCAGTCCGGACGCAGCGCGGCCGCGGTCGGCCTGGCGACCACCTCGGCGGTCGTGACCTCGATCGTCCTGATCGTCGTCGCCATGGCGATCCTGACCGTGATCTACAATGCGCTCGGCATCTGAGCGCGCCGTTGCTTCCGAACCGACCGTGGGCGCGCCGGACGCGCACATCGTCGTCCGCGACATGGAGATGGCCTACGGCAGCTTGGTCCTGATCGAGGGCGTGAACTTCACGATCCGCCGGGGCGACATCTTCGTCATCATGGGCGTCAGCGGCTCCGGCAAGAGCACGCTGATGCGCCAGATGATCGGCCTCAAACAGCCGGCGCGCGGCGAGGTGCTGTATGGCGGGGTCAGCTTCTGGGACGCCGACCCTGCGGGCCGCGCGCAGCTCATGCGGCGCTTCGGCGTGCTCTACCAGCAGGGTGCGCTCTGGAGCTCGATGACCCTGCAGGAGAACGTCGCTCTGCCGCTCAGCGAATACACCGACCTCAGCGCGGCGGACATTCGCGAGGTCGTCTCGCTCAAGCTGGCACTCGTGGGCCTCGCGGGCTTCGAGGACTACTATCCCGCCGCGATCAGCGGCGGCATGCGCAAGCGGGCGGGGCTCGCCCGCGCGATCGCGATGGACCCGGAGGTCCTGTTCTTCGACGAGCCCTCGGCCGGCCTCGACCCGATCAGCTCGCGCCGGCTCGACGATCTGATCCTCGAGCTCCGCGACAGCCTCGGCACGACCACCATCATGGTCACCCATGAGCTCCCCAGCATCTTCAGGGTCGCCGACAATTCGGTGTTCCTCGACCCGGAGACCAGGAGCCAGCTCGCGACCGGCGACCCGCACGATCTGCTCGCCCGGCCGCCGGACCCGAAAGTGGAAGAATTCCTGACCCGCGGCGGCGAGCAGCCGGGCGATCTCAGGACACAAGGCCCGGGCAGGGAGGCGAGGAACCGATGAGCAAAGCCAATCCGGCGGTGATCGGGGCCTTCGTGATCGGCGCGCTCGCTTTGCTCGTGGTCGGCCTGCTGCTGTTCGGCCACGCGCGCTGGTTCGCAGAGCGCAACAGCTACATCGCCTACTTCCCGGGCTCGGTGAAGGGCCTCAGGGTCGGCGCCCCGGTCGACTTCCGCGGCGTCACGATCGGCGAGGTCACCGACATCAGGGTCCTGTTCGACCCCAAGGCGGTCAATGCCCGGATCCCGGTGGTCATGCAGTTCGACCCCGCTCGGATCGATGTCGTCGGCATGCCGCCTGCGGGCTCGTACCGGGATCAGGTCGGGCGCATGATCGAGGCCGGGTTCCGCGCTCAGCTGCAGTCGCAGAGCCTGTTGACCGGCCTGCTGTTCGTCAACCTCGATTTCTACCCCGGGACGCCGGTGCGGCTGATCGGCGGCGACCAGCCGGACCCCGAGATCCCGACCCTGCCTTCCGGAATGGAGCAGTTGCAGCAAAGTGCCGGCGACATCGCCAGGCAGTTGCCCGACGTGATCGACCGGCTGAACCACCTCCTGGCCAGCGTCGACGACGAGCTCCACTCGACCGGCGGCAACCTGACCCAGATCGTCGCCGACGTCGCGGTCATGGCCAGGGGCCTCCGGGACAACCGACCGGTGCTCGAGACCATCGTCGACAATGCCAGGGAGGCGACCGGCAAGGTCGGTCAGGCGGCGACCACGCTCGATCAGACCGTCCAAAGCAACCGGGACGCCATCGGCTCGCTGATCAAGGAGTGGACCGCGACCGCGGGCGCGGTCCGGCGGATGGCCGATCAGATCAACGCTGCCGTGGCCGAAAACCGGGAGGGCCTGCGCGATTTCACGCAGACTGGCCTGTACGAGTACACGGGCTTGGCGCAGGATGCCCAACGCATGGTGGATGAGATCACCGGCGTGGCCGACGAGCTCAAGCGCGATCCGGCCCGCTTCCTGTTCGGCAACCGGGTCCAGGGGGTCGGGCCATGATCGAGAACCTCGGATGGGAGCCCGGAGAGCCTCACAAGGAGGAGCGCCATGAGCGAGAACCTCACATGAGGAGCCATGTCATGGCGGTCGGCCGGCGCCGGCTGATCCGGTTGGCGGCGCTGGTCCCGTTGTCGGCGGCCGCTGCCTGCCAGTTCCCGGGCCAGGGGACCCCGCCGCGCGAATTCCGCCTGACCCCCAAGACGACCTTCCCCGAGGATCTGCCCAAGGTGGACTGGTCGCTGGTGATCGACCGGCCGGCGATCGTGCCGTCGATCGACACCGTCCGGATCGCGCGCACGCGCGGGATCGAGGTCGAATACTACGCCGATGCCACCTGGGTCGATCGGCCGGCGGCCATGATCGAGCCGCTGATCGTCGAGTCCTTCCAGAACTCGGGCGCGATCGAGGTCGTCGCCGGCCGGCGCTCCGACGTGCGCCCGGACTTCATGCTCCAGACCAATCTCGAGGCGTTTCAGGCCCGGCAAACCGGCTCGGAACCGGCGGAGGCGCGGGTCGCCCTGTCGGCGCGCCTGATGACCATGCCCAAGCGTCTGGTGGTCGGCACGGCCGCCATCGGCCGCAGCGTTCCCGCTCAGGCCGCCGACCTGCCGTCGATCGCAGCCGCGTTCGACGACGCCCTCGGCAAGGTCCTCAAGCGCCTGGTCGAATGGACCCTGGTGACCGGCCAAGGGGCGCGCGGCGCGGGGTGAAGGTGAACCAGCGGCCCGTGTGTCATGGTTGCTACGCCGCTGGCGTGCGGCGTCATCCCGCGCGCGCCGCCGACAAAAATGGCTTGGAGAGCCCGGTGCGGTTGCCGTACCTTTGCCAATAGCAAGCGAAACCGGGAATGCCGGCTGATGAGTAGGGTTGTTCAACCAGGGAGCGATCGGATGCGCAGCATGAATCCCATACGATTGGCGGCGGTGGCGGCGGGCCTCTGTGGCCTGACGCTTGCCCTGACGTCCTCAGCCAGCGCCAAAACGGTCGCGGAGATCAATGCCGGCGTCGCGTCGGCGCGTGACCAGTGCGCCGCCCAGATCCCGGGCTGCAAAGAGGCGGCCGGGAAAGCGCAGGGCCTGCTGGTCTTTCCCGAGGTGACCAAGGCCGCGATCGGCGTCGGCGGCTCCTACGGCGAAGGTGCTCTGATCGTCGGCGACCAGACGGTGGGCTACTACAGCACGGCCGCGGCCTCGATCGGCCTGCAGCTCGGTGCCCAGAAGTACGCCCAGATCATCATGTTCATGACCGCAGAGGCGCTCGACAAGTTCCGCAACAGCTCCGGCTGGGAGGCGGGCGCCAACGCCCAGGTCACGATGATCGATGAGGGTAAGAGCGCCAATATCAGCTCGGTCGTGGCTACCAACCCGGTCATCGCCTTCGTCTTCGGCCAGAAGGGCCTGATGGGCGATCTGTCCGTTCAAGGCGCCAAGATCACCAAGCTGGAGCGCTGAGCCGGCGCTGAAGGTGCCGGCTGACATGGCAGGCACGGGGTTTGGAGACCGCGCGCCTGGCGGCTTGCGCCGAGACCCGAGCAGCTTGGGGCCCTCCTTGCCCGGCTGATGGTCGACCGGGACGAGTGAGGCCGATGCGGGTGGTATCTCACTGCGCGAGCCGGCGAAGCGGATCGTGGCCGGACCGGAGGTCATGGGCGGCAGGCCCCGCATCAAGGGCACCCGGAGCCGGGCCGGCCTGATGCTCCGCCGCCTCGCCTTCCCGGGGCTCACGGCCGCCGGTCGCGGCGGGCTCGGGATGCCGACCCATCGAGTCTCGAGCGCACCGCGGCAGCGTGACCCGGAGGCCGGGGCCTCCCCCCATCGATGATGGGCCGATGAGCGCTCCGGCGCCGCGGGCGCGCCCGGGCGACCGGCCTCTGGCCGGGCCGCTTTTGCCGGTCGTCCGCATGGCCAGCATCCGCAAGATGTTTGGCGCCACCACCGCGGTCGCCGGGGTCGATCTCGAGCTCGCGGCCGCGGAGGTGCACGGCCTGGTCGGCGAGAACGGCGCCGGCAAGTCGACGATCATGCGCATCCTCGCCGGCCTGTTCGCGGACTACGGCGGCTCGATCGAGATCGACGGTGAGCCGGTTCAGATCGCGACCCCGGCGCAGGCGCGCGCGCACGGCATCGCGCTCGTCCATCAGGAGCTCAGCCTGTTGCCGGAGCTCACCGTCGCCGAGAACATCCTGCTCGGCCGGGAGCCGGCGGCGCGCCTGCCCGGCTTCGTCAGCCGGCGCCGGATCGAGGACGCTGCCGCGCGCCATCTCACCGCTTGCGGCGTCCGGCTCGAGCCGCACCTCAAGGTCGGATCGCTCAGCCTCGCCGATCGCCAGCTCGTGGAGATCGTCAAGGGGATCGCCGCCGCCCCCAGGGTTCTGATCCTGGACGAGCCGACCTCGTCGCTCTCGGTCAAGGAGGCGCGCGAGCTCTTCCGCGATCATCGAGCGCCTGGTCGCGCGGGGCACGACGGTGGTCTACATCTCGCACAAGCTCGACGAGATCTTCGCCGTCAGCGACCGGGTCACGGTGCTGCGCGACGGGGCGAAGGTCGCGAGCGCGCCGATCGCGGAGTGGACGGAGGCGGGCCTCGTGCGCGCCATGGTCGGGCGCGACCTCTCGGCGCTGTTCCCACACAGCCCCGCCGCGCCCGGAGAGGTGCGGCTGGAGGCCCTCGATCTCACGCGTCGCGGCATGTTCGCGCCCCTCTCGTTCGTGGTCCGGGCGCGCGAGATCGTCGGGCTCTATGGCATCATCGGCGCCGGCCGCAGCGCCGTCGCCGAGGCGCTCTACGGCCTGGCACCAGCGGACGGCGGCACGATCCGCATCGACGGTCGCGCCGTGCGCATCCGCTCACCCCGCCAGGCGCTCACCGCCGGGATCGCGATGGCGCCCGAGGACCGGCACGCGCGCGGCCTCGTCCCGATGCTGTCGGTGAGCGAGAACATGGCGCTCGCCGCCCTGCCGGGACTGAGCCGGGCGGGGTTCGTCCAGCGGCGCGCCGAGCAGGCGGTCGTCCAACGGCTGCTCGAGGCGCTCCAGGTCCGGGCCGCCTCGCCCTCTCAGGAGGTCACGGCGCTCTCGGGCGGCAACCAGCAGAAGGTCGTGCTCGGCCGCTCGCTGATGCCGGAGCCCAAGGTGCTGATCCTCGACGAGCCGACCCGCGGCATCGACGTGGTCGCCAAGGCCGAGGTCCACGCCAGCATCGATCGCCTGGCGCAGGACGGCCTCGCGGTGCTGCTGATCTCCTCCGAGCTGCCCGAGATCCTGGGCATGAGCGACCGCATCCTGGTGATGCGCGACGGCCACCTGGTCGGCGAGGTGGCGCGCGCCGAGGCGACCGAGGAGCGGCTGGTCGCGATGGCGGCTGGAGCCAGCCGTGAGGAGTGATCTGCCGGCCCGTCGGTTGCGGCCCTCGCTGCCGAGCGCCGTCCTGCTCCACGATTACGGCATCTATTTTGCCCTGGCGGTGCTCGTGGTCTTCTTCTCGGCCCGGATCCCCGAGTTTCGGACCTGGGACAACGCGCTCCTGGTCCTGCTCCAGGTCTCGGTGATCGGGATCATCGCGGTCGGCATGACCTTCGCGCCTGAAGGCTCACGACGCGTCGGCGGGCCGGACGCGCTGGGCGATCTCGGCGCCGCGGTCGCGCTCGACCGGGGCGATCTCGTACTGGCTCTGGAGGTCGAGCCAGAACTGCGGCCGGTTGCCGAATTAGCCCGAACTTCCTCGTAGATTGAGACGTAAGTGATTGAGGCACCTGGGGAAGGTGGCTTTGAGGGGGCGGCTCTGGCTACGGCGCGAAGGGCGAGGCCGAGCCGATCGAAGATGGTTTGCTGCGCCCCGCCCAACAGATCGAGGGCAGCATGGAGCTCGTCCTCGTCGACCGCGCCGAGCCCGAGCAGGGCGCCGAGCCACGGTTCGGAACGCGCGTCACCTACATGAGCCAATTGAACGGCAACTATCGCTGCACAGCAAGCGAAACATACCATATTACATGCCTACGCCACCCGCTCGCAAAACCACCCTTCCTCCAGCCGCATCAGCCACTTACTTCATATTCCCGCGAGGAAGTTCGGGCTAGAACCTGCTTGATCGCATACGGATTTCAGGAAAGCCCGCTTGAGATGGAAATTCTGCGCGGTCTTCTCGGAGCGCGGGGCATTCAGGTCGTCGAGGCCGGGGGCACGCTTGCTCCTGGCCAGAACGCTTATTGTGCCAAAATTTGCTCCAAAATTATTACTTCTCAATTCTGCGTTGTTTTATTGAACAATGAGGAGTTGAATGGCGTCGAAATTCCTAACGCCAATGTGAGCATCGAACATGGGCTTTATGCTTGGATTCAATAAATACATAGTCCCGTTCCAACGTGCTTCACAGAATCTACCATTTAATGTAGCAGGCTTAGATACGATAAAATAGACAAACATAGACTTCCGGAGACTTGCTGGCGGAAGCAATAGATCAAGCTATTCAAGAAACCCAACAAGACGCGCCACTAATCTTCACGCCAGCTCAGATATTGGAAGAGTTTTGCGGACGCAAAAGATGCTCGTTACAAGAATAAACAATGACGGCTGGGAGCGGGCCCGTCCTGGCGGCCGGCGCGCGTTCGAGGCACAGTCGCTGGTCATGTTCGTAGTCTCCCGCTCAAGGATCGGCCTGCCCGCCAAGGTCGACCCGGACGAGCGCGCGCTTGGCTCGCGCGGCCTCCCGCTCTCGAACCATGACCAAGTGCTGAAGCATTGCCCGGTCATGCCAAGTCGTCGAGCAGGGCCTTGGCGTCCTTGAGATCGGCGGTGTCGAAGCCCTCGGTGAACCAGTCGTAGACCGGCAACAGGAGGTCGTAGGCTTGCTGGCGCTGGCCTTGGTTTTGCCACAGGCGCGCAAGCGAGGTGGCGGCCCGGAGTTCCAACGATTTCGCCTGCTGCCCGACCGCGGTGGCGATTGCGGTCGTCAGGCACTCTTCGGCCTCTTCTGATCGGCCGGTCGATGCCAACAACAGCTCGCCTTGGCGCCGCAGCAGTTCGGACATCCACCAGCGGTCATCACCATCGCGCGCCATGGTCAGCGCGTCATCGAGCCGATGCAGCGCCGCTTCTGTCTGGTTGGTCTGCATCTGGGCTTCTGCCAGCAGCGACCAGAGATAGGGCAATGTCAGCACGCCACCGAGCGATCGATAGTCCTCCAATCCCTTTTGAATCATGGCAACGCCTTCGGTCGCCGCGCCCTGAGCGGCCAAGGCATTGCCGCGCAAGACCCCGGCGGTGGCAAGCCAGACCGGAAAGTTATGCTCGCTCGATAGCGCGATGAGGTCCTCCGCGAGGCTCCGTAAGCCGGCCGGATCGCGCAGGAAATACCGGATCCAACCGGCGTAGCTGAGCGCCATGGCGAGCGTGTGCGGGTGCTCGATCTTTTTGGCATTGGCGACCGACTGGCGACTGAGGCTCAGCGCCTGATCCGGATAGCCGAGCGCCCACACGACCACCGAAAGAGAGCTCTGGCCCGCGGCCAGGGGGTCGTGACCGAAGGTCAGAGCGAGGGAAGCATGATCATCAGGGCGGTACAGGTTAATGGCGGACTTGAGGTTGTCACGAGCCGCGCCGAAATCGCCAAGCATCTGTCGTAGCGTCCCCAGCGCCCTGAGAGAGACGACGGTCATGACCTCATCGTCCGCCTGCTCGGCCAATTTCAGAATCTCGACAGTCAGATCGAGAGACCGCTCGATTTCTCCCCTGATGTAGACAGCCACAGCCTGCCCCCACAGGGCGACGCGCAGCCTTGCGGGATCGTCGAGCTGCGCGCACAGGGTCAGCGACCTCGAATACGTCGCTTCGATCTCGGGCGAACCCGGGCCTGTGAGGGCGATCAGCGTCATGCCCAGGGCGGTCTGCAGATCAAGCTCGATCCCGTACCGCGCCCTGCCATCGGGCAGCATGGCCACCTGCGTGAGCCCGGCCTCAAAATGGGCCAGGGCTTCCTTGTCGGCGGAATGCTTGGTGGCGCGGCGGCCGGCCTCGAGCCAATAGCCGGCAGCCGGTTCGGCGAGCCGCGCATCGCTGTAGTGGCGGGCGAGGAGCTCCGGTTCGGCGGCCGCGATTTCCGGGAACCGCTGTTCCAGCGTCGCCGCGATGCGCGCATGGACCTGCTGGCGCCTGGACTTGAGCAGCGACTGGTAGGCGGCGTCCTGGACCAGCGCATGCTTGAAAACGTAGTGGACTTGCGGCGGGGTGCCGCGGCGGAACACGATCTCGGCGGCGGCCAGCTTGTCGAGGCTGGCGCGCAGTTCCGGCGCGGCTTGGTCAGCGACCGCGGCGAGCAGCGAAAAGTCGAACGCGCGACCGATGCAGGCGGCGATCTGGGCGACCTCCTTGACCCCGGGAATGCGATCGATCCGCGCCATCAGGGAATCGTGCAGCGACGCCGGGATGCTGGTCTCGCCGATCTCCAGGATCGTCTTGGTCAGCTCCTCGACGTACAGGGGCACGCCGTCGGTGCGGGCGATGATCGCGTCGATCACCTCGGCAGGCAGCAGCCGGCCGCCGGACAGCCGCGCCACGATCGCCTCGGCGCCGCCCCGGCGCAGACGGTTGAGGGTCAGGCGGGTCATGTGCGGGTGGCCGGCGAGCTCCGGTTGCTGGTCCGGTCGGCTGGTCAGCAGCACCAGTGCGCGCGCATCGGCGATGCGGTCCAGCGCGTGGCCGATCATCTCGAGCGTGGTCGGGTCGAGCCAGTGGGCGTCCTCCAGCACCACGAGGACCGGTTGCTTCCTGGCGAGCCCGAGCAGTTGATCCACCAGGGCCGCCAGGGTCCGCGCCCGCTGCGTCTGCGGTGTCAGGTTGAGCCGGCCGTAACGCGGTGCGCCGTCGAGGCCGATCAGATCGGCCATCAAGGGGGCGGCGTCGAGCGCGCCCGCGCCCGCCTGGCGCAGCAGCGCCTCCAGCTTGTCGAGCCTGGCCTCGAGCGCATCGTTCGCCGCCAGGCCGGCGGCGTGGCCCAACTGCTGGATCACCGGCCACAGCGCGCTGTCGGCGTGATACGCCGAGCATTGATAGCGAATCCGGGTGTGCGGCTCGCCGGCCAGGGCGTCCAGCAGGGCGCGGGTGATGCGCGATTTGCCGATCCCGGCTTCGCCGACCAGGAGCACGCCCTGGCCTTCACCGGCCTTGGCCTGCGCCCAACGTTCGAGCAAAAGCGCCAGCTCCTGGTCGCGCCCGACCATCGGCAGGACCTGGCCACTGTGCGCTTCGAAGCGACTTTGCGCCGCCCGCTCGCCGAGCACGACAAACGCTTCGACCGGCGCGGCCAGACCCTTCAACGTCTGCAGCCCGAGATCGACCAGGTCGAAGCGCGCCCCGACCAGCCGTCGGGTCCGTTCGGCGATCACCACCTGACCGGGCTGTGCCACGCCCTGGAGACGCGCCGCGAGGTTGGGCGTGTCGCCGACCACCGCCTCCTCTTGCGCCACGCCCTCGCCGACCAGATCGCCGACCACCACCACGCCCGTGGCCATGCCGACCCGGGCCGCCAGCGGCTCGCCCGCCGGCGTCGCCAGGCCACGCACCGTCTCGACCAGCGCCAGGCCCGCCCGCACCGCCCTTTCCGCCTCGTCCTCATGGGCGCGTGGGTAGCCGAAATAGGCCAGCACGCCGTCGCCCATGTATTTCGCCACATAGCCCTCGAAGCGCGTGATCTCGCCGGCCACCGTGTTCTGGTAGCCCCGGATCACCTCGCGCATGTCCTCCGGATCGAGCTCTGCCGACAGCGCCGTCGAGCCGACGAGGTCCACGAACATCACCGTGAGCTGGCGGCGTTCGGCTGCGCGGGCAACCGCCGCCGGTGCGCCTGGCTCAGCTGCTCCTGCCCGGTCCGGCGCCGGCCCCGCGTCCAGGGTCGCGATCGCTTTGAGCAGCCGTTTCCGGTCGCCGAGGTTGAGCCCGAGCTCCTTCAGATCGGCATCGGTGAGTTCGCGCAGGACATCGCCGGCGATGCCGTTGTCGGCGAGCACGTCCGCATGGCGTCCGAGCCCTTGTTCTGCGAGCCAGCGCGCGACGTCTAGCATTTTGGCGCCTCGGAAAGGCCTCTCAGGGGGGACAGCGGCACAGGCCGGCTGGATTGACCCTACATTGGAAAGCGCCGCAATGCGAGCGTTCGCGGGCATTCTCGGGTTCGTTTGGTTCCGGCGAGCGGTGATCGCGCTGCCGTCTGCAAGGTTGCGGTCTGGAACGCTCCGGCTGCGACACGCTGCGCCCGCAGGCCAAACCCCTGCTTTTGCGCGCTTCTCGGGTTCGTTTGGTTGTTGGGCGCTGAGCGGGCTGCGGCGCTCGGGCGAGGCTGCGAGCGGGCATCGTGCCGCCGATTGGCGCGCGCACGCGACGGATGGTCGGTGGTCATGCTTCGTGATCTCCCACCGGAGGATCGACTGCGCGGCCGGCCACCCGGACGCCCACCGAAGCACGAAGGTCGGAACTTTCCATGCTGGTCGATACCAGAGTATAGGAAAAAATACAAGTGTGGCGAAGACTGAAAAGAAGCGCTGAAACGCCCAGATGGCGCGCGCTGGTGGATTTCCGGATGCGACCGCTGCCCCCAAAAAATCCTTGAACAACGGAATTAATTCCGCATATATTCGGTGCTGGTTCAGCGGAAGGCCCGTCCCGCGGCGGTTTCCTTGGGCGCCAGGTATTCTCCGGAACGATCGCAAAAGCTGGCCGACGCCAGCTCGCCGACGCGCCGCAGGCCCGGTTGGCAGGAAATTCGGGAATTTCCAGCGAATTTCCGGGCGCCGGCGCGAATTTCCGGGCGGCCGGCGAGTGCACACCATGCGTCACTTCTGTAGCATCATGCGACAGAGGTGTGCGTGTGCTTAAGCCTTTGCGGGAACATGGTTTTTCGCCAAACTGGCGACTTGGTGTTGATTCCGGCCGCAAAACCGCTGCAAAACCGCCGATTTCGGGCGCAAAATCGACGCTTTCGGGCGCACATATGACACACATCCGTGCGACGTGGCGCATCGTCGGGTTTCGCCAACTGCGGGAGGCCTTCAGATTTTCCTGCGAATTTCCGGGCGGGTGCGGTGAGACGACTTGAGCGCCGATGCGGGGCCGCAAACCCGCTGATGTTGGCCACAAAAGTCGCTGATTTCGCGCACAAAGCGACTGACTTCGGGCATGAAAGTGACGCATGAATGCGCCATGTGGCGCATTGCGCCCTGGTCGACCATTTTCTGCATCCCCGCATTTTCACCCGAGATCCCCAGGTCATCGTGCGCACGTCCGAGCGCACCCCGCGGCTCGCGGGTTC
The DNA here is from genome assembly GCA_963730195.1 of uncultured Alphaproteobacteria bacterium. GTDB lineage: Bacteria > Pseudomonadota > Alphaproteobacteria > Geminicoccales > Geminicoccaceae > DATAOG01. The sequence continues at coordinate 122,811 of CAVSRN010000085.1, forward strand.
CGGGCAGCCGGGGCGCTGCGTTTGGCGCTTCGCGCCGGCGGCACGCGGGAGTAGACTGAAGGCTCAGATTGTGAACGCCAAGGATGTCGAACACGGGGGACGCCGCGTCCATGAGCCGCGATCAGAAGCTCAATGTGTTCGTCAGCTACAGTCATCGGGACCAGGCGTGGCTCGAGCGGGTTCAGGTGCATCTGACACCGTTGGCGCGGGGCGGTAAGCTGGACCTGTGGGACGACAGCCGGATCAGGACCGGACAGCGCTGGCGGCAGGAGATCGAGGGCGCGCTGGCGCGGGCCGATGTCGCCGTCCTCTTGATCAGCGCGGACTTCTATGCGTCGGCGTTCATCGCCAACCAGGAGCTCCCTCCGCTTCTACAGGCGGCCCAGAGCGATCGGGAGCTGGCCATTCTGGGCGTGCACATCAATTATTCCGATTTCGAGCATGACGAGGTTTTATCTGAATATCAGACCGTGAATACACCCGATCGACCAATCGAAGACCTGGTCTCCCGTGGCCAACAGGAAAAAGTCTTCAGGGATCTGGCCCGCCGCCTCAGGGAGCTGGTGCCGCCGGCGCGCCCGACCCCGCCACCGATCCCGCCCGACTACCTCGCGTGGCTCGGGCGGCGCTGTGCCAGCGTCGAGCTGTTGGGTCAGGACATCAAGCAAGGTCATGGCTTCACGCTCAGCCATGTCTATGTGCCGGCGCTGACCCAGCCGGACCCGGCCGAGGCGATGCGAACGAAGCGCAAGCGACGAGGGCGCGAGGAGCCGGAGGAGCGGCGCGCGATGCCGCTGCTGGCAGCGCATCGACCAGGGGTCGCTGTACGTCCCCGCCCCGGCCGGCGGCGGCAAGTCCACGTTCTGCCGCTGGGCGGCCTTGCAGAGCATCCCTGGCGCTGCGGCGTCGCATCCGGTCCCGGCCCCGGAGGAGTACCGGGAGCCGGTGCCGGCGGCGCTGCGGGCCGCCTGCCGCTGCTGGTTCCGCTCCGGGAGTTCTGCAAGGACATGGACTGTGGTCGCGGGCAGCAGAGCTGGCATCGGAGCGATCTGGAGCGGGCGCTCGCGGTCTGGATCGACCGGTCGCCGCCGCCGGCGCTGAGCGGCACGCTGCTCAAGGATCACCTGGAAGCGGGCAGCGCCTTCCTGTTGCTGGACGGTCTCGACGAGGTGGCCGTTTCGGAAATCCGGGACCGCACCACGGTCTATCCGCGCGCGCTGCTGCTGAGCGGCTTGGCCGACGCTCTGCCCGCCTGGGAGAAAACCGGCAACCGTATCCTGCTGACGAGCCGCCCCTACGGCCTGGATGAGGCCGGCCTTACCCGCCTCGGCCTCGTGCGCGCGCCGCTCGAACCACTGCCCGGTCCGCTTCAGGCGCTGTTCGTCACCCGCTGGTTCCACACGCTCGGCAAGGAGGAGCTGGCGGGTCAGCTGCTCGCGGCAATGCGCGGCCGCGACGACCTCGCGCCGCTGACCGAGAACCCGATGCTGCTGACCGCGGTCTGCGTCCTCTACGACAAGGGCGGCCGCCTGCCCGAGGACCGCTACGAGCTCTACAAGAGCATCGTCGATGGCGTGCTGCACAACCGCTATCCGGGCGACGCGCGCGAGCGCGAGCCGGTCCAGCGCCGCCTCGAGGCGATCGCCTACGGCATGCATACGGGCGAGCCGGGCGGCGCGGCCCGCAAGACCCCTGCCGCCGAGATCAGCTGGGTCGAGACCGAGCGTCTGCTCGCGCACTTTGCGGAGCAGAACCCGTCCTTTGGGCGCGGCGAGGTCGACGCCGCGATCCAGCGCGAGGAGCTTTGACCCGCTCCGGCCTGCTGGTGCCGCGGCCCAACGAGCGGGCCGCCTTCTATCACCTGAGCTTTCAGGAGTTTCTGGCAGCCCAGCGGATCGCCCGCGGCAGCGAAAAGAGGATCGAGAAGGCGATCTGTGAGCGGGGGACGATCCAGGAATGGCATCCGACGCTGCTCTTCCTGTTCGCCGCCCAGGTCTTCAACAAGGACCCCGAGTGGGGCCTCGATCTGCTCGCGCGTCTGCTCGCGCGTCAGGACCGTGCCGCGGTCAAGGCCAACCCTGCCACCGCGCTGCTCATCGCCGAGGCGCTCGAGCTGTGCCTGGCCAAGGGCTATCGCGTGCCCGATGACCTGGCCGAGAAGCTTCCGGCAGCGCGTCCTGGATGCGATCGAGGACGAGATCGAGCTCCGGGACCGGCTGGCGCTGGGCCTGTGCCTCGGTCGGCTGGGCGACCCGCGTATCTTCGACCTGCGCGATCCGCGCGCCTATGTCGAGGTGCCCGCGGGGACCTATCCCTATGGCGAGGAGGGCGGGACGGTCGAGATCGAGGCGCCGTTCCGGATCGGCCGCTATCCGGTGACCAACGACCAGTACCGGGCGTTCATGGAGGACGGCGGTTATGATGAGCGAAGGTGGTGGTCGGACGACGGCTGGGCCTGGGTCCGGGAGAAAGGGGCCAAGGAGCCCGGCTATTGGCGCGACCGGCGCTGGAACGGTCCCAACCAGCCGGTGATCGGCGTCAGCTTCTTCGAGGCCGAGGCCTGCTGCGCCTGGGCCGGCGGGCGCCTGCCGTCGGAGCAGGAATGGGAGGCCGCGGCCCGTGGCCCCGATGGTCACGTCTACCCGTGGGGCGACGGTTGGGAGGACGGCATCTGCAACACCGCGAGGCCGGACTCGGCGTGACCTCGCCGGTCGGGCTGTTCCCGCGGTCCCGCCAAGCCCGGCTGGGGATCGAGGACCTGGCCGGCAACGTCTGGGAGTGGTGTGCGTCCATCGACGAGGATGATTCGGACAGCACCCGGCGTGCAGCCTCGTCCCCGCGTGGTGCGCGGCGGGTCCTGGTGCAACTCTCAGGACCACGCGCGGTGCGCCTACCGCTACAGGTTCGACCCGGGCGACCGGGGCGGCTACATCGGTTTTCGTGTTGTGAGTTCGTCCCCCATCTAGGTTTTCTGGTCACTGAAGGGCGCCGCGCGAGCGGCGCCCACGGCGCGCAGCGCCGTTCGCGACTTTTCTCGGGGTCTCGACCCGCCCTTGATCTGGTCAACCTCGATCCGCCGCGGCATGATCGTCCTCGTCAGCCTCACGGCTGGTGGAGCTGCCCGTGGCCTCGTCCCCGGGTGCTGCGCGGCGGGTCCTGGAACAACCATCAGGACAACGCGCGCTGCGCCGACGTCGGTCAGTTGGACCCGAGGTTGTTCGCGAGGTCCGGCGAGTCGATGTTGTCCTTGGTGCCGACGATGTAGGGGAGCAACGTCTGCTCCGGAATATCATGGTCGCCGTCGAGGTATTTGACGGCGTATTCGACCGCTGTGGTGCCGATCGTGTACGACTGCTGGATCAGCAACGCGCTGATCGTACCGGCCTTGAGGCCCGCGACCAGATCGGGTCCGGCGTCGAAGGAGATCAGCTTGATCTGACCGGCCTTGCCGGCCTCGCTGATCGCGGTCGCGGCGCCGAGGCCGGAGGGGCCGTCGCAGGCGACCATGCCGGCCAGGTCCGCCTCCCGGGTCAGGATCGCGTTGGTCACGCGCGCGGCATCGGTCGGGTCCGTGCCGTTGTAGATCTCGTCACCGACATAGGTGATGTTCGGGAACTTCACGATCGTCGCCTCGAACCCCTGCCGGCGGTTCTCGCCGGTCGTGATCCCGGGAGGCGTGCAGAGCAGAGCGACCTTACCGGACTCGCCGACGGCCTTGGCCAGCTCCTGGGCGGACAGCTCCCCGCCGACGACGTTGTCCGACGTGATGTTGCCGATGCGGACGCTGTGATCGCTGACGTCGGTGTCGACGGTGAGAACGGGAATGTTGTCGTCGCCGAACTGGCGGAGCGGCTCGATCAGCGCCGTCTCGCCGTCGGGCACCGCGATCAGGAACTGCGGCTTGGAGGCGAGCACCGCATCGATGACCGGGATCTGCAGGGTGGCGTCCCAGGCGGTCGGCGCCTGCCAGGACAGCGTCACGCCAAGCTCTGCCGCCTTGGCCTTGGCGCCATCGGCCATGGTGACGTAGAAGGGGTCCCGCTGCTCGCCGGTCACCAGGGTGATCTCATAGCCGGCGGCAGCGGCCGCCTGGGCACCGGCCAGTAGTGACAGGGCACCCGCAAGCCAGGTGAGATGCACCTTTGTTGACGGCATCATGGCATCGGCCTCCCGTTGCTTTTTCGTGTGACGAGCATCGAGTTGCACAGGCGATTTAGCGTGCTCTCAGACTGAGAGGAGCCATCAGCCACCACGGTTGTCAAGGCACCTCGATCGCGCCGGTTCTTGCTGCTGATCGACACTACCGAGCCAAATGACGCTGACGCGCACTCTTCTACTTCTGGGAAGCTCGCCCGGCCACGAAGAACCCGCTGCGCCGCAACTGATCGATGTACACTGCGAGCACCAGGAACGCGCCGACGACGACGTTCTGCCAGAACGGCTGGATCGCCATGAGGATGAAGCCGTTGCGCAGGACGGCCGGGATGAAGGCGCCGATGATGGTGCCACTCATCCGGCCGCGGCCGCCAAACAGGCTGGTCCCGCCGATCACGACGGCGGCGATGGCGTTCAGGTTGTCCAGCGTGTGCGCGGACAGCGAAGCCGTAGAGAAGCGCGCGACGTCCATCAGCCCGACGATCGCGGAGAGCACGCCCATCAGGACGTAGAGGACGATCGTGTGGCGGTTGACGTTCACGCCGGCCCGCCGCAGCGCCTCCCGGTTCGCGCCCAATGCGTAGGTACGCACGCCGAAACGGGTGCGCGCCAGCACCAGCCAGAGCACGCCGACCACGATCGCGGCCACCACGACCGGCCAGGGGATCACGCCCAGGAGGCCACCGCGGGCGAAGGTGCGAGGCAGCTGCGGGGGCACGCTGGCCACGTTCAACCCGCCGCTCAGGATCTGGGCGAAGCCGAGTGCCATCCACAACGTTCCAAGCGTGGTGATGAAGGGCGGCACCCGCCAGTGGACCGTGATCCATCCGTTCAGCCCGCCCCACGCCGCCCCTGCCAGGAGCGTGATGGGGATGGCGACCGCCAGGCCGCTCAGCGGGTCGGGGTATCCCTCGGCGGCCGGCCCCGAGTAGCGTCCCAAGAGAGAGGCCGCCACGACGCCGCAGAAGATGACGATGGAGCCGATCGAGAGGTCGATGCCGGCGGCGATCAGGATGAACGTCTGGCCCGCGGCGAGGAGCAGGATCGCCGAGGTGTCGACGGCGATGCCCCGGAAGTTGGTGACCGAGAGGAATCTGGCTTCGGGCGTCGCCAGCGTGAAGAAGACGATCAGCGCGAGCAGGATCAGGATGATCCACAGGTCGCCAATGGCGGCCATCGCCCGCACGGCGGCCATCGCAAGGCGCTTTGACGCCCCTTGACCGGTCATGACAGGGCGGGCTCGGTGCTCTCTGGCAGCACGCCGGTCATGGCCGCGATCAGCAGCTCCGCGCTCGCTTCGGCGGCCGCGAGGGTCACGACCCGCCGCCCGAGGCGCAAGACCGTGATGCGGTCGGCGACGCGCATCACCTCGGGCATATTGTGGGAGATGAGGATCACCGAGAGACCCTTCTCGTCGCGGGCGCGGCGAAGGAGATCGAGCACCTGGACCGTCTGCCGGTGACCCAGTGCCGCCACCGGCTCGTCCATGATCAGGAATCGCTGTCCCCAGACGGCGGCACGGGCCACGGCCACGGCCTGGCGCTGGCCGCCCGAGAACGTCTCGACCGGCTCGGTGATCGATGGGATGTGGACCCCCAGGTCCTGCATCTGCCGGGCGGTCTCGCTCCGCATGCGGCTGCGGTCGACGAAACCCAGCAGCCCGAGAAAGCCGGGGTAGAGGAGCTCACGCCCCAGGAATATGTTCGCAGCTGCGTCGAGTGGATCAGCCAGCGCCAGGTCTTGATAGACGGTCTCGATGCCGGCGTCGCGCGCGTCGCGCGGGGTCGGCAAGCAAATCTCGTGGCCGTCGATCTCGATGCGTCCCGCGTCCGGTACTTCCACCCCCGCCAGAACCTTGATGAGAGTGGACTTGCCGGCTCCGTTGTCGCCGATGAGCGCGTGAATCTCACGATCGGCGAGGTTGAAATCAACCCCGTCGAGCGCCCGGACATGGCCGTAGTCCTTACGGACGCCAATGGCACGCAACGATGGCGGTCCGTCCGGAGTGATGGGCGTCATCGGGCACTCGCCTCTTGCTTACCGTCTTTGGGGTGCGCCACGCTGCCGACCTGCGGCGCTCCGCATCGATCGAACTCGACAGATCCTAGCCGTCAATCGCCGATCCGGCCAGATCAGCCCGAGGCGGGTGACCTAGAGGAGTTTGTGTCGGAGGGGGAGGGGTACTCCCCGCGGCGTTGATAAGTCCCGCAGGATGGAGCGCCCCCGATGCCGCAAGTTGCGACGATCAAGAGCCTGCCAGCCGCGTTTCGAATGATGAAAACCCTGCAAGCCGAAGGGGTCGAATGGGGCGAAGATGACCGTACGGCCGCGCGGGTGGCGGCGGTCGATGTGCTCGCAACCCGGATGGCCGTGGCGATCGGCCGGCACCTCGCGGGCATGGCCGCGGCGGCACGTGCTCGATCAGTTGCCGATCCGTGCCGCCGAGCACCGGCGGGCGAGGGCGGCACGGCCCGCGTTGACGCATGCTCCAAGCGCATCCACGGTGCGTAGCGCCGTTCGCGACTTTTTTGGGGCAAGGCTGCAGCCGGGCACCGGGCCGGTCGGACCGCCTCATCAATGGTTGAACTGTTCATAACTCCGTGCTAGACGCCAACAACCTACGGCTCGAACTCCAGAGATGATGGCTCAGACGTGATCACCGCCGGACAGATCCGGGCCGCGCGGGCGTTGCTCGGGATGGGTCAGCGGGCGCTCGCCGAGGCCGCCAGCCTGTCGGTGCCGACCATCCAGCGCATGGAGGCGAGCGAGGGCGTGGTCCGCGGCAATGTCGATTCGCTGATGAAGCTGATCGCGGCTCTGGACGCTGCGGGGCTCGAGCTGATCGGCGAGGGCGCGATCAGCCAGGGCGGCGGGCGCGGCGTGCGGCTCAAGGCATGACCCCGAGACTGGGCATGACGATGCGGCTGGTCCGGTCGGCGGGGTGGGGCCCGGCATGGCGCTCGCGCTGATCCTGGTCGGCCCCGTCCTGCTGCTCGCGACCGGTATCGCCGCGGTCGCGCTGCGCCCGGATGCCACCCGCCTGGTCTATGGGACCAGCGCCATTCTCACGGCCGTCATTCTGCTCCTGGCGCTCGCGCAGTTGCTCGGCGGCGGCAGTGCGGTCACGACCCTGGTCCTGCCGCTCGGGCTGCCCTGGATCGGCGCCCATTTCCGGCTCGATGCGCTGGCCGCGTTTTTCCTGGTCGTGGTCAACCTCGGGGGTGCTGCGGCCGCGGTCTACGGCCTCGGCTATGGCCGGCACGAGCAGGCGCCCGCCCGCGTCCTGCCGTTCTTCCCGGCGTTTCTCGCCGGCATGAACCTGGTGGTCCTGGCCGACGACGCCTTCACCTTCCTGCTCGCCTGGGAGTTCATGTCGCTGACCTCCTGGGCGCTGGTGATGGCGCACCACCGCGAGCCGGGCAACGCGCAGGCCGGCTACGTCTATCTGGTCATGGCGAGCTTCGGCACGCTCGCCCTGCTGCTCGCCTTCGGCCTGCTCGCGGGGCCGAGCGGCAGCTATGCCTTCGAGGCGATCCGGAGCGCCTATCTGCCGCCCGGCCTGTCGGCGCTGGTGCTCGCCCTGGTTCTGCTCGGCGCCGGCTCCAAGGCCGGCCTCGTGCCGCTCCACGTCTGGCTGCCGCTCGCCCATCCGGCCGCACCCAGCCACGTCTCGGCGCTGATGAGCGGGGTCATGACCAAGGTCGCGGTCTATGCGTTCGTGCGCATCGTGCTCGACCTCCTGGGTCCGCCCGCCTGGTGGTGGAGCGTGGTCGTGCTGGCGCTGGGCGGCATCACCGCCGTCCTCGGCGTGCTGTATGCCCTGATGCAGCACGACCTGAAGCGCCTGCTCGCCTACCACACGGTCGAGAACATCGGCATCATCTTCATCGGCCTCGGCCTGGCGCTCGCCTTCGAGGCCAACGCCATGGGCTTCGCGGCCGCGCTGGCGCTGACCGCGGCGCTGTTCCATGTCCTCAACCACTCGCTGTTCAAGAGCCTCTTGTTCTTCGGCGCCGGCGCCGTGCTGAGCGCCACCGGCGAGCGCGACATGGAGCAGCTGGGCGGCCTGATCCACCGCATGCCGCTGACCGCGTTCACGTTCCTGGTCGGCGCGGCGGCGATCTCGGCATTGCCGCCGCTCAACGGCTTCGTCTCCGAGTGGCTGACCTTCCAGGCGATCCTGCTTGAGCCCCGACGTGCCGCAATGGAGCCTCAAGTTCCTGGTGCCCGCGGTCGGCGCTGGCCTCGCCCTCTCGGCGGCGCTGGCTGCGGCCTGCTTCGTCAAGGCGTTCGGCATCACCTTCCTCGGCCGGGCGCGAAGCCTGGCGGCGGAGCGGGCAGGGGAGGTCGACCGCTGCTCGCTGGCCGCGATGTTCGCCTTCGCGCTGCTCTGCGGGCTCGCCGGCGTTTTTCCGGGTTTGATCATCGATGCGCTCGCCCCGGTCGTGATGGCGCTCGCCGATGGCGCCCGCATGCCGGTCCAGACCACCATCGCCTGGCTGACCGTGGTGCCGGTCAGCGAGAGCCGGAGCTCCTACAACGGTCTCCTGGTCCTCCTGTTCATCGCGATCACGGCGAGCCTCGCTGCCTGGGTGATTCACCGGTTCGCCTCGAAGGCGCTCCGGCGCTCCGCACCCTGGGACTGCGGCTTTCCGGATCCGAGCCCGATCACCCAATACAGCGCCGGCAGCTTCGCCCAGCCGATCCGCCGGGTGTTCGGCACGCTCGTCTTTGGCGCCAAGGAGACGGTCGACATGCCGGCGCCCGGCGAGCTGCGCCCGGCGCAGTTCCACGTCCGCCTCCAGGACTTCGCCTGGGATGGCATCTACGCCCCGATCGCGGGCGCGGTCGGGCTCGCCGCCGACCGGCTGAACCACCTCCAGTTCCTGACCATCCGCCGCTACCTGACGCTGGTGTTCCTGGCCCTGATCACCCTTTTGCTGGTGCTCGCGATATGGCGCTGATCCAGGGGCTGATGGTCCAGGGCGCGCAGATGACGCTGGTCCTGCTGCTGGCGCCGCTGCTGATCGGCTTTGTGCGCAAGGTCAAGGCGCGCCTGCTCCGCCGCCAAGGGCCGCCCCTGCTCCAGCCCTATCGCGATCTGCTCCGCCTGCTGCACAAGGAGGTCGTGCTCGCCGACAATGCCTCCTGGCTGTTTCGGGTCATTCCGTACCTGATGTTCGCCGCGATCTGGGTCGCTGCCGCGCTGGTGCCTACCTTCGCCGCGGGCCTCCTGTTCAGCTGGTCGGCCGATCTGATCGCGATCGTGGCCCTGCTCGGCAGCGCCCGCTTCTTCCTGGCGCTGGCCGGGCTCGACGTCGGCACCAGCTTCGGCGGCATCGGCTCGAGCCGCGAGGTCATGATCGCCTCGCTCGCCGAGCCCGCGATGATCATGATCATCTTCACGCTCGCCCTGCTCGCCGGCACCACCGAATTGTCGCAGGTCGCGGGCTTCATGCTCGATACCAACGTCGGCCTGCGCGTCTCGCTCGGCCTCGCCCTGGTCGCTCTGATCATGGTCGCGATCGCCGAGAACGCTAGGATTCCGGTCGACAATCCCGCGACCCACCTCGAGCTCACCATGGTCCACGAGGCCATGGTGCTCGAGTATTCGGGCCGTCATCTGGCTTTGATCGAGGCGGCGGCCGCCCTCAAGCTCCTGCTCTACGTCTCGCTGCTGGGCTGCATCTTTCTTCCCTGGGGCATGGCCGCGGCCGACGGCGGGCTTGCGGCCTATGCGATCGGCGTGGTCGCCTATCTGGGAAAGCTCGCGGCCGGCGGCGTGCTGCTCGCGCTGTTCGAGACCGCGGTCGCCAAGATGCGGGTTTTTCGCGTGCCTCAGTTCCTGGGCGCGGCGCTGATGCTCGGCCTGCTCGGCACCTTGCTCCTGTTCGTGTCGCGCGGCCTCTGATGACCACCAGCTTCGAGTTCGACATCGCGCACCTGTTCGCGGGCGGCCTCGTCCTCTTGAGCTTCATGCTGCTCTACCAGGACCGGATGTTCGGCCTGCTCAACATCTTCGCGCTGCACGCCTGCGTGCTCGCCCTCTCGGTCGCCTGGCAGGCGTTCATCCAGGCGGCGCCGCACCTCTACGTCACCGCCGCGATCGCGCTCCTGTTCAAGGGCATCGCGATCCCGGTGGCGCTGCACCGGATCGTGCTCCGGCTCGGGATTCACCGCACGATCGAGACCGTGGTCGGGGTCGGCCTGACCATGCTCGCCGGCATCGGCCTGGTGGCGCTCGCGATCATGGTCATGCTGCCGGCGTCCGCCGAGGTCGATCCGCTCGCCCGGGAGGACCTGGCGTTTGCCCTCTCGGTGGTCCTGCTCGGGCTCTTGATGATGGTCACCAGGCGCAATGCGGTCAGCCAGGTGGTCGGCTTCATGTCGCTCGAGAACGGCCTGGTCCTGGCCGCGACCGGGGCCAAGGGCATGCCGCTGGTGGTCGAGATCAGCGTCGCCTTCTCGATCCTGATCGCGTTCATCGTGATCGGCATCTTCCTGTTTCGGATCCGCGAGCGCTTCGACACCGTCGACATCCACGCGCTCGACGCCTTCCGGGGCGAGGAGCGATGAGCGGGCTCGGCACGGTCGCGGTCGCGGCGGTCCTGGTCGTGCCGGCGATCGCCGCGGCGATCCTGGCGCTGCTGCCGGACTACCGGCTGAGCGCCCGGCTCAACATCGCAGCCGCGCTCGTCACCTTCCTCGCGGCGCTGACCCTGTTCGTCGCGCGGCCGGCCGCGGGCGAGCTGCTGCTGGTCGACGACCTCAACGTCGTGTTCATCGCCCTCAACACCTTCGTCGCCTTCACCACCAGCGTGTTCAGCGCCAGCTACATCGGCCACGAGCTCGAGATCGGGCGCCTGACGCCCGTCTATCTCCGCTTCTATCACGCCATGTACCAGGTGCTGATGTTCGCGATGAACCTCGCGCTGGTGTCGAACAACATCGGGCTGATGTGGGTCGCGATCGAGGTCGCGACCCTCACGACGGTCCTGATGGTCGGCATCTACCGCACCGAGGCGGCGCTCGAGGCGGCCTGGAAGTACTTCATCCTGGGCTCGGTCGGGATCGCGCTCGCGCTGTTCGGCACCATCCTGGTCTATCTGGCGGCGCGCGCCGTGGTCGGCGAGGGCATGGCCGCGATGGCCTGGAACGTGCTCGCGAGCCGGGCGGCCGCCTTCGACCCCGGCCTCCTTAACCTTGCCTTCGTTTTTTTGTTACTTGGCTACGGCACCAAGGTCGGCCTGGCACCCTTGCACGCCTGGCTGCCGGATGCCCATGCCGAGGGCCCGACCCCGATCTCGGCGGTGCTGTCCGGGCTCCTGCTCAATGTCGCGCTGTTCGCGCTCCTCCGCTTCAAGCTGCTGCTCGCGGCCAATGCCGGTGCCTTGGCCCCGGGGCCGCTGATGGTGACCATGGGCCTGGTGTCGCTGATCTTCGCATCGTTCATGCTCTACCGACGGCGCGACATCAAAAGGATGTTCGCCTATTCCTCGATCGAGCACATGGGGATCATCACCTTCGCGTTCGGCATGGGCGGCCCGCTCGCCAACTTCGCGGGGCTCCTGCACATGACCATGCACAGCCTGACCAAGTCCGCGATCTTCTTCGGCGTCGGCCACATCGCCCAGGCCACCGGCAGCCAGCGGATCGCCGACATCCGGGGGCTGACCGAGAGCCATCCGCGGCTCGGCTGGGGGCTCGTCCTGGGCGTGGTCGCGATCGCCGGCATGCCGCCGCTCGGGATCTTCATGAGCGAGTTTCTGGTGGTCAGCTCGACCATCGCCCGGCAACCGCTGCTCGCCCTGCCGCTGGTCGCCGGTCTCCTGATCGGCTTCGGCGCGCTGATGCTGCGCCTCCAGGGACTGGTGTTCGGCGCGCCGGTCGCGGGCGGCCAGCCGGTCCAGGCCTCCTATGCGCCGATGTTCGCCCATCTGGCGCTGGTGTTGATGGCCGGCGTCTATCTGCCGGGGCCACTGGTCGCCTGGTTCCAGAACGTGGCGCTCCGGCTGGGCTAGGGCGATGGTGGACCCCGCGAGCTCGAGCGCGCTTGTCGACCTGCTGGCCGAGGGCGACCCGGTCGCGGCGCACCGGCCGTGGCCACGGGTGCTGGTGTCGCACGCGACCTGGAGTGCCGCCGCGGGCCAACTCGCCCAAGGCAAGCTCGCGCTGCTCGGCCTGTTCGGCGAGCCCGACGTCGTGCATCTGGCGCTGATCGACGAGCCGGTCGGGAAAATCGGCGTGCTCAGCCTCGCCTGCCCGGCAGGGCATTTCCCGTCGGTCGCGGCCTTGCATCCACCGGCGATCCGGCTCGAGCGGACGATCAGCGACCTGTTCGGCCTGGTCGCGGACGATGCGCCCGATCCGCGCCCCTGGCTCGATCACGGCGTCTGGGGCCGTCGCCATCCGTTGGGCGCCAACCCGGCCAAGGTCGCGAGCGCCGAGCCTTACCGCTTTCTCGCCGCCGAAGGGCGAGAGCCTGCATCAGATCCCGGTCGGGCCGGTGCACGCCGGGATCATCGAGCCGGGCCATTTCCGGTTTACCGCTGGCGGCGAGACCGTGGTCCGCCTCGAGCAGCGCCTGGGCTACGTCCACAAGGGGATCGAGGCGCTGATGGCCGGCGCCGATCTGGAGCGCGCGGCGAAGCTCGCGGGGCGCACCTCGGGCGACAGCACGGTCGCCTATGCGCTCGCCTTCGCCCGCGCCGTCGAGGCCGCGCTCGGGATCGAGCCGCCGCCGCGGGCGGTCTGGCTGCGCGCCCTGATGGCCGAGCTGGAGCGCGTCGCCAACCACCTCGGCGACATCGGCGCGATCTGCAACGATGCCGCCTTCGCGCTCATGCACGCCCATTGCGGCGTGCTCCGCGAGCGGGTGCTGCGGGCGGCCGACGCCGGCTTCGGCCACCGGCTGATGATGGATCGCATCCTCCCTGGCGGCGTCGCGGTCGACCTGGCCGTGGACGGTGTTGCCGGCCTGCGCGCGCTCGTTGCAGAAATCCGGCGCCGCTTTCCGGAGCTGGTCGAGCTCTACGACAACACCGCCTCGCTCCAGGACCGGACGGTCGCCACCGGTCGGGTCGCCCCCGAGCTGATCCGAAGGTTCGCCGCCGGCGGCTACGTCGGGCGCGCTGCCGGCCGCGCCTTCGATGCCCGCCGGACGCCCGGCTATCCGCCCTACGACCGGCTCGCGTTCGAGCCGCCGGTGCTCGAGGACAGCGATGTCAACGCCCGGGTCTGGGTCCGCATCCGCGAGGTCGAGCAGAGCCTCTCGCTGATCGAGCAGATCCTCGAGCGCCTGCCGGACGGTGCCGTCCGGGTGGAGATGCCGGCGGCCGGCGGCGAGGGCATGGCGCTCGCCGAGGCGTTCCGCGGCGATGTCCTGGTCTGGCTGCGGCTCGGCGCCGACGGCCGCGTCCTGCGCTGCCATCTGCGCGACCCGTCCTGGTTCCAGTGGCCGTTGCTCGAGGCCGCGATCGAGGGCAACATCGTCGCCGACTTCCCGCTCTGCAACAAATCCTTCAACTGCTCCTACTCGGGCCACGACCTCTAGCCATGCGCCGCACCCTGCTGCTGAGCCTGTTCCGGCGGCCCTTGACCGAGCGCGCGCCGGCACCTGGCGACGCGGCGTTGGCCGAGCTGGCGAGCCAGGTGAACGCCGCCGCGCGCCGCCGCCTCGGGCGCTCGCTTTCGATCCGGGAGGTCGACGCCGGCTCCTGCAACGGCTGCGAGCTCGAGATCCATGCGCTCGGCAACGCCTTCTATGACCTCGAGCGCTTCGGGCTGCGCTTCGTCGCCTCGCCGCGCCATGCCGACGTGCTGCTGGTCACCGGGCCCGTGACCAGGAACATGCGGCAGGCGCTGGAGCGCACCTGGCAGGCCACGCCCGATCCCAAGTGGGTGGTCGCGGTCGGCGACTGCGCGGTCGACGGCGGCCTGTTCGCCGGCAGCTATGCCGTGGTCGGCGGCGTCGCGGCGGTCGTGCCGGTCGATCTGCACATCCGCGGCTGCCCGCCCAGGCCCGCTCAGCTGCTCGAGGGCCTGCTCGCGCTGCTCGAGGACAGCGCCCGTGCGCGGACCGGCTGAGCTTCCTGCAGTACGCCCGGGTGCATTCGGGCCGGGGCTGTGGCCCGGTCTCGGTGGTAGTCGCCGGGTATTTTCTGCTAAATAGAGGTGGTCTTGAAGTCATTGAGCGGGGAGCCAGGGTTGGCAACGATGCGCGATCTTCCGGTCCACACCCGTGCGATCCTTGGCATCCTGATCTTCCTTTGCGCCTGCGCGAGCGACCCGCCGCCGCCGGCGCTGCCCGCGCCGAAGCCGGTCGCTGCGATCGCGGTCGATGGCGAGGCCGGCGCGATCGCGCCCGCAGCCGGGGTCGCGGCGGCCGCGACCCCGGCGCAGCCGGCGACGACCAGAGCCGATCTGTTTCGCGGCGGCCACGGTGCTGGGGTCGATGCCAGGCTCGAGACGATCGCGGCCGAAGCCAGCGCTCCCGCCGTCATCGCATCGCCCCCGCGGGGCACCCAGATCGGCTATCTGCTGGTCGATCTGGCGAGCGGCCGGCAGCTGGCCGCGCTCAACCCGGACACAGCCCTGATCCCGGCCTCGACCACCAAGCTCGCGACCGCGATCGTGGCCCTCGACGTGCTCGGTCCCGGGCACCGCTTTCGCACCGAGCTGCGCGCCCGCGGGCCGGTCCGGGACGGCGTGCTCGAGGGTGATCTGATCCTGGTCGGCGGCGGCGATCCGGCCCTCGACGTGGCCGACCTGCTCGAGCTCGCGGTGCACCTCGCGACCAGCGGCATCCAGGAGGTCCACGGCCGCTTCCTGATCGACGATACGGCCCTGCCGCGGTCGCCGGAGATCGCGCCCGACCAGCCGCCCGAGGCGGCCTACAATCCGAGCATCGGCGCCCTGTCGCTGGCGTTCAATCGGGTCCACCTCGTCTGGCGCGGCGCGGGCCACGCGATCGAGGCGGTGACCCTGCCGCCGCTCGACGAGGCGCGCTTCGAGGCGGCCTCGCCCGCCGATCTGCCGCCGGGCGGGGTCGAGCTCGAGGGCCGCCGCGGCCAGACGGTCGTCTGGCGGGTCGCCGACCGCGGCCGGCGGCGGCAGGCGACCGAGCTCCCGGTCAAGGACCCGGGGCTGCACGCGGGCCACGTCTTTCGCCGGCTGGCGCAGGGCCTGGACATCGTGCTCGGCCCGCCCGAGCGGGGCAAGACGCCGACCGACGCCGCCCTGCTGGCGGTCCACGAGAGCGCGCCCTTGCGCCAGCTGGTGCACGACATGCTGCTCTACAGCAACAACATGGTGGCCGAGACGATCGGCCTGTCGACGGCGCAGCAGCTCAACCGCATCTATCGCCGCGACCCTGCCGGGACGCCGCTGCTCCGCCATCTCGCCCGCCTGATGCCCGAGGTCGACTGGCGGGGCGCCGTGTTGCCCAACAATTCCGGCCTGGATGGGCGGGCGCGGCTGACCCCGCGCCAGCTGGCGGCGATCGTCCGCTACGGCTGGCGGACCGACGCCCTGCCGGCCCTGCTGCCGGCCAGCGGCTGGTCGGGAACCCTGGCCGAGCGCTTCGACGACGGCGCGGCGCTGCGGGTCTGGGCCAAGACCGGTGCGGTGAACTACGGCAGCGCGCTCGCCGGCTATCTGTTGCCGGACGGCCAGCGCCCGGCGCTGTTCGTGACCATGGTCTCGGACCTGGGCGCGCGCACCGCCTACGACGCGCTCAAGCGGCCGGACGAAGCCGCCGACGCGGAGGCCTCGGCCTGGAACGGGCGCGCCCGGGGGCTGCTCGACGACCTGGTCGAGGGCTGGCTGGCGCCGCCGCCGACCAGTTGAGTCAGCCTGGAGCGGCGGTGACGAAGACCGCCTCGTCGGCGCCGAGCGGGACCGGCTCCGGGCGCTCGCAGATGGTCTCGATCCGGATTCGCCGGCCCTCGACCGAGGAGCGCTCGAGCGCCGCCAGCACCTCGAGCACGTGCAGCGCGAGATCGCCGTTCGCCCGGTGCGGCCGGCCCTCAGCGATCGCCTGCGCCATATCCAGGGCGCCGACGATCCGGTAGTCGGAGACCATGGCACCGGACCGCAGCTCGCGGTTGGGGGCACCGAACGGATGCGCCGCGATCGCGAGGTCCTGCCACTCGCCATTCTGCTCCGAGAGCCGCGGCGTGCCGCCGAAGAAGTTCGGATCGGGGTTGAGCAGCGTGCCCTCGGTGCCGTAGAGCTCGATCGGCACGCGGGCGTGCTTCCAGACGTCCCAGCTGACCGTGAGCCCGACGTTCGCTCCATTGGCGAAGCTGAGCGCGGCATTGACCGTGGTCGGCACCTCGACCTCGATGACCTCGCCGCGCCTGGGCTCACTGGTCACGGTACGGGTCGCGAACGCGCGCGAGGTCTCTGCGGTGACGCTCTCGACCGGGCCCAGAAGGTTGACCAGCTGGGTCACCGGATAGGGGCCGAGGTCGAGGATCGGGCCGCCGCCCCGCTGGTAGAAAAACGACGGATTGGGGTGCCAGGTCTCCATGCCGTGGCTCGCGAAGCAGGCGGCTCCGGCGACCACCCGGCCGATCCGGCCGGCGTCGAGCGCGCGGCGGACCGCCTGGTGAGCGGCGCCGAGGAAGGTGTCGGGAGCCGCGCCGAGGCGGACACCCTTGGCGCGCGCAGCCGTGGTCAACGCGCGGCCCTCGGCGAGGGTCGTGGCGAGCGGCTTTTCCGAGTAGACGTGCTTGCCCGCGTCGACCGCGCGCAGGCTGACCTCGGCGTGGGCGAGCGGCACGGTGAGGTTGATCACGATCAGGATCTCGGGATCGGCGAGCATGTCTTCGAGCCCGACCGCCGCGATCCCGTAGGCGGCCGCCTTGGCCGCGGCGGCCTCCGGCACGAGGTCGGTGCAGGCCTTGACCGCGACCAGCTTCGAGCGGCCGGCACCCTTGAGGTAGGCGTCGCTGATGACGCCGCAGCCGATGATGCCGAGCTTGACGGGCGGCATGGGGTCTCCATCGCGCTGGAGGTTGCGGTTCAGGCGCAGTGCTCGAGCAGGAAAGCGCGGCTCACCCGGGCGAACCGGACCGCATCGCTCGGCTTGTCGTGCTCGAGCACCATCCAGCGGGCACCGCGCGACCGCGCGGCCCGCCAGAGGGTCGGCCAGTCGAGGACGCCCTGGCCGACGTCCGCCCAGCCGTCCTCGTCCAAGTTCTGACCTTCCGGAGCTATGTCCTTGACATGGGCCGAGACCAGGCGGTCGCGATAGCGTTCCAGCCAGGCCACCGGCTCGACCTCGCCGCGCACCAGCCAGGCGATGTCGGCCTGCCAGCCGAGCTTCGAGCCGGACGCCGCATCGAGCAGATGCTCGAGCGGCCGGCTGCCGTCCGGGTAAGGCGCAAGCTCCCAGTGATGGTTGTGGTAGCCGAGCCGGAGACCGTCCGCAGCGAGGCGCTCGGCCAGGTCCGCGAGCTCGGCGCCGACCGAGCGCCAACGCTCCGCCGGCTGGTCGCGCTCCTCGACCGGCACGGCCGGCATGAACAGCTGGACGATGCCCAGCGTCTTCGCCTGGTCGACGACCCAGTCCGGGCGCGTGCGCAGCTCGACCAGCGGCACGTGGCCGGTCGGCGCCGTGAGCCCATGGGCGTCGAGCCTGGCGCGCGTGCCGGGCGCGTCCGCGATATGCCCGGCGACGGTCTCGACCCGGCGATAGCCAAGCCCGGCCAGCGCCGAGAGCTGGCGGTCGAGGTCGCCATGGTTGCGCATCGAGTAGAGCTGGATCGAGAGCTCGTCGGCGAGGTTCATCGGAGTCTCCTTGAGGGTCACAGGCGGGCGCCCTGGTCCGCGAACAGCGACAGCTGCTGGGGTGAGAGGCCGAGCGGCAGGGATGTGCCGAGCGCCACCGGCCGCTCGCCCGGCATCCGCACCCCGAGCGAGAGCCGGCCGTCGCCGCACCAGACCAGGCTGTCGGCGCCCATCGGCTCGATCATCTCGACCGCGAGGCCCTCCAGCCGGCAGGTCCCGTCGCCCTCGGGGGTCAGGTGCTCGGGCCGGATGCCGAGCGTGACCGGCGCGCCGGCTTCCGGCCGGCGCTTGAAGTCGTAACCGTCGAGCGGCAGCCGGCGGTCGCCGGTCACGAAGGCGAAGCCGCCCTCCGCGCCTTCGATGCGGCCCTCGATGAAGTTCATCCGGGGCGAGCCGACGAAGCCCGCGACGAACCGGTTGGCGGGCCGGTGGTAGATCTCGGCCGGGCTGCCGAGCTGCTGGATCTCGAGCCTTTGCATGACCGCGATCCGGTCGGCGAGCGTCAGCGCCTCGATCTGGTCGTGGGTGACGTAGATCATGGTGGTCGAGCCGAGCCGCTGGTGCAGGCGCTTGATCTCGACCCGGAGCTCGTTCCTGAGCTGGGCATCGAGGTTGGAGAGCGGCTCGTCGAACAGGAACACCGCGGCATCGCGGACCAGAGCGCGGCCGATCGCGACCCGCTGGCGCTGGCCGCCCGAGAGCTGCTCGGGCCGGCGCTCGAGCAAGGGCTCGATCTGGAGCATCGCCGCCGCCTGGCCGACCCGGCGCTCGATCTCGGCCTTGGGCGTCTTCGCCATCCTGAGCCCGAACGACAGGTTCTGGCGCACGTTCATGCGCGGGTAGAGCGCGTAGGACTGGAACACCATCGCGATGCCGCGGTCCTTGGGCTCTTCCCAGGTGACGTTGCGCTCGCCGATCCAGATCTCGCCGGTGTCGACCTCGAGCAGGCCGGCGATCGCGTTCAAAAGCGTCGACTTGCCGCAACCCGAGGGTCCGAGAAGGACCAGAAACTCGCCGGGCTCGACCTCGAGCTGGAGCCGGTCGAAGACCCGGGTCGCACCGAACGCGACGCTGATCTCGCGGACCGAAACCCGGGCCACCCTTCTCAGCCCTTGACCGCGCCGGCGGCGATGCCGCGCACGAACCAGCGCCCGGACACCAAGTAGACCACCAGCGGCACGAGCCCGGTCAGCACGGTCGCCGCCATGTCGACGTTGTAGGCGCGCTCGCCCTGGGTCGAGTTGACGATGTTGTTGAGCTGCACGGTCATCGGCAGGTTGTCGCGGCCGGCGAAGGTCAGGCCCAAGATGAAGTCGTTCCAGATGCCGGTCACCTGCAGGATCGTGGCGACGATCAGGATCGGGGTCGACATCGGCAGCATGACCCTGAGGAAAATGGCCATGAAACCGCCGCCGTCGATCCGCGCGGCGTTGAACAGCTCCTGCGGCAGGGACGCGTAATAGTTGCGGAACAGGAGCGTCATGATCGGCAGGCCGAACACGATGTGGACGATCACGATCCCGGCCAGCGAATTGTAGACGCCGAGCACCGAGAACAGCCGGACCAGGGGATACAGAAAAACCTGGTAGGGGATGAAGGCGCCGATCAGGAGGATCGCGAACAGGAGATCGGCGCCGCGCACCCGCCAGAAGGCGAGCGCATAGCCGTTGAGCGCGCCGGCCAGGATCGAGAGGATGACGGACGGGATCAGGATTCTGACGGAGTTCCAGAAGCCGACGCTGATGCCGTCGCAGCGCAGGCCGGTGCAGGCCTCGGCCCAGGCCGCGATCCAGGGCTGGAAGGTGAGCGCGCTCGGCCAGGCGAGGATGTTGCCGAGGCGGATCTCGTCCATGGACTTCAAGGACGTCAGCACCATGATCCAGAGCGGCAGGAGGAAGAAGAGGGCCGCGCCGAGCAGGAAGGCGTAGACGCCGAGCCGGCCCCAGGTCAGGTGCCGCGGCCGGCGACCCGAGGGGCGGGCAGGGGTCATGCCGCCCGCCGCCGGCTGGTGGGCCCGTACTGGGCGTAGAGCCAGGGCGCCAGGACCGCGATCACGGTCACCAGCATGACGCTCGCGCAGGCGGTCGCGAGGCCGACGTTGCCGCGCTGGAACAGGTGGTCCATGACGAACTTGGCCGGCATCTCGGACGCGATCCCCGGGCCGCCGCCGGTCATCGCGACCACCAGGTCGTAGACCTTGACGACCGCGATCGCGAGCAGGACGGTCGCGGTGATCAGCATTGGGCGCAACAGCGGCAGCACGATCGAGAGGTAGACCCGCCAGGTGGGGATGCCGTCGACCCGGGTCGCCTTCCAGATGTCCTCGTCGACGCCGCGCAGGCCCGCCAGCAGGATCGCCATGACCAGCCCCGAGGATTGCCAGATGCCGGCGATCACCAGCGTGTAGACGACCATCTCCCGGTTGACCAGCCAATCGAAGGTGAAGCCCGGAAAGCCGGCATCGCGCACCAGCTTCTGCAGGCCCAGCGTCGGGTTCAGGAACCACTGCCAGACCAGGCCGGTGACGATGAACGACATCGCGTGCGGATAGAGGAAGACGGTCCGGAACAGGCCCTCGGCGCGGACCTGCTGGTCGACGAATACCGCGAGCAGGAAGCCGAGCACGAGGCAGCCGGCGAGGAACAGCACGCCGAACACGACGACGTTCTCGGCCGAGATCAGGAAGCGGGTGTTGGTCAGCAGGCGCCGGTACTGGTCGAATCCGACGAAGTCGAAGGTCGGCAGCAGCTTGGAGCTGCTGAGCGAGAGCCGCACGGTCCAGAGCATGCAGCCGAGATAGACCACGACCACGACCGCCGCCGCCGGCACCAGCGCGAGGCGAGCCGGCAGGCGCGCCGCCAGCGAGCGGCGGCGGCGTGACGGCAGCCGGATCGCGATCGCCATGGGCCGGTCCCGGAAGCGGGCCGGCGGGCCGTCGTCAGCCGGCGGTCTCGACCGCGGAGGCGTAGTTTTCGATGAAGGCGTCGACCTTCATCTGTGGGTTGTGCCAGTACTGGGTGATCGCATCCTGCACCGCGCCCACCAGATCCGGCGTCGAGAGGAAGTTGTCGCTCGGGATCTGCTGCGCCGGGTCCTGGAGCGCGGCCATGCCCTTCTGGGCGCAGCTGTCCATGCTCGAGACGTCGACATCGAGGCGGACCGGCACCGAGCCCTTCTTCATGTTGAACGCGATCTGGGTCGCGGGCGCGATCATGACCTGGGCCAACTTGTCCTGGGCCGCTTTCTGCGCCGCATCGTCGATCTTGGGGAACACGAAGACGTCGCCGCCCATGATGTAGCCGCCGCCGAGCACGGTGCAGCCGTACTCCTGGTCCGGGGTCTGGCCGGCGGCGATGAACTCGCCCTTGGCCCAGTCGCCCATCATCTGGACCGCGGCCTTGCCGGTGATCACGAGGTTGGTCGCATCGTTCCAGTTGCGGCCCGGGCTGCCCTCGTCAACCAGCCCGCGGAGCTCGCCGAAGGTCAGGGCGGCCTTGCGGAAGCCGTCGCTCTTGACCGCTTCGGGGTCCGCGCCGGTCAGCACCTCGCGATAGACGTCGGCCCCGGCGTCCTCCAAGAGGATCGCGTTGAACAGCAGCCGCTCCTGCCAGGGCTGGCCGCCCTGGGCGAGCGGGATCACGCCGGCGGCCTTGAGCTTGGGCCCGGCAGCGATCAGGTCGGCGAAGGTCCTGGGTGGCTCGAGGCCGGCGTCCTTGAAGATCTTGGTGTTGTACCAGAGCCAGTTCTGGCCGTGGATGTTGACCGGCACCGCGTAGACCTTGCCCTCGCGGGTGATCGCCTTGAGGATCGCCGCCGGCAGCACCTGTTGCCAGTGCTCTTGCGCGGCGAGGCCGTCGAGGTCGCGCAGGAGGCCATTGGCGACCAGCTCGTCGAACTGCTTGCCGGTGTTGAACTGCATCGCGGTCGGGGGGTCGCCGCCGACGATCCGGTTGATGCCGGCGGTGCGCGCGTTCTCGCCGCCGGCGATCGCGGTGTCGACCCAGGTGCCGCCGGCCTCGGTGAACTTGTCGGCGAACACCTTGACCGCCGCCGATTCGCCGCCCGAGGTCCACCAGTGGATGACCTCCGCCTTCATCTCCTGGGCGTGCGCTTGCACCGCGCCGAGCGCGATCAGCGCGCTCGCGACGCAGATCTGTCGGATGGCTCGCATGACCAACCCCCCTGTTGCTTGACCTTTTAGGTAGACCTTCGCCGGCCGCTTGACGAGCGGCTTCTCGCGGGCATGAGCATCCTCGCGGGCGCTGGCACGTTCGGCGATCTCATCTGCCGCAACCGGGCAGGAAGACGGCGGCGGCCGCGCCTGATCTGGGTAAATGGAGCGCGACCGGCGTAAGCATCGGATCGAGGGCTTATTGCCCCAACTCCCTGGACCTGCTAAACATGACACCATGGCAGCTGTTGTTCGATGGACCCGCGGAGATGAACCGGCATGCCCCCCCCCCGGCGGCGCGACCTGATCGCCATCGGTGCTTCCGCCGGTGGGATCGAGCAGGTCAGAATTCTTTTGGAGCTCTTGCCGGCTGACCTGCCCGCGATTGTGCTGGCCGTGATCCATCGGCCGGGTGATCAGGTGAGCCATCTGCGCAATGTCCTGGCCGCGAAGAGCCGGCTGCCGGTGGTGGAGGCGGTCCACGGGCAGGAACTGCTGGTCGGGGTCTGCTACCTCGGACAACCCGCCGCCCATCTCGGGATCGATGAGCTGGTCCACGCCCAGCTGACCGCCGATCCGGGCGCGAATCGACGCGGCCACACGGTCGACGACCTGTTTGCCTCGGTGGCAAGCCATGCCGGACCGCGGGCGATCGGGGTCTTGCTGTCCGGGCTGCTGCGGGACGGCAGCGAGGGCTTGGCCGCGATCAAGCGGGCCGGCGGGATCACCATGGTGCAGAGCCCGGAGGAAGCGCGGTTCCCCGACATGCCGGAGAACGCGATCGCCCATGCGGGCGCCATCGACGTCATTGCCCCGACCGCGGAGTTGGCGCGGGCCATCGAGCGCTATGCCCGCGGTCAGAGCTGGAGCGCGGCCCGAAAGCACCGGCCGGTGGCCGCCCGACCGGGTCGCCGCCCGCCTGCCGGCTGACCTCAGGCGCTGGCGCGCAGGCGCGGCTCGGCGGCGGTCGGCGCCGGCCGGACCTGGTAGACCGGCACCGGCTCGCGCTTGCCCTTGACCGCGATCGGCGCCAGCGCCTCGGCGGCGAACTCGGGACAGGCCGCGATCGCCTGATAGGCGGTCTCGGTGACCAGGGTCTGCCCCGGCGCGGCGTGCGAGCAGAGGCGGGCGGCGAGGTTCACATGGTCGCCGAGCACGGTGTAGTCCATCCGGTCCTTGCTGCCCATGGCGCCGACGATCACCTCGCCGGTGTTGATGCCGATGCCGACGTCGAGGTCCCAGTCCGGATGCTGACGGCCGAGCTCGTCGGTCTTGGCCTGGATCTCGAGCGCGCAGCCGACCGCATGGCGCGCCATGTCCGGACCCTGAAAGACCGCGACGATCTGGTCGCCGACGAACTTGTCGACGTCGCCCTGGTGCTTGGCGACGAAGTCGGCCTGGTGCTGGAAATAGAGGTTGAGGACCTCGACCACGGTCTCGGGGTCGTGGCGCTCGGCGAATGAGGTGTAGCCCCGGATGTCGCAGAACAGCATGGTCGCGAGGCGCTTCTCGCCGCCCAGCCGGACCCCCTGTTTGTCGGCGACCTTGATCGCGGCCATGGTGCCGCCGGAGACGAACTTGGCGAGCTGAAAGCGCTCGTTGAGGCCGACCACCATCTCGTTCATGCGCCGGGCGAGGTCGCCGACCTCGTCGCGCGAGCGCACGCCCTGGACCCGGGCCTCGAAGTTGCCGCCCGCGACCTCCGCGGCGACCCGCTCGATCTTGACGATCGGGCGGCTGATCCGGAGCGCCAGGAGGATCGCGCCCAAGACCGCCACGGCGAGGCCGATCAGCGACCAGAAGCCCAGGCTCCTGAGCATCTTCTCGACCGCGAGATAGGCGTCGCGCTGGCGCTTCTCGACCAGGATCGCCCACTGGAACGGCCGCGGGAACACGAATGCCCCGAGCATCACCTCGCCGTCCGGGCGCTTGTAGGGCTCGACGCTGATGATCGGGGTGCCCGCCTTGAGCAGCCGGATCGCCTCCGCCACGATCTCGTAGCTGTTGAGGTCGGCCCGCTTCGGGTCGAACACCTTGCGCCCCTCGCCGTCGACGATGGTCACGACCCCGGTCCGGTTGAACGGATGGTTCTGGACGAACTGGCGCAGGCGCTCGAGGTCGATGCGCGCCGAGAGCGACGCCCGGCCGCCACCGAAGTCGGTTTTCAGCGGCAGCACGACGGTCGCCAGCCAGTCGTCGGTCTGGGCGATGTGCCGGACCTCGCTGACGGTGCCGTCGTTGCTCTCGCGCAGCGCCCCGATCAGGCTGGCGGGCACGCGCAGGACCTCGAGCGGGTCGAGCCCGGCGGCCTTGAGGTGGGCCGAGAAGTCGTCCTTGACCACGACCAGGGGCAGGGCTGCGCCCTCGACCGTGAGCTGCAGGGCGACGATGTCCGGGATGTCGGCGATGCCGAGCGTCAAGAGCGAGATCTTCTCCTGGACGCCGAGCCGCTGGTCGTCGACCGCGTTGCGGATCAGGACCAGGGGCGCCAGCCAGGTGCGCTCGTACAGGTCGTTGATCTCCGCCGCCAGCTGCTGGGCGGTGTTGACCAGCTGCTCGTTGGCCGAGCTCTTGAGCTCGTCCTGGGCGATCCGGATCATGGTCCGGCCGGCGACCAGCAGCGGCACGATCGCGATCGCGATCGCGAACAGCAGGAGCTTGGTGCGAAGGTTGAGCCGCATGCGCCGCCGCCCGGGGGGCCTCGAGCCTACTTTTGCGCCTGCTGGGCCGGGGCCTGATCGCGACTTTGGGCGTCGACCTTGATCTCGGCGACCGACTGGCCGCAGGCGAGCCCGGTGCCGTCGGCGACCCCGAGCCGGACCTTGTATTCGCCGGGCTTGCTGTAGGCGTGCAGGACCTTCTCGCCGGTCCGGGTGACGCCATCGCCCAGGTCCCAGGTGAAGCTCAGCGGCTGGCCATCGGCGTCGCTCGAGGCCGAGGCGTCGAACAGCAGCTGATCGTAGGCGCCGCCGACGAAGCCCTTGCGATCGGGGCCGGCGACCGCGACCGGCGGCGCGTTGACGTGGACCTCGGCGAGATCGACGGCACTGGCGCAGCTCGAGCCGGAATCGTCGGTCACCGTGAGGCGGGCCTGGTAGGCGCCGGGCTGCGCGTAGCTGTGCTCGACCTTGGCGCCTTCGGCCGTGCCGCCGTCGCCGAAGTCCCACTGGTAGCGCACCAGCTTGCCGTCCCAGTCGACCGAGGTGCTGCCGTCGAAGGTCACCGCCTCACCGGGGCAGACCAGCCGGTCGGGGCCGGCCATCGGTCGCGGCGGCCGGTTGACGTGCAGGTCCAGGATCGCCTGCTGCTGGCTGTTGTTGAGACCCAGGCCGTCGTCGGCGAGCAGGGCGACCGGGTAGCGGCCGGGGGTCGTGTAGCTGTGGCTCGCCTCGGCGCCCTCGGCGCCGGCGCCGTCGCCGAAGCGCCAGAGGAAGTGCTTGATGTCATCGTCGGCGTCCTTCGACGGGCGGCCGTCGAAGGCCACGGTCTCGCCCGGGCAGGCGGCGCTCGGGCCGGCGATCACCGGCTCGGGCGGCGCGTTGACCGTGACCATGACGGTGGCCCTCGCCTGGTTGTTCTCGAGCGTGGTGTCGTCGGTCACGGTCAGCGTGACCGGGAACCGGCCGCTCGCGGCGTAGCGATGGCGGACGTTGATGCCGGACGCCTGGGTGCCGTCGCCGAAGTCCCAGGACCAGGACGTGATCGCGCCGTCGGGATCGCTCGAGCCCGAGCCGTCGAACAGCACCTCCTGGTTGACCCCGACCAGGCGATCCTTGCCGGCGTCGGCGACCGGCGGGGCGTTGGCGATCACGGCGTGCTGGACCGTGCTCGCGTTGCATTCGCTGGCGGTGGCGTCGGTCCCGATGCTCAGGCGAATGAGATAAGCGCCGGGCTTCTGATAGACGTGCTCGACCGTCGGCCCCTCGGCGGTGGCGCCGTCGCCGAAGTTCCAGATCCAGCTCTGGATCTGGCCGGTGGCGCCCGAGGACTGGCTGGCATCGAAGCTGGCGACCGCGCCGGCCGCGACCGCGCTCGGGCCGGCGATCTGGGCGACCGGCGCCTCGACCACCTTGACGTGCATCTCGTTGGTGCTGGTGTTGTCGCATTGCCCGGCCTGGTCGCCCTCGATGGTGAGCAGGACCCGATAGTTGCCGGCCTGGGGGTAGACGTGCACCGGCTTGTCGCCGCCGCCGGTCGTGTTGTCGCCGAAGTCCCAGGTGAAGCGGTTGACCACGCCGTCGGCATCCCGCGAGGCCGAGCCGTCGAAGTGGACCTCGGTGCCGGCGCAGACCTCCTGATCGGGGCCGGCCACGGCGAGGGGCGATTCGTCGACCTTGACCACGATCCGGGAGGTGTCCCGGTCGTTCGGGAAGCCGAACTCGTCCTGGACGGTGAGCGTGACCGGGTAGACCGCGCCCTTGTCGAAGGTCCGGGTCGGGTTGACGATGTCGGCCGTGCCGCCGTCGCCGAAGGCCCAGTGATAGCGGAGCAGCCCGCCGTCCGGATCGCTCGACCCGCTGCCGTCGAACACCACGATGTCGCCGGCGCAGACCTCCTTGTTGACGCCCGCGACCGCGACCGGCGGCCGGTTGATGGTGACCGTGATCACGGCACTGGCACTCGCGTTCCACAGGCCGGTGCCGTCATCGACCGTGAGCGTGACCGGGTAGCTGCCGCCGTCGGCATAGGTATGGCTGACCACGGCGCCGGCACCGGCCGGCGTGCCGTCGCCGAAATCCCAGCGATAGGTCAGCGCGTCGCCGTCGGCATCGGCTGACGCCCTGCCGTCGAAGCTGATCGCGGTCTGCCAGGTGGTGATGTCCGAGCCGGCCGAGGCGACCGGCTGATGGTTGATCCGGATCTCGACCTCGTCGCGGTCGACCGCGTTGATCGCGCCGCTGTCGTCGGTCACGGTCAGCTGGGCGTTGTAGACGCCGGGCGCCTTGTAGGCGCGGACCACCTGGGCGCCGAAGCTCGGCTCGGCCTGGTCGCTGAAATCCCAGCGGTAGGTGAGCGCGCCGCCGTCGGGGTCGAACGAGTTGCGGCCATCGAAGGTGACCGCATCGCCCGGCGCCGCCCGCAGATCCGGGCCGGCCCTGGCGACCGGGGCCGCGTTGATCACGACCTTGGCCTCGTCGTAGTCGACCGCCTTGGCCTGGTCGGTGTTGTCCTTGACGCTGAGGCGCACGTTGTAGACGCCCGGCCGGTCGAACTTGTGGCTGACCTGCGCGCCGTTGGCGTTGGCGCCGTCCTTGAACGACCAGACGTACTGGGCGACGTCGCCGTCCGGGTCGAGCGAGCCGGCGGCGACGAACTTGAGCTCCTGGCCCGGCGCGCCGACCAGATCAGGCCCGGCGTCGGCGATCGGTGCGGCGTTGACCACGACCTGCATGTCATCGCTGGCGCTGCTCCGGAGCGTGCCGGAATCGTCGGTCACGGTGAGCCGCACCCGGTAGCTGCCGGCGGTCTTGTAGACGTGTACGGGCGTCGGCCCGCTGCCACTGCCGCCGTCACCGAAGTCCCAGGCGTAGGCGGCGATGCTGCCGTCCGGATCGCGCGAGCCGGTGCCGTCGAAGTGGACCTCGCTCGAGCTCACCGTCTGGTCGGGGCCGGCATCCGCGACCGGCGGCTCGTTGACCACGACGGTCAGGCTGTCGCTCGCGCTGTTGGTGTCGGTCGCGGAATCGTCGCGCACGGTCAGCCCGACCCGGTAGACGCCCGAGCGGTGGTAGGCGTACTGCACGAGCCGGCCGTCGCCGCGGGCGCCGTCGCCAAAGTCCCAGGCGTAGGCGATCAGGCTGCCGTCGGGATCGCGCGAGGCGCCGGCATCGAAGGTGATCACCTCGCCGATCGCGACGTGGCGATCCGGGCCGGCCTCGGCGACCGGCGGCGCGTTGACCACGACCTGGACCGGAATCCGAGCTGCGGCTGTTGGCGACCCCGGCATCGTCCTCGACCGTGAGGGTGGCGGTGTAGGTGCCGGGCGCGGCGTAGCCATGGTCGACGGCGGGCGTGGTCGCGCTGGTGCCGTCGCCGAGGTCCCACTGGTAGCCCGTGATCTTACCGTCGACGTCGTAGCTACGCTGGCCGTCGAGGCTGACGGTCTGGCCGACCGAGACCCGCTGGTCCTCGCCCGCGACCGCGACCGGGCGGGCGTTGACCTGGACGATCTGCTGGTCGGTCGAGAAGTTGCAGGGCGGGCTGCTGTCGTCCTCGGCGCGGAGCGTGACCACGTAGCGGCCGGGCTTGGCGAAGCTGTGGCTGGTGCGCTCGCCCTCGCCGCTGCTGCCGTCGTAAAAGTCCCAGAGATAGTGCGCGATCGGGCGCTCGCCGGCGGTCGAGCCGGCAGCGTCGAAGGCGACCGGCTCGCCCGGGGCGACGACCAGGTCGGGGCCGGTCAGCGCGGTCGGCGGCCGCTTGAGGAACACTTCCAGCGGCCTGACGGCGCCGTCGCCGACCTGACCCGAGGAATCCAGGAGGCGCAGCGCCGCGTGGTAGGTGCCGGGTCCGGGATACTGGTGGACCAAGGCCCGGCCGGAGCCGGTGGCACCATCGCCGAACTGCCACTCGTAGCTCAGCTGGTCGCCGTCCGGATCGCTCGAGCGCGACGCGTCGAAGGCGACCGAGACGCAGTTCGCGAGCAGCTCGACGTCGGCTTCCGGCAGCGGCCGCTGGTTCGGCTTCCAGAGCCTCGGCGCGAGCTGGATCGGCAGTGCCTGACCCGCCTGGTCGATGACCTGGAAGGTGGCGTCGTTCGGCAGCTCCTCGCCGCCGCCGAACACCAGCGCGGCGACCTGGCCGCGCTCGTCGGGCTGGACCTGGATCTCGCTCTCGCGCCACTCGTTCTGACCGGAAGCCGCCACCGGCACCGAGCGGAAGCTGGTCACGAACGAGATCTCGGCGTTGGCGGCATCGAAGTTGCGCACCGTCAGCCGCTCGGCGTCGGCCGGCACGTCGAAGCGCAGCTCGGTCACGTGCTGGCCGTCGGGGACCCGCACCGTGGGCGCGAAATCGACGATCTCGAGGCCGTCCGGGGCGAGGTTGCGGCGATCGCGCAGGCTGAGGGTGACCGAGTAGAGGTTGGCGTCGTCGCCCGCCGTGCCTTCGACCTGGAGGCGGAAGATCCGCCGGCCGCCGACCGCCTCGCCCTGCTCCGGCAGCGCCGAGAACAGGGTCTGCCAGCGGTCGTCGAGGGCGGGGCTGGCGCCGATCACGCGCTCGTCGATCGCCGTGCCGGCGGCCAGCTGCTCGGGACCGGGCTCCGGGCCGCCGCTGACGGCGCCGCTGTAGGCGCCCTCGCCGCCGAACAGCCGGTACCGGATCTGGGTGTCGTCGGCGGCGCCGTAGATCAGGTCATGATCGCCGCCGGTATCGGGGTCGAACACGCGCAGGTACAGCCGGTCCTTGACGCTGTCCGGCACGCTCAGGAAGATCACCTCGCGGTAGTCGGGATCGCCTTCGGCGGTCGAGGCCTTGGGGCCATAGGTGACCGACAGCGGCGTCTCCTGGGCCGCGGCGGGCGCGCTCCAGCCGAGCACGGCCAGAGCCAGCCAACCCGGTAGGACGTAGACAACACGCGGCAAAGCCCGCATGGCCGATCTCCTGGCCGCTTGTCGTCGCGGCTTGGTTACCTGAACGTATATCGTTTCCGATTGCCAGCGTAGTCTTCGAGCTCGACATCCTTAAGAGCAATCGGACCACTCGCGTCCTTGGGTAGGACGAGGGTCGAGCGGTAGCTCTGGCTGCTCTTGTTGAAGCGCAGGAAGTCGGACAGCAGGCGGTCGCCGACCTGGAGGCTGAACGCCGCCGCCTGCTTCATGCCCGAAGGGTCGCTCGCGACCACGTTGACGGTCACCGTGTCGCCGCCGCTCGCGCGGTCCTTGGAGACCGACGTCTCGATCAGCTTCGGCGGCTCCTGGTCGAGGACGATCTCGAGCTTCTCGACCCCGACGTTGCCGACCAGATCGCTCGCCACCAGCTCGATCCGGTTGACGCCCTGGCGGAGCGTCACCGTCTGGTCGAAGGCCTCATCGATCAGCTTGGTCGGCTGGCCGTTGATCAGGAGCTCGACGGCGCCCTCGACCTTGCCCCGGAGCGGCAGCCACTCGACCGCGGTGACCGAAGGCGGCGGCGCCTCGAACTCGATCCGGGGCGGGGTCTGGTCGACCGTGATCTCGAACTGGTCCTGGCTCGCGAAGCCCGAGGGTGCGACCACCTGCATCTCGAAGGTCTCGTCCTGGGCCCGCATCGGCACGTTGACCCCGAACCGCCCCTTGGCGTCGGCGTAGGTCGAGGCGCGCGCGGCGCCGTCGGCGGCAGCGATCTGGATCTGGGCGTTGGCGCTGGTCTTGCCGGTGATCGACATCACGTCGCGGGCGGTGACGAAATGGCGGACCCCGAGCTTGGGCAGATCGTCGTCGAAGATCACCGCCGCACGCTCGTCGGGCATGAACACGAAGGCGCGCGACCGTTGGGTGACGTTGCCGGCGCTGTCGGTCGCCTTGATGGTCAGCTGGTTGGGGCCGGGCTTGGGCCGATACTCGGTCGCGAAGCTGCCGTCGGGGCCGACCTCGAGCGGTTGGCCGTCGAGCTCGAGCCTGGCGCCGGGCTCGCTCTGGCCGCGCAGCTCGAGCGGGCTCTGGCGCAGGATGGCGCCCTCGGCCGGCGCGCTGATCGAGACGTAGGGCGGCGTGACGTCGGTCTGGACGTGAAAGCGCCAGACCTCGCTGCGCGCGCCCGGCAGGCCGAACTTGTCGAGGGCTGCGACCCGCCAGTAATAGGCGCCGACGTTCAGGGGCTCGCTCTGGAAGCCCGGCTCGGCCAGGCCCCAGCGGCTGAGGGTCATGCGCGCGAAGCCCGGGTCGTAGGCGACCTCGAGCCAGTAGCCGGCGGCATCGGGCACGCCCGCCCAGCTGAGCTTGACCTTGGCGTCGAACGCGACCTGGTCGTCCGCGGGCCCGGCGAGCGCCGGGGCCGGCAGGATGTCGATCTTGTCGCTCGGCTGCGCGCCGCTGCGCACCACGGCCGCCTGGTCGCGGCCGAGGGTCACGCTCTTGCCCTGCGCCGAGACCTCGAGCGCCCGGTCGTCGTAGTTGGCGAACTTGGAGCCGCCGCTGTCGTGGCTGACCCAGAAATTGGTCGATTCGATCTGGGTCTGGACCTGCGGCACCTGCAATTCGAAGCTCTTGCGCTGGCTCTTGCCGGCGAGCAGCGCATAGAAGTCGCCCTCGACCAGGCTGACCTTGGCCTCCTGCTCGCGGCTCAAGGGATCGACCCGCATGCGCTGGATCACCGCCTGCGAGTTGGCGTTGAGCCGCAGCCGGCTGTCGTCCTGGAAGGTGATCTGGGCGGTCGAGCGCGACAGGGTGCGGACCTTCTCGTCCTCGACCAGGACCGCATCGAGCGGCCGGTCGGCCCACACCAGGTCCTGCGGCCGCTGCCCCTCGACCCAGCCCTGGCGGTCGCTGAGCAGGGCATCGGCGGCCGCGTCCCGTTGCGCGAGCGCCGCGGTCAGCGCAGCATCGGCCGCGAGCTTGGCCTCGCCCGCGAGCTTGGCGGCCGCATCCCAGTCGCCGGCCTTGCGCTTGGCGATGGCGGCGTTGTGCAGCTTGATCGCTTGGCCGATCTGCTCCGCGGCGAACAGACGCGCCCCCTGCTCGGTCGCCTTCTGGATCTGGTCCAGGGCGTCGCCGAGCGCCTTGTTGGCGGCGGCGATCGGGCCGACCGGGATCTTGAGCTCGATGCCGGGGTGGACGTCCGCGGGCGACAGGCCATTGGCGCGCAGGATCGCCGTCCAGAGATCGGGATCGCCGAGGTGCTCGGCCGCGAGATCGCGCAGGCTCTGCCCCTCTTTCACGCGAACCGTCAGTAATTCGCCGCTCGCTGCAACTGCCGCGGCCGCATGCAGCCCGAGCAGCACCGCCAGGACCAGTCCGACACTCAGACCCCATCGATTGCGACGCAAACGAGCGCTCTCGTTCATTCGATCAGCCATGCGACTCCGGCCGCCGTCTAAGCCTCCAAGTTCATCTCTTACCAGCAGGACGGGCGGGAAGCTAAATGAATTCAGCGTAGAGCGGCTGCGGGTCCGCTCTCCGACTGCACCGACGCTGGTTTCAGGCCTGCCGCAAGCGATTCGAGGCTGGGGGCGTTGGGGAGCCGGCTCAGGGTCGAGGTGGCGCCGGCCAAAACGGCGGTCGCGCGCGGCTCAGCTTGGCAGCAGCTCGCGCACCGGGGCCCCGGTCCGTTCCAGCAGAGCGGTCGCCTCCGCCGCCGGCAGCGGCGGCGCGAAGTGGTAGCCCTGCGCGCCGTCGCAGCCGTTGAGGTGCAGGAAACTCGCCTGCTCCTCGCCCTCGACCCCTTCCGCGATGACCTCCAGGTTGAGGCTGTGGCCGAGGTTGATCACTGCCCGAGCGATCGCCGCATCGTCGGGATCGCTGCCGATGTCGCGCACGAACGAGTGGTCGATCTTCAGCCGGTCGACCCGGAACCGCCTGAGATAGCTGAGCGACGCGTAACCGGTGCCGAAATTGTCGAGGGCGAAGGTCACCCCAAGCTGGCGCAGCTCTGTGAGCTTCTGCAGCACCCGATCCGAATCGTGCTCGATGAGAACGTCCTCGGCGATCTCGATCTCGAGCAGCGAGGCGGGCAGGCGGGTGTCGTTGAGCACGCTGCGTACCGTCCGGGCCAGGTCGGCGCGGTGGAACTCGGCCATGGACAGGTTGACCGCGATGCGCCCGGGCTCCAGACCAGCATCGAGCCAGGTCCGTGCCTGCAGGCAGGCATGATGCAGCACCCGCTCGCCGATCGGCACGGTCAGACCGAGCTCGTTGGCGAGCCCGATGAACGCGGCGGGGCCGATCAGCCCGCGCTCGGGATGTTGCCAGCGCAGCAGCGCCTCGAACCCGATCAGCCGGCCGTCCTCGAGACTCACCTGGGGCTGGTAGTGGAGGACGAACTGATCGTGCGCCAGGGCGAGGCGCAGGTCGTGTTCCAGGCGCCGACGCCGGTCGATCTCCGCGGTCATCTCGGGGACGAAGAAGCTGTAGCCGCCGCGGCCGTTCTCCTTGGCCTGATAAAGCGCGACGTCGGCGTTCCGGAGCAGCAAGTCGGGCTCGGTATCGTCGCTCGGATAGATCGTGACGCCGACGCTCGCGCCGACGCACAGGTTCTGGCCATGGAACGCGATCGGTTCGGACAGACTCTCCACGATCGTCTGCGCCACATGGCTGGCATCGGCCGGCTGCCGCAGTCCGGTCAGGACGATGGCGAACTCGTCGCCGCCCATGCGGGCGACGGTGTCGGTCTTGCGGATGCAGTCGGCGAGGCGCTCCGTCACCCGACACAGGAGAAAGTCGCCGGCGTCGTGGCCGAAGGTGTCGTTGATGTCCTTGAAGTGGTCGAGGTCGATCAGCAGGATCGCGACCTCGCTGCCGCTGCGCTCGGCCTGCGCCAGCGCCTGGCGGAACCGGTCGTGGAACAGGGTGCGGTTCGGCAGACCGGTGAGCGCATCGTGATGCGCGAGGTGCTGGACCCGCGCCTCCGCCCTGGTCCGCTCGGTGATGTCGGTGCCGGTCCCGCGGTAGCCGAGCAGGGCGCCATCGCCGTCGAGCACGGGCACACCGGAGACCTTGACGTGGCGCTCGTTGCCGTCGTGGGCGACGAAGCGCACGACGAAGTCGCGAAACGGGCGGCGGGCGGCGATGGCATCGCGATAGGCGGGCCAGCCGGCCTGCTCGTGCATGTCCGGGACGATGTCGTCCGGACGGTTGTGGAGCATCCGTTCGGCCTGCATGCCGAGGACGCTTCTGATCCGTTCGGACACGTAGGTGAAGCGCTGCTCGGCATCGAATTCCCAGAACCAGTCCGAGGCCGCCTCGGCGAACTGGCGAAAGCGCTCCTCGCTGGCGCGCAACGCCGCCTCGCGCTCCTTGACCGGGGTGATGTCGGAGGCGATCTGCACCACGCCGCCCTCGGCGGTCCGGTGCTCGTTGATCTGCCACCAGGAGCCGTCGGGAAAGACGCGCTCCATCGGGCCTGGAGGATGCCGGAACCGGTGCATCCGCTGCTCGACCCATGACTCGACCCGCCCGATCGCATCCGGCGCCAGTCCCCGCTCGGCCCAGGTTCGGATCAGATCCTCGAAGCGCGCGCCAGGGACCAGAAGGTCGGCGGTCGCCCCAAACAGGCGCGCATAGGCGCGGTTGAAGAGCTGCAGGCGCCCCTCGGCGTCGAACAGCGCGATTGAGTCCGGGACGTTGGCCAGCGTGCTCTCGAGCAGCCCCGCGGTGGCGTTGGCCCGCGCTCTGGCTTCATGCAGCTGGATCTCGGTCGCGACGCGGCGCTTGATCAGCCCGACCAGCGCCCAGGCCGCCGGCAGCCCGACGAGCGCAACCGTCGCGCCGATCGAGAGCACGCGCTCCAGCTCGTGCCCGACCACGTCACCTGCGAGCCGGTTGAGGAGCCCCGCCAAAGCCGAGGATGTCGCATCGGCGACCACCAAGGCGCCGACCACGAGGATGGCTGCAGCCTTGGTGGTGCTGGTGCGCTCCAGCCAGTCCTTGAGGCGTGCGCTCGGTGAGGGCATGGACAAGATGGTTGAGACCAAGCCGGAGACCCTGCACCGGTCTACCATCGGCGGTGTTAACGGAAGATGGTCGCCCGTGACCGCGTCGATGATCGAACGTCGGCCGCAGGTCCCGGTTGCGCCCGTGCGCCTGCGCTCGGGCTAGAACCAGCGCAACCAGACCAGGAAGATCAGGACCAGAAGGATCGCGTCCCAGAAGATCAGCTCGCCGATCCGAAACCAGCCGCGCCGGCGGTTGAGCCGGTGCAGCCCGAGCCAGCTGAGCGCCGCGACCCCGAGCGGGACGAGATGGACCAGCGGGCTCACGGCAGGCGCTGGCCGGTCCGGGCGTCGAAGAAATGGCGCTCGGCCGGCGGCAGCTCGAGATGGACCGGCGCGCCGGGAAGACGCTCGCCGACGTCGCGCATGACCCGCGCGACCATCGCGACGGCGCCGGTCTTGACGAACAGCAGCGTGTCCGGCTCGACCAGCTCGACCACGTCGAGCGCGAAGGTGACGCTGTCCTGCGTCGGCTCCGGGCGCAGCACCAGCGCCTCGGGGCGGATGCCGAGCACCAACGGCCCCTCGGGGCGGCCGTCGACCGGCAGGGCCAAACCTCCGGCGCGGAACACGCCTGCCTCGACGATGCCGTCCACGGTGTTCATCGCCGGCCGGCCGATGAACTCGGCGACGAAGCGGGTCGCAGGCGCGCGGTAGATCCGCCGCGGCGTGTCGAGCTGGACCAGCCGGCCCTCGTTCAGGACCGCGATCCGGGTGCCGAGCGTGATCGCCTCCTCCTGGTCGTGGGTGACGAAGACGAAGGTCCGGCCGAGCTCGCCGTGCAGGCGCTTGAGCTCGGTCCGGGTCTGCAGGCGGAGCAGGGCATCGAGGTTGGAGAGCGGCTCGTCCATCAGGCAGATCAGCGGCTGCCAGACCAGCGCGCGGGCGACCGCGACCCGTTGCGCCTGGCCGCCCGAGAGCTGGGCCGGGCGTCGCTCGAGCTGGGTCTCGATCTGGAGCATGGCGGCGATCTCGCGCACGGTGCGGTCGATGTCCGCGCGCGAAAACTTCCGGATGCGCAGGGGGTAGGCGATGTTCTCGTAGACCGTCTTGTGGCCGTAGAGCGCGTAGTTCTGGAACACCATGCTCATGCCGCGGGCGCGCGGCGGCAGCGCGGTGATGTCGCGGCCGTCGACCCAGAGGCTGCCGGCGCTCGGCGCCTCGAGCCCGGCGAGCAGGCGGCAGGCGGTGGTCTTGCCGCTGCCGGACGGCCCGAGCAGGACCAGGAACTCGCCGGTCTCGAAGGCCAGATCCAGCCCCTCGAGGGCGACCGTGCCATCCGGAAAGACCTTGCGGACCGCCTTGAACTCGACCCCCATGGCTCAGGCCCTCATGGTCAGGCTTTGATCGCGCCGAAGGTGAGGCCGCGCACCAGGTGCTTTTGGACCAGGAAGGTGAAGACCACGATCGGCAGGGTCGCGACCACGGCGACCGCCGCGACCTGGCCCCAAAGGGTGCCGTGCGGGGTCACCAGACCGGGGATGCCGACGGTCAAGGTCCGGCCCTCGAAGGCAACCAGGACAAAAGCATAGAGAAACTCGTTCCAGCTCAGGATGAAGCATAGAATGGCGGTCGCGGCGAGCCCGGGTGCGGCCAGGGGGACCAGCAGGCGGAGGAAGGTGCCGGCCCGGGTCAGGCCATCCATCATGCCGGCCTCGTCGATTTCCTTGGGGATCTCGGCGAAGAAGCCGCGCATCACCCAGACCACGAGCGACAGATTGAAGGTCGAATGGGCGAGGATCACCGCGAGCGGCGTGTCGGTGATGCCGAGCATGGTGAACAGGAGGAACATCGGCACGACCACCGAGATCGGCGGCGCCATGCGGGTGGTCAGGAAGAAGAAAAACAGGTCCTCCTTGCCGGGAAAGTCCTGGCGCGCGAACAGATAGGCGGCGGGCACGCCGACCAGAGCGAGAGCGTCGTGCTCGAGACCGCGACCAGGACGCTGTTGCCGACCAGCGGCAGGTAGCCCTTGTCGAGGAAGACCGCGGGATAGTGCTCGAAGGTCGGATGGAAGATCCAGACCGGCACCGAGGCCAGCGCATCGAGGCGGCTCTTGAACGAGGTCAGGAAAATCCAGAGGTAGGGCGTGAGCGCCATCACCAGGACCGCGAGGATCAGGGCCCAGGCGAGGCCGCGCCAGGCGCGGCTCATGATGACGCTCCGGGCGATGCTCCCGGGGCCGCCGGTCGCGGCGCGCGGCCCTCGGTCCAGGTGATCGCCTTGTAGAACACCGAGCACATGATCAGGACCACCAGATAGACCATGAAGGCGCAGGCCGCGCCATAGCCGAGGTCCCAGTCCTTGAAGTTGATCCGGTAGGTGTAGATCGAGAGCAGCTCGGTCTCGATGCCGGGGCCGCCGCCGGTCAGGATGAAGACCTTGTCGAACTCCTTGAAGGCGTCGATCGCGCGCAACAGGACCACGAGCGCGATGATCGGCCGGAGCATCGGCAAGGTGACGTCGCGGAAGATCTGCCAGGGCCGGGCACCGTCCATGACCGCGGCCTCGTAGGGCTCGCGCGGCAGGCTGAGCAGGCCGGCGAGCAGGACCAGGGTCACGAACGGGGTCCATTGCCAGACGTCGATCAGCATGATGGTCGGCAGCACGAGGCCGGGATCGGAGAGCAGGGCGGTGCGCAGGTTGATGATGCCGACCGCGCGCAGATAGTGGGTCAGCATGCCGAAGTCGCCCTGGAGCAGAAGCTTCCAGATCAGCCCGATCGCGACCGGCGCCAGCATCATCGGGATCAGGAACAGCGTCAGCACGATGCCCTGGTGCTGGAGCTGATGGCGGAACAGGAGCGCGAGCGCGAAGCCGAGCAGAAACTCGAGCACGACGACCGCGAACACGAACCAGAGGGTCAGAAGGAAGCTGTGCCAGAAGATCGGGTCGTGCATCAGCCGGCGGAAGTTGTCGAAGCCGACGAAGGCGCCGTTGCGGTTGGGCAGCGCGAAGCTGAGGTCGGTGAGGCTGGTCCAGACCATGTAGCCGAACGGCCCGACCAGGATCAGGAGCAACAGGATCAGGGCCGGCGCCAGGAACAGCGGCCCGACGGCCTGGTCGAGGAGCCGGTAGCGGAGGCCGCCGGGGCGATCGGTCCGGTCGCCGGCGAGGGAACCTCCAGGGGTGGTGCCGGTCATGACCCGGCTCGAGCCGGACCGCCCGGCGCGAACGATGCCGGGGACACCGCCGGTCGGCGGCCGCGACCCGTCTCCGACCCCGCCCGGGCGCCGCCCGCATCCCCGATCGCGACCCGCCGCTCGATCAGGCAACGCCCGAGCCGCATGATCCCGGTCATGACCACCTTCGAACCCCGGACGATCCGGCTTAACCTTTGGTTCACCTTTGTCTCTTAACGTCTCGATGCTCGGTGGTCCATGCGACCGTGGAAGTCCGTGTCGCCGGCTTGCCCGGCGGCGGGCGGGCGGATTCCCAGGGTCGCATGGACCACCCGAACCAAGGATTGACGACCAGAGGTTAACTTCCGGTTAAGGCCACGACGGCCGGCATTGACGCCCGAGGCTTTGCCGTCGCCACGACCCCGCTCCTCGGTCGCGGCCCAGCCGGTCAACGACCCCGCCCCGCCACCGCCACACCGGTCACGACCACACCGGTCACGACGCACCGGTCACGACCACGCTGGTCACGACCACACCCGGTCACGACGCCGCCCCGCCACGACCGCCCCGGTCAAGACCACACCGGTCACGACCGCGCCCCTACCCCCGGTCACGACCACGCTCGAGCGCGCCGCCTGGGATCGGGGTCCGGCATGCGGTCGAGCGGGGAAGACGGGGAGACCGGGCCGGGCGCCGGTCCCGCGCGCCTATTGCACCGGGTAGCGCAGCGGGGCGCAGTCGCCGAGCAGGTCGTGCATCTCGCCCGCCGCCGTGTCGAGCGCCGCCTTGGCGTCCTTGTCGCCGGCCAGATAGGAGCTGAGCTCGCGCACCAGGATGTCGGTGATCTGAGGCGATTCCGGGATCGTCGGCTTCGGGATCGCGACCTCGTTGGTCTGCATCGAGGCCTTGGCGTAGGGCAGCTTCTGGACCTCGGGGTCGGCGTACACGTCCGGGCGCGCCGAGGCGCCGCCGTTCAGGTGCTGCTTGAGCTGCTGCGGAAACTCCATCATCCATTGGATGAACAGGAACGCCGCCTCCTGGTTCTTGGCATAGGCCGGGATCAGATAGGTCCAGCCCTCGACCTGGCCGACCTTGCCGCCCGCCCCCTGGGGCACGAGGTCGAAGCCCATCTTGCCGACCACCTGGCTCACCGAGGTGTCCTGGGCGACCGCGTAGGTCGCATCGTTCCACATGATCAGCTCGAACACCTTGCTCTGCTGCATCAGCGCCATGACGTCGTCCCAGAAGTAGTTGAGCGTGTCCGGCGGTGAGTATTTCATCAGGCTCTTGTAATACTCGAGCGAGGCGATCGCCTCGGGGCTGTTGACGATGATCGGGCCGCATTCGCTGCCGCTCTGCACGTCCATCATGTCGCCGCCGAAGCTGTAGAGGAAGTTGAGCCATTCGTACCACAGCGCCTCGTGGCGCTTGCCCTGGAGGGCGGTGCCGTAGAAGCCCTGCTCGGGCCGGGTGAACCACTCGGCGAGATCGCGGTACTGGTCCCAGGTCTTCGCCGGCTGGAGCTCGTAGCCATACTTGGCCTTGAAGCCCGCCTTCTCCTTGGGGTCTTCGGCGAGGTCCTTGCGGTACCACATGTACATGGTGAGCGCGGTGAACGGAAAGCCGTACATCTTGCCCTGGTACCACGAGATCTCGTGCCACAGGCGGTCGTAGAGCACGTCCTCCGGCTTGAAGTCCGGGTTGCGCAGCTTCGGGTCGTCCATGAACTTCGCGAGCGGCACCAGATGACCGTTCTCGACGAACCGGCCAAGCTCCCGATGCGGCTGCAGAATGAAATCATAGCGCCCGCGCTTGGAGTTGAGGTCGAGCATCACCTTGTTGACCGCCTCGGAGTGCTCGTACATCTCGATCACGACCTTGATGCCGGTGCGCTGCTCGAACTCGCCTTTCATGGCGTCCATCGCCTCGAGCGGCGGCAGCGCCTCGCCGATCGCGCGGATCGTGACGCCCTTGTAGGGGGCGGCGGCCTCCTCGAGGCTCCAGGCGGCGGCCGGACCGGTCGTGCCGAGCCCGATCAGAGCGCTCCCGATCAGAGGGATCAGAGCGCCCCCCCGGTCAGGCGGCCCCCGGTCAGGCGGCCCCCGGTCAGGCGGCGAAGATCGAGCGCCCGCCCGAGCCCGCATGTCTTGCTTGCATCCTTCGACATCGCTCCCTCCCGTTGCGGCCGCCGATCGTTGGTCGATCGTCACTGCTAGCATGCAGGCTTGGGAGATGCCAAGAATCTTGTGGCACTTGCCACAATTTTGTGTTGGCATGCTCCAACCACAACCGCCAGGGGACGCGGCGCCGGTGCCGATGGACTTCATCTTCATGCTGACCCGCGATGACCAGACCGTCCTGGACGCGCTCGAGGTGCTCGACGCGATCCGGCCGCTCGGGCTGCGCCATATCGGGTTCAAGGATGTGGGGCTCGATCCTGCCCTGCTGCGCGAAGTGAACCGGCGGATCAAGGCCGGGGGTGCCACCAGCTATCTCGAGGTCGTCAGCACCACGCCCGAGGCCGCGCTTGCCTCGGCGCGCGCCGGGGTCGAGATCGGCGTCGACCGGCTGCTCGGCGGCACCGATGCCGACGCCGTGCTGGCGCTGCTCGCGGGCACGGGCGTCCGTTACTACCCGTTCCCCGGCGCGCCGCGCGGCCATCCGACCGTGCTCGGCGGCGGGCCCGAGGCGATCGCGGCCGACTGCGCGGGCTTCATGAGCAAGGGCTGCGCCGGGGTCGACCTGCTCGCCTACCGCGCGATCGAGGCGGAACCGCTCGAGCTGGTGCGCGCGGCCAGGCGGGCGCTCGGCGACGGCTTCCTGATCGTCGCCGGCAGCGTCGATCAGCCGGCGCGTATCCAGGCGCTGGCCGAGGCCGGTGCCGATGCCTTCACGATCGGCTCGGCGATCTTCAACGGCGCCTTCTCGCCGCGCAAGGGCGCGCTCGTGTCGCAATTGCGCGACGTGCTGGCGGCCTGCGGCGGGGCGGCATGATCGGCGGCCCCCCATGATCGGCGGCCCCCCATGATCGGCGGCCCCCCATGATCGTCGGCCCATGATCGTCGGCATCGACATCGGGACCCAGAGCCTGAAGGCCGTGGTCACCGACGACGAGCTGCGCCTGCGGGGCCAGGCGGCGGTCGCCTACCGGCCCTCGTTCCCGCGTCCGGGCTGGGCCGAGCAGGCGCCGCAGCTCTGGGAGCAGGCGCTCGGGCCGGCGATCGCCGGTGCCCTCGACGCGGCCGGCTGCGCGCCCGAGGCGGTCCGGGCGCTCGGCATCTCGGGCCAGCTCGACGGCTGCGTCGCGGTCGACCGGGATGGCCAGGCGCTCGGCCCCTGCATCCTCTGGATGGACCGGCGCGCCGGGGCCGAGGTCGAGGGGATCTCCGCCGAGCGCATCCGCGCCACCACCGGGGTCGTGCTCGATGCCACCCACATGGCGGCCAAGGCCCGCTGGCAGAAGCGCCATCTGCCCGCGGCCACCCGGATCCGCCGCTTCCACCAGCCGGTCTCGCATCTGGTCGCGCGCCTGACCGGCGAGCAGGTCTTCGACCACGGCCTCGCCTCGACCACCATGGTCTACGACCTTGCGGGGCGCGTCTTCGATGCCG
The DNA here is from genome assembly GCA_963730195.1 of uncultured Alphaproteobacteria bacterium. Lineage (GTDB taxonomy): Bacteria > Pseudomonadota > Alphaproteobacteria > Geminicoccales > Geminicoccaceae > DATAOG01. The sequence goes on from CAVSRN010000085.1 coordinate 164,289, forward strand.
GATTGCTCGAGCTGTTCGAGCTGAGCGCCGACGAGCTGCCGCGGATCGCCGAGGCGTCCGACCACGCGGGCGGGCTGCACGCTCAAGGCGCTGCGCTCACGGGGCTGCCGGCGGGCACCCCGGTCGCGGTCGGCACCGGCGACGATTTCTCGAACCCGCTCGGCGCCGGGCTGGTCGAGCCCGGAAAGCTCGCCTGCGCGCTCGGCACCGCCGAGGTCGTGGGCGCGCTCCACGACCGGCCGGCGATCGACCAGCGCGGGCTGGTCGAGACCCACGGCTACCCGGGCGGCCGCTTCTTCATCGAGAACCCGGGCTGGCTCTCGGGCGGCGCGCTCGCCTGGTTCGTCGAGACCTTTCGCCTGCGCGACGTGCAGGAGCTCGATGCCCTGGCCGCGAGCGCGCCCGCCGGCTGCGACGGGGTCACCTTCCTGCCCGCGCTCTCCGGCGCCATGGCCCCGGAATGGATCGCCTCGGCGCGCGGCTGTTTCTATGGCCTGAGCGCTGCCCATGGGCCCGGCCATCTGGCCCGGGCGGTGCTCGAGGGCTGCGCCTTCGCGATGCGCGACGTGCTCGAGCGGCTGCTCGAGATGGGCGTCACGGTCGAGGCGATTCTGCTGCTCGGCGGCGGCGCCAGGAGCACGCTTTGGGCACGGATTCGCGCCGACCTGACCGGTCTTCCGGTCACCGTGCCGCAGGTCGTCGACACCTCGCCGATCGGCGCCGCGATGCTCGCGGCGGTCGCCGCCGGCCTGCAGCCGTCGCTCCTGGCGGCCGCGCGGCTGGTCGCGGGTGACGCCCGGACGATCGAGCCGGACCCGGCGCAGAAGGCCGCCTGCGAGGCCGCCTATGACGCTTATCGCAGGCTGTTCGAGAGCCTGCGGCCGATGTTCCGGGAGCGGTGATGGCTTCGGACACCCTGGGCCAGCTCCTGGCCGGCGCGGTCCGCGACCCCGACGATGGCGCGCCCCTGGTCGCGCCGATCCAGAACGTGGTGATCGAGGACAGCCTCGCCGGCCGCGAGGCGGAGCTGGTCGCGGGGCTGGACTTCGGCAGGCGGCTCGCGGTGGTCAGCGATCCGACCACCCGGCGGGTGCTGGGGCGGCGGGTCGAGCAGGCGCTCGGCCGGATCGCCGAGGTCGAGAGCATCGTCCTGCCCGAGCATCCCGAGCCCGACCTCGATGTGGTCAACCGGCTGCGCCAGGCGACGGCTGAGGCGAGCGCTTTGATCGCGGTCGGCTCCGGGACCATCAACGACCTCTGCAAATACGCGTCGGCCCAGGCGGGCCTGCCGTTCGCGGTGTTCGCGACCGCGCCCTCGATGAACGGCTACACCTCGGTCAATGCCGCGATCACGATCCTGGGCCACAAGAGCTCGCTCGGCGCGCAGCTGGCTGCGGCCGTGTTCCTCGACCTCGAGGTGCTGGCGGCCGCCCCGGTCCGCATGATCCGGGCCGGGCTCGGCGATTCGGTCTGCCGGGCAACCGCCCAGGCCGACTGGCTGCTCGCGCATCTGCTGCTCGGCCGGCCCTACCGGCTTGCACCGTTCGCGCTGCTCGCCGAGGACGAAGGCCCGCTGCTGGCGGCCTCGGCCGAGCTGGTCGCGGGCGATCTGGACGCGATCCGGCGCCTGGTGAGGACCCTCGTGCTGTCCGGCTTCGGCATGACGCTGTGCGGCGGCAGCGAGCCCGCGAGCCAGGGCGAGCACCTGATCAGCCACTATGTCGACATGCGGGGCGATCCCGCCTGGCCCAAGGCGTTCCATGGCGAGCAGATCGGGGTCACGACGCTGACCATGGCGCGCCTGCAGGCGCAGATGCTGGCCGGCCCGCCGCCCCACATCGAAGCCTCCAGGATCGACGAGGCCGCCCTGGCCCAGCATTTCGGCCCCGAGCTCGGGCATTCCTGCTGGCAGGAGTTCCGCAAGAAGCGGGTCGACCCTGGCGCCGCGATCCAGCTCAACCACCGCCTCGCCGAGGGCTGGGACGAGATCCGCGCGCGGGTCGCCGCGATCCACCGCCCGCCCGAGCAGCTCCGCGAGGTTCTGCGAGCGGGCCGGCGCGCCGACCACGCCCGAGGCCCTCGGCTGGCCGCAGGAAGGTTATCGCGAGGCCGTCCGGCACGCGCGCCTGATCCGCAACCGCTATACTTTCCTCGATCTCGCCGCCGACAGCGGTGTTCTGTAATTCAATGGCTTAGATCAAAATTCCTGATGCGACCTGTCAGAAAATTTCCGGCCGCGGCGCTGCGCCGGATCCGGGTGGTCCTCGCCGACATCGACGACACCCTGACCGATGATGGGCGTCTGAGCGCTAGGGCCTATGGCGCGCTCGAGCGCCTGCAGACGGCCGGGCTCAAGCTGGTCCCGGTCACCGGCCGGCCGGCCGGCTGGTGCGACCTGATCGCGCGCCTCTGGCCGGTCGACGCCGTGGTCGGCGAGAACGGCGCTTTTTCTTTCACTTACCAGCGCGCCTTACGGCGGATGCTGCGCGTCTACTGGCAGACGCCCGGCCAGCGCGCCGACGACCGCCGACGTCTGGACGCCCTTGCAACGAAAATCCTGGCCGAGGTCCCGGGGGCCGCGGTCGCGGCCGATCAAGCCTATCGGGAGGCGGACCTCGCGATCGACTGGCGCGAGGACGTGGCGCCGTTGCCGGCCGAGGCGGTCTTGCGCATCGTCGACCTGTTCGAGGCCGCCGGCGCCAGGGCCAAGGTCAGCTCGATCCACGTCAACGGCTGGTTCGGCGACTACGACAAGCTCGCGATGAGCCTGCGCCTGCTGCGCGAGCGCTTCGGTCTCGATGCCGAGGCCGCGGCCGGCGAGGTCCTGTTCGTCGGCGATTCGCCCAACGATGCGCCGATGTTCGGGTTTTTTCCGGGCTCGGTCGGGGTTGCCAACGTCCGTGACTTCGAGGGCCGGCTGGCCGCCGAGCCCACCTGGGTGACCGAGGCCCGCGGCGGGGCGGGCTTCGCCGAGCTCGCCGACCTTCTTTTGGCGGCCCGATGAGCGGCGAAATGCGCTTCGGCAAGCTCGCGCGCCGCGAGCGGATCATCGCCGAGCTGCGCGCCAATCCGACCGTGCGGGTCGCGGCGCTGGCGCGCGCCTTCGGGGTCTCGACCGAGACCGTGCGGCGCGATCTGGATGCGCTCAGCGACGGCGGCCTGGTCAGCCGCACCTACGGCGGCGCCGCCCTGCCGGCGATCGGGGTCGAGCCGTCGCTCGCCGAGCGCCAGCGCGAGCTGACCGCGGAGCGCGAGCGGATCGCGCGCCATGCGGTCGAGCTCATGACCGCGCGCGAGGTGGTGATGATCGACTGCGGCTCGACCACCTGGCAGCTCGCGCGCCGGCTCGCGGCCCTGCCGATGCCGCTCACCGTGGTCACCAACAGCCTCGGCATCGCGAGCACGCTCGCCGCCAATCCCGCGATCCGGGTGGTGGTCTGCCCCGGCGACTACGCCGCCTCCGAGGGCGGCACCTTCGGGCCGGAGACGCTCGCCTTCCTGCGCCGCTTCCGCGCCGACAAGGCGGTGATCGGCGCCGGCGGCCTGACCGCGGAGGGCCCGACCGAGGTCCAGCCCGGTGCCGCCTGGGTCAAGCGGGTGATGCTCGAGCGCGCCCGCCAGCGGATTCTCCTGGTCGACCACAGCAAGTTCGAGCAGGCTCGCTACGAGCTGGTCTGCCCGCTCGCCGACCTCGACGATCTGGTCACCGACGCGCCGGCGCCACCCGCGCTGACGGCGGCGATCGGCGCCGCCGGCGTCACCTTGCACCTGGCGCCGTAGCGGGCGCCACGTCAGCCGAAGGTCGCCCGGCGGCTCTTGTCCGGCCCCCGTCATGGGTTATCTTGCGCCACGCTGATGCGAGGTGGCCGAGATGAATCGAATCCTTTGGCAGCCGACGGTCGAGGCCGCCGCCCAGACCCAGATCGCCGGGCTCGCACGGGCGCGGGGCTTCGAGGGTGCGGACGCGATCGAGCGTCTGCGCCAATGGTCGGTCGCGCAGCCGGCGGCGTTCTGGCAGGCGGTCTGGGAGCTCGGCGGGGTGAGGGCGAGCCGGGCGGCCGATCGGGTGCTGACCGACGGAGAAAAAATGCCCGGCGCCCGCTGGTTCGAGGGTGCAAGGCTGAATTTCGCCGAGAACCTGCTGAGGCGCGATGATGCCAGCCCGGCGCTGATCTTCACCGGCGAGGACGGCCGCCGGCGCGAGCTCAGCTGGGCCGGGCTGCAGGCCGAGGTGCGGGCGCTCGCGGCGGCGCTCGCCGCCGATGGCGTCGGGGTCGGCGACCGGGTCGCGGGCTATCTGCCGAACCTCCCGGAGACCATCGTCGCCATGCTCGCGACCACCGCGCTCGGCGCGATCTGGTCGTCCGCCTCGCCCGACTTCGGCGTCGAGGGCGTGCTCGACCGCTTCGGCCAGATCGAGCCCAAGGTGCTGATCGCGGTCGACGGCTACCTCTACGCCGGCAAGCGGCTCGACATCCGGAGCAAGGTCGCGGCGGTCGCCGCCGGCATCCCGGGCCTCACGCGGACCGTGCTGGTGCCGTTCCTCGATCCGGCCGCCGATCCGGGGCCGGTGGCAGGCGCCACGCTCTATGCCGACTACAAGTGGAGAGAAACGCCGCCGCTCGTCTTCGCGCAGCTGCCCTTCGACCACCCGGTCTATATTCTCTATTCTTCCGGCACGACCGGGAAACCCAAGGCGATCGTGCACGGCGCCGGCGGCACGTTGCTGCAGCACATCAAGGAGCACCGGCTGCACTGCGACGCGCGGCCGGGCGATCGCGTCTTCTACTTCACGACCTGCGGCTGGATGATGTGGAACTGGCTGGTCGGCGGCCTCGCGGTCGAGGAGACCCTGGTGCTGTTCGACGGCTCGCCCTTCCACCCCGACGGCAATGTGCTCTGGGACCTGGCCGCGCGCGAGCGGGTCACCGTGTTCGGGACCAGCGCCAAATATATCGATGCCTGCAAGAAGGCGGGCCTCGAGCCGGCGAAGACCCACGATCTGGCCGCGCTGCGGGCGATCCTCTCGACCGGCTCGCCGCTGGTCCCGGAAAGCTTCGACTACGTCTACGAGGCGATCAAGGCGGACGTGCAGCTGGCCTCGATCTCGGGCGGCACCGACATCGTCTCCTGCTTCGTGCTCGGCAATCCGGCGGGGCCGGTGCGGCGCGGCGAGATCCAGATGCGCGGCCTCGGGCTCGCGGTCGATGTGTTCGATGACCAGGGAAAACCGGTCCGGGGCGAGAAGGGCGAGCTGGTCTGCACCAAGCCCTTCCCCTGCATGCCGGTCCGGTTCTGGAACGATCCGGAGGGGACGCGCTATCGGGGCAGCTACTTCGCGCGTTTTCCGGGGGTCTGGTGCCACGGCGACTTCGCCGAGCTGACCGAGAGCGGCGGCGTGATCATCTACGGCCGCTCGGATGCCGTGCTCAACCCCGGCGGCGTGCGGATCGGGACCGCCGAGATCTACCGCCAGGTCGAGCAGATCCCCGAGGTTCTGGAGGCGATCTGCGTCGGCCAGGAGTGGCAGGGCGACGTCCGGGTCGTGCTGTTCGTCCGCCTGGCCCAAGGCAGCAGCCTGGACGAGGCGCTCGAGCAGCGCATCCGCAAGCAGATCCGCGAGCGCTGCACGCCCCGGCACGTGCCGGCCCGGATCGTTCCGGTCGCCGACATCCCGCGCACCCGCTCGGGCAAGATCACCGAGCTCGCGGTCCGCGACCTGATCCACGGCCGGCCGGTCAAGAACACCGAGGCGCTCGCCAACCCGGACGCGCTCGAGCTGTACCGGGACCTCGAGGCCCTGCGTAGCTAAGTCCTCAGAGTTTGTGAATCAATCGCGCCCGCGAAAAAGTGCCCATTGAAATCATCGGCGTTTTCTGGCGCGATCGCAGCGTTTGGGGTATTCTTTCACAGGCTCTCAGGGCTCGCCCGCCAGACGAATTACGTTCCTGGCGGTAAGCCAAGGCGCGCCTGCGAGCTTCCACCGCCGCGGCTTCTGAACGCCCTGCTGGTCGGCGAAGTCGACGGGCGCGGTCCAGGTCCGGATCAACACGTCGTTGACCAGAGCCTGATCTCCAAGGGCCAGTCGCTGTTGGCCCCCGGCACCCCGGGGCGACCGCTCCATGCTGTATTCGCTGGCCTCGATCGCGGCATTCAGGATCTTGGCAAGGCCCCGAGCGCCTTCGATAGGCCAGGATGCTTTGGTGACCCGGAGCAGACCGCCGCGGAAGTTGGTGACGATCAGCCCGGACGACAACGTCGAGGTGATCAAGGGGTGGTCGTCGCCGGTCCGACGCTCGGCGCCCGTCGGTCAGCCCCCGAAATTTTATCGCCACATAGTTGTAGACAAACTTCTTCACTATGTGTGACTATGCCACTATCCCGAGTTTAAGAGGTGTCAAGATGACCGAACGAACCGATCAGGCCGCTTTGGCGGAGATGACCGCCGAGATCGTGTCGGCCTTCGTATCCCACAATCAAGTTCGGCCGGTCGATGTCGGCCATTTGGTTGGGCTGGTGGGTGGGCGCTTGGCGGCCCTGGCTGCCGAAGATACCAGCGCGGTGCCGGCGGCGCCGGAGCCGGTGGTTTCGGTTCGCAAATCGATCGGCAAGGATCAGATGACCTGCCTGATCTGTGGCCAGAAGCAGAAGCTGCTGAAACGCCATCTGGCGACTGCGCATGAACTGACGCCAAATCAGTACCGGGAGCGCTTCGGCCTCAAGAGCGACTACCCCATGGTGGCGCCCAGCTACGCCAAGGCACGCTCCGAGATGGCGCTCAGGATCGGCCTCGGCCGGCCCAAGAAGGCGCCCCCGGCCAGACGCGGCCGGCCGCCCAAGGCCGCCAGCGCCCCGGCCAAGCGCGCCCCCAAGGCGGCCGCCCAGCCCGCCCAGTAAGCGCCGGACCTCGGCACGGGCCTCGGCGCTGCCGTCCGCGGCTGGCTGCAGGCCGATCAGCCGGCCACGCCGTCGCCGCGCAGGCCGGGGCCGATCATGTCGTCAGGCGCTGTGGCCATGGCCGTGCTGCGCCTCGACGGCGTGATCGGGGGCGAGGTCTTCCATGGTCACCCTGAGCGCCCGGGCGAGGCGCGCCATGGCGTCGAAGGAGCCAGGCTTCTTGCCGCGCTCGATCTCGGAGACGTAGCTCGGCGCCAGCTTGGCGGCTTCGGCGAGCTGGTGAGCGGTCATGCCGCGGTGGCTACGCCAGACCCGCAAGGGGTGGTCGCCGGCTAGGATGCGTTCGACCATCTCGATCGGCAGGAGCTCGCTCTGTCCGCACTCTACGGCCGCTTCTGCCGCGCGCAGAGCGGCTATGTCCGCGGCATCCTCGAGCGCCTCGAGCAGCGCCTCGTAGTCGGCGCGGCGCAGCGTCACGGTGTTCTTGGTCGCGGCGACCGGCGCGATCTCGCCAGCCTCGTTCATCGATAGACCCTCCCTCGGCTCTCGACTACGTAGACCCTCACTTCCTGTGTGGCGCGCGCCAATCGCCCTGACGAAGCCGAAACGCACCCGGCTCGCCTTGCAACGGCTTGAGGTTCGGGTGCCGGGCGAAGGGGTCGACCGCAATCGCCTTCAATCGCTCGAGCATCATGCTGCTGACCTTCGCTGGCATCTCCAATAAGCGGCGCTGCGCTCGCTTATCGATGACAAGCTTCATGAACCACCTTCGCTAATGGCGAACAGAACCAAGAATCCCGCCCTCAAGTCAACGACGGATCTCAGCCCGCGCGGCGCCAGCGGGTGCCCTGGGGGCCATCCTCGAGAATTATGCCTGCGGCCACCAACTGGTCGCGGATGCGATCCGCCTCGGCGAAGTCCCGTGTCTTGCGTGCGGCCGTACGGCGCTCGACCAGCTTGTCGACCGCGGCGTCATCAAATGCGCTCGCCCTGAAAGCCGGGAGACGGGCTCCGCCGCCCTCCACCGTGGCTTCATTTAATCCACTCGCCCTGAGAGCCCGGAGCGTCGCTTTGGCTCTGCGCCCTTGCTTCAGCCAGGCCTCGGGGTCCTCCTGAAGCAGGCCGAGGAGCTGGCCCGCGGCCAGCAGCTGCGCCTTCAGTCCGCGGCGCCGGGCGGGATCGTCGCTGGCATTGGCCTGCCGGGCGAGCGCGCGCAGCTTGGCGAACGCCTGCGGCGTGTTGAGGTCGTCCTCGAGCGCCGCCAGCACGCCGTTCGGCGGGACCGTCTGCGGGTCAGGCTCCGCCGGCCCGGGCAGGTCGCGGAGCGTCAGGTAGAGGCGGTCGAGCGCCTGCTTGGCGCGCGCAAGCCCGGAATCGCTCCAGTCGAGCGGCTTGCGGTAGTGCGCGGTCAGCAGCGCGAAGCGGATCGCCTCGCCGGGCGCCTCGGCCAAAAGATCGCGCACCAGGAGCACGTTGCCGAGCGACTTCGACATCTTCTCTTGCGCGATGTCGAGAAAACCGTTGTGCAGCCAGAAGCGGGCGAGCGGGGCGCCGTGGTGGGCGCAGACGCTCTGGGCGCGCTCGTTCTCGTGGTGCGGGAACTTGAGATCCTGGCCGCCGCCGTGGATGTCGATCGTGACCCCGAGATGGGCCTCGACCATCGCCGAGCACTCGATGTGCCAGCCGGGCCGGCCGCGCCCGAACGGGCTGTCCCAGCCGGGCTGCTCCGGGGTCGAGGGTTTCCAGAGCACGAAGTCCGCAGGATCGCGCTTGTAGGGCGCGACCTCGACCCTGGCGCCGTCGATCATCTCGTCGCGCGAGCGCCGCGACAGGCGGCCGTAGTCCGCGAACGAGGGCACGTGGAACAGCACGTGGCCGTCGGCGGCGTAGGCGTGGCCGGTCTCGATCAGGGTCGCGATCATCGCCAGCATGCCCGGGATGTGCCGGGTCGCGAACGGCTCGACGGTCGGCCTGAGCACGTTGAGCGCGGCCATGTCCTCGTCATAGGCGCGGGTGAACTCGGCCGCGACCGCCTCGGTCGAGAGGCCGCGCTCGGCGGCCGCCTTGATGATCTTGTCCTCGACGTCGGTGACGTTGCGGGCATAGAGGACGTCGCCGAAGCGCTGCTTCAGCAGCCGGAACAGGACGTCGAACACGACCGCCGCACGGGCGTTGCCGATGTGGGCGTAGTTGTAGACGGTCGGGCCGCAGACATAGATCGTCGGCCGCCTGGGATCGGCCGGGACGAAGGTCTCCTTGCGGCCGGTCAGCGAGTTGTGGAGCTGCATGGGTCGAGCCTCGGGTCTGGCGGCGCGGGGCTGCAGAGGGGTTCGGCCGCCATCGACGAGGCGTGGGCAACGCGGATGTTCAGGCGCGCATGCAGCCGGCGCCAGCCCACTATAGCACGTGGGGCTGGCGGCTCCAGGCCCGGGATCGGTGCGGTCGCGCCGGCGCTAGCGCTGGGCCAGATGCGAGCCGTGGTCGGGGCAGGGGAAGGCGGCGCGCAGGCCGAGCAGGAGCACGGCGCTCGCCGGCTTGTCGTTGTAGCGGTCGAGCGCGCCGTTGATCTCCTCGGTGAGCGCGAACAGCTCCGAGGTCACGTAGTCGGCCAGGCGGGCGATGTCGCCGTCCTTGCGGAAATGGAAGGCGGCTTCCGGGGCGCAGAACAACGGCTGGTTGATCGCGGTCGCGGCCTGGTTGGCGACCTGCAGGGTCTCGAACACGGTATAGGCGTAGAGCTCGAAGTTCTGGTAGAGGATCACCTCCTCCTCGCTCAGCGTGCGCTTGGTCGATTCCAGCGGCAGGCCCTGCAGATGCTGCATCTCGGCGAAGGTGAACAGGACCTCGTCGGCGTGCGCCGGCGGCGCGCCGAGCAGCAGGCCGAACGCGATCGCGGGGAGCAGGCGGAGACGGTGGTTCAGCGTCGTTGTCATGAGATTGCCTGTGACGGAGCTCAACCCTAGCGGGAGAATCTATTTTCTATCTGGCGTTGATTGTCAAATGAATTTTTTGTCGCATAGGGCGGTTTGCCCCGCGCGCCCGATCCTTGGGCCAAGGCGCTGGGGTCAAAGATGCTTGCGGGCGCGCCGGCGATCGACGACCCTGAGCGCAACGATCCGTCGCTGACCTCGGGGACATGGTGGACGAACCCCGGTACCAGAGCGTCGAGCTGCATCTCGCCGAATCCGGCCAGGAGCTCGCCGCCGCCATCGAGGCGGCGCAGTTCGCGCGCCTGGTCGATCACGAGCCGGCCGAGGACCCGGCCGCGGCGGCGGCGATCGAGGGCTTCATCGAGCTGTTCGCGGCCGCGGCGGAAGGTTGGGAGCAGCTGGGGGCGGTGGCGCGGACCGGCCTGCTGGCCCGGCTCGGTGACCATCTGGACGTTCTCGAGCGCCACGGCTGGTTCGTCCATTGGGCCACCCTCGGGCTCGGGGTCGCCCGCCCGGGCGGCGGCACCCTGCCGCTGCCGCTCGCGATCCTGAGCCTCAGCCGGTCGGCCGCGCCGACCGTCCACGCCCGGATCCCCGGCGCCCTGGCGGTCGACCCGGGCTCGGGCGGGCTCCACTGACGGTCGCGTTCCGAGTTCGGGCGCGGCGCTCAGACCGCGTCGGGCCCCCAGGTGTCGGCGAGGGTATAGCCCAAAGGGTAGGGGTCGCTCGGGTCGAGGCCGAGCTGATAGATGCCGTAGATCCAGGCCCGTCCGGAGATCCGCGGCACGATCGCCGCCCGCTCGCCGACCGTGGTCGTCCTGACGATCTCGGCGCGGAAGCTGCTGTCGATCACCGAGCGCAGCTCGATCGTCTGGCCGGCGCCGAGCTCGCCTTTGGCATGCATGACCGCGAGCCGGGCCGCCGTGCCGGTGCCACAGGGCGAGCGGTCGAGGCGCCCGGGCGGGATCACGGTGCCGTTGCGCGCCGGCTCGTTGGCGCCGGCCGCCCCGGCGCAGAACATCACGAAGCTGATCTCGCGCAGATCCGGGATCTCCGGATGGCGCACCGCGAGCTGCCGACGCGCGGCACGCCGGATCTGGCGCCCGAGCGCGACCATCTCGCGCGCCTCGTCCGGGGTCACCCGGAAGCCGCAGGCCTGGGCGTCGACCAGGCAGAAATAGTCGCCGCCATAGGCGACATCGACCCGGAGCGTCCCGACGCCCTCGACCTCGAGCGGCTGGCCCAGATGCTCGACGAAGCTCGGCACCAGCTCGAGCGTGACCCGCTCGCAGCGGCCGCCCTGGCAGGCGGCTTCGGCGGTCACCAGCCCGGCCGGGGTGTCGAGCACCACCCGGGTCACCGGCTCGACCATCGCCAGCATGCCGGTCTCGAGCAGGACCGTGGTCACGCACATCGCGTTCGAGCCCGACATGGCGTGGCAGCCGTCCGCCTGCATGACCAGGAACCCGGCATCGGCGGCCGCCCGGGCCGGCGGCAGCAGGAGGTTGACCGACATCTGCGCGCTGCCGCGCGGCTCGAACAGGGCGAACCGGCGGAGCCGGTCGTCGGTGCCGTTCAGGTGGCGCATCTTGTCGAGCATGGTCTTGCCCGGCACGTCGACCACGCCCCCGGTGATCACCCGGCCGACCTCGCCCTCGGCATGGGCGCCGACGACCGTGATCATTCGCGACCAGCGCATGGCGCCCTCCGGGCACTGCGGCGGATGCGGTCGATGTACGCTTCGAAGCGCGTTCCATGAAGCAGGAATTTGCGCGCCGCCGGCCTCGAGCGAGCTCGGGTCGGGAAGCGGCTCGTCCCGGCCAATGGGAACCGGGCTCGCAGCCAATCGTTGTCCAAGCAGCCGGCGGCCGGTCGGCCCAACCCGTGCGCCCGATCGCCTGCCGGGGCGCCGGCGGCTGCTCGTCGGGCAGATCTCCGAGGCTCGCATCATCTAGCCCAACTAATTGGATAAATGTAACCGATAAACATCAATCTTAGCGCGATCGTCGCCAACGGGATTGCCGATTTGACGCGGCCGACTGGACTCGGTTAATTTTGCATTTGAGGAGCTGCAAAAGACACGATCTGTCGTCTCTTAGCCACGGGATGCAGAGGGCACGGTCGCCATGTTGTTCGGGGAGATCGCCAAGAGGTTCGTGCGCTGGGGCCGGCTGTCGATCATCGACGCTCACGGTCGGCACCACGAGGTCGGCGAGCCGGAGGGGCCGCAGGCCACCATCCGTCTGCACGACGAGGCCCTGCATCGGCGCCTCGCGCTCAATCCGTATCTGTATCTCGGCGAGGCCTACATGGATGGCACGCTGACGATCGAGCAGGGCTCACTCTACGAGTTCATGGACATCTGCGCGGTCAACAGCCTGCACGTCGAGGGCAGCCCGCTCGGCCGGGCGCTGCGCGCGGGCCAGAGCCTGCTGCGCCACCTGCATCAGTACAATCCGATCCGCCGGGCCCAGGCCAACGTCGCCCATCACTACGACCTGTCGGACCGCCTGTACGACCTGTTCCTGGATCGCGACCGGCAATACAGCTGCGCCTATTTCACCCACCCGCACACCGACCTCGAGCAGGCGCAGGCGGACAAGAAGCGCCATCTGGCGGCCAAGCTGCTGCTCGAGCCGGGCATGCGGGTGCTCGACATCGGCTCGGGCTGGGGCGGGCTCGCGCTGTCGCTGGCGGAGGCCGGCGCCGCTCAGGTGGTCGGCATCACGCTCTCGGAGCATCAGCTCGAGGTCAGCCGGGAGCGGGCCAGGCGCCAGGGGCTCGCCGACCGGGTCCGGTTCGAGCTGCGCGACTACCGCGAGCAGACCGGGACCTTCGACCGGATCGTCTCGGTCGGCATGTTCGAGCACGTCGGGGTCAGGCATTACCGCCAGTTCTTCAGGGCGGTGCGCGACCTTTTGGCCGAGGACGGGGTCGCGGTGCTGCATTCGATCGGCCGCATGGACGGCCCGGGCGCGACCAACCCCTGGATCCGCAGGTACATCTTCCCGGGCGGCTATTCGCCGGCGCTCTCGGAGGTCCTGCCGGTGGTCGAGCGCCAGGGCCTCTGGGTCACCGACATCGAGATCCTGCGCCTGCACTACGCCGAGACCCTGCGCGCCTGGCGCCAGCGCTTCAGCGCCCACCGGGCCCAGATCGCCGCCCTCTACGACGAGCGCTTCTGCCGGATGTGGGAGTTCTATCTGATCGGCTCCGAGCTCGCCTTCCGGCGCATGGGCCACATGGTGTTCCAGATGCAGCTGGCCCGGCGCCAGGACGCGGTGCCGCTGACCCGCGACTACATCACCGACTGGGAGCGCGGCCGGCTCGACGCGGCGATCGCCGCCGAATGAGACCGCCTGTCGCGGGGGCTGGACGGCGGTTCAGGCGGGGTTTACTGGGTCGGGCGTAGTCTTCCAGACGATGCGGCCGCGGGTCCGGCTGGCGGACCGGCGCCCGCCGCATGAGCAACGTCCGATGGCCGATGCCGTTTGTCTTGGCGAGCTGCTGATCGACTTCGTGCCGACGGTCAGCGGCACCAGCCTGATCGATGCGCCCGCGTTTCAGAAGGCGCCCGGCGGGGCGCCGGCCAACGTCGCGGTCGGCCTCGCCCGCCGGGGCACGCCCAGCGCCTTCATGGGCAAGGTCGGCGACGACCCGTTCGGCCATTTCCTGGCCCAGACGCTCGCGGCCGCCGGGGTCGAGGTCGGCCCGCTCCGGTTCGCGACCGAGGCCCGCACCGCGCTCGCCTTCGTCTCGCTCACCGCCGAGGGCGAGCGCGAGTTCATGTTCTACCGCCACCCGAGCGCCGACATGCTGTGGACGCCGGCCGAGGTCGACGAGGCCGCGATCCGGCGCGCCCGGCTGCTCCACTACGGCTCGATCAGCCTGATCGTCGAGCCCGCGCGCAGCGCCACCCTGCACGCGATCGAGGTCGCCCGGGCGGCCGGCCTCCTGATCTCCGCCGACCCCAATCTGCGCCTGGCGCTCTGGCCCGATGCCGAGGCGGCGCGCGCGGGCCTGCGCCTGGCCATCGAGCACGCCCAGATCGTCAAGCTCAGCGACGATGAGCTCGACTTCCTGACCGGCACCGACGACCCGGCCGCGGCCCGCGCCGAGCTCTGGCACGACCGGCTCGAGCTGATGGTGATCACCCGCGGCACCGGGGGCTGCGTCTATCTGACGCGGGCTCTGGCCGGCGCGGTGCCGGGCTTCAAGGTCGACGCCATCGACGCCACCGGCGCCGGCGACGGCTTCACGGCCGGCATCTTGCACGGCCTGCTCGCGGACCCGGGCACGCTCGGCGACCCGGCCCGGCTTGGAGCGCTCTGCCGGTTCGCCAACGCGGTCGGCGCCCTGACCACGACCGCGCGCGGCGCAATCCCGGCCCTGCCGACCCGCGAGCGGGTCCAGGCCTTCCTCGATGGCCAGCCGCCGGAGCCCGACGATGCCGCCTGACATGCAGTGGGGATCGCAACCGTGAGCGCTCAGATTATGGTGGTGCCGGCGTTCGATCTGGTGGTCTTCGGCGGCACCGGCGATCTCGCCCGGCGCAAGCTGATGCCGGCCCTCTACTATCGCGACCGGGACGCGCAGATCCCGCCCGAGAGCCGGATCATCGGCGTCTCGCGCGGCGATCTGGGGCCGGACGGCTACGCGCCGGCTGATCGAGGCGGCGCTGCGGGAGCATCTGCCCGAGGCCGCGCTCGAGCCGGACTGTCTCGCCCGCTTCCTCGGCCGGCTCGATCACATCGCGCTCGACGCGGCCGGCGCGCGCGGCTGGCCGGAGCTCGCCGCCCGGCTCGCCGATGCCAGCGAGCGGGTGCGGGTGTTCTATCTGGCGACCGCGCCCGGCCTGTTCGGCCACATCTGCCGCAACATCGGCGCCGCCGGGCTCAACAGCAGCGCCGCCCGGGTCGTGCTCGAGAAGCCGATCGGTCACGACCTCGCCTCGGCGCGGGCGATCAACGACCAGGTCGGCGCGGTGTTCGCCGAGGAGGCGATCTTCAGGATCGACCACTATCTCGGCAAGGAGACCGTCCAGAACCTGATGGTGCTGCGCTTCGCCAACTCGCTGTTCGAGCCGTTGTGGAACAGCAGCGCGATCGACCACGTCCAGATCACGGTCGCCGAGACGATCGGCGTCGAGGGCCGCGGCGCCTACTACGAGCAGGCGGGCGCGCTCCGCGACATGGTCCAGAACCACATCCTCCAGCTGCTCTGCCTGGTCGCGCTCGAGCCGCCGACCTGCCTCGAGGCGGACCCCGTGCGCGACGAGAAGCTGAAGGTGCTGCGCGCGCTGCGCCGGGTTCAGGGCGCCGACGTCGCGCTCAAGACGGTCCGCGGCCAGTACCGGGCCGGCGCCAGCGACGGTGGTGCCGTGCCGGGCTATGCCGAGGAGATCGATGCCAGCGCCGGCAGCAGCATCGAGACCTTCGTGGTCATCAAGGCCGAGATCGCGAACTGGCGCTGGGCCGGCGTGCCGTTCTATCTGCGCACCGGCAAGCGCCTGCCGGTGCGCACCTCCGAGATCGTGATCCAGTTCCGGGACATCCCGCACTCGATCTTCGGCGCCGGCGCCGGCGCCATCCGGCCCAACCAGCTGCTGGTCCGCCTGCAGCCGGACGAGGGCGTGCAGCTGACCCTGATGAGCAAGGACCCCGGGCCGGGCGGCATGCGCATGCGCGCCACGCCCCTGAACCTGAGCTTCGCCGAGACCTTCCAGGTCCGTTATCCGGACGCCTACGAGCGGCTGCTGATGGACGTGGTCCGCGGCGACCCGACGCTGTTCATGCGCCGCGACGAGGTCGAGGCGGCCTGGGCCTGGATCGAGCCGATCCTGGAGACCTGGCAGGACAGCCGGGAACCGCCCAAGACCTACACCGCCGGCAGCTGGGGACCGTCCGCGGCGATCGCCCTGATCGAGCGCGACGGCCGCACCTGGCACGAGGACACGGGATGACGCCGCCCGCGGCCCTGCTCCCCCCGCTGCCCCATAGGCGCAGCCAAGGACCGGAAGCCAAAATCCCCGGGAGCCAACGCCATGGCCGATCGACAGACGGGCCTGCATGACCTCTTGACCACGGCGCCGGTGGTGCCGGTACTGGTGATCGAGACCGTCGAGGTCGCCCTGCCGCTCGCGCGCGCCCTGCTCGCGGGCGGCCTGCCGGTGCTCGAGATCACGCTTCGGACCCCGGCCGCGCTCGAGGTGATCCGGGCGCTCGCGGGCGAGCTCGAGGGTGCCACCGTCGGCGCCGGCACCGTGCTGACCCCGAGCCAGTACCGGGCCGCCGAGCGCGCCGGCGCGCGCTTCGTGGTCAGCCCCGGCGCGACGCCTCTGCTGCTCGAGGCGGCGGCCGCGAGCCCGGTGCCGTTCCTGCCCGGCGCCGCGACCGCGGGCGAGGTCATGCGCCTGCTCGACCACGGCTGTCGCTACCTCAAGTTCTTTCCGGCCGAGCCCGCGGGCGGGATCGCCTATCTGAAGGCGCTCGCCTCGCCTTTGCCGGCGGCGCGTTTTTGCCCCACGGGCGGGATCGACGCCGGGCGCGCGCTGAGCTATCTCAGTCTACCCAACGTGCTGTGCGTCGGCGGCTCCTGGGTCGCGCCCGGGGATGCCGTGGCTGCCGGCGACTGGCCGAGAATCACCGGGCTCGCGCGCGCCGCCGCGGCGCTCAGAAGCCCGGCCAAGTAAGGGAAACGCCGTGTCGGCCCTGACCAGCTCCGCCGCCTGGCGGGCGCTCGAGCGTCACGCCGAGGCGATGGCCGAGGTCCATCTGCGTGACCTGTTCGCGGCCGACCCCGGCCGGTTCGAGAGCTTCTCGCTGCGCCTGGACGACCTGCTGCTCGACTATTCGAAGAACCGGATCACCGGCGAGACGCTCCGGCTGCTGCTCGACCTCGCCCACCAGGCCGATCTCGAGAGCTGGCGGGCGCGGATGTTCGCGGGTGAGCGGATCAACGTGACCGAGGACCGCGCGGTCCTGCACATCGCACTCCGCAACCGCTCCGACCGGAGGGTCCTGGTCGACGGCCAGGACGTCATGCCGGCGGTGAACGGCGTTCTCGCGCGCATGCACGGCTTCAGCGAGCGGGTGCGGACCGGCGCCTGGCGGGGCACGACCGGCCAGACCATCACCGATCTGGTCAACATCGGGATCGGCGGCTCCGACCTCGGGCCGCTGATGGTCTGCGAGGCGCTCAAACCGTACCAGAGGCCGGACCTCCGGCCGCATTTCGTGTCCAACGTCGACGGCGCGCATCTGGTGCACACGCTCGAGGGGCTCGACCCGGCGCGCACGCTGTTCATCGTCGCCTCCAAGACCTTCACGACCCAGGAGACCATGACCAACGCCGCCTCGGCGCGCGCCTGGCTGCTCGAGCGCCTCGGCGCCGGGGCCGAGGTCGCCAGGCACTTCGTCGCGGTCTCGACCAACGCCGACGCGGTTCGGGCGTTCGGGATCGACACCGCCAACATGTTCGAGTTCTGGGACTGGGTCGGCGGCCGCTACTCGTTGTGGTCCGCGATCGGCCTTCCGATCGCGCTCGCGGTCGGCTTCGAGCGCTTCGAGGAGCTGCTCGAAGGCGGCCACGCGATGGACGAGCATTTCCGGACCGCGCCGCTCGAGCGCAACCTGCCGGTGATCCTGGGCCTGGTCGGCGTCTGGTACCGCAATTTCCTTGGCGCCTGCAGCCACGCCGTGCTGCCCTACGACCAGCATCTCCACCGCCTGCCGGCCTACCTGCAGCAGGCCGACATGGAGAGCAACGGCAAGTCGACCGAACGCGACGGCCGGCCGGTCGAGCACGCCACCGGGCCGATCCTCTGGGGCGAGGCCGGGACCAACGGCCAGCATGCCTTCTACCAGCTGATCCACCAGGGCACCGAGCTGATCCCGGCCGACTTCCTGGCCGCGGCCTCGAGCCAGACCCCGCTCGGCGACCACCACGAAAAACTGCTCGCCAACTTCTTCGCCCAGCCCGAGGCGCTGGCGTTCGGCAAGACCGCCGCCCAGGCGCGGGCCGAGCTCGAGCGGGCAGGGCTCGCGGGCGCCGCCCTCGAGGCGCTGCTGCCGCACAAGCTGTTCGCGGGCAACCGGCCGAGCAACGCGATCCTCTACCGGCGTCTCGATCCGGCCACACTCGGCAGGCTGATCGCGCTCTATGAGCACAAAGTCTTCACCCAGGGTGTGCTCTGGAATGTCAACTCGTTCGATCAATGGGGCGTCGAGCTCGGCAAGCAGCTGGCCACGGCGATCCTGCCCGAGCTCGTGGACGCACGGCCGCTGGCGAGCCACGACGCCTCGACGAACGGGCTGATCAATCACATGAAGGCGCTGCGCGCCGGCGCCTGAGACAGGCAACGTATGACGATCATCACCCCGGAAGCGCTGCGCGCCACGATCCTGGCCAAGCTGACCTATGCGGTCGGCAAGGATGCGGCGCATGCCCAGGATCACGACTGGTACGTCGCGACCGCGCTCGCGATCCGCGACCAGGCGGTCGAGCGCTGGATCAGGACCACCCGCGAGGTCTACGCGAGCGGCCAGAAGCGGGTCTACTACCTCTCGCTCGAGTTCCTGATCGGCCGCCTGCTGAGCGAGTACCTCTGCAACCTGCAGCTCCACGAGACCTGTCGGGCGGCGCTCGCCGGGCTCGGCGTCGATCTCGACCGGATCCGCGAGCTGGAGCCCGACGCGGCGCTCGGCAACGGCGGCCTCGGCCGGCTCGCCGCCTGCTTCATGGAGAGCATGGCGACCGTCGGGGTCGCCGGCGTCGGCTATGGCATCCGCTATCAGCACGGCCTGTTCCGGCAGCTGTTCCACGACGGCTGGCAGGTCGAGCAGCCGGAGGACTGGCTGGCGTTCGGCAATCCCTGGGAGTTCGAGCGCCCCGAGGTCGCCTACGAGGTCGGCTTCGGCGGCACCGTCGAGCGCGCGTTTGACGAGGATGGCCGGGAGCGCTGCGTCTGGCATCCGGGCGAGCGGGTCCAGGCGATCGCCTTTGACACCCCGATCGTCGGCTGGCCCGGCCGCCACGTCAACACGCTCCGGCTGTGGTCGGCGCAGTCGGCCAATCCGATGCGCCTCGATCACTTCAACCGCGGCGACTATCTGGGTGCGGTCGCCGAGCAGGTGACCTCGGAGAGCATCGTCCGGGTGCTGTACCCCAACGACGACATGCCGGCCGGCCAGGAGCTGCGCCTCAAGCAGGAGTATTTCTTCACCTCGGCCTCGCTCCACGACCTGCTGCGCCGCCATCTCCACCAGCATGGCACGGTCGCCAGCCTGCCCGAGCAGGTCGCGATCCAGCTCAACGACACCCATCCGGCGATCGCGGTCGCGGAGCTGATGCGCCTCCTGGTCGATGACCACCGCGTCGACTGGGCCGCGGCCTGGCGGATCACCCAGGGCTGCATCGCCTACACCAATCACACGCTCCTGCCCGAGGCGCTCGAGAGTTGGCCGGTGGCCTTGCTGGGGCGCCTGCTGCCGCGCCACATGCAGATCATCCAGCACCTGAACGCGGATCTGCTGCACGGGCTCAACGGGACGGACGTCGATCCGGGCGCGGTCGCGCTGATCGACCACGGCCACGACCATCGGGTGCGGATGGGCCACCTGGCGTTCTTCGGCGCCCACAAGGTGAACGGCGTCTCGGCGCTCCATACCGAGCTGATGAAGCGCACCGTGTTCCGCGACCTCAACCGCGCCTTTCCCGGCCGGATCACCAACAAGACCAACGGCATCACGGCCAGACGCTGGCTGCGTCAGTGCAACCCTGCGCTCTCGGAGCTGATCACGGCGGCGATCGGCGAGGGCTGGGTCGGTGATCTCGAGCAGCTCGAGGCGCTGGCCCCGCTCGCCGAGGATGCCGGCTTCCGCGAGCGGTTCGCCGCGGCCAAGCGCCGCAACAAGGAGCACCTCGCGGCGCTGATCGCCGAGCGGACCGGCATCCGGGTCGACCCGGCGGCGCTGTTCGACGTCCACATCAAGCGGATTCACGAGTACAAGCGCCAGCTACTCAACATCCTCGAGACGATCGCCGCCTGGCAGGCGATGCGCGCCGATCCGGGCCGGGACTGGCTGCCGCGGGTCAAGATCTTCGGCGGCAAGGCGGCCGCGTCCTACCGGCAGGCGAAGCTGATCATCAAGCTGATCAACGACGTCGCCTGGGTGATCAACCACGACCCCCTGGTCGGGGACCGGCTCAAGGTGGTGTTTTTGCCCAACTACAACGTCAGCCTGACCGAGCGGATCGTCCCGGCGGCCGATCTCTCGGAGCAGATCTCGACCGCCGGCATGGAGGCGTCCGGCACCGGCAACATGAAGCTCGCGCTCAACGGCGCCTTGACCATCGGCACCCTCGATGGCGCCAACATCGAGATCCGCGAGCTGGTCGGCCACGACAACATGTTCATCTTCGGCCTGACCGCCGAGGAGGTGGGCGCCGAGCGGGCCAACGGCTACGACCCGCGGGCCGCGGCCGCCGCGAGCCCGGCGCTCGCGAGCGTGCTCGAGGCGATCGCCGCCGGCCAGTTCTCGGCCGACGACCCCGGCCGCTTCCGGCCGCTGGTCGAGCGCCTGCTCGGCGAGGACTACTTCATGGTGCTCGCCGACTTCGCGGCCTATGCTGAGGCCCAGCAGCGGGTCGAGCGGGCCTATCTCGAGCCAGCGACCTGGTGGCGGCAGGCGCTCCTCAACACCGCCAAGGTCGGCTGGTTCTCGTCGGACCGGGCGATCCGCGACTACGCCAGCGAGATCTGGCAGGCTCTGCCGGGGCCGGCCGGATCCGGGCACCTCCGGGCGGGCTGATCGGCGCGCCGGAGGCGAGGGGAGAGATTACCAGGGCAGGGAGACGAGGTCATGAGCACCAAGAACGCCGATGTCCACGGTCTCGCGCGCAGCGCCATGGCTTACGTGCTCGCCGGCGGCCGCGGCTCCCGGCTGCTCGAGCTGACCGACAAGCGGGCCAAGCCCGCGGTGTTCTTCGGCGGCAAGTCCCGGATCATCGACTTCGCGCTCTCGAACGCGATCAACTCCGGCATCCGGCGGATCGGGGTCGCGACCCAGTACAAGGCGCACAGCCTGATCCGGCACCTGCAGCGCGGCTGGACCTTCTTCCGTCCCGAGCGCAACGAGAGCTTCGACATCCTGCCGGCCTCCCAGATGGTGTCCGAGAGCCAGTGGTATCTCGGCACCGCCGACGCGGTGACCCAGAACATCGAGATCATCAAGAGCTACGGCCCGGAGTACATGGTGATCCTGGCCGGCGACCACATCTACAAGATGGACTACGCCCTGATGATCGGGCAGCACGTGGGCGAGGGCGCCGACGTCACGGTCGGCTGCCTCGAGGTGCCGCGCCTCGAGGCGACCGGCTTCGGGGTCATGCACGTCGACGCCGACGACCGGATCGTCGCTTTCCTCGAGAAGCCGGCCGACCCGCCGGGCATGCCCGACAAGCCGGAGATGGCGCTCGCCAGCATGGGCATCTACGTGTTCGAGACCCGGTTCCTGTTCGAGCAGCTCAAGCGCGACGCCGACGACCCGAACTCGAGCCACGACTTCGGCAAGGACATCATCCCGTATCTGGTCAAGCACGGCAAGGCGATCGCGCATCGCTTCCCGCGCTCCTGCGTGCGCAGCCAGTCCGAGCCCGAGGCCTACTGGCGCGACGTCGGCACGGTCGACGCCTACTGGGAGGCCAACATCGACCTCACCGACTTCACGCCCGCCCTCGACCTCTACGATCGCGCCTGGCCGATCTGGACCTATTCGGAGCTGACCCCGCCGGCCAAGTTCGTGCACGACGAGGACGGCCGCCGCGGCATGGCGACCAGCTCGATGGTCTCGGGCGGCTGCGTGATCTCGGGCGCCCGGATCGACAAATCCCTGCTGTTCACGGGCGTCCACGCCCAGTCCTACAGCGAGCTCGCCCACGTCGTGGCGCTGCCCTACGTCCACATCCACCGCGGCGCCCGCCTCTCCAAGGTGGTGATCGACCGCGGCGTCGAGATCCCCCCCGGCCTCGTGGTCGGCGAGGACCCCGAGCTCGACGCCCAACGCTTCCGCCGCACCGACAAAGGCGTCTGCCTGATCACCCAACCCATGATCGACAAGTTGCAGAGTTGACGCCGGTCTTCCTTGCTGTCGTCCTCGAGCTTGACCAGAGGACCCCGAAATGCACCTCGACGCGAGCCCTCTTCATCGACTTGTGCATGCGTCGCAAGTGGTGCATGGGTGACGCATGATCTTGTTCAGGTGGCGCATTTGTGGCGCATGATTGACTTCAGGACGACAAGGCGAAGCAAGTGGATCAACCGCATCAATCGGAATCAACCCAAATCAACCAAATCGAGAGCGCCCCGTCGGCCGGGGTGGCAAGCATAGTCCGACAATGGCGAAATGGATTTCGCAGGGCCAAAGTCTTCCGAGCGAGCATCAAAGTCATTCGCCAGAGAGCCGTAGGCGTCCGACTGATGCGGACTCCATGCGCCACCAGCGGAGCGCCCGACGCAAAATTCCGCCGGGGCTGGCATACCGACGCTCTCCCCGCGGCAGGGGGCTATGATAGCATGCCCGACGACGCTATCAAAGCCGGAGCATTGTGATGGCAACCAAGGTTTCCGCGCGCGCGCCGCTGCATGACGACGACTTCTACGCCTGGACCCGGCAGCAGGCGGCGCTGCTGCGGTCCCGGCGGTTCGGCGCACTCGATCTGGACCATCTGGTCGAGGCGATCGAGGAATTGGGCGACATGCAGCGCGAGGCGGTGCTCGGCAACGCGCGGGTCGTGCTCGAACATCTGCTGAGACTTGCGCACAGCCCCGCTCAAGATCCGCGCAACGGCTGGCGCGCCACGGTGCGCGAGCACCGCGCCCGGCTCGAGCTCGGGCTCACGCCGCGCCTCCGTCAGGCCCTCCAGGACGAGCTGCGGCGCGTCTACGAGATCGCGCGCCGCAACGCCGATGGCGCGCTCCGCGACCACGGCGAGCTGGCCGCCGCCGACGCCCTCCCCACCACCTGCCCCTACACCCTCGACCAGATCAACGCCGACTGGTGGCCGTAAGGTCGGGCGCGCATCGCATGACGGGGCGGTCGGGGATTACTGTTCCCTACGGGTTAGGAATATCTAGGGGCGTCCCCAGGGCGGGAACAAACCACAGAAGCATCGTAGACCGAAGGCAGCACCAGAGTGGAAGAAGCGCCAAGGATCAGAAAACAGGTCAGCCATTCTGCTTCCCTACCCCCACGGCTCCAGCGGGATTGCGGCCAAGCCTCCGCGTCCATAGATTGGGTCGCAGGAGGGCTTGAGCCATGACCGCGCCTGAAGAATTGCCTAACGTCGTCCGGTTCCCCAAGACGGAACCCCGGAAGCCGTCCTCGACGGAGCGCATCTGGGGCAAGGCCGTCATGAGCCACGGCTATACCGGAATCCCATCCATCTTAATTCAGGCCCAGAGCCGGCTCGGGATCACACCGCTTCAGATGAACATCGTGATCCAGCTTCTGGACTACTGGCGCGATCCGGACCGCCGGCCTTTCCCGGCCAAGAAGGACATCGCCAGTCGGATTGGAGTTACGGCCAAGGCGATCCAGATCAACATACGCCAACTCGAGAACATTGGCCTGATCCGCCGCGAGATGCGGCGGACCGCGTCGGGCGACTGGAATAGCAACATCTACCACCTGGACGGCTTGGTAGAGCGCATCCAGAAGCTCGAGCCCGATTTCAGGCAGGCCAAGGAGAAGCGGCGGGAAGCCAAGCGCCGGGCCGAGACACCGGTAGGCCGGCGGGGCGCCTGAGCCTCAGGCGAAAATTTACCCCGGCCGCATGCCCAGGGGCAGAGACGGTACCGGGGTTTCCATACCTGAACATAGGGCAAGGCACGCTCGGAAGCAAGGCCATGGGGGAAAGCTTGGACTCTCACGAGGACTTTGAGAAGGCGCTCTCGCTCGAACGGTTCGCTCGTTACCTCGATTGGGCAGCCGGCGACCGTATCCGTGCCCTTGAGCTCTATGCCCTCAACACCCGGATCTCCGAGGCGCTCTATACTCCCTTGCAGATGCTGGAGGTGGCGCTCCGAAACCGCATCCATGCCGCAATGACGGAAGCCCGCCATGAAAGGTGGTTCCATGACGAGGGATTCCTCGCGATCGAGAACCAGCGACACCAGCTTGCAAAAGCGACCGAGGACATCACCAGGGAAGGCAAGGCGCCCACGTCCGGCCAGTTGGTTGCCGCGCTGACCTTCAGCTTTTGGACCTCGATGCTCAGCCCCACCTACGAGGATCTCTGGCAGACGACCCTGCACCGCATCGCCCGCCGCGAGGACGGCAAGGGCCTTCGTCGAAAGGACCTATCCGGGCCCCTCACCCCAATTCGCAACTTGCGAAACCGGGTGGCCCACCACGAGCCCATCCTTCAGTGGAACCTTCCGAAACACTACGCGAATATTGTCCAAATTACCGGCTGGCTATCGCCGGCCGCTGCAGCTTGGTGCCGGGCCCAGAGCCGCTTTGAGGCCGTATGCCCGGCCGAGCGCATCAGTCTCGCAACCCATAAGACCTTTGGCTGAGGTTGGCGGCGGATTCGGCGCCCGGATGCTCGCATTGACGGCATCGGGGTGGGCTATCCTAGATTGGCCGCGCCGGGAGCATGGCGTCCGAGGAAACGGGCCACGACTCTTTGCGTGAGCCTCAAGCGCGATGCCGCGTCATGTAGGCGCGGAGGATCGCGTTCATGCGGGCGCGGTAGTGGCGATCCTGGGCGCGGAACCAGTCGATCACGTCCTCGTCGAGGGCAAGCGTGAGGCGCCGCTTGCGGACCGGAGGCACGGGCTCGGCCTTCGCGACCCCGTCGGGATCGACGTCCTGCCAGTCCGGGTCGGCCGCGGCGGCGGCCTCGACCTCGGCGTCGGACATGGCGCGCACCCGCGCCCAGTCGGTCAGGCTCTCGCCCCGTTCAATCCGGCGCAAGGCCTCTTGCGCGGAGATGCGCGTGATATTGCCTTCGCTCACCTCACGCCGCCTGACGCGCCTTGGCGGTCGGTTCGGGCACCGGGTCGCCGGCAGCGCGACAGGCCGCGATCCAGGCCTCGACGGCATCGCCGATCTCGCGCACCGCGTCCTCTGGGGTGCGGCCGAAGGCCGAGCAGCCGGGCAGATCCGGGACAACGGCGATGTAGCCTTCGTCCTCTTCGCTCCAGAACACTTCGACCAGGTACTTCATCGCCTTGACCCATATTTCTCGATCATCCGCGCAAGTTGGCGGCCCTGATAGGGCGGGATATGGCCATCCCGGTTCTGAAAATTAAGCTGAACCGGCTCGCCCTTCCGCTTGAACACGCGATGCGATCCCTTGCCGCCTTCGTGGGCGAAGCCGAGCAGCCGCGCCGCCCGGCAGGCATCCGCGAAGCGGACGCTCTGCGGGTTCGCCCGGATCGCCGCAAGAAGCTTCGCGTCTCTGGCCATGAGGGCAATCGATGTAGCACGGGAGCGGCTTAGCGGTCAGCAGCCTTCGTCGGCGCAGCCGGCGGGCTCGATCTGGATGGTGGCGTGGCCGATGCCGTAGTCGCGCTCGAGGAGCTGGCGGATCGAGCGCAGGACCTCCTGAGGATCGGCGTCGTCCCGGATGCGCGCGTGCATGGTGAGCAGTGGCCGCTCGCTGGTCAGCATCCAGGCGTGGACGTGGTGGACGTCCTGGACCGCCGGGATCGCCGCGACCAGATCGGTCTTGAGCGCCTCGACGTCGAGCCAGTCGGGGGTGCCCTCGAGCAGGATGTGGGCGGACTTCTTGACCAGGAGCCAGGCGCTGCGGAGGATCAGGAGCGCCACCAGCAGCGACAGCAGCGGGTCGATCGGGGTCCAGTCGGTCGCGTAGATGACGGCGCCGGCGGCGATCGCCGCGACCGAGCCGAGCAGGTCGCCGATGACGTGGAGGGCAGCGCCCCGGATGTTGAGGTTGTCGCGGTCGCCGCCGTGCAGGATCGCGAAGGCGGCGATGTTGACCAGCAGGCCCAGGCCCGCGATCACCAGCATCAGGCCGCCCGCGACCGGCGCTGGCGCCAGCAGGCGGCGGGCGGCCTCGATCGCGATCCAGCCGACCACCGCGATCAGGGTCACGCCGTTGACGAACGCGGCCAGCACCTGGAAGCGGTGGTAGCCGTAGGTACGCCTCGTGTCCTGCGGCCGGCGGCCGATCCGGAAGGCGAGCCAGGCGAGCGTCAGCGAGGCGGCGTCGGTCAGCATGTGGCCGGCGTCGGCCAGAAGCGCGAGCGAGCCCGCGGCGATGCCGCCCAGGATCTCGGCGACCATGAACCCCGCGGTCAGCAGGAGGGTCCAGAACACCCGGCGCTCGTTGTCGGCGGCGGCGTGGGTGGGGTGGCTGTGACCGGGCGCGTGCATCTGGATCAGATCAGACCGTCGTAGATCAGCTTCAAGCCGGTGAGCGCCACGAACAGGTAGCAGAGGCGATAGAAGGTGGTGGGGTCGATCCGGTCGTGCAGGCGCATGCCGAGGACCATGCTGACCGGGGCGAGCGGGGCGAGCAGGAGCGCGGTCGCGAGGTTCGCGCCGCTGAGCTGGCCGACCAGCCCGTAGGGCAGGAGCTTCATCAGGTTGATCGCGGCGAACAGGATCACGTTGGTGGCGACGAAGCGGGTCTTGTCGAGCTTGAGCGGCAACAGGTAGACCGCCGCCGGCGGGCTGCCGGCGTGGGCAATCGTGCTGGTGAACCCGGCGATTCCGCCGCACACGGCGCCGAGCCCGGCGTTGGGCGGGCGCGCCGGGGCGAGCCGGCCGCCGCCCAGAAGGTAATGGGCGACGAACGTGAGCGCGATCGTGCCCACGATCAGGCGCGTGGCGCGGGCGTCCAGAACGCCGAAGGCGAGCCCGCCGAGCGCGATCCCGACCACCGCTCCGGGCAGCATGACCTTGAGCGCGTGGTGGTCGAACCGGCGCCAATAGGCGCGGGTGCCGATCAGGTCCATCAGGATCAGGACCGGCAGCAGGATCGCCGCCGCCTGGGCCGGGCTCACCACCAGCGCCAGGAGCGGCACCGCGACGATCCCGAGGCCGCCGCCGAAGCCGCCCTTGGAGATGCCGGTGATCAGGAGCGCCGGCACCGCGATCAGATAGAACCAGGGATCGGCGATCGGCACCGGCTCAGGCCGCCCGCGCGCTCAGGACGGGTCGCGTCGACGGCAAGGTCGTCTCAGAGTTTGCCAAGCAATCGCGCCCGCGAAAGAATGCCCGTTGAATTGATTGGCGTTTTCTGGAGCGATCGCAGCGTTTCGGGCATTCTTTCACAGGCTCTCAGGGCCGGGCCATCAGGCCGCCGTCGACGATCAGCTCGGTGCCGGTGATGTAAGCGGCCTGATCGGACAGCAGGAACAGACAGGCGGCCGCCATGTCCCGGGTCGTCCCGACCCGGCCGAGCGGCACCGCGGCCGCGGTCCGGTGCTTCATCGCCGGATCGGCCTGCCAGCGCGCCTGCATCGGGCTCTCGGTCGGCCCCGGCAGGATCACGTTCGACCGGATCTTTCGGGGTGCGAACTGGATGGCGATCGACTTGGAAAGTGCCAGAATACCGGCCTTGGCGACTTGGTACGCATCCTGTGGCTTATCGTCGCCGCGCAGGCACTGGATCGAGGAAAAATGCACGATGGCGCCGCCGCCGCTTTTCTCCATGCAGGGGATGGCGTGGCGCGCGCTCAGCATGCAGCCGGTGAGATTGACCCTGAGCACCCGGTTCCAGGTCGCGAGCTCGATCCCGACCAGGGATTGGTCGTCACTGAACAGGAGAATCCCGGCGGCGTTGACCAGGTAGTCGAGGCGGCCGGTCACGGTGAAGGCGCGCCCGATCGCCTCACCGACGAAGCCGTCGTCGCTGACGTCGCCTCGGGCGTAGAGCGCGGCATCGAGCTCGGCGGGCCGCTCCTTGACGTCGAGGCCTGCGACCTTGGCACCGGCGGCGATCAACTCGCGCGCGATCTCGAGGCCCATGCCGCCGCCGGCACCGGTCACGACCGCCGTCCTGGCGGCGAAATCCGTGGTCATCAGGCGCGCTCGAAGCCGCGGATCAGCTCGTGGTCGGTGATCCGGCGGTCGTACTCGAACTGCTCCCAGCGCGCGCAGTGCAGATAGTGCTCGACCACGGCATCGCCGAACGCCGCCCGCAGCGCCGCCGACTTTTCCAGACACTCGATCGCTTCCCGGAGCGTCTTCGGGATCTCCCGGATGTCCCGGCCGTGGTAGGCATCGCCGGTGAAGGCGGGCTCGAGCTCGAGCTGGTGCTCGATGCCGTGCAGCCCGGCCGCGAGCAGCGCCGCATAGGCGAGGTAGGGGTTGGCATCGGCGCCCGGGATCCGGCATTCGACCCGGAGCGAGGGCCCGCCGCCGATCACCCGGAAGCCGGCGGTGCGATTATCGGTGCTCCAGATCGCCTTGGTCGGCGCGAACGAGCCCGCCTGGAAACGCTTGTAGGAGTTGATGTAGGGGGCGAGGAACAGGGTCAGCTCGCGCGCGAGCGCCAGCTGCCCGGCGATGTAATTTTTGAAGACTGGAGCATAATCGCCTGAGGATGTGGAGAAAACCGGCTTGCCGTTCTCCGCGTTCACGAGCGAGCTGTGGATATGGCAGCTGCTGCCGGCCAGCCCGAAATCCCACTTGGCCATGAAGGTCACCGCCTTGCCCTGGAGGAAGGCGATCTCCTTGACGCCGTTCTTGTAGATCACGTGGCGATCGGCCATCTCCAGCGCTTCGGCATATCTGAGGTTCAGCTCGGCCTGTCCCGGGCCCCACTCGCCCTTCGAGAACTCGACCGGGATGCCGGCCGCGTCCATGCCGTTCCGGATCGCCCGGATCAGGCTCTCTTCCTTGGTGGTCTGGAAGATGTGGTAGTCCTCGATGTACCAGCCGGCGGTCTTCATCTCCTTGTACGCCTTGCGCCGGGCGACGTCGTAGGGCTCGTCGAACACGTAGAACTCGAGCTCGGAGGCCATGTTGACCTTGAACCCGAGTTTTTCCGCGCGTGCGACCTGGCGCTTCAGGATCGCGCGCGGGCTGTGCGGGACGTCGTGGCCGTGGTGGTCGACGACGTCGCCCAGCACCAAAGCCGTGCCCGGGAGCCAGGGAATCCGCCTGAGCGTCGCCAGATCGGGCCGGATCGCGAAATCGCCGTAGCCCAGGTCCCAGGACGCGGCCGCATAGCCCGGCACCGGCTCCATGTCCATGTCGACCGCCAGCAGGTAGTCGCAGGCGTGCATCTCGTGCACCACCTGCTCGAGGAAATAGTGCCCGGTGACCCGCTTGCCGATCAACCGGCCCTGCATGTCGACAAAGCAGGCGAGCACGGTGTCGATCGTACCCGCCGCCACCTCCTGCTGCAGCGTCTCGAGATCGAGGTTGCCGGTCATGGCGCCTTGTCCTGACGGAGTTCGTGAACCCGCCTTTCTGCCATGCCTGCTGCCGCGATCAAAGGCTTCGTGCTAACCTCCGCCTTGCAACTGACCGATCATGGACGATCCAAAATGCCCGAGCCGGCTGCCGAAGACCCCGCGCCCCCGCCTGAGGTACCCTTACTGGAGCCCGAACAGGCCGCGGCATTGGAGCGGTTGGCGCAGGTGGCGCTGCAGAGCATGCAGAGGGCGAATGCAGCCCTCGACCGAGCCTTCGCGGAGGTCGAAGCGACCAAGGCCCATTTCGCGGCCAAGCGCGGCCCCTCGAGCTCCTGAGCCGGTCGGTCGCCGACCCGGCGGTCGAGACTCCGTGGTCCCGATCGTCGGGTCTCCCACTTGAAAGCGTTCAGCGCCGGCCGCGGCGGCGTTCGGCTTCCTTGCGGAGCTCCTCGAGCGCGAACTCCTCCTCGGGTGAGCGGACCATGTATTTGCGGGCGTAGACCCCGAAGTAGATCACCGCGAGGCCGTACCAGATGGCGCAGCCGACCACGCCCACCCGGTAGTCGGGGTTGAGGAACAGGAACAGCAGCGTGACCAGGGCGATGATCAGCGCCGCCCAGGCGCCCGGCACGCCCATCGAGCTGACGTAGGGCCGCTCGATGTTGGGCAGGTCGCGGCGCAGCAGGATGAACGAGAGCATCTGCATCGCGTAGGAGATGACCGCGCCGAATACCGCCATGTTGAGCAGCACGGCGCCGACCGGGACGCCGCCGAACAGCTCGCCCGAGTACTGGATCAGGCAGGCGACCACGAAGCCGATCACGGCGCCGACGATCAGCGCCACGTGCGGCGTCCGGCGCTCGCCGTGGGTGATCGAGAGCCAGTGCGGCAGATAGCCCGCGCGCGAGAGCGAGTAGATGTTGCGGCCATAGGCGTAGATGATGGTGTGGAAGCTCGCGATCAGGCCCGCGACCGCGATCAGCGCCAACAGCTTGCTGCCGATGCCCTCGCCGAAGATGGTCTTGAAGCCGAGGAACAGGGGCTCGTTGGAGTTGCCGACCTCGAACGAGCCGGGCGCGATGCCGGCGTTCAGGAACAGGGTCAGGAAGGCCGCGATGATCAGCGTCAGGATGCCGTAGAGGATGCCCTTGGGCATGTCGCGCTGGGGGGCATGCGACTCCTCGGCGGCGAGCGGCAGCTCCTCGATCGCGAGATAGAACCAGATCGCGAACGGCAGGGCCGCGGCGATCCCGAACAGCCCCCGCGGCAGCCAGGGGCCGCCACCCTGCTCGAGCGCCACCGGCGCGCCCTGCGGGTCGGTGCCGATGTTGAGCGCGAACCGCGCGAGATCGAAGTGCGGCAGCGCCCCGATGTAGAACACCAAAAGGATCGCCAGCGCCACGAAGGTGATCAGGATGGTGAACCGGAACGAGACCTCGACGCCCCAGATGTTGAGGCCGACGAAGACCACGTAGGACAGCGCCCACCAGACCGGGGCGAAGCCGTCCGGGGTGCCGAAGATGGCGCCGAGATAGCCGCCGATGCCGACCACGATGACCGCGGGCGTGAGCACGTATTCGATGTTCTCGCCGAGCCCGGTCAGGAAGCCGCCCCAGGGCCCCATCGCCGAACGCCCGAAGGAGTAGGCGCCGCCGGTGTGGGGCAGCGCCGGCGACATCTCGGCGATCGAGTAGCAAAGGCCGAGATACATCACGGTGATGATCAGGGTCGCGATCAGGAGGCCGCCGAAGCCGCCCGAGGTGAGCCCGAAGTTCCAGCCGAAGAAGTCGCCCGAGATGACCGCGCCGACGCCGAGCGCCCACAGCGACCAGACCCCGGCGTAGCGGCGCAGGCCGCGTTTCTCGAAATAGTCGGCGCCGACCTCGACGTAGCGGACGCCGCCCTGCTGATCCTGCTCGGCCATGATTCCCTCCCGACTGGGATGCTTCCCCAATTACCAGCGTCATCGAGCGCCCGGTCGGACAGGCATGCCAGAGGATCAGCTCGCCGCCCGGCATTCTACGGGTATCACACTTGGCAAGAGGTAACACAGTTGGTATTGCCGGGAAAGCGGCGCGTGACGCCAGGGCGAGAGCGCCCCGGCGGGGCCGTGGCCGCGGGGTTTCGCGGTTCCGCCGGGGCGTGGCCTGTGGCAGGATTGGCGCACCCGGTGCCGGTCGCGGCCCGAGACCTTGCCACCGGCGCGGTCGCCACAGAGCGGCCGCTGAGCGGAAAATAACCACCAGGGAGGTGCAGCCATGCTCATCCGACGGCGTGACCCCGTGTCCCCGGATCGTCGCCGCTTGCTCGGCCTCTCGCTCGCCATGGGCTGCGGCCTGGTCCTGGGCGTGAGCCGCCCGGCCGCGGCGACGCCCGTCATGCGCAGGCTGAGCTTCGACAACATCCACACCGGCGAGCGGCTGACCGCCGCCTACTGGCAGAACGGCCGCTATCTGCCCGATGGTCTGCAGGAGATCGACTACACGCTGCGCGATTTCCGCACCGGCGACGTCTATGGGATCGATCCCCGGCTGCTCGATCTGCTGTACCGGCTGCGACAGGAGCTGGCCTACGACCTGCCGATCCACGTGATCTCCGGCTATCGCTGCCCGGCGACCAACGCCATGCTCGCGGCGCGCAGCCCCAAGGTGTCGAAGACCAGCTACCACATGCGCGGGCGGGCGATCGACATCCGGCTGCCGGGGCGGCCGCTGCCGGAGCTGCGCGACGCCGCGATCGTGGTCGGCATGGGCGGGGTCGGCTACTATCCGGAGTTCGACTTCGTCCACGTCGACACCGGGCCGGTGCGCTACTGGTAGGCACGCCGCCCGGTGGCACACCGCCCGGTGCGGGGCGGTCGGTCGGCGCGGGCGGCCGGCAGCAACCGGGGCGGGAATATCGGCGAGATTGTCATTTCCTTTACCATTGCTATTGCTTAACATGCCTGGGCTCAACCGATGATGATCAGAAAGAGGTTTCGATGACTAGTCTCGCACGGGGTCTTCGCGTCGGTACGCTGGTGGTGGGCATGGCCGTGATGATGTCGGCTTGTGCGCAACTGGGCGACTCCGACAAGGCGATGCTGGAGCAGGCGCGGACCGATGCCACGAACGCGCAGGCCGCCGCCGATCGCGCCACGCAGGCGGCTGACCGGGCCGAAAAGGCCGCCACCGATGCCGCCGACGCCGCCTCGAGTGCCAAGATGGCGATGGAGCGGCAGGACCGCATGATGCAGCAGTCCCTGCGCAAGTAGCCTTGGCCGATGCCCGGTGGTCCGGCCCTTCCAGGTCGGGCCAAACCGGTCGCGGGGGCGTGCCCGGGATCGCAGCGGCGGTGTGATTCATGCGGGCGCTTCGTGATGACGCGGGGCGCCCGTTTCGCCAGGCGCGGCGAGTTCCGGGTCACGCGCCCGGTCGGCACCCCCGGGGGTGGCGGGCCGCGGCGCGCTGGTCGTGCGGCCATCCAGCTCGCCGCTGGCCGCCAAGCGCACGGCCGGCGCCGTCGCGCCGGCAACGGCCTCATGGCGCCGCGATCAGATCAGCGGGTCACCCGCACGGGGTAGCCGCGCCGCTCGACCGTCGCCTGCCGGATCCGGCTCCAGTCCAGCCGCGCCCCCTCGGTGCCCGCCGCTGCCAGGACCTGATCGACGACGCTGCTCGGCAGGACCGGGTCGAAGCGACCCAGGGCTTCGAGCTCGTCGCTCTGCGCCTGGGTCGGATGGGCCTCCATGAACAGCTGGCCGTCGATCCAGCCGAGCTTGATCGGCTGATCGACCACCGTGACCTTGGTGCCGATCTGGACCAGGTCGTAGAGCTGCTCGACGTCCTCGGGATACATCCGGATGCAGCCGCTGCTGACCCGGCGCCCGACCCCCCAGGGCTTGTTGGTGCCGTGGATCGCGTATTGCGCCCAGCCGAGATACATCGCCCGGTCGCCCATCGGATTGTCGGGGCCGGGCGGCACCGCCGCGGGCAGTTCGGGGTTCTCGGCGCGCATGCGCGCGGTCGGCCGCCAGGTCGGGTCCTCGGTCTTGCGCACGATCTCGGTCGTGCCGGTCGGCGTGGTCAGGCCGTCGCGGCCGATGCCGATCGGGTAGGACCGGGGCGGCGCGTCCGGCGCCTGGAAGTAATAGAGGCGCATGTCGGCGAGGTTGATGACGATGCCCTCGGGCTTGGCATCGGGCATCAGATGCACGGTCGGCAGCACGAGGTTGGCGCCTTCGCCGGGCAGCCAGGGATCGGTGCCCGGATTGGCGGCGACCATCTCGACGTAGCCGAGGCCGAACTTGCGGGCGACGTCGGGCAGGGTATCCTGGTAAGCAGCCCGGTAGGTCGTGGTCTCGCGCAGATTGCCGTCCTGGTCCAACATGGCACCAAGATCGCAGCCGCTCGAAAACCAGACCCCGACCAGGCAGAGCGCGATGACGTCGTGGCGGCGCATGGGTGGCAACTCTTCGTTAGGTCTGGTCATGGAGATTCGCCGTCGAGGACCGCCCACACCGCAGCCAAGCGTTTACACGGTCGGGCGTTTCGATTGAACTAAGAGCCATGCCTCGAGTTCGAACGAATCCTCCGTCGGATGGCCATGCGGCCCAGGGTCGCTCTCGGTCTCGCCGCCGCGCTGCTGCTGGCGATGACCCAGGGCGGGCCGGCAGGCGCCCAGATCCCCCATTTCAAGCCCGCCAGGGCCGACCTCGTGGTCGTGCACAAGGCGGCCCGCAACCTGGAGCTGCTGCAGGCAGGCCGGGTGATCGCGAGCTACCGGATCGCGCTCGGCCGCGCTCCCGACGGCCCCAAGCGCCAGGAGGGCGACGGGCGCACCCCGGAAGGGGTGTACACCCTCGACTGGCGCAATGCGAACAGCAATTTCCACCGCTCGATCCATGTCTCCTATCCGCGCGCCTGGGACGATCTGCGCGCGCTCCGCTGGGGCGTGTCGCCGGGCGGCGAGATCATGCTGCATGGCCTGCCCAACGGCGTGCCCGCCGAGCGCATCGGCCACCCCTACGTCGACTGGACCGACGGCTGCATCGCCCTGACCAACGACGAGATCGACGACATCTGGGCCCAGGTCGACGACGGCACCACGATCATCATCTATCCCTGAGCCGGGCATCGTCCCCGGGCGGCTTCGGACCGGGCAATGTCGTCGAGGTCCAAGGGCCGACGACGGCTCTGGCAGTCCTTTGCCGTTTGACCCGTCCCCCGTGACTGCCTATTCTACCGGGGCTGCAAATCGTGGGCGCCCACTTCGTGGCCCACAGAACCAATTCAGCTTTCCCCACCTGGGAGGTGTTCAACAATGACCTTTTGGACCTGCGCCGGCCGGCCGGCGTGGCTGCTGGGCGTTTGCGCCGCGGCGATCGCGACGCCCGCGCTCGCGGCCAGCGAAACCACGATGGAGCGGCTGCTCAACGCCGACAAAGAACCGCAGAACTGGCTGACCCATCACCAGGACTATGCGGCCCATCGCTTCTCCAAGCTCGACCAGATCAACACCGACACCGTCAAGAACCTGAAGGTCGCCTGGACCTACGCCATGGGCGGCGTCGAGGGCGGCGGCATCTGGCCGCACGGCGGGCTCGAGGGCACGCCGATCGTCGAGGACGGCGCGATGTACACGACCGACGGCTGGGGCTCGGTCTACAAGCTCGACATCAGCGACGGCCCGGGCAAGCTGGTGTGGAAGATGGATCCGGGCACCGACAAGGACTGGTCGGGCGCGGTCGCCTGCTGCGGCGTCGACAATCGCGGCGTGGCGCTGTGGAAGGACAAGGTGATCTCGCACACCCTCGACGGTCGCCTGCTCGCGACCGACAAGGCGACCGGCGAGGTCGCCTGGGAGCGTCAGGTCGCCGACCCGGGCATCGGCGAGGTGATCACCGTGGCGCCGCTCGTGGTCAAGGACATGGCGATCACCGGCACCTCGGGCGCCGAGTACGGCATCCGCGGCTGGATCGCGGCGACCGACCTCAACACCGGCAAGGAGATCTGGCGCCGGCACACCATCCCGGGGCCGGGCGAGCCGGGTCACGACACCTGGACCGATGACCACGATGCCTGGAAGCATGGCGGCGGCTCGACCTGGGTCACCGGCTCCTACGATCCCGACCAGAACCTGCTGATCTGGGGCGTCGGCAACCCGGGTCCCGACTGGGACGCCGAGTATCGGCCGGGCGCCAACCTCTACACCGACAGCATGATCGCCGTCGACGCCGACACCGGCAAGATCAAGTGGTACCACCAGTTCACGCCCAACGACCCCTACGACTACGACAGCGTCGGCGAGAACATCCTGGTCGACACCGACGTCAACGGCAAGCCGATGAAGCTCGCCCTGCATGCCGACCGCAATGGCTTCGGCTATGCGATCGACCGCACCAACGGCAAGTACGTCTGGGGTACCCAGTTCGTCAAGCAGCTGACCTGGACCAAGGGCCTCGACAAGGTGACGGGCCTGCCGGTCGAGTACGACCCGAGCCAGGGCATCACGCCCTACATCAACGCGCCGACCCGCGAGAACCCGGTCGGCGAGGCCTGCCCGGGCAACATGGGCGGCAAGAACTGGCCGCCGACCGCCTACAACCCGACCCTGCAGATCTGGTACATCCCGGTCATCGAGAGCTGCAATCAGATGACCAACAAGGAGACGACGCCGGACTCCTACAAGCCCCGCGAGTTCTTCACCGGCGGCGGCCCGCGCCAGAACACCCCGATCACCGGCAGCGTCACCGCCATCGACGCCAAGACCGGCAAGATCGTCGCCAAGCAAGAGACCAAGTACCCGATGCTGGGCGGCGTGCTCGCGACCGCGGGCGGCCTCGTGTTCGTCGGCTATCCCGATGGCCCCGTGGTGGCGCTCGACGCCAAGACGCTGAAGGAGCTGTGGCGCTTCGACACCGGCGCCGGCGTCAACGCCCCGCCGATCAGCTACAGCGTCAATGGCAAGCAGTACGTCGCGATCGAGGTCGGCCTCGGCGGCGCCTGGCCGAAGTGGTTCGTCGACGGCACCAAGGGCCTCGAGAAGATGCAGCCGGGCTCGATGCTGTTCGTGTTCTCGCTGTAGAGCCGCGCCAGTCTGCGATCGTCGGGCTCGACCCGACGATTCGGTGCGGGGCGGGTCGTTCGCGACTCGCCCCGTTTCGCTTTCACCGCCAGGTTCAGGGCAGTATCGTACCTTGATCGGAGGTCTCGCCTCGAAGGCCGCCGCCCTTGGTTGCGTGCTGCTGATGTCGTATATTGGCAAAGTCTGCCATCTGAAGGAGCGGAGCTATGGGCACTCTGAACATTTCGCTGCCTGATGCCATG
Organism: uncultured Alphaproteobacteria bacterium; assembly: GCA_963730195.1. Classification (GTDB taxonomy): domain Bacteria; phylum Pseudomonadota; class Alphaproteobacteria; order Geminicoccales; family Geminicoccaceae; genus DATAOG01. The sequence goes on from CAVSRN010000085.1 coordinate 200,822, forward strand.
CGCGAGTGGATTGACGCCCAGGTCCGCGGCGGCGAGTACGCCAATGCCAGCGACTATGTCCGCGACCTGATCCGCCACGACCAACGCGAGCACGAAGCGCTTCGGCTGGCCCTGATCGAAGCCGAGCAAAGCGGCGTCAGTCCGCTTACGGTCCCTGACATCATCGCCGCTGCTCAAGCCCACCTCGGCGATGGCTGAATACGAGCTTTCCAAAAAAGCGAGCGCTGATCTCAACGAGATCTATCTCTTCTCCCATGGCCGATTTGGTCGAGCCAAAGCGGAAGCATACCTCCTGGCCCTCCAGGAGCGCTTCATACGCTTGGCTGCCCAACCGCTCCTAGGTCGACCGATCGACCATATCCGGAAGGGATATTTTCGCTATCAGCACGCCAGCCACGCGATCCTCTATCGGCCGAAGGTAAACGGCATCATCGTCATGCGCGTACTGCATCAGCGCATGGATATCCGGCGTCATGTCAACTGACCGCCGCTCGCATAGAGCGGCTCGACCACCCAGCCGCTAGAGCCTGCTCGGCGCGCCGGTCACTTCATCTCGTCGCACTGGCGCTCCCCTTCGCCCCAGAAGGCGATGCAGTCGGCCTTGGTCGGCTCGCCCTTGCCCTGCAGCTGGCTCTGGACGTAGTCGACCACCGCCTCGATCTCCGGCGGGCGCAGGAAGATCGCGGCCTGGGCCGGGAAGTCCTCGCCGAGGTCGGCCTTGGTCATGCCGCCGTAGCAGCTGTCGGTCTTGTACGCGTTGCGGTCGTGATAGGGCATGCGCGTGCCGGGCCGGCCGCAGCGCACGACCTCGAGCAGCTGGTCGCGATCGAGCTCGGTCGCGCGCAGCGACAGGGCTGCCCCGCCATAGCCGCCGCCACCGCCGCCGTGCCATTTGTGACAACCGACGCAGTTGGCCTTCTTGTAGACCCGCTTGCCGAGCTCCAGGTCGGTCGCCGCACGCAAGCCGTTCGCCGTCAGCAACAGCGCTGCCAGAGCCAATGCACCGGCAAACCCGCTCACAACCCTCGCCAGAACCATCGATTGCCACCTCCCCAGATTGGACCCTGCCGCCTATAAGGGACCACGCCGGCCGGCCGGCCGCAAGGTCGGAGCGGGCCGGACGACCAACCAACGGGAGAGACGGCGATGACGATCCGCACCCTGATGCTCGGTCTGGGAGCGGGGCTCGCGGCCGGGTTGGCGCTCGCAGCGAGCGCGGCCGAAAACCCGCTGAATGGCGATCTGCGCGATCTCCGGGTCGGCATGACGGTCGCGCAGCTGCCGGCCGAGGGCTATACCGACTTCGCCTGCGGTAACGACGGCGCCAAGCCCGGCCAGGCGCTCGGCGGCTGGGCGGAGTTCGGGCACTGCCCGGCCGACCCGAAGGGCCTGCACGAGGTTGCCTTCGCCTTCGCGCCCTCGCGGCTTGCCCCGCTCGGTGACCGCTGGGAGGGCACCAAGGTCGCGGGCCATCCGGTGATCCCCTCGCTGCTGATCGACGATCAGGGCGTGGTCCAGGGCCTGCGCATCGTCACCGACCCGGACGCCCGCTACTACCTCAAGAAGGCGGCCTTCCTGTTCGGCATCCGGGTGATGGGCCGCTACGGCCGCGACGGCTGGCAGTGCACCGAGGCCAAGCCGGGCGACGGCAAATCGCCGATCGGCGGCATGTTCATCGACCGGCGCTGCGAGAAGACCTTCGACGACCGCCGTCTGATCCTGAACACCGAGCTCTATCGCGCCGCCGGCCAGGAGGGTCGGGACTACACCGACGCGGCGCGCCTCGAGATCTACGAGCGCGCGGGCTGAGCGGCGCCTTGTTCCGCGCACCGGCGCGCCGCGGCGCCGCCCTGGTGAGCGCTTGACCAGCGAGCCTCGAAGGTCCGCCTCCGGTCCGGCCGGCGAGGTCTGGCTGGTCGGCGCCGGCCCGGGGGCGGCGGACCTTTTGACCCTGCGCGCGCTGCGCCTGCTCCAAAAGGCCGACGTCGTGGTCTACGATCGCCTGGTCGGCCCGGACATCCTCGACCTGGTGCCGGGATCGGTCGAGCGGATCTTCGTCGGCAAGACCCGCGAGCGCCACGTCTGCCCGCAGGCCGGGATCAATGAGCTGCTGATCGAGCTGGCGCGGGCCGGCCGGCGGGTGCTGCGCCTCAAGGGCGGCGACCCGTTCGTGTTCGGCCGCGGCGGCGAGGAGCTGGCGGCGCTGGTCGCGGCCGGCATCCCGTGCCAGGTGGTGCCGGGGGTGACCGCGGCGATCGGCTGCGCCGCCGCCGCCGGCATCCCGCTCACCCATCGCGGCCACGCCCAGACCCTGATCTTCGTCACCGGCCACAGCAAGGACGGCGAGCTCGGGCTGGACTGGCCGGCGCTGGCCAAGCCCGGCCAGACGCTCGCGGTCTACATGGGCATCAAGGCGCTCGGCAGCCTTTGCCGCCGGCTGATCGAGCATGGCCTCGCCGCGGCGACGCCGGCCGCGCTGATCGAGAACGGCACCTACGAGTATCAGCGGGTGGTCACCGGGACGCTCGCGACCCTGCCGGGGCTGGCCCCCGATCCGCGCCTCGCCGGCCCGACCCTGATCATCGTCGGCGAGGTGGTGGCGCTGCAAGCGGGCCTCGGCTGGTCCGCCGGCCTCGCCGCCGCGATCGACGACGCCGAGTGAGCTTGACGGTCGGGCCGCCGGGGCGTCAGGTTGAGCCAGCGGCCGCGCTCGACCGCGGACAACAAGCGCGCAAGCGAGGATCGGCTGGAGGCAGGGAAGATGCGTCTGGTGCAGTTGGTTTCGGCGGCCGGTGAGCGCCGGGTCGGCCGGGTCACGGGCGACGGCCGCAAGGTCGAGATCCTTGCCGGCGTCGACAGCGTTTACGAGCTGGCCAGACGCGCCATGCAAAGCGGGCAGGGGCTCGTCGACCTTGCCGCCGGGTCCGCGGCCGATGGCCGGGAGGAGCTCGCGGGCCTGGTTGCCGAGGGCCGTCTGCTGGCGCCGCTCGACCATCCCGACCCGGCCCATTGCCTGATCACCGGCACCGGGCTCACCCACATCGGCAGCGCCCAGGCGCGCGATTCGATGCATCAGGTGCAGGCCGCCGACGAGGCCAAGCTCAGCGACTCGATGAAGATGTTCCGGCTCGGGATCGAGGGCGGCAAGCCTGCGCAAGGCCAGGCAGGCGTCGCGCCGGAATGGTTCTACAAGGGCGACGGCAGCATCGTCGCCGGCCCGGGCCAGGCGCTCGCGATGCCGGGCTTCGCCCTCGACGGCGGCGAGGAGGCCGAGATCGCGGTGCTCTACCTGATCGACGACGGCGGCCGGCCGCGCCGGGTCGGCTACGCCCTCGGCAACGAGTTCTCAGACCACGTGCTCGAGCGCCAGAACTATCTCTATCTCGCCCATTCCAAGCTGCGCCCTTGCGCCTTCGGGCCGGAGCTGCTGCTCGGCGCGCTGCCGGCGGACGTCCGCGGCCGGGTGCGCGTGCTCCGGGGCGAGCAATGCCTGTTCGAGGCCGAGTGGCTCTCGGGCGAGGCCAACATGAGCCACTCGCTCGCCAACCTCGAGCATCACCACTTCAAATACCCGCTGTTCCGGCGGCCGGGCGACGTCCACGTCCACTTCATCGGCGCCGCCGTGCTGAGCTTCACGCGCCGGCGTCCGACCCGAGCCCGGCGATGTGTTCGAGATTGCTTCGCCCACCTTCGGCACGCCGCTCCGCAACCCCCTCGCCCGCGCCGCCGACCAGGGCCTGGTGCGGGTCGAGGCGCTCTAGCGGTGCGGGGGGCGTCGGCCGGCAGCCGCGGCGATCGGCAGAAGGGATTCCGCCGGCCGCACGTTAACCCTGCCTTAACGATCTGCCGTTAGCACAATCTTCGGGTGGTCCGTGCGACCGTGGGAATCCATGCCGCGCAAGCCCGCGGCCGGCGTTGGAGCTGCCGGGGAGCGTGCCCGGGAGGACCCGATCAGCAGATCAGCAGGCCGACGATGATGCCGATCGCGAAGAACAGCCAGTGCTCCGGGGACCGGGTCCGGAGATAGGTCAAAAGAGAGCCGACGAAGCTGCTGGCCTGCTGGCCGAGATCGCCATCGGAGCCGCCGCGTCTCTGGTAGGGGTCCATACGCCACCTCCTCCACTGAATCGATCGTGCGCCCGGGGACCGGGCCGGCGCCGGCCGCATGACCGATCCCGGCGCCGACATCCCGGCGCGCCTTCTGCGCCGCGCCGCGGCCCGGCGGTCGGCGCTCTCTCGGAGCAGCTGGGCCGCGGGCCGCAATTCGGCCGGATCATCGCGACAGCCGGCCGAGCACCTCGTCGGCGAGCGCCGCGATCTCCGCGCCGGCTGGGCTCTTGGGCGCGCTCTCGGCGACCCCCTGGCCGGCCGCGATCGAGGCCGCGAACGCCTGCCGGTTGCCGAGGCTGGCGACCGCCAGCGGCCAGCGCTGCTGCTCGATCTCGGCCCGGATCGCCTCGGCCGCGAGGCCGCGCGCGGGCACCCGGTTGAGCACCAGCAGCGCCTCGGTCCCGGCCGCCTCGGCGAGCTCGAGGGTGGTCTTCGACGCCCACAGGTCGAGCGCGTTCGGCTGGCAAGGGAGGAGCGCCAGATCGGCCGCGCGCAGAGCGCTGCGGGCATCGGTCTCGGCGTGCGGCGGATTGTCGATCAGCACCAGATCGAACTCCCGCCGCAGGCGTCCGACCTCGCCGCCGAGGCGCCAGCCCGAGAGCCCCTGGACCACGAGGCCGCCTTCGCCATCGCCCTGCCGGCGCCGGCGCAGGTTGAACCAGGTGAACAGGCTCGCCTGGGGATCGATGTCGAGCATCGCAACCCGCTTGCCCATGGTCAGCCAGGCGACGCCCAGCTGGATCGCGAGCGTGGTCTTGCCGGCGCCGCCCTTCTGCTGCGCGATGCTCACGACCGCACCGGTCATCGGCAGAGCGCTCCCCTCATCCAACCCTCGCTCGAATGGTTAGCGGCCAAGCCAAACCTGCGCAAGCGCTAGCGACCGCCCCGGCGCTGCGCGCGACCGGACCTCGACATCAAGCGGCAGCGTTCCGGTCGGGCCGGGATGGCGCGCGGACGGTCGACCAGGGCCGTCAGGGGCACCACCCGCGCCGTCACCGCCGCGCGCTTCCCCAATGGCTTGCCGCAGGGTAACGTCGCCGCCGGATTCCGTAACACGCTCCTATCAACTCGTCATGCCATCCCCGACCTCGCTCGCCGCGGCCTCGATCGCCTGCGGGCCGAGGCCCGATTTGACGATCCGGATCAGCTCCTCCTCGCTGGTCTGCGACGTCGAGGCGTCGAGCACGACCTCGCCGAAGTGCAGGAAGTTGATGCGATCGCAGACCTCGAACACCTGGTTGTAGTTGTGGACGATCAGGATGATCGAGACGTTGCGCTGACGCCGAAGGTTCTGGATCAGGCCGAGGACGTGGGCGCTCTCGCGCACCCCGAGCGCCGCCAGCGGCTCGTCGAGGACCAGGATGGTCGGCGACGAATAGATCGATCGGGCCACGGCCACCGACTGGCGTTGGCCGCCGGACAAAAGCTCGACCGTGCTGTCGACGCTGGGGATGGTGATCCCGAGCGTGTCGAGGTAGCCGCGCGCCAATTCGCGCATCTTGCGATTGTCCAGGAGCTTCAAGCCGAGGATGCGCCGGTGATATTCGCGGCCGAGGAACATGTTGTGGTAGATGCTGAGATCCTTGATCAGGGCCAGGTCCTGATAGACGGTCTCGATGCCGTGGGCGCGCGCATCGCGCGGCGAGCCGAAGCGCACCTCCTTGCCGTGGACCACGATCGTGCCGCCGTCCGGATCGTGAAAGCCCGAGAGAATCTTGATCAGGGTGGACTTGCCGGCGCCATTGTCGCCGACCAGCGCCAGCACTTCCCCGTGACGAAGCTCGATGCTCACGTCGACCAGTGCTGTGACGGCGCCGAAGCTCTTGCTGATGTGACGCATCTCGAGAATGACGGGTGCGTTCGGATCGAGAGGGGGGACCTCCTGGCTCATATCCGTCTCCGGGCGCGGATCCTGTCCACCTGAACGTTCAGCATCATGGCGAGGATGATCGCGGCGCCCAGGTAGATGTCGGACACGGTCGCCTGGGCGCCGAGCATGACCAGGCCGTTGTTGAGCGTCGCGACCACGAACGCGCCGACCAGGGAGCCGATCGCGGTGCCCGAGCCGCCGAGCAGCGAGGTGCCGCCGATGACCGCCGCCGCGATCGCTTGCAACGTCAGCGTGGGGCCGCCGGCCAGCGGATCGGCAGAGGCGAACTGGACCGTGTTGATGACCCCGGCGGCGGCGGCGAGCCCGCCGACGATCATGAAGTTGTAGACCTTGATCCGATCGGTGCGGACGCCGATCTCGCGCGCGCCGACGATGTTGCTGCCGGTCGCGATCGTGTGCAGGCCGAAGGTCGTCCGGTTCAGGACCAGAGCCATCGCCGCGACCACCAGGACGGTCCACAGGAACGGCGTGAAGGCCGTCAAGTCCATGCCAGGACCAGAGGGAATCGATTCGGGCTGTAGAGATTTTCGCCGAAGATCGCGTTGAAGGGCTCCTCCACCGGGGCGATGATCGGCTGGCTGTTGTAGAGCGAGACGACGACACCCTGCAGCAGGAACAGCGTCCCGATCGTGGTGATCAGGGAAGGCACGCGGAACGCGACGGTGATGATGCCGTTGAAGAAGCCGATCAGCACCCCGAGCAGGATCGCGGCGATCGCGCTGATGGCCAGCGGCAGGCCCCAGATGATCGACAGCAGCACCATGACGTAGGGTGCGAGCGAGAAGGTGCTGCCGACCGAGATGTCGATCTCGCCCGTGATCATGAGCATGACCTCGGCCACCGCGATCATGCCGAAGCGGCCGGTGTCGCGGAGCACGACGCTGAGCTCCTGCGAGGACAGGAACGCCCCGCTGCTGCCCCACTGGAAGTAGATGACGAGCACCAGCGCGACGACCGCGATGCTGGCCTCCCGGTAGCGGGAGAGGATCACCAGGACCCTCTCCAAGGCGGTTCCGGGCTCGCTTATGCCAACCTTGCGGGTCGCGGCTTCGCTGGTTCGGGTCGTCTGTGCCATGCGCGCTTCCTCAGGACCGGCCTCTGGACCGAGGCGCGCCGCGAGCGCGATGCGGGCCTTCGGCGCTCACCCGTGGCCCCTGGCCGCGCCCCGAAAGCCCTTGGCCACGGCGGACTACCAAGCTGACAGACCCGACCGGCGCCGGACTCCCGCTCGCGCGGGGCGAGCGGGAATTGGTGGGCGAAACCGTCGGCTGCAACCAGATCCTAGGTCGGCTCGGCGTCGGTGCTGCCCTCGAAGCGGCTCTTGCCGAGGTAGAGGTCGACGTTGTCCTTGGTCACGTAGGCCAGGCTGGTATTGGTATCGGCCGGGGCGACGGCGCCGCCCGAAAGCTTGGAGAGATAGAACTGCTGAACCGGCACGAAGCCCTGCAGATAGGGTTGCTGGTCGGTCGTGAAGCTCATGTCCCCGGACTTGATGTAGCCCAGCGTCTGCGGATAGAGGTCGTAGCCGGCGACGATCACGCCCTTCTTGCCGAGGCCGTATTTGGCGGACACGAAGCCGCAGGCGTAGGTGTCGCCGCCGCCGGTGCCGAACATGCCGGCGACGTCCTTGTGGCCGAGATAGTAGCTCTCGATCCGGGACAGCTCCGTGGCCTGGTCGAGGCCGCTGTTGACGACGTCGTAGGTGACCGGATCGCCGTGGTCCTTGATCGCCTGGATGTAGCCGTCGAGGCGAGGCTGCAGGTTGAGCGTGCCCGGGCTCGGGATCGAGAGCATGACGTGGCCGCCCTTGGGCACCATCGTCAGCCACTTGGTCGCGATGTTGTAGCCGGAGTCGTAGAGCGGCTGCCCGACATAGGCCAGACGCTGGTTGGGGCTGCCGGTCGGCACGTCGGCATTGTACGCGATCACCGGAATGCCGGCGGCGAGCGCGTTGGCGGTCGGGGCGTCGAACGCCTTGGCGTCGATCAGGCAGACCGCGATGCCGTCCGCCTTCTGGGCGATCGCGATCTGCATCGCGTTGACCATCTCGGAGACGACGCTGTTCTGCGAGCCGGTCCACTGGTAGCTGCAGCCGAAGAAGGCGCAGGCATCCTGGATGCCGTAGATCGTCGGCGTGAAGAACTCGTTGGTCGTCACGTGGTTGACGAACACGAACTTGTACTTTTTCTGCGGCAGCCCGTCCGCCGCCTTGGCCGGACGGCTGACCAGGCCGGCGCCGAGGCCGCCGGCCAAAGCGGCACCGCCCAGGCCCAGCTTCGCCGCCGTGGCGAAGGCCTGGCGCCGGCTGACCTCGATGCTGGTCTTGACCGCCAACTCGGCCTGGTCTTGGCGCTCGTCTTGCATTTGCAGCCTCCCTTTTGTCCGGCGTTCCCCGAAGGAGCCTCGGGATCGCGCCGATGAACGGCCTTCTTGGTCGTCGAAAGCGAGGTTACGCGCGGATCGGCGCGTTCTGCAACGGTGGAATGCGGGGTGAATCGCGGGCCGGTCGGCCAGGCCGGTTCGGGCTTCAGGGTCGCCGTGCCGTCGGTCTGGCGGGCCTCCAGCCGCGCGCCGCCGGTCGTGCGAGCGGGCGCTCGCGGAGCCGGCAGCCCCGACCGGCGCCGACCGGCTCAGCCCCGACGACGACGGCCCGCCTGGAGCCTCGCCTGCACCTTCTGATCCGCGACTGCGAGCGGTGTCCGGCCGGTGCGCCCGGCGGTGCCCAGGACCTCGGTCGTGATCGCCTCGATCCGGCTGACCGCGGCCAGCACCGCGGCCCGGGAATCGTCGATCCGCTCCTGATGAAAGTCGATCACGCCGCCGGCGTTGGCGAGGTAGTCGGGCACGTAGAGGATGCCCCGCTCGGCGAGCATGGCGGCATGCCGGGGCAGGGCCAGCTGGTTGTTGGCGCCGCCGCAGACGAGCTTCGCCCGGAGCCGCGGGATGGTCCGGTCGTCGAGCACGGCGCCCATGGCGCAGGGCGCGAACAGGTCGACCGGCTGGTCGTAGATGGCCTCCGGCTCGACCGCCCGGGCCCCGAGCTCCTGGACCGCGCGGGCGACGCGCGCCGGGTCCAGGTCGGCGACGATCAGGTCAGCGCCGGCCGCGTGCAGATCATCGGCGAGCGGCCGGCCGACGTTGCCGAGCCCCTGGATCGCGACCCGCAGGCCGTCGAGCCCGTCGCGGCCGGTGACCTGGCGCGCGGCCGCCCGGATCGCCATCAGGACGCCGTAGGCGGTGGCCGCGAGCGGCGCCTGCGCCGCCTGGGTCGCGGCCGCGGTGTGGCTGGTGACCTCGCGCATCAGGACGAGGTCGTCGAGGGTCGTCCCGATGTCGTCGGCGACGATGTAGCGGCCGCCCAGCGCCTCGACCGCCCGACCCATGGCCCGCAACAGGGCCGGGGTCTTGGCGCGCTTCGGATCGCCGATGATCACCGACTTGCCGCCGCCGTAGGGCAAGCCGCAGATCGCCGCCTTGTAGGTCATGCCACGCGCCAGGCGCAGCGCGTCGGTCAGCGCGTCGGCCTCGCTCGCATAGGGCCACATCCGGCAGCCGCCGAAGGCCGGGCCGAGCGCGGTCGAGTGCAGGGCGATGATCGCTCGCAGTCCGGCCGCGGCATCGCACGCGAACACCACCTGCTGGTGATCGTCGAAGTCCGGGTGGTCGAACATGCTCGCCTCTCCGCCAAGCATCTGCGTGGTCGACTGTCGGCCCCGCCCCGTCAAGAATGGGTTGCAGCGCCAGGCCGCGACGATCTCGACCGCACGCCCGCGGCATGCCACCATCCTGGCCGCAGCCGGCCCCGGTGACCGGGGGACTGGTGCAGTTCGCGTGCGCGGAGGGAAAACGCCATGGGGATCATCTGGACCCTGATCATCGGCCTCTTGGCCGGCATCGTCGCCAAGCTCCTGATGCCGGGGCGCGATCCCGGCGGCTTCATCATCACCATGCTGCTGGGCGTCGCGGGCGCCTTCGTCGCCACATATCTCGGCCGGGCGATCCACTTGTACGAGGTGGGCCAGGGGGCCGGCTTCATCGGCGCCGTGGTCGGCGCGGTGATCATCCTGATCGTCTACCGCATGATCCGAAAGTGACCGGCAGGCGGCGTGCGGCGGACCCGTGCCTTAACCCCTCGTTAACCTTGGCCAGTTAGAAGGCCGCGCGCGCACCGGGTGCGCCTGGGTCTGACGATCCAGCAGACCGCCGAGTGGGGAATGCACGCGACATGATGGCTCTCCCGCTGCTGCGCCGCCTCGTGGCGCTGACCCTGGCCGTGGTCCTGTTCGCGCTCACCGGGCCGATCGACGCCGCGCGTGCTGCCCTGGTAACCACCGAACAGGCGATCGAGCCGGCCGTTTCGGTCGATCAGCGCGCGCGCGTCGCCGCCTTCCTCGCCCGTGACGACGTGCGCCGGCAGATGGCGGCGCTCGGCGTCGATCCGGTCGAGGCGGCCCATCGGGTCGCCAGCCTGTCCGACGCCGAGGTCCAAAAGATCGCCGGCCAGCTCGACCGGTTGCCGGCCGGCCAGGACGGCGCGATTGCGGCACTGATCGGCGCCGCCTTGTTCATCTTCCTGGTGCTGCTGATCACCGACCTGCTCGGCCTGACCAACGTCTTTCCGTTCATCCGCCACCGCTGACGATGCTGGTGCGGCGCCTGAGCCTCGCGGTTCTGGCCGCAGCCAGCCTGGCGGCCTGCGCGACGCCGGCCGCGGTCGAGCGCGCGCAGCGGCGTTCCGCATTGCCGGATCGGGCCGAGGTCGCCGGCGTCCCGTTCGAGGCCCAGGACGCGCTCTATTGCGGGCCGGCGGCGCTCGCCATGGCGCTCAGCTGGTCGGGTCCCGTGGTCACCCAGGCGGCGCTGGCGCCGGCGGTCTTCACGCCCGGGCGCGCGGGCACCCTGCAGCCGGACCTGGTGGCCGCCGCCCGTGGCCATGGCCGGCTCGCGGTCCCGGTCGCGGACCTCGGCGATCTGCTGGCCGAGCTGGCGGCGGGCCACCCGGTGCTGGTGCTGCAGAATCTCGCCCTCGACTGGTGGCCGGTCTGGCACTACGCGGTCGCCGTCGGCTACGACCGGGTGGCGGGCGATCTGGTGCTCCGCTCCGGGCCGGAGGCGCGGCACGAAGTCTCGCTCGCGACCTTCGAGCGCACCTGGGCGCGGGCCGGCCACTGGGGGCTGGTGATCCTGCCGCCGGACCTTTTGCCCGCGAGCGCCGACGAGGCGGCGGTGGTGCGCGCTGCCGCCGCGCTCGAGCGGACCGACCTGGCGGCCGCCAGGGTCGCCTACGACGCCATCCTCGAGCGCTGGCCGGACAGCCGCGGCGCGCTGCTCGGACGCGGCAACGCCCGCTATGCCGAGGGCGACCTCGCGGGCGCCGAACGCGCGTTCCGCCGGGCCGCCGCGGCCGACCCGGGCAGCGGCGCCGCCTGGAACAATCTCGCCCAGGTCCTGCTCGAGCGCGACCAGCCCGAGGCTGCGCTCGAGGCCGCCAGGCGGGCGGTCGAGCTCGGCGGCCCGTTGGCGACAACCTACCGGACGACCCTCCGCCAGATCCAGGACGCCGCGCTGGCGCCGCTGCGCCCGCCGCCTCCGGCCGAACCCGCCACGCGTCCCGGGCCCGCCGGCGATCGCCTGGCCGCGCGCTGAGCATCTCGGCCGATGGGCCCGAAGGCGTTTTGATCGACCAATCAGATCCATCATTATTTCAATGATGTAGAGTCGTTTTATTATCTGACAGATAACCTCAGGAACAGTGTCGCGCTTGCCCGTGAGCTGCGGTGCGACGCGCGCCTGGTGCCAGAGACGTCTGGTCGCCGCCCTTCGAGGGGCTGTTCAAGCGTGATCTCGCCCGGCAGGATGCGCGTGCATGTCCGACCGGGCTGTGGTGGTGCCAGGCTCTGGTCGGGCTGGGTCTGGTCGGGCCTGGGTCTGGTCGGGCTTGGCTCCGGTCGGGGTTGGCTCTGGGAGGCGCACCGTGGCCCTGATGTTCCTCAGTCCGGACGATCCGGCCGAGCTCTGGCGGGACGAGCTCCTTGCCCGCATGCCCGGGCTCGAGATCCGGATCTGGCCCGAGGTCGGCGATCCGGCGGCGATCGATCTCGCCCTGGTCTGGCGGCCGCCGCCGGGCGAGCTGGCGCGCTACCCGAACCTCAAGGCGATCCTGTCGCTCGGTGCCGGCATCGAGGGCCTGATCGCCGATCCGACGGTGCCGGACGTGCCGATCGCGCGCATGGTCGATCCCTCGCTCGCCCGCACGATGATCGAGTACGTCCTGCTCGCGGTGCTCCGCCACCACCGCGAGTTCGACCGCTTCGAGCGCGCGCAGCGTGCGCGCCGCTGGGCCTACCGCTTCCCGCCGCAGGCGGCGGAGCGGCGGATCGGGATCATGGGGCTGGGCGAGCTCGGCGCCGCCGTCGCCCGCCGGCTCGTGGCGCACGGCTTTGCGGTCTTCGGCTGGAGCCGCACGCCCAAGGCGCTCCCCGGCGTCACCAGCTACGCCGGGCGGAGCGAGCTGCACGCCTTCCTGCACCAGGTCGACATCCTGGTCTGCCTGCTGCCGCTCACGGCCGAGACCGGCGGCATCCTGGACGCCGAGACCTTCGCGAGCCTGCCGCACGGCGCCTGTGTGATCAACGTCGCGCGCGGCGCCCATCTGGTCGAGGCCGACCTGATCGCGGCGCTCGATGCCGGCCACCTCGGCGGCGCCACCCTGGACGTCTTCCAGACCGAGCCGCTGCCGCCCGAGAGCCCGCTTTGGGCGCATCCCAAGGTCCTGGTCACGCCCCATGTCGCCAGCTACTCGCTGCCCGCGACCGCCGCCGAGGGCGTCGTGGAAAATATCCGCCGCGCCCGCGCCGGCCAGCCGCTCCGGCATCAGGTCGACCGCGCTCGGGGCTATTGAGGGCGCTCAGAGCCGATACCCGGGGCCGCATGATCAGCGCGAGCAAACCGCCGCGCGCGGGCGGCAGCAGCGCAGCTTCCCTTCCCGGAGCGGCGTCCCACCGCCGCCGCCCAAGGGTCGCCGACCCGCAGAGGCGTCCTCGACGCTGGGCGGCGATCAGTCGATGAAGGTGGTGTACTGCTCGATCACCGGCATGACCGCGTCGCGGCCCTCGGGCGGCAGCGCGAACAGCGCGCGATCGAGGCCGGCCGCCCGACACTGCTCGACGTAGCCGGCATCGGGCTTGGTGCCGAACAGCGTCGTCGACACGGTCCTGATGTCGCGCCCGGCCTCGTCGGCGAAGCTCTTGAGCCGCGCCATCTCGGCCTTGGGGTCCTCGAAGCCGCGGCCGCGCGGGAACCAGCCGTCGCAGAACTCCATCACCCGGCGCAGCGTGAACTTGGTCTCGCCGCCCAAGAGGATCGGCGGATGCGGCTTCTGGACCGGCTTCGGCCACGACCAGATTTTTTCGAACTTCGTGAACTCGCCGTCATAGGCGGCCTCGTCGTGGGTCCAGATCGCCTGCATCGCCTTGGCGCGATCGACCATGACCCGAAAGCGCGTGTCAAACTTGGTGCCGTGGTTCTCCATCTCCTCGGCGTTCCACCCCGCCCCGATCCCGAACTCGAAGCGCCCACCCGAGACCAGATCGAGGGTCGCGACCGTCTTGGCGGTGACGATCGGATCGCGCTCGGTCAACAGGCTGACCCCGGTCCCGAGCCGCAGCGTTTTGGTGACGGCGGCGGCGGCCGCGAGGCCGACGTAGGGGTCGAGCGTGTGCGAATACTGCTTGGGCAGCTCCGGCCCGCCCGGCCAGGGCGATGTGCGCGCCGCCGGGATGTGGGTGTGCTCGGGCACGAACAGCGATTCGTAGCCGTGCTCCTCGAGCGCCCGCGCCACCTCGACGATGGGCATCGAGTAGTCGGTGGCAAAGTAGTAAAAGCCGATCTTCATGGGTCGGATGCCTCCTCGCGGTCGGAAGCCCCACCCTAGGCCGCGGCGCGCCCGGCGGCTAGCCTTTGTCGCCGGCGCAGAGCGCCATTCAAGGAGCCGTCGTCCGTGGAGCGATCGGGTCTGTGGGTCGTGATGCCGGTCAAGGACCTGTCGAACGCCAAGCAGCGGCTGGCGGGCGTGCTCAGCGCCGAAGAGCGCCGCGCGCTGTTCCGCGCCATGCTGGAGGACGTGCTCAACGCGCTCGCCGCGAGCCCGGGCCTCGCCGGCATTCTCCTGGTGACCCGCGATCCTGAGGCCCGCCGACTCGCCGAAGGCTACGGCGCCCGGGTGCTGGTGGAGCCCGCCAATCGCGGCCACACGGCGGCAAGCAGCCTCGGCGCTCGGACGCTCGCGCGGGAAGGCGTTGCCGGCATGCTGCAGCTGCCGGCCGACATTCCCCTGGTGACGCCCGCAGACATCGAGGCGCTGCTCCGGGCCCATGGGCCGGCGCCGGCGGTGACCCTCAGCCCCTCGCGCGACCGGCGCGGCTCGAACGCGGTCGCCTGCTCACCGCCCGATCTCTTGCCGCTGCGCTTCGGCGACGACAGTTTCTTCCCACATTGGCAGCGCGCCCGCGACCTCGGCATCGAGCCCCGGATCATCGAGCGCCCGGGCTTGGCCCTCGACGTCGACCGCCCCGCCGACCTCGCCGCCTTCCTCGCGGCGCCATCCGACACCCGGGCCTACGCCTATCTGGCCGGGAGCGGGATCGCCGCGCGCATCCTGGACGCAGACACTCAGTCCGAACCGTCGTAGCGCTGGCGCAGGCGCGGCAGGACCTGCTCGGCATAGAGGTCGAGAAAGCGCCTCTGGTCGGGGCCGGGGGCGTGGAAGACCAGGTGGGAAAAACCGAGTGAGATGGTCTCGGCGAGGCGTTCGACGTGCTCGTCGGGGTCGTTGGAGACGAGGAAGCGGCTGGCGGCGCGTTCGACCGGGAGGGCGTCGGCGAGCTTTTCCATCTCGACCGGGTCCTCGACGCCGGTTTTTTCCTCGGGTTTGAGCGCGAGCGCGGCCCAGTGGCGGGTGTCGTCGCGGGCGCGCTCGAGGTCGGGGTCGAAGGAGACCTTCATCTCGATCATGCGCTCGATGCTGTCGGAGGCGCGCGGCCGGCCTTCTCGAGGCCCTCGGCGAGGGCCGGCAGCAGGGTCTCGGTGTAGAGCTCTCGAGGTTTGCCGCTGGTGCAGATGAAGCCGTCGCCGATCCGGCCGGCGAGCCTGGCGGCGACCGCGCCGGAGGCGGCGATGTAGATCGGGACCGGGGTTTCCGGGCGGTCGTAGATGGTCGCCTTGTCGGTGCGGAAAAAATCGCCCTCGAAGGTCACGCGGTCCTCGCGGGCGAGGCGGCGCATCAGCTGGATCGCCTCGCGCAGGCGGGCAAAGCGCTCCTTGAAGGGGGGCCAGGCCATGCCGGTCGCCGGCACCTCGTTCAGGGATTCGCCGGTCCCGACCCCGAGCAGGACGCGGCCGGGGTAGAGGGCGCCGAGGGTGCCGATCGCCTGGGCGACGATCGACGGGTGGTAGCGGAAGGTCGGGGTCACGACGCTGGTGCCGAGCAGCGCGCGCGAGGTGCGCTCGCCCAAAGCACCCATCCATGTGAAGGAAAAAGGCGCGTGGCCGCCGGTGTGGCGCCAGGGCTGGAAGTGGTCGCTGACCATGATCGAGTCGAAGCCGACCGCTTCGGCGTGGACCGCAAAATCGAGCAGCTCGCGGGGCGCGAACTGCTCGGCCGAGGCCTTGTAGCCGAGTGTGAGCATCTGCAGGTCCTCGTCGGGGGCGGGGCCGCGGCCGGCCGCGATGGTCGACCGCCACCCTATCCTGATATCCTGCGGCCGCAGGTCAACAGCGGCCGCGGGATTCGGTATGACGGCTTTGGTGCACCGATGGCGCGCGCTCCGATGTCTGGTCGGCGTGGTCCTGGCCGCGGCCGTGGTCGCGGCGCTGGTGCCACGCCGGCTCGACGATCCCGAGCGGGCGTTCCAGCGGGCTGTGGCGGGCGCCCTGGCGGGCGGCGGCGACGACCGCCTGCTCCAGGCGGCGCTCGACCAGTACCCCGAGCAGGCCCCGGCGATCGCCATCACCTACGGCCATCTGGCTCTGTTCCGGGAGCAGCTCGCCCGCTTCGGCCCCCAGGTGGTGCCGATCGTCGCGGCCTATCAGCGCTCGCTCACCACCGCCGATGCGCTGCAGGCGCTGCAGTCCGTGGGTAGCCGGCTGGCGGGCCGCGCGCCCGCCCGGGACCCCGCGCCGCTGACGCCGGAGGAGCGGGGGCTGCTGGCCCTGATCGCGATGCGGGACGAGGGCAATGCCTTCGTCGGCCAGTGGGAGATCAGCGCCGCCGGTGAGGCGCGGCGGGTCCCGAGCCGCGTCGTCACCTTGGGTGGACCCGAGCTCCTGATCGGCGGCCTGACCGCGCTCGAGCGCGACCTCGTCCGGCAGACGACGATCGACTGGCGGACCTACGGGCTCGCCGCGGTCGACCTCGCGGCGATCGCGTCCGGGGTCGCCCTGCTGCGCTTTGCCAGGACCGCCGCCCGCGGCATGAGCGCCGCCCGGGTCGCCACGCGCACGGTCGAGGGCGGTGCCGGCACCGTTGGCGCCGCGACCGCGACGACCACGCTCAGATCCGGCGCGCTGGCCGCGGCCGAGGTGCTGGGGATCAACGCCGTCCGGTTCGGCGTGCCGGTCGGCCTGATCGCGCTCATGGCGCTGCACCCGGGGGTGTTCACGCACTACGCCTGGCTCCTGGCCGAGGGGCTGGGTGTGCCGGGGATCCTCGGCCCGATCGTCGGCTGGAGCCTCGTGATCCTGCCGCTCTCGCTGCTCCTGTCCTGGCTGCTGCTCTCGGCCCGTCTGCTGCGCCTCAGCGGCCGGCTGCTCGCCGGCGCGGCGCGGGGCTGCCAGCGTCTGGCGGTCCGCCTCGCGGCCGGCGACGACCGCTGAGCCGGCCGCGTCCGAGCCCCGGCCAGGAACCGGACCTTGTCCCGGCGCGCGAGATGGGCTGTACTCCCGCTCGCGCGGGCGCCTCGACCCGCGGCGACCGGGGGCGCCGACCCCGTCCACCACCATTCGGCACCGGCAGACCTCAAGCAAGGGGCGCGCGCACGCGCCGATCACCGCATGAGCACGAGCACCGCTGCGATCCTCGCCGACGCTGCCGCCGGCGCCCCGATCACCGACGCGCAGGCGCTGGCGCTGGCCGACTGCTGCGATCGGGACGCCCTGCTGGCGGCGGCCCGCGGCCGCCGGGATCAGGCCCACCCGATGGTGGTCACCTATTCGCCCAAGGTCTTCATCCCGCTCACCCAGCTCTGCCGCGACGTCTGCCACTACTGCACCTTCGCCCGCGCCCCCCGGGCGCTGAAGGCGCCCTATCTGTCGATCGAGGCGGCGCTCGAGATCGCCGCCGCCGGCGCCGCGGCCGGCTGCCGCGAGGCGCTGTTCACCCTCGGCGACCAGCCGGAGCGCCGCTACCGGGTCGCGCGCGAGGCGCTGGCGGCACTCGGCCACGAGACGACGATCGGCTATCTCGCCGAGGTCGCGGCGCGGGTCCGGGAAGCCACCGGCCTGCTGCCGCACGTCAATCCCGGCGTGATGACCCGGGCCGACCTCGAGCGGCTGCGCGAGGTCTCGGTGTCCGCCGGGCTGATGCTGGAGACGGCGGCCGAACGGCTGGGCGCGCCGGGCGGCCCGCACCACGGCTGCCCGGACAAGCGCCCCGAGGTGCGCCTGGCGACCATCCGCGCCGCCGGCGAGCTTTTCGTACCCTTCACGAGCGGCATCCTGATCGGCATCGGCGAGACCCGGCGCGAGCGGATCGAGGCTCTCCTGGCGTTGCGCGCGCTGCATGCCGAGCATGGTCATCTGCAGGAGATCATCGTCCAGAACTTCCGCGCCAAGCCCGGCACCGCCATGGCCGGCGCGCCCGAGCCGACGCTCGAGGATCACCTCTGGACGATCGCGGTCGCCCGCCTTCTGTTCCCGGCGGAGATGAGCATCCAGGCGCCGCCCAACCTCAATCCCGGGGCGTTGGACCGCCTGCTGGCCGCGGGCATCGACGACTGGGGCGGGGTCTCGCCGGTGACCCCCGACCACGTCAATCCCGAGGCGCCCTGGCCGCAGCTCGAGGTCCTCAGGCGGGCGACCGAGGCCGCCGGCAAGGAGCTGGTGGCGCGCCTTGCGATCTATCCGCGCTACGTGCTGGAGCCGGAGCGCTGGCTGGCGCCGGCGCTGCGCGCGCCGGTCCTCGACCAGGCCGACGGCGAAGGCTACGCCCGCGAGAACGCCTGGATCGCGGGCGCGCCTTCGCAACCGGTGGCCAGGGCCGCGGCCCCGGCATCGCCGGGCGGCGAGCTGCGGGCGATCCTGCGCCGGGCGCGGGCCGGGCGGCGGCTCGAGGAGGCCGAGGTCGGGCGTCTGTTCGCGGCCCGCGGGCGGGAGGCGGAGGCCGTCTGCCGGGCGGCCGACGAGCTGCGCCGCGAGGTCAACGGCGAGCGGGTCGCCTACGTCGTCAACCGCAACATCAACTACACCAACGTCTGCTACTTCCGGTGCCGGTTCTGCGCCTTCTCCAAGGGCAAGCTCGCGGAGAACCTGCGCGGCCCGGCCTACGATCTCGACCTCGAGGAGATCGCGCGCCGCACCCGCGAGGCCTGGGCGCGGGGTGCGACCGAGATGTGCCTGCAGGGCGGCATCCATCCGGACTACACCGGCCAGACCTATCTCGAGATCTGCCGGACCGTGAAGGCGGCGGCACCCGACATCCACGTCCATGCCTTCTCGCCGCTCGAGGTCTGGCAGGGCGCGCGCACGCTCGAGACCTCGCTCGGCGAGTTCCTGGCCGAGCTCAAGCGCGCCGGGCTCGGCTCGCTGCCCGGCACCGCCGCCGAGATCCTGGACGACGAGGTCCGGCGCGTGATCTGCCCGGACAAGATCACGACCGCGCAGTGGCTGGAGGTGATGCGCACAGCGCATGCGCAGGGCCTGCGCAGCACCGCGACCATCATGTTCGGCCACGTCGACCATCCCCGCCACTGGGCAAGGCATCTCCTGCGCATCCGCGAGCTGCAGGCCGAAACCGGCGGCTTCACCGAGCTCGTGCCGCTGCCGTTCGTGCACATGGAGGCGCCGATCTACCTCAAGGGCGGCGCGCGCCGCGGCCCGACCTGGCGCGAGGCCCTTTTGATGCACGCGGTCGCGCGCCTCGTCCTGCACCCCGAGATCACCAACATCCAGACCTCCTGGGTCAAGATGGGCCCGCAGGGCGCGCAGGCCTGCCTGCAATCCGGGGCGAACGATCTCGGCGGCACGCTGATGAACGAATCGATCACCCGCGCGGCCGGCGCCGCCTTCGGCCAGGAGCTGCCGCCGCAGGCGATGCAGGAGCTGATCGCGGAGATCGGGCGCGTGCCTGGTCAGCGGACGACCGTCTACGGCGAGGTGCCGCTCGAGCGCGTCGACGCCTCGTTTCGGGCGGCACCGCTCACCGAGCCCGTCAACCGGCCGCCGCCGCGCCGCGAACGGTCCGGAGAGCAGATCCTGGTGCGCTTCGGATAGCGCTGGTGTCGGCAGCGCCCGCGGCGATCTCGCTCACCGCCGTCGCAGGCATCAGGGCGATCCGGGCGGGCGACGACCTTGCGCGTCTCCTGGGCGATGCGTTGGCAGCGGCGGGGTGGCGGCCGCGGCCGGCGGACGTGCTGGTCGTGACCCACAAGATCGTCTCCAAGGCCGAGGGCCGATCCGTGGCGCTCGCCGGGGTCACGCCATCGCCGCGCGCGCGGGAGCTGGCGGCGGCCACCGGCAAGGACCCGGCGCTGGTCGAGGTGATCCTGTCGGAATCGCGCGCGGTGCTCCGCTTCCGGCCGGGGCTGATCATCACCGAGCATCGCCTCGGCATGGTGATTGCCAATGCCGGGGTCGATCAGTCCAACGTGCCCCATGCCGACGGCGAGGCGCGCGTCCTGCTGCTGCCGCTGGACCCCGATGCCAGCGCTGCCGCTCTGCGCGCCGCGCTGGCGGAGCGTTTCGGCGCACCGCTCGCCGTGGTGGTCAGCGACAGCGTCGGGCGCGCCTTTCGCAACGGCGTCGTCGGGCTGGCGCTCGGCGCCGCGGGCCTGCCGGCGCTGCTCGACCTGCGCGGCCGGCTCGACCTCGAAGGCCGGCCGCTGCAGGTGACCCAGGTCGGGCTCGCCGACCAGATCGCCTCGGCCGCGGAGCTGCTGATGGGCGAGGCCGACGAGGGCCGGCCCGCGGTGCTGGTCCGCGGGCTGTCGGTGGCCGGCCCGACGCTGCCGGCGGCCGCCCTGATCCGCGAGCGCGAGGCGGATCTCTTCCGATGACCGTGATCGCCGTCTCGGGCGGCATCGGCGGCGCCAAGCTCGCCCTCGGCCTCTACCGCGAGCTGCCGCCCGACGCCCTGATCGTGGTCGGCAACACCGGCGACGACTTCGAGCATCTGGGGCTCGCCATCTCGCCGGACCTGGACACGGTGCTCTACACGCTGGCCGGCATCGCGAACCCGGAAACCGGCTGGGGGCGCGCGGGCGAGACCTGGAGCTTCATGCAGGCGCTCGAGCAGCTCGGCGGCGAGACCTGGTTCCGGCTCGGCGATGCCGACCTCGCGATCCATGTCGAGCGCACGCGGCGCCTCGCCGCCGGCGAGCGCCTCGCGCACATCAGCGAGGACTTCGGCCGGCGGCTGGGCGTGCGCGCCCGGCTCCTGCCGATGTGCGATCAGCCGGTCCGCACCATGGTCCTGACCGAGGACGGCGTTCTCCCGTTCCAGCGCTATTTCGTCGAGCAGCGCTGCGCGCCCAAGGTCAGCGGCTTCGAGTTTCGCGGGGCTGGCGAGGCGCGGCTCACGGAAGCGCTCCAAGAAGCGCTCGCGAGCGGGAGCCTGGAGGCGGTCGTGATCTGCCCCTCGAACCCCTTCATCAGCATCGACCCGATCCTCGCGGTGCCGGGCATGCGCGCCGCGATCGCGAGCTGCCCGGCACCGGTCGTCGCGGTCTCGCCGATCATCGGCGGCCGCGCGGTCAAGGGCCCGACCGCCAAGATGATGGCCGAGCTCGGGCTTTCGGTCAGCGCCCGGGTGGTGGCCGGGCATTACGAGGGCCTGCTCGACGGCTTCGTCCTCGACCATGCCGATGCCGGCGAGGCGGCCTCGATCGGGCTGCCCTGCCTCGCCACCCGGACCCTGATGACCAGCGAGGCCGACAAGCGCGTGCTCGCGGCGGAGATCCTGGCGTTCGCCCGCCGGCTCGACCAGAGGCGCCGGTAGCTACTGGGTGAGCGGCCGGATCTCGTCGACGAAGTGCTGCATGCTGGCGAGCGATTTCTCGAGCGTATCGCGCTGGAAGTTGAGCACGAGGTCGGTGACGCCCAATTCGCCGAGCGCGGCGATGTCCGAGGCGATCTCGGCGGCGCTGCCGGTCATGATGTGCCGTTGGCCGTCGTCGAGGCGGGCGGCGGGCTTGGCTTCGTCGAACCAGCCGGCGTAGAAGGCGAGCCCGATGCTGTTCGGATCGCGGCCGTTCTGCTCGGCCACCTGATGGAGCTTCGCGATGCCGGCCTTGAAGCGGGCGACCGTGTCGAGCGGATGGTGTGGGTTGTTGCCGATCGGGAACCAGGCGTCGCCGTAGCGGACGGTGCGCCTGACCGCGGGCGGGCTCTCGCCGCCGACCCAGATCGGCGGATGCGGCTTTTGCACCGGCTTGGGCTGGAAGCTGACGTTCTCGAACTTGACGTGGCGGCCCTCGAAGCGCGGGTTGTCCTCGGTCCAGAGGATCTTGAAGGCCTGCAGCCATTCGTCGGTGACCCGGCCGCGCTCCTCGAACGGCGGCGTGTTGATCGCCTCGAACTCCTCCTTCATCCAGCCGGCGCCGGCGCCGAGCACCATGCGACCCCCGGACAGCACGTCGATCGTGGCCGCGATCTTGGCGGTGTGCATCGCGCCGCGATAGGGGATGACCGCGACCGCGGTGATCAGGCGCACCTTCTCGGTGATCGCCGCGAGCCAGGCGAGCTCCGTGAACTGCTCGAAGCAGTCGCCCGACGCGGCGCCCGGCCAAGTGCCTGACGCGGAGTAGGGGTAGCGCGAGTCGATGCTGCGCGGCACCACCAGGTGGTCGGAGAGCGACAGATGGGCGAGGCCCAGCTCTTCGGCGCGGCGCGCCATGGCCGCGATCGTCTGCGGCGTGGCGAGCGGGCCGCGGGTCGGAATGGTCAGGCCGACGTCCATGATGGTATCCCCTCCAGGAGTAGCGACGACGAGGTGCGATGCTGACGGATCAGGAGCGGCAGTTTCTCGAGGCCGGCCGGGTCGCCCGCCTGGCGAGCGCGGATGCCCGCGGGCGGCCCCATGTCGTGCCGATCTGTTACGCGCTGATCGAGAGCACGGTCTACTTCACCATCGATGAGAAGCCGAAGAGCCGGCCGGGCGCAAGGCTGAAGCGGCTTTCGAACCTGCGCGCCAATCCGTTCGCCGCGCTGGTGGTCGACCGCTACCACGAGGACTGGAGCCGGCTCGCCTGGGTCATGGTCCAGGGCCGTGCCGAGATCCTCGAACTCCGGTCCCGAGCACGACCTGGCCCAGGCGCGCCTGCGCGCGCGCTATCCCCAGCTCGCGGCGATGCGCAT
Organism: uncultured Alphaproteobacteria bacterium; assembly: GCA_963730195.1. GTDB lineage: Bacteria > Pseudomonadota > Alphaproteobacteria > Geminicoccales > Geminicoccaceae > DATAOG01. The sequence continues at coordinate 223,389 of CAVSRN010000085.1, forward strand.
CGAGGCGCTGCCGGTGGTCGCGGTGCGCATCGACCACGCCGCGAGCTGGGGCCGTCTCGACCCCGATTGACCCTCAGGCGCCGGGCTGGGCGGCGAGCCGGTCGAGCTCCGGGGTCGCGGCGTCGAGGGCGCGACCGAACAGCTCGACCGCTTCGTCGCAATCGGCCTCGGTCATGCACAAGGGCGGCGAGAACGAGATCACCTCGATGTACGGCAGCGGCCGCACCATCAGGTTCAGCTCGAGCGCCTTGGCGCCGACCAGCCGGTGCGGGTTGGTGCCGGCCGCGAACGGCCGTCGGGTCGCCCGGTCGGCGGTGAACTCGACCGCGATCATCAGCCCCTCGCCGCGCAGGTCGCCGACATAGGGATGCTCGCCGATCGTGGCCCGCAGCCGCTCGAGCAGATAGGGACCGACCCGGGCGGCGTTCTCGACCAGGCCCTCCTCCTCCATGATCTGCAGATTGGCGAGCCCGATCGCGCCGCCGACCGGATGGCCGGAATAGGTGAAGCCATGCATGATCGGCCCGTATTCGGGCGAGGCCTGCTCGAGCACCTTCCAGATCCGCTCGCCGATCACCGAGGCCGAGAGCGGGAAATAGGCGCTGGTCACGCCCTTGGCCAAGGTCACGATATCGGGCTCGAGCGAGTAGAGGCCGGTCGCGAACCACTCGCCGGTGCGGCCGAAGCCGGTGATCACCTCATCCGCGATGAACAGGATGTCGTGCTTGCGCAGGACCTCCTGGACGCGCGCGAAATAGCCCGCGGGCGGCAGCAGCACGCCGCCGGTGCCCATGATCGGCTCGGCGATGAAGGCGGCGACGGTGTCGGCGCCCTCGCGCTCGATGATGGTCTCGAGCTCGGCGATCATCCGGTCGCAGAAGGCGGCCTCGCTCTCGCCCGCCTCGGCGAACCGGTACCAGTGCGGGCAGCTGGTGTGCAGGATGCCCTCGATCGGCAGGTCGAACGCCTTGTGGTAGACCGGAATCCCGGTCAGGCTGCCGGACGCGACGGTCAGGCCGTGGTAGCCGCCGGTGCGCGCGATGATCTTCTTCTTCTGCGGCCGGCCCAGAAGGTTGTTGTAGTAGCGCACCAGCTTGACGTTGGTGTCGTTGGCATCCGAGCCCGAGCAGCCGAAGAAGACGCGCGCGAGGTGGCGGGCGCCGGCGTTCTCGCGCAACAGCGTCAGGACCCGGTCGGCCAGGCGGATGATCGGCTCGTTCGAGGCGCCGCCGAAGATGTGGTAGTAGTTGAGCTCCTCGATCGCGGCGCGCGCCGCCTCGGCGATCTCCGGCCGGCCGTAGCCGACGTTGACGCACCACAGGCCGGCGCCGCAGTCGATCATCTCGCGGCCTTGCCGGTCGCGGATGCGCACGCCCTTGCCGTGGCCGACGATCAACGGCCCGCTCTTCATGTGCGTGGCGATCGAGGTCAACGGATGCAGCAGGCTTTGCCGGTCCATGTCCTCGAGCGAATAGTTGGGCCTCTCGTCGAGCATCTGCAGCCTCCGTTTCGCCGCGCCGACTTCGGGGTCACGCAGCCTGGTTAAGGTCGGAGTCAATCACAACCGGCCGCGTGTGACCAGAGGCGACACCGGGTGGCGCCCCGCCGTGCTCAGGCCGACAGCGCGCCCAGCCCGCGGCGCAGATCGTCGACGGTCAGAACCGGCTCGAAGCTGACCGCCGCATTCAGGCTCGAGAACAGCGGCTCGGCGATCTGCGGCAGCTCGGCGACGTCGGCCACGTCGAACACGACGGTTCCCGCCCGCTGGCCATCCTCGGTATGGAAGTAGGCGGCCTCGGGCTGTCGCGCTGCCAGCAGGTCGTCGATCGCGGCCCCAACGAGCCGTCCTTGGCGGCCGCGTTGCCGCGCTCGACCGGGATCCTGAATCGCAACATGACGCGCATGACTTCCCCCAAACTGGTCTCCAGGAAAGGCGCGGCTGCAGCCAAGGTCAGCCGTGCAGCATCCGCGCGACGTCGAGCGCGGCGTAGGTGAGGATGCCGTCGCAGCCCGCACGCTTGAAGGCGACCAGCGCCTCGAGCATGGTCCGCTCGCCGTCCAACCAGCCGCGTCCGGCCGCCGCCTGGATCATCGCATACTCGCCCGACACCTGATAGGCGAAAGTCGGCACCGCGAAGGCGTCCTTGACCCTTCGGATCACGTCCAGATAGGGCAGGCCCGGCTTGACCATGACCATGTCGGCGCCCTCGGCGAGATCGAGGGCGACCTCGCGCAGCGCCTCGTCGGAATTGGCCGGGTCCATCTGATAGCCCTGCTTGCCGCTTCTTGCCGAGCGCGCCCGAGGAGCCGACCGCATCGCGGAACGGGCCATAGAAGCCGGACGCGTATTTGGCGGCGTAGGACATGATCCGGGTGTGGCTCAGGCCCTCCTCGTCGAGGGCGCGCCGGATCGCGCCGATCCGGCCATCCATCATGTCCGAGGGCGCGATCACGTCGCAGCCGGCCGCGGCCTGGACCAGGGCCTGGCGGACCAGCACCGCGAGCGTCGCGTCGTTGGCCACCTCGCCCCGGTCGTCGAGCAGGCCGTCGTGGCCGTGGGTGGTGTAGGGGTCGAGGGCGACGTCGCAGATCACGCCGAGCTGCGGCAGCGCCGCCTTGACCGCGCCGACCGCCTGGCAGACCAGGCTGTCCGGGTTGGTCGCCTCGCTGCCGTCGGCGGTCTTGAGCGCCTCGGGCGTGACCGGGAACAGCGCCACCGCCGGGATGCCGAGGCCGGCGGCCTCGGCGAGCGCCGGCAGGAGCAGATCGATCGAGAGCCGCTCGACCCCGGGCATCGAGGCGACCGGCTCGCGCCGGCGGTCGCCGTCGAGCACGAACACCGGCCAGATCAGGTCGGCGACGTCGAGCCGGTGCTCGGCGACCAGGCGTCGCGACCAGGAGTCGCGCCGGTTGCGGCGCAGCCGGGTGGTCGGGAAGGGCGCCGGAAGGGGCGTATAGTGCGGGCGTGACATGGCGACCAACTCGCTGGGTGATGCGCCGACGCTTATAGCGCGGATGGGCGCTGCGACCTAGTATCCGGGCCGGGGTGCGGTCCTCCGACGCGGATCGGCGGACCTTCAATCGGGCGGCGGGGGCCATGGACTTCGAGCTGAGCGAGGAGCAGCGCGCGTTCCAGGACCTGGCGCAGAGCTTTGCCCGGGACGAGCTGGCGCCGCACGCGGCCGAATGGGACGAGCATTGCATCTTCCCCGTGGCGACCCTGCGCGCCGCCGCCGGGCTCGGCTTTGGGGGCATCTACGTCGGCGAGGAGCATGGCGGCACCGGGCTCACCCGCCTGGACGCCGCGATCGTGTTCGAGGAGCTGGCGACCGGCTGCACCTCGACCGCGGCCTATCTCTCGATCCACAACATGGTCGCCTGGATGATCGACGCCTTCGGCAGCGCGGCGCAGCGCGCGCGCTTCCTGCCCGATCTGATGACCATGGCGCGCCTGGCGAGCTACTGCCTGACCGAGCCCGGGGCCGGCTCCGATGCCGCCGGCCTCGCGACCCGCGCCGAGCGGCAGGCCGGCGGCTACGTCGTCAACGGCAGCAAGGCCTTCATCTCGGGCGCCGGGGCCAGCGACCTCTACGCCTGCATGGTGCGCACCGGCGGCCCGGGAGCGGGCGGCATCAGCTGTCTTCTGGTCGAGAGCGGCACGCCCGGTCTGAGCTTCGGCCAACCGGAGACAAAGCTCGGCTGGCACTCGCAGCCGACCGCGATGGTGACCTTCGAGGACTGCCGGGTGCCGCAGGACCAGCGGCTCGGCGCCGAGGGCGTGGGCTTCAAGATCGCCATGCAGGGCCTGGATGGCGGCCGGGTCAACATCGCCGCCTGCGCGCTCGGGGCGGCCCGCGCCTGCTACCAGCGGGCGCGCGCCCATCTCCTCGAGCGCCGTCAGTTCGGCCGGCGGCTCGCCGACTTTCAGGCGCTCCAGTTCAAGCTCGCCGACATGGCGACCGAGCTCGCCGCCGCCCGGCTGATGGTCTGGCGGGCGGCGGTCGCGCTCGATCGCGGCGCCAGCGACGCGACGCTTGCCTGCGCGATGGCCAAGCGGTTCGCCACCGATGTCGCGTTTCAGGTCTGCAATGACGCCTTGCAGTTGCATGGCGGCTACGGCTACATCAAGGACTACCAAATCGAGCGCTACCTCCGCGACGTGCGGGTCCATCAAATTCTCGAAGGCACGAACGAGATCATGCGCCTGATCATCGCGCGGCGCCTGCTCGCCGAGCAGTGACGTTGAGCAGCGCGCCCGAGATCCGGTTCGAGCGCCGGGGCGGCCTGGTCGTGGTCACCCTGAACCGGCCGCGTGCCCTGAACGCGCTGTCGCTCTCGATGTGCCGGGCGCTCGATGCCGGGCTGATCGCCTGGCGGGCCGACCCGGAGGTGCGGGCCGTGCTGATCAAGGGCACGGGCGAGCGCGCCTTCTGCGCCGGCGGCGACATCCGCGCGCTGCACGACACCCTGAGCCGCGAGGGGGTCGCGGCCGCGGCGCGCTTTTACGCCCTCGAGTATCCGATGAACGCCCGTCTGCACCATTTTTCCAAGCCCTACATCGCGCTGCTCGACGGCATCGTCATGGGCGGCGGGGTCGGCGTCTCGGTGCACGGCTCGCACCGGGTGGTCACCGAGCGGACCGCATTCGCCATGCCGGAGACCACGATCGGGTTCTTCCCCGACGTCGGCGCCACCTACGTGCTGCCGCGTCTTGCCGGGCAGCCTCGGCCTGCATCTCGGGCTGACCGGCGCGCGCCTCGGCGCCGCCGACTGCCTGGCCGCGGGGCTCGGCACCGATTACGTCGCGGCGGATCGGCTCGAGGCGCTCGAGCAGGCGCTCGCCGGGGCCGATCTGGCGGGCGACGCCTTCGCGGCGGTCGACCGGGTGCTGGCGCGCTTTCGCGCCGATCCGGGTCCGGGCGAGTTGCCTGGTCTGCGTGCCCGGATCGATCGCTGCTACGGTCGGCCGAGCCTCGCGGGCGTGCTCGAAGCGCTCGCCGGCGAGGCTTCCGACTGGGGCGCGGCCCAGCTCGAGCAGATCCGGAGCAAGTCGCCGACCAGCCTCGCGGTCACCTTCCGGCAGCTGGGCGTCGGCGCCACACTCGACTTCGACGCGGCCATGCGTCTCGAATACAGGCTTGTCCATCGCTTCCTGGCGGGGCATGATTTTCGGGAAGGGGTGCGAGCGCTGATCATCGACAAGGACAACCGGCCGCGCTGGCGGCCGGAGCTGCTGGCGGAGGTCACCGAGACGGCCGTCGATGCTTACTTCGCCCCCCTGCCGGACGGCGATTTGATGCTTGGCGAGTTGAGCTGACAAGATCGAAGGAGGCCAGAGCATGGCGGTCATCGGTTTCATCGGGCTGGGCAACATGGGATTGCCCATGGCGCAGAACCTGATGCGTGCCGGGCACCAGCTGCGCGCCTTCGATCTCGTGCCGGCCTGCCTCGATCAGGCGGTGGCGGCCGGGGCGACGGCGGCCGGATCGGCGGCCGAGGCGGCGGCCGGAGCCGAGCTGGTGATCACCATGCTGCCCGAGGGTCGCCACGTGCGCGCCGTCTATCTCGGTCCGGAGGGGGTGATCGCCGCGAGCGATTCGCGGGCGCTCCTGATCGACTGCTCGACGATCGACGTCGCGACCGCGCGCGCGGTCAACCAGGCGGCCGGGGAGCGCGGCCTCGAGGTGGTCGACGCGCCGGTGTCCGGCGGGGTCGCCGGCGCCACCAACGCGACGCTGACCTTCATGGTCGGCGGCAGCGACGCGGGGTTCGCGCGCGCCCAGCCGATCCTGCAGCAGATGGGCAAGGCGGTGATCCATACCGGCCCTTCGGGCAACGGCCAGGCGGCCAAGATCTGCAACAACATGCTGCTCGGGATCTCGATGATCGGCGTCTCGGAGGCGTTCGTGCTGGCCGATCGGCTCGGGCTCAGCGCCGCCAAGCTGTTCGAGGTCAGCAGCCAGTCGTCGGGCCAGTGCTGGTGCCTGACCAACTATTGTCCGGTGCCGGGGCTGGTGCCGAGCTCGCCGGCCAACCGGGGCTATCAGGCCGGGTTCACCGCGACGATGATGGCCAAGGATCTGCGCCTGGCTCAGGATGCGGCGCAGAGCGTGGATGCGCCGACCCCGCTCGGGGCCGTGGCGCGCCAGCTCTACGCCCTGTTCGTCAATGGCGGGCGCGGCGCTCTGGACTTCTCCGCGATCGTCAAGATGGTGGCCGGCGATCTGTAAACAAAGGTTGCAAATCCCGCGCCGTCATGCTCGTTATTCGTTTGCTGGGTGAGCAAGAACGAAAATTCGAGGCAACCGTGAAACAGAGCTATCTGGAAACCATCCGGTTGATTGAGCGGCTCCACCGACGCTTCCTGGATGTCATCAAGACGGAGCTCGATCGGTTGGGGATCGAGGACATCAACAACGTGCAGACCTTGATCCTGTCCAACATCAGCAGCGAGCAGCTGACGGTCGGCGAACTGACCGCGCGCGGCTACTATCTCGGCTCGAACGTCTCCTACAATGTCAAGAAGCTGGTCGAGAACGGCTATCTCAATCAGGAGCGTTCGCCGCACGACCGGCGCATGACCCGGGTGCGGGTGTCCGAGAAGGGGCTCGAGCTCTGCGAGCGGATCGACGAGCTGTACGAGAAGAACGCTCTGCAGCTCGAGCGCGAGGTCATCGCGCGCGAGCAGCTGACCTCGGTGAACCAGGTGCTGAGCGCGCTGGAGCGCTATTGGAGCAACTACATCAACTATCCGCGCTGACGCCGAGCCGCTCGGGCGGCGGTTCCGAGGCATGATGACCGGGCCGAGGGTCAGCCGCTTCGACGTCCCGGCGCTCGAGGCCTTGCCGCCCGATCTGCGCGAGCGGATCGAGGCGGTGCGGGCCAAGACCGGCTTCATCCCGAACGTGTTCCTGGTGCTCGCACGCCGGCCGGACGAGTTCCGCGCCTTCTTCGCCTACTACGACGCCCTGATGCTGCGCCAGGGCGGCCTCTCCAAGGCCGAGAAGGAGATGATCGTGGTCGCGACCAGCGCGGCCAACCAGTGCCCCTATTGCGTCGTCGCCCATGGCGCCCTGCTGCGTCTGTTTGCCAGGAACCCGCGCCTTGCTGACCAGATTGCGGTCAACTACCGGACCGCCGAGATCAGCCGGCGCCAGCGGCTGATGCTGACGGCCGCGCTCAAGCTCGCCCTGGCGCCGCAGACCTTTGGCGAGGCCGACATCCAGGCCCTGCTGGCGGCGGGCTTCTCGCGGGAGGACGTCTGGGACATCGGCGGGATCGTCGGCCTGTTCGCGCTGTCCAACCGCCTGGCGCATCTAACCGACATGCGACCCAACGACGAGTTCTACAGCCTGGGACGCGCCGACCCTCCGGCCGAGTGACCGTGGCCGCCGCCAGCGACCGATTGCCGCGGCCCGCGCCGGCGCTAGTCCAAATCCTCCGTCTGCGAGCCCGGGCCGGCTTGGCCGTAACGCTCCTCGACCTCGCTCAGGTACTGCGCCTCGGCCTCGGTGCTGGGCCGGCCGAAGATCGCGTTGCGGTGGGGAAAGCGGCCGAAACGGCGGATGATCGCCACGTGCTCCTCGGCGAAGCGGCAATTCTCGGGCATGCCGCCGCTCTCGAACAGCGCCAGCGCCCGCAGCTGATTGGCGAGGTTCTCACTGTGCATGAACGGCAGGTAGAGGAACTGCTTCTGCTCGCCGGTCAGCTCGCGATCGAAGCCTTTGGCCAGCGCCTGCTCGGCGACCGCGAGTGCCTTGTCGTCGGTGGCGAAGGCGCGCGGGGCGGCCCGGAACATGTTGCGCGGCATCTGGTCGAGCAGGATGCAGAGCGCCAGGCAGCCCTCGGCGCTCGCCTCCCAGGCCGCGAGCTCGCCGGTCGCGGCGCGCGCGAACAGCTCGCCGAAGCGCTTGCGAATGGTCTGATCGAACGCCGGGCTCGAGCGAAACCAGGACGCCCTGGCGTCATCGCCGAACCAGAACTCGAGAACCTCTTCGATGCCGTCCATGGGCAGGCTCGACCTCCGCTCGCATCTCCTCGACCAGGCGATGGATCGTCCGGACCGTCACGGCCCGCGAGCCGTCGACCACCAGGGGGCGCTGGGTCTACGCTAAGGTGTAGATCGCCAGCCGCGCGACAGCAACCGAGACGAACCGCTTGCTGGCGCCCATGCCGGGGTGCGTCGCCGCCTTGGACACGGCGGCGGCATTGGGCCCTCCCGCGATCGGTCCGGGGCTGCTAGAAGGGGCGCTCGCGTGCTCACGAGGTCAACCCATGATCCCCCGCTACTCGCGGCCCCAGATGGCGGCCATCTGGACGCCGGAGAACCGGTTCCGCCTCTGGCTCGAGGTCGAGCTCAACGCCCTCGAGGCGATGGTCGGGCTCGGCCGGGTGCCGGCGGCCGCGGCCGGGGCGGTCCGGGCTGCGGCCGAGCGCCGGATCGAGACGATCATCGATCCCGTGCGGATCGAGGAGATCGAGCAGACCACCCGTCACGACGTGATCGCGTTTCTGACCCACGTCGAGGAGGTGGTCGGGCCCGAGGCCCGCTATCTGCATCTCGGCATGACCTCCTCGGACCTGCTCGATACCGCGTTCGCCTGCCAGCTGACCCAGGCCGCCGACCGGTTGCTCACCGACGTCGACCAACTGCTCGCTGCCCTGCGCCGGCGGGCGTACGAGCACAAGGACACGCTCTGCATCGGTCGCTCCCACGGCATCCACGCCGAGCCCACCACCTTCGGCCTCAAGCTCGCCGGCTTCTACGCCGAGTTCGGGCGCCACCGAAAGCGGCTCGAGACCGCGCGCGCGGAGGTCGCGACCTGCGCGATCTCGGGGGCGGTCGGCACCTTCGCCAACGTCGATCCGGCGGTCGAGGCCGAGGTCGCGGCGCGGCTCGGCCTCGAGCCCGAGCCGATCTCGACCCAGGTGATCCCGCGCGACCGGCACGCCGCCTTCTTCGCCGCGCTCGCGATCGTCGCCGGCGGCATCGAGCGTCTCGCAACCGAGATCCGGCATCTGCAGCGCACCGAGGTCGGCGAAGCGGCCGAGCCCTTCGCCCGCGGCCAGAAGGGCAGCTCGGCGATGCCGCACAAGCGCAATCCCTGGATGAGCGAGAACCTGTGCGGCCTGGCGCGGCTGGTGCGCGGCTATCTGGTGCCGGCGCTCGAGAACGTGGCGCTCTGGCACGAGCGCGACATCGCCCATTCCTCGGTCGAGCGGGTGATCGCGCCGGACGCGACGATCGCCCTCGACTTCGCGCTCCACCGCCTGGCCGGGATCATCGAGCGCCTCGAGGTCGACCCGGTGCGAATGCGGGTCAATCTCGAGAGCACGCGCGGCCTGATCCACTCGCAGCGGGTCCTGCTCGCCTTGACCGAAGCCGGCCTCGGTCGCCAGGAGGCCTATGCGATCGTCCAGCGTCACGCCATGCGCGCCTGGCGGCAGGCCGTGCCGCTGCTCGAGCTGCTGCGCGCCGACCCCGAGGTGACCGCGTGGCTCGACGAGGCGGCGCTCGCGGCGCTGTTCGACCTCGGCTATCACACTCGCCAGGTCGACCGGATCTTCGCGCGGGTGTTCGGTCCCGCCGAGAGCTGACCCGGAGCCCCCCTGATGCGACCAAGCTTCGCAGCGCTGCTGATCGCCGCCGTCGGTTCCGTCGTGGCGCCGCTCGCGCCGGCGGAGGCGGCGGTGCTGATCGAGGCCAAGAAGGCGGGCCAGGCGCTCCGGCTGGTGGTCGATCGGACCACCGAGCGCGTGCTGATCACCGCGGGCGAGGTCCGGGCGCTGGTCGATCTCGGCGCCGGCCTGATCTATCTGCAGCGGCCGGGCGACCCGGCCAGCCGGGTCCATGCCCGATTCCGTCCGGGCCATGACGAGCCGGCGCCCTACCGGATCGAGCGCTTCGGGCCGGGGCCGATCCTGGCCGGTAACGCCAGCACCTATTTCGTCCTGTTCGATCAGGACCGGGTCTGCGCCGAGGCGATGCTGAGCGGCTGGATGAGCCCGTTCGTCGATCCGGCGGTGCGCGCGCTCGCCCTGCTCGAGCAGGCCAGCCGGCCCGCGGCGGGCGACGCCTGCGCGGCGATCCCGTTCACGACCTATGCGGCCGCCGGCTGGCCGCTCCTGGCCGGCAAGATCGACCGGCCGAGCTTCGTCACCACCCGGATCGAGTTCGACTACCGACCGGCATCGGACGAGCTGACGCCGCCGCCCGCGTCGCGCGAGCTGGCAATCGGGGAGCTGGCGTCCTGGATCGCCTTGCCGCCCTCCTGACCCCAACGCTCCGGCACATCGCCGTGGTAGTGGATGACGTGGTCATGATCGAGCCGACGCCCTGGCTCGGGCCCGACCGGCGGAGCAGCCTCTCGACTGCGACCAGGATCGGCCAGAACGCGAAGACATAGAAAAAGGTGACGAGGTAGATCGCCGTGACCGCGATGTCGCCCCACCGATCCGGCAGGGCGTCGGCTACGCGCCAGGCCAGATAGAGCAGGTAGCCGCCCACGCCCGAGAGCGCCAGGGCGAGCAGCGCGGCCCGGTCCCGGGGCATGTCGAAGGCGCTGTTCCTCGGCCCAGAGCTCGGGATTCATGGGGTTCCAGCCGTGGTCCGCGGGCGGGCGTTCTGACGTTAGACCGGCGGGGTTGAGCGAGTCTGTAGCGCCGGCCGGCCGCGCGCGGCGGCGGTTAAAGGTCGGGCAATCAGTTTGCGCTATGGCTTGGGCCGACCCGCTGAGGAGGCTGACCCATGCCCGTCCGTCGGATGCTGCTCGCCGCCGCCGTCTTGTGCATCCTGCCGCAGTTCTCGGCCGAGGCCGCGATCCTGATCGAGGCCCGCAAGCATGGCGAGCCGTTCCGCATGGTGATCGACAACGAGCGCCAGCGCGCGCTGATCAGCACCGCGCGGGGCGACAGCCTGATCGACCTGGCCGCGGGCCAGATCTATGTCCAGGGTCCGGGCGGCGTCGCCAGCCGGGTGCCGATCGGACCGGAGCCGCTGCCCGTGAGCAGCCTCTATCGGGTCGAGCCCTGGGGTCCGGGGCCGGTGATCGCCGGCCAGTCGACCGTCTATCACGTGATCACCTACGGCGATCAGATCTGCGCCGAGATGCTGGTCAGCGGCTGGATGAAGCCGTTCGTCAGCCCGGTCGTGCAGGCGCTCGACCTTTTGGAGGATCTGAGCGGCACGGCGCGCGGCCGGGGCTGCGAGCGGATCCCGTTCGCGGTCTACGCCGCCGCCGGCTGGCCGATCATGGCCGGCAAGATCGATCATCTGACCTTCGAGACCAGGAGCGTGCGCTTCGACTACCAGCCGCCGGCGCGCGAGCTGGCGCTGCCGGTCCACTTTGAGAGCCGGCGCCCCGACCAGGTCGTGCTCCAGGCCTTCGCGCCCAAGCCCTGAGCGGTCTGCTGGCCGACGAGCCTGCCGGACGTATTGGCCGGACTACGGGTCACTCTCGCCAGTGGCAATCCTCAGGCGGCCTAACTCGGCCTCGACGGCTGCGCGCAGCGCGGGCAGATCGTCCTGGATGATGGCCCAAACGCGGTCGAGCGCCATTCGAAAGTACTGATGGGCGAGCCTGTCGCGCAGCCCGGCGAGGCCCTGCCAGTCCACGCCCGGATGGCGATTGCGCAGATCCGGCGGCAACGCCTTGACCGCTTCGCCCATGACCAGGAGCGACCAAGCGACGATCGAGACGGTATCGTCGTCCAGATCCTCGTGGGTGCTGGCGCCAATGTGACGAACACGCCGCTCGACACGCTCTAGGGCGCCTGTGATGTCGTCGAGCCGTTCTGCCACCGAGCGCGCCATCGGGCGGCACCGTCGTCAAAAGACCCGGACGGCATCGCGCTCGAAATCGTCGCGCAGCGACGGGCGCAGCGCACGGCGCTCGCCCAGGTCGACGCCACGGCCCAACCACTGCTCGATGTCGTGGGCAATCGAGGCCTGCGTGACGAGCGAGAACCTGCTGTTCGGCGCGACGTCGATCGCCAGATCGATGTCGCTGTCGACCCGGGCATCACCGCGTGCGACGGACCCGAACACATAGAGATGATCGACCCCGCGCCGGCGCAGCTCAGGCGTGTGCGCACGCAGCTCTGTCATGATCTCCGCGAGCTTGGGCGGTTCCGCCTCCTCGCGCGTCAGCAGCTCTTCGATCGCCGCGCCCATCAATTGCTGCAGGCTGACGCCACGCCTCGCGGCGACCGTCCTGAGCCGCCCGCGGAGGTCGGCCGGGACCCGAACGGAAAGGAAGACGTTGGCTGGGCTCATGTGCACAAGTTAGCAAGCGCACCAGCCGGCGGCAAGCTCGCGGCCAACCTAGCCGTCACATCAGCCGCTGGCTCTTGAAGCTGGTGTGGCGGTTCTTGCCGACGATCACGTGGTCGTGGACCGAGATGCCGACCGCGCCCAGCGCCTGGACCACTTGCTTGGTCATCTCGATGTCGGCGCGCGACGGCGTCGGATCGCCGCTCGGGTGGTTGTGGACCATGATGATCGCCGAGGCCTGGAGCTCGAGCGCCCGCCGCGTGATCTCGCGCGGGTAGAGCGGCGTGTGGTCGACGGTGCCGCGCTGCTGGACCTCGTCCCGGATCAGGAGGTTCTTGCGGTCGAGGAACAGGACCCGGAACTGCTCGATCGGCTCGTGGGTCAGCGCCACCTGCAGGTAGTCGAGCAGCGCCGTCCAGGAGCCGATCACCGACCGCTCCTGGATCTGCTCGCGCAGCACCCGCTGCAAAAGCTCGCCGATCGCGCGCAACAGGATCAGGGTCTCGCGCCGTCGCCACAGCCGGACGATCTCCCAGGCGCCGTCCTTGGCCTGCTCGAAGGCACGCCAGCGCTGGCTGGCTTCCGACCGCTGCCCGGGCGGCAGGTCCCGATCGCGCTCGAAGTCGTCGGACAGGCGCCAGGCGAGATAGGCGTCGATCTCGGGGTCGTCCTTGCGCAGGTCGTGGAACTCGGCGAGCTGATGGGGCTCGGCCTTGAGCGCCGCACCGAGGCTGCCGAAGCGCGCCAGCAGGTCCTTGGCGAGCGGCTTGGTATCCTTGACGTCGACGCTGAAGAACAGCAGCAGCTCGAGCAGCTCGTAGTCGGGCAGGGCCTCGGCCCCGGCCTCGAGAAAACGCAGGCGCAGCCGGTTGCGGTGGCCGGCGTTCTGCGCCTGCTTGCGCAGGCGGGCGAAGGATCGCACCTCGCTCTCGAACGCCGTCGGCGCGTCGGCCAGACCGCGGGGCGGTGCCTGGCCATGGGCCGGGCAAGCGCGTCGGCCAGCTGGCGGAGCGGCTCGGCGGCGGCGAAGGCCCAGGCCTGCCGGTCACGGTCCCAGCTGCCGCCGTGCCGCTTTAACAGGTCTCTGTTGGCAAAAGTGTTGCCGGAGACCAGATAGCGGGTCGCGCCCGCCGGGTCAGGATCCTCGTGCAGCTCGAGCCCGGCGCGGCCCAGCGCCTCGATCAGCGGGATGATGACGGGATCGGTCCGCAGCGCCTGCATGGCGGCGGCTTATAGCAGGAAAGTTGCTAAATTTCCATTAACAAGCTACTTAAGGTTGAAAAAAAACTACCACGCCGGGTGGTCCAGCCCCGCCGGCGACAGGGTGAACACCTCGCAGCCGTCCTCGGTGACCCCGACCGTGTGCTCGAACTGGGCCGAGAGCTGGCCGTCGCGGGTGATCACCGTCCAGCCGTCCTTCTTGTTGAGCTTGACCTTCCAGCCACCGGCCTCCCAGTCGCCGGCGTTGATCATCGGCTCGATCGTGAAGATCATGCCCGGTCGCAGGATCAGCTTGGGCTGCCGGGAGGCCGGATCGGTCTTCGGCTTCTTCTCGCGCGAGACGTCGTAGTGCAGCACGCTCGGGGCATCGTGGAACACCCGACCGATGCCATGGCCGCAATAGTCCTGCACGACCGAATAGCGGAACCGCTCGGCATGGCTCTGGATGGCGTGGCCGATGTCGGCGAGCGTGGCGCCAGCCCGGACCGCCTCGATCCCGCGCCAGAGCGCCTCGTAGGTCACCTGGCAGAGCCGCCGCGCCTTGAGCGGCGGGCTGCCGGCGAAGAACATCCGGCTGCTGTCGCCGTGCCAGCCGTCCAGGATCACCGTGACGTCGATGTTGAGGATGTCGCCGTCGCGCAGGACGCGGCCCTCGCTCGGGATGCCGTGGCACACCTCGTGGTTGATCGAGGTGCAGATCGACTTCGGATAGCCGCGGTAGTTGAGCGGCGCGGGCGCGGCGCCGTGGTCGAGGATGAAGGCGTGGCACAGGCGGTCGAGCTCGGCGGTGCTGACCCCGGGCCGGACCTGCGGATCGATCATGTCGAGCACGGCGGCGGCCAGCTGCCCGGCCCGATGCATGCTCGCGAAGGCGGCCGCATCGTGCAGCGGGATCTGGGCCTCGCTGGCGCGGCGGCTGGCGGTGTGGACCTGGTCGTGCATCATCGCAAGGGCAACCATAGCTCATAGGACGACCGGCAACGACCCGGCCAGACGGATCTCGTCGACCGTGATCGTGCACGCCCGGCACCAGGCTTCGACCCCGGCCGCCCGGGCCGCGCCGGCGGCCTCGGCGTAGAGCGGGTCGAGGTCCGCGGCGAGGCGAAAGTCCGCGCAGTCGGTCCGCTGCACCACATACAGCACGACCGCTCGCGCCCCCGCCGCGACCTGCCGCCCGAGCGCGCCCAGATGCTTCACCCCGCGGGCGGTCGCGGTGTCGGGGAACTCGGCGCCGGCTGTGCGCTTCAGATGTACGTTCTTGACCTCGACAAAGCAATCCGGCCGCCCGCCGCCCGACAGCAGGAAATCGACCCGACAGCCCCGATCATAAGCCACCTCCCGCCGGATTTTTTCGTAACCAGAGAGTTCCGGCACGAGCCCCGCCCGCAGCGCCTCCTCGACCAGCCGGTTGGGATGCATGGTATTGACCCCGACCAGCCCGCCCGCGACCTCGACCAGCTCCAGCGTCAGCGGCAGCTTTCTCGAGACCCGGGCCGAGCGCGACAGCCAGACCGGCGCCCCCGGCGCATCCAACCCCAGCATCCGCCCCGGATTCGGGCAATGCACGGTGACCTCGCCACTATCTTCGAGCGCCACGTCCGCCAGAAACCGCTTGTAGCGCCGCACCAGACGGCCGGGGATCAAAGGCTCGGGCCAGCGCATTTTTTCCGGTTTTCCCGAACGAAGGACCGGGCGCTTCTGTCGGCCATCCAAGGCCGATCGTCAACCGCCTTCCCGGACTCAATCGCCTCCATCGGGAGGCTCAATCGCCTCCATCGGGAGGCTCAATCGGATCAATCAGCGCCTATATCACAACCATCCGCTGCCATTTTGCCGCTCCAACTGGCTTGTATTGGTAGTCAATGAGTGCCAAGAAATCGATATGTCACAGCTCAATCGGCTTTTCATCTCGATTGTATAACCCGATCATGCCATAATTGTTAGATGTTTGGTGACCGATCCGAAAATAGACCGAAGAAATTTCGTCAATCAGTCGGGCGGCAATCGCGCGCTTTTATCTTGCTGATGCGACACTTCCGTCGCCAAAGTGGCGCATTCTGGTCTTGAGTGCGCACGATTCCGTCGATGCCCCTGAAGTTGTCGTCAGCATCAAGCAAAACTAAAGCTCGTTTATAGCAGATTTATCTAGATTATTCTGCTCGAAACGCCCAGATTTCCTTGGATTTAGCCCACCTCGACGTCCATCGGCACCGCCCGCCACCGCTGCCGATTGATCCCGGATTGATCCAAAGCGCCCCTTGCCTCCATGCGTCAGAAGTGTCGCATTCCTAGACGCCCGAGGCCGAAAAGGTTCCTGACACCTTTTTCTCCCTTTTCTAGACGCCCGAGGCCGAAAAGGTTCCTGACACCTTTTCTCCCGAAAAGGTTCCTGACACCTTTCCCCGAAAAGGTCCTGACCACTGCTGTCCCACAGCGAGCTCAGAGGAGAACCAGTTGATTTTGCTGCCATTTTGGCACCGGTTCGCGGTCCTGGCCGGCGAGCAGGGCGGCGAGGTCGCGGCGCTGGAATAGATTGAGGTGCAACAGACGCAAGATCTCCTGCAGTGACCGGCCGGTTCGACTGGCGAATTTCAGGTAAGCCAACATCAGATAGACACAGATCGCCACCCAGATCTGGGTCAGGACGGCGTTGCGGCTGGTGCCGAGGAAGGTCGTGATGCGCAGGTTCTGCTTGAGCCATTTGAAGAACAGCTCGATCTGCCAGCGCGCCTTGTAGACCGCGGCGATCGTGGTGGCCGCGAGATGGCGGGCGTTGGTCAAAAAGACGTACTCCTTGCCGGTCTCGGGGTCGTGCCAGCCGACCCGGCGCAAGGGCCGAAGGCCAATCGCCCTGGGCTTGACGCCGGTCATGCGGACCGTCTGGTCGAACGAACGTTCGCATGCTGCGGCTTGGCCTGGCTCAGGACCTCGAAGCTGGCGTTGTCGCGCGCCCGCGTGACGAAGAAGACGCCCTGGTCGATCAGCGCCTGATACCAGGCGAAGTCGGTGTAGCCCTTGTCGCAGACCACCATGCTGCCGCGCGGCCAGCGCAGCTTGCGCGCCTCGGCAATGTCGCTGGTCTGACCGTCGGTGAGGCTCACGAACGCTGGTAAGTAACCGTCGTGATCGAGGCCGACGTGCAGCTTGGCGGCGCCCTTGGTGGCTTTGTAGGTGGCCCAGGGGAAGACGCTCAGCGACAGCTCGAGGAAGCTCGAATCGAGCGCGTAGAGCTTGGGCTTGAAGCGGAAGCCATGGCGCGGGGCGAGCGCCGCGCAGCGCTCCCGCAGCCGGGCGCCGAGCGCCTCGTACAGGCTGTAGGGCTGGTCCCGATTGACCCGTGCGAGCGAGGCCCGCCGAGGCACGCGGGCCCCCAGATGATAGAGCCGGGGCTGCTGCGCCTCGAGCGCCGCTTCGAGGTCGCGGAGCGAGCCGCGGCCCGCGAGCTGCGCCACGACCAGGGCGACGAACTGGCTCCAGCGGGTCATCGTTCGCAGCGCGGCGCCATGGTGATGCTCCGCGGCCAGCCGCTCGAAACCGTGTCGCGACACGAGATGCAAGATCTGACGCAAAATCGTGCTACAGTGGCCCATGGCTCGGTTCCCCGCGTGATCTCAAGGGGTTGTGTCCAAAGCCCTTGTACCACGCCAGATCTGGAACCGAGCCACTTCTTTCGTCCCTATGGGACAGCAGTGGTTCCTGACACCTTTTCTCCTGAGCTCTGACACCTTTTCTCCTGAGCTCTGACACCTTTTCTCCTAAGCTCATCCCCCGAAATTGACCATAACTCCGCTCCGTCCAACCTTGAGTCTCTCCAGCCGGCGCTTCACATCGTCAGGTAATCCGTCGGCCGGTGGGCAGTCACCAGTCAACAAGCGCGCAGCGACACGCTGAGGCCATAGGCGATCGGGCCCCACCCTTGGCTCATCCGCAGTCAGGAGAGCGCGTCGGGCGAGCCCCCGGGCCAGTGCCTCTGGAGAGCCGCGAGCGCATGCGAGATCGCCGAGGAACTCTGCTAGATCTTCGTCATAAGCCCGTTCCGATCGCCTTGTGTGTGCATCCCATGGAAGCGGTTCGGGCTCCGGGTCGTAGAGTTGGAACATGACGTCCGGCCGCGTTGCCCATGTCTCCGGAAAATCGGGCCGAATCCGACGAAGCTCGGGCGAGTCGGGCGACAACGCCCGGATTAGCCGCTCGGAAATCTCGCTCCGCCGCTTTCTGCCAACAATGGTCGATACTGCCTCTGAGAGCAGCGCTTCGATCCTTTCCTTCATCATGGGCCGAACATTACTCTCTCTTATATCAGCCAAGTGCCAACTCGCGCCGCCGACCAGCGCGTGCCAAAGCGCCGCTCGGCGTAGGTCGACCCCCAGGAGAGCGGCACCCTGGAGGTCGGCGCCCTGAAGCTGGGCTCCGCTGAGCTTGGCGCCCTGGAGTTGGGCTCTTTTGAGAAGGGCGCCCTGGAGCTGCGTGTATGAAAGGTTGGCAGCTTGGAGCTGAGTGTCCCAAAGGTCGGCGCCTTGAAGTTGCGCATTTCGAGATCGGCACCCTGCAGCAGAGCGTCGTTGAGGAAGGCACCCTGAAGGTTACCGCCGACTAGGCTCGCGCCTTCTAGGTGCGTCCCTTTGAGACCGATGCCTTCGAGCTGGGCGTCGCTGAGATTGGCGCGCTGAGGTAGGCGCCGCTGAGGTCGGCCCCTTGGAGTTGGGCGTCACTGAGGTCGGCTGCGCTCAGGTAGGCGCCGCTGAGGTCGGCACTACGAAGATCGGCGCCGCGGAGGTCGGCATTTGCGAGGAAGGCACGAGTTACGTCAGCATAGGCAAGGTTGCGGCCGCGGAGGTCGACGCGCTTGACCTTGCTCAAGTCTTTGCCATCCCAGCCTTCGGGCTTCTGCGCCACCTCCACCTCGCGCAGGTCGGCGTAGGTCCGGATGCCGACGAAGTTGAAGCGTTCAGGCCCTTCGCGACCCAGGGGTCGCGAAGTACACGGCTCCGGGGATTTTCGCGGAACGCGCTGATCGAGCAAACGACCAGGCCGACCGGTCAAGCCACCCCGTCAGCTTGTCCTGGCGCAGCCCGCCGAGCCCGCGCCAGGCGCGGGCAAGAGCCCGCTGCGATGGGCCGTCGGTTTGCTTGGCGGTTCGGAAGTCTGACCCGCAGAGCGGCGCGGGCGAGGCGGAAGGTGTGCCGGCCAAAGAGTATGGCGAGGCCGATGAGAAAGACCAGCCACTCGTGCCCGCCAGACCGTGGGCTGGCAGGTAGCGGGCCCAGAACCGAGCAGGGTAAGCGGCACAAGCCACCAAGCGAGGAACACGGACGAGCAGTGCTCCAGCCGCCCGAGCGGAGGGGCGCGGCGAACGCGCTGAACATGCGGCGCGGACCAGGTTGGTCAGCAGCCAGGGGTCGGTCTTGTCATCGAGGGCTACGCCATCTGGAAAGATCGCCGGCAGGCTCGCGAGCGTCCGCCACAACCGCTGCAAATAGAAGTGCAGGTAGCAGTAGACCGCAGCGAGGACCGACGCGCCAATGACATAGAAGCCGGCGATCGGAATCGCGGTGTTGATGATCGGCAGCGGCGAGCTCGCGGTGTTCAGGAGCAGGGCGACGTCCTTAGTCGTACCGATCACCAGCCAGGAATAGACGCAGGCCGCGAGCAGGGCGAGGAAGACCTTGCGCGCCTCGGCGGAGATCGCCTTGACCTGGTCCAGCGCCGGGAATTTTTCGATTTCGGGCGGCAGCTTGGCGCGGGTGAGGTCGGCGGCGGCGAGGTGCTCGGGCAGGAGCCCCTCGACCTTGGTGAGATCCCGCCCTCGCAGGTCCCGGCCGCGCAGCTCGTCGGCCCGTAAGTCGGAGGCGCTGGCCGCGTCCGGCGCAAATGATGCCGGGGCTTCCTCGAGTCCATGCGTCGCGGCGGGTTCGGGCTTCTCGTTCATGGGCTGCGTAATTGGCTGGCGCGTCAAGTTCCCAGGTTGCGGCCAAAACCTTAGCGCGAGCGGCAGCCGGCGGGAAGCTCCTTTCGGAGCGACGTCCAGCCTGCCTGCGTTTCCAACCGCGGAGAGGAGGTTGGGCGATCCGTCAGAATTAACGCCTGCGCAGACCCACGCATGGCATAAGGAAGTTCCGCAGATGGCGTTGGACTGCGAGGACGAGGACGACTGAACCTCGTGAGGGCGGGACCGGGCCGGCGGTCCGATCGCGCCCGCTTCGATGCCCGGAGGAATCGGACGCCATGAGAAACGTCGCCAGAGCCCTGATCCTGACCGCAGCCTTGCTCTCGGTGCACGCCTCGGAGGCGGCTGATCCGACGGCAAGCGTCCAGCCGGACCCGACCGGGTCCGGCCCCGCGAACCCGAATACCGCGCCGCCCGCTGCCGACGGCGCACAGCTCTTCGCCACCTACTGCGCCACATGCCACAAGCCCGCGGATCTGGCCCGGCGCCTCCAGGGCGCGGCCGATTCCGAGGCGGCCAGGGCGAAGATGACCGCCTTCCTCGCCGGCCATGGCCGGAGCGATGCCCAGGCGGATGCCGCGATCATCGACTATCTCGCGAACAGGAGCGCGCCGTAGCCGCGTTGAAGCGGGCGACCGTGGCGCGGGTCGCTGAGCGGCTTTCAGGTGGGGAACATTGGTCTCGCCAGTTCGAAGGATGCATGAAGCGCCGGGACTCAGCCGCTTGTGGTCCCGGCGAAGTCTTCTAAGCTCCCGCGAGGGGCTGAGGGCGAGAGGAGGCGTCGGTGAGTAGTTCGGAACAACCGGTGAGCGCGTGTCTGATCATCATCGGCAACGAGATCCTCTCGGGGCGGACGGTCGATGCCAATCTGCCGTATATCGCGCTGAAACTCGGGGAAATCGGGGTGCGGATGAGGGAGGTGCGGGTGGTCGCCGACGAGGAGGCGGCGATCGTCGAGGCGGTCAATGTCTGTCGGGCGCGGTATTCTTATGTTTTCACGACAGGCGGCATCGGGCCGACCCATGACGACATCACCGCGGCTTCGGTCGCCAAGGCGTTCGGGTTGCGGTATGGGCGCCATCCGGAGGCCGAGCGGCGGCTGCTCGCGTATTATCCGCCCGAGCGGGTCAATCCGGCGCGCATGAAGATGGCCGACATGCCGGAGGGCGCGGAGCTGATCGACAATCCGGTGAGCGTGGCGCCGGGCTTTCGGGTCGAGAACGTGCACGTGCTGCCGGGCGTGCCCAAGATCATGCAGGCGATGCTCGATGGCCTGCTGCCGACGCTCAAAGGTGGGGAAAAAGTGCGGGCGCGGGCGATCACGGTGTTCGCGCCCGAGGGTGATGTCGCCAATGCCGGGCTCGGCGACATCCAGGCGCGTTTTTCCGGGCTCGAGATCGGCAGCTATCCGTTCTGGCGGCCGGAGGGGCCGGGGACCACGATCGTGTTCCGGGGCACGGATGAGGGGACGATCGATCAGGCGGCGGCGGCGCTCATGAGCCTTGCTGCCAACCTTGGCGCCCAGACGCGAGAGGATCCGACCCGGGACGATCCGAGCGCCGCGAGCCCGGCGGCGAGATAGGCGCGGACGGCCGGTCTCAGCCGCCGTTGACCAGCTTCCAGCTGCCGTCGGGCTGGCGGCAGGCGGTGCCGTAGACCTGCTGGCTCTTGCCGGCGATCGTCGCCTGCTGCTGAAACTCGCGGCAGTACTGGCCGTTGGTGGTCTCGTAGGTGCGGGTCGGGGTGACCGTGCCGGAGGCGCCGCTGTCCGGGTTCTGCCAGCTGGTCACGGTGCCGGACGGCGTGTATTCGAGGGCGTGGACCTCGGCGCCGCCGGCGTACAGCTTGTCGGTGCGATCCATCGACTTGCCGACCTCGCTGCCGAGCAGCGCGCCGAGCAGCGTGCCGGCGGCGGTCGCCGCGAGCTGGCCGGAGCCGTGGCCGAACTGGGCGCCGAGCAGGCCGCCGCCGGCGGCGCCGGCGAGGCCGCCCACGGTCTGTTTCGGGCCATAGCCGCTGTCGGCGCAGCCGGCGAGCGCGAGCGCGATCAGGGTGGCGAGCGCGGGGCGGGGCAGCCTGGGCATGATCGGGTCCTCCTGAGGGCCGCGCGGGTCCGGCGGCAGCCTGCGTGCAAACCCTAGGCGTTTCGTGTTGAACTCGACCTGAACCGACCGTTCAGGCGCGGTTCAGCTCTGGCGATTGCGGTTCAGCTCTGGCGATTCATCTGGCGGCCGCCGCCGGCAGGTCAAGGCGGGCGCGCAGGCCGCCGGCGGCTGCCGCCTCGAGGGCGATGCGACCGCCATAGAGCAAAGCGATGTCGGCGACGATCGCGAGGCCGAGGCCGGTGCCCGGGACCTGCTCGTCGAGCCGGCGGCCGCGCTCGAGAACCAGGGCGCGGCGCTCCGCGGGCAGGCCCGGCCCGTCGTCCTCGATCGTGACCTGGAGGCGGCCGGCCTGCTGCCCGGCCTCGACCCGGACCCGGCCGGCGGCCCATTTGCAGGCGTTGTCGAGCAGGTTGCCGAGCATCTCCTCGAGGTCCTGGCGGGCGCCGCGAAAGGCGAGGCCCTGCGGGCAGACGACCTCGATCGCGAGCCGGCCCCGGGCATGCCGGTCGGCGTGGATGCGCTCGAGCGTGCGCGCGAGATCGCGCAGCACCGGCAGGACCTCGGTGCGCGCGCCGAGGACCTGGCCGGTCGCCATGGCGCGGGCGCGTGCCAGATGGTGGTCGACCAGGCGCCGCATCTGCGCCACCTGGCGGCCGACCAGCGCCGCCAGCGCGCCGTCGCCGCGCTCGGCCTCGTTGTGCAGCACCGCGAGCGGCGTCTTGAGGCCGTGGGCGAGATTGCCGACGTGGGTGCGGGCGCGCTCGATCAGCGCCTCGCCGTGGTCGAGGAGCGCGTTCAGCTCGAGCGCCAGCGGCTGCAGCTCGGCCGGCAGGCGGCCCTCGAGCCGGCGCGCCCGGCCGGCGCGGATCGCGGCCAGCGCCGCCTCGATCCGCCGCAGCGGTGCCAGCGCGATCCGGACCTGGAGCAG
The DNA here is from genome assembly GCA_963730195.1 of uncultured Alphaproteobacteria bacterium. Taxonomy (GTDB): domain Bacteria; phylum Pseudomonadota; class Alphaproteobacteria; order Geminicoccales; family Geminicoccaceae; genus DATAOG01. The sequence continues at coordinate 245,861 of CAVSRN010000085.1, forward strand.
GAGCGCGCCCAGGAGACCCAGGAACAGGCCGCCGAGCGCCAGCGACAGGAGGTGATCGAAGCGCCGCTTCTGGGCGCTGATCTCGGCGCGGTCGCCGGCGACCGCGAACAGCAGCGGCGCTTCGGCATCGGGCAGCGTGATCGTCCGCACCAGGAGGCGGAGCGGCCGATCGTCGGGCCCGGTCACGTCGCCGGTCCAGGCACCGGCCGCGGGCGGCTCGGTGGCCGCCGCCGGCACCGGCAGGGTCTGGTCCCAGAGCGAGCTCGAACGCTCGAGCGGATGCCCGGGCTCGCCGATCTGCCAGTACCAGCCGGACAGCGGCTGGGTGAAGCGCGGCTCGCCGAGCTGCAGGCGGAGCTCGAGCCGGCCGTCCGCTCCGATCTCGCTGCCGGCGACCAGGCCCTCGAGAAGCACGGCGAGCCTGGCATCGAAGTTGCTCTCGACGGTATCGCCGACCAGCGCGGACAGGAGATAGCCGGCGGCGCTCAGCACCAGCGCGCACCAGACCGCGGCGCTCGCGATCAGGTGGAGGGCGAGCGAGTTGCGCCGCATCTTTTCCGGACTCAGGCCATCGCCCGGGCTCAGCCCTGCGCCTGGACCCGGTAGCCGAGGCCGCGCACGGTCTGGATCACCTCGGCCCCGAGCTTCTTGCGCAGCCGGCCGACGAACACCTCGATGATGTTGGAATCGCGATCGAAGTCCTGATCGTACAGGTGCTCGGTGAGCTCGGTGCGCGACACCACCTTGTCCTGATGGTGCATCAGATAGGCGAGCAGGCGGTACTCCTGCGCGGTCAGCTTCACCGGCCGGCCCTCGACGGTGACCCGGGCGCTGCGCGTGTCGAGCAGGACCGGGCCGCAGGCGAGCTCGGCCGAGGCATGCCCCGCCGCGCGCCGCACCAAAGCTCGCAGCCGCGCCAAAACTTCGGCCATGTGGAAGGGTTTGGCGACATAGTCGTCGGCGCCGGCATCGAAGCCGGCAACCTTCTCGCTCCAGCGATCGCGCGCGGTCAGGATCAGCACCGGCATCCGATGGCCCGCCTGCCGCCAGCGCTCGAGCACGCTGATGCCATCGACCACCGGCAGCCCGAGATCGAGCACGACCGCATCATAGGGCTCGCTCAGCCCCAGATAGTGGCCCTCCTCGCCATCGGCCGCGAGATCGACCGCATAGCCCGCCTCGGCCAGACACTCCTTCAGCTGCCTGGCGAGATCCTCGTCATCCTCGACCACCAGCACCCGCATTTTCTTCCCACCTGCCGCGCGTCAATCCGGCTGCGCCCCATTCTCTCACGGCACGCTCGCGAGCCAAGCACCGCCAAGCTTAACCGTTTCTGAACCGGGACTGGAGCCCGGCCAGACCTGACCGATTTGGACGGAAGAGATGGTGGTGCTAAGCGGCGTCGGCGATGTCGACGGTCAGCCTCTTGCCGAGGGCGGCCAGCGCCTGCTCGATCTGATCGAGACGCGAGGCGTGGCCCAGATCGAGCAGCCGGTCGACCTGCGGCCCCTGCCAGCCGAGCCGGCGCGCGAGGTCGGCCTTGCGCACGCCCGCCTCGCGCATGGCCCGATAGAGCAGTACCTTGGCTGCGGTCAGCGCAGGTAAAGCGACAAGAGCGCGGCCTGCGAGCAGCGAGGGTAAAGGAATCTCCTCCCGATCGCCGATCCGGGCCGCGAGCACGGTCTCCAGGGCATCGACCGCGCGCAGCAACGCGTCGCCCTCATCCTCGCCGAAGGTTGTCGCCTCGGGAAAATCCGGGAAAGTCACCAGCAAGGTGCCGTTGGTGTCCGGGGTCAACTCGACGGGATAGGCCAGCATCGCATCCCACTACTTCAGACCGAGATCGCGTTTGATCTTGTTGACCAAGCCCACACCCAACTCCTTGCCGCCGCCATGCATCGGCAGCTCCGATTTGAGCTTGCCGCGCCGCACGATCAGATGACCCGAGCCCGCTTTCTTGGCCTCGAACGTGCAGCCCTGCCTGGCGAGCCAGCGCTTGAACTCCCGGCTGTTCACGGCAGCAACATAACGCTTCTGTTACGCACTAGCTATGGCGAGGGCCGTCGCATTTATGGTCCCGGGAGCCTATGCCGGATGCCAGGCGATAGTATGCGGGGTTCGCGAGATCGGAGCGAGCGCCGGGCTCGGTCACGAAAGTTTCTTGCCGGCCGCAGCGCGCAGGCGGGCGCGAAGTCTTCTGAATGAAGGCCGCCTCAAGATGATGGCGCGCACGGAACTGTCGTCGGCCGGGGCTATCCCGAAGCCGGTGCGGCGTGGGCGCGGCGTGCGGTCGCGGCTCGAGGATCGAGGCGGGATTTCGCGCGCGCGGCGTCTTGTGCGGCGATGGCGCCGCGCTACGTAATAGGAGAGGCGAGCGCCGATGCCCGGGATCGAAGGTTGTGAGCGGGTCGGGCGCCGCCGGTCAACCGCTCTGAGGGACGCCATGATCGATCGGGGCGATGCCGGTCGGGTGGTCTGGAGCTCCTGGATGCGAGCTGCGTGCGGTCGCCGGGTTGCTGGCGACGCCGGGATTCAGTCGACATCGTCCTACCGGCCAGCCGGTCAGGCCCTCGGCCCTGCGGGTCGGGCTGCCGGATGGCGTTGATCTACTCTTGCGCGAAAGTCGAGCTTGGCTTTAGCGCCGGGTGCAGTATAGTGGCCCCACCCAAGCGACTTAGGGGGTAAGCGTGAAAGTCAGAGTCGAGCGGATCCGTCGCGGCCAGAGGACGGCCGAGGTGGAGTACATCATCACCAAGGCGCCGCGCAAACGGCGGCTCGCTCCCGAGGCCGAGGGCGCTAACTTCGATGCTGCGAGCGATCCCTGGAACATGGCCGGGCAGTCGACCTCGGAGCTGCGTCTGCCCTGGCGGTTGAACTCGCGCCGCGGCTAGCTGCGCCGACCGCCGGGCCGCCGGCGGTCGCTCGGGCCATGTGGAGTGCCTGTGGCGTGCGCCGCATCGCCGCAAACGATGGGCGTTTCCACGGGCTCGGGTGCGCGCGAGCCCGTGGCCAGATGCGCGCCAGCTCAGGGCCAGATGGGCGCCAGCTCAGGGCCAGATGGGCGCCAGCTCAGGGGATGCGGCGCTCAGTGGACGCGGAGGATCTCCCCGGTCCGGGCATCGGCGGTGATGTCGCGGACCTTGCCGTCCGCCCCTAGCCATTTGATCCGATAGAGGGAACGGCCGTCCCGCTCGATGACGTGGGCGGCGAGCGCGCGCCCGGGATAGCGCTGGCCGATCCTGCGCAGCACGGCGCCGAGCGGCGGCTGGTCGGCGACCGGCAGGAGCAAGCTCGGCTGGCTTCCGACCGCGGCCGCCGGGCTCAGGGGGACGATCGCGGCGAGGACCAGAAGAAGCAGCAGCAGACGCATTGCCGGACCGCTTACCTCAGGACGCGTGAATGGCGCATGAACACCAGGCTCAGCCTGGGTTCAAGTGCGACTGGCAAAATCGGCGCGCATTTGCCATAATCTGACAAGGGAGGCCTTGTCATGCGCCGATCGATCCTGCTCGCCACCGCGCTCGCTGGCGGTCTGACCCTGGCCGCCGCGGCCGAGGCCGAGGGCCGCCATGGTCCACGCGGCGGCCATGCCCGCATGTTCCACCACGGCCAGCAGTTCGCCCAACCCTCGAGCCTGCGGCTGTTCGCGCCCCGGCCCCGGGTCCGGCACTTCGCGCCCCGGCCTTGGGTCGGCTGCTTCGCGCCGCCGAAGTGCGGGACAGGATTCGGCCACTGGCAGGGGGGCCCGCGCTTCGTGGCCCGCCCGCCGGTCCCGCTGAGCCGGCAGCCGGGGTTTCGGATCCTGGCCGGCCGTCAGATCCTGCCCACCGTTGGCATCCCGGTGGCGCCTCTGGTCCGACCGGTCATCGTCCGGCCGCGCCATCACTTCCCGACCTACGTCCGGGTCGTTCCGAGCCCGGGCTGGTCCCGCCAGGCCGGGTTCGGCATCCCGCATCGGCAGGGCGGCCTGACGATCATCGTCCGCGATCCGGGCAGGATGCGAGCTTGGCGATAGCCGGCGCCGGCAGCGTCCTCGAGCCGCCGCGCGGGGGCTAGAGCCGGCATGGAGTCGCGGCCGACGATGGCGACGGCAGTCCGAATCCGACCGACCGGGGCGGCGCTGGGCGCCGATGTCGAAGGCGCCGACCTCGGCGACCTCGACGAGCGGGCCTTCGCGGTGATCCGCGGGGGCTTGCAGGATCACCTCGTGCTCCGTTTCCGGGGCAGCGCGATCAGCGACCAGAGCTTCATCGGCCTCGCGCGCCGGTTCGGCGAGATCGAGCCGCCGGAAGCGCACACCCGCACCGCCGCGATGACCGTGCCCGGGTTTCCGGAGATGAGCATCATCTCGAACCTGATCGAGGACGGGATCGCCAAGGGCGAGGCCGGCGACGGCGAGCTCCGCTGGCACACCGACCACGGCTTCATGGAGCGGCCGGTGGCGCTCAGCATGCTGCTCGCGCGCGCCGTGCCGGCCGCCGGCGGCGATACCAGCTTTGCCAACATGTACCGGGCGTACGAGGGGCTGCCGGCGGACCTGAAGGCCCGGGTCGCCGGGCTCGAGGTCAAGCATCAGGGCAGCCACTCCTCGACCGGCAAGCGGCGGCCGGGCTATCTGGACCTCGAGAGCGACGATCCGCGCGACCTGCCGGGCGCCCTGCACCCGATCGTGCGCACCCATCCTGAGACCGGGAAAAAAGCGCTCTACCTCGGCCGCCGGTTCGGCTCCTACATCCCGCCCTTGCCGCTCGAGGACAGCGAGGCGCTGCTCGACGAGCTCTGGGACCACGCCAGCTCGCGCGCAGCTCGCCTGGACCCAGCGCTGGCAGGTGGGCGACCTGATCATCTGGGACAACCGCTGCACCCTGCACCGGCGCGAAGGCTTCGCCGGCCACGGGCTGCGCCGCCTGCACCGGCTGATGACCAAGGGCGAGCGCCCAGCGTGAGGGCGGCGCGCGGGGCCAGAGCCCGTGCGGATCGCCCTGCCCGCGCACGGCTTCGCTCCTGGAGACCGGGCCCTCGCGGGCCGAAGGCCGCGGGGACCCGTGCCCCAGAAGTCTCTCCGACGTTTCCTCAGAACGTCCTCAGCCGCACCTGGTATCGGGGTGCTCAGTCAGCGCCGACGACGCGCGCCGCGACCAGCTGCGGGGCGGGGGGCGCCTGCGGCTCGAGGGGTTGGGAGAGCAAGGCCCACCAGTGATCGAGGTGCCGCACGTGCAGCTTGTGCACCACGCTCTCGAACTTCGCCTGTAAAGCACCGTCGCCCGCCCCGTCGCCGGCGAGCAGGAACGGCTCCAGAAGCTTGCGGCCGGCTTCGCTCTCGCCGAGACGCAGGACGGTGATCATGTCGCGGATGCCCTTCTCCCGCGCCGCGAGGAAGAGCTTCGGTCCAAGCTCGGTCAAGAGCTGGGCCTGGGCGATCCAGTCGACGATCTCGACCAGACCGTAGGGCGATTCGACGTAGAGGAGGATGGGGTTGATGGTGGCGAGGTGCTGGACGTCGGTGATCTCGAGCTGATTGAGGCGGAACTTGATCGTCGGATCGATGCCGTCGATCAGGTCGAGCGGCAAGGAGCGCCCGATGTCCTTGGCCTCCGGCACCTCACGCTTGATCCTGAGCCAGCTCGGCAGGCGCTCGATCAGCACGTTGACGCCGAGCGAGGGATAGAGGCCGGAGAGGAAGACGATCCCGAGCAGGGTCGAGACCGCGAGCTTGTCGCCGCCTTCCGGAACCACCAGGACCTGGAGCAGCGCCCAGCCCACCGACACGGTCAGCAGGATGTGGGCCGCGGTCCGAAGGAAGCTGAGCGGCGACAGGTCGAAGTTGGCGACCCGGAGGATCAGATAGCCGATCGACCACACGTAGGCGCTGACGAAACCCGCGCCGACCACGAGCGCGGTCGCCTGGCCGAACTCCAGCGAGGCCCCGTTCTCGCCCCGCAGACCGGTCAGAAGAAGCTTGGCGGCGTCCGCCCAGTCGTGGCCGAAGCCGAAAACCAGGGCGAAGCCGCAGGCGCTCAGCAGCGCGAAGATCGTGGTCGGCAGCAGGTAGATGCCGATCTCCTCGAGCCAGGCGAGCGCCCGCCCGCCGGCCGTCTCTGGGGCGGAATCGGCATAGCGCGAGCGGATGAACTCCAGTGAGGCCGGCGCGACGGTCTTGCCGTCCCCGGGGACGCCGTCGAGCGCATCCGCGAGGTTGTCGATCAGGGCCAGTCGGCGGATGCGCACGTTGCGACGGCCGACGAAGATCGCCAGCGGCAGGAGCAGGCTCAGCAGGATGACGAAGATGAACTGCGGCTTTTCGAACGAATGGGTGAGCACCGTGAGGTAATCCATGGCACGCCTCCAAGGCAATGATGCGCCTGTTCGTTGATTCGCCAGGTCGTCCATCGCAATCAGAGGGTATCGATCCGACCGACCTCGGTTATGTGAAGCGGTTCACAGCCCCGACGACGATTTCGTCCCGAGCGGTCCGGCGGCGGCAGCGCCACCGGGCTGCCGGGAGCCCTCGGTTCAGCGCGGCGCTGATTGATCGTCCGGTGGGCCGGGCCATATCATCGAGCGGGGCGCATCGACGGCCGCGGTCATCCGGTGTAGAAGACCGCCGGTCGGTTCGAGTTGGGAGACAGAGGCCAGCCGATGGCGGAGACGGCAAGCCTGCGTGGGCGCACGGGCGGCGCATCCGAGGTCCAAGGAGGCGGGCAGGGGGTGAGCGCCCTCGAGGTCGAGGGCCTGAGCCACAGCTTCGGCAAGCGCCAGGCGCTGGTCGAGGTCGGCTTTCGGATCGCGCCCGGCAGCTTCACCGTGCTGCTCGGCCAGAACGGGGCCGGCAAGACCACGCTGTTCAGCCTGATCACCCGGCTCTACAACAACCGGACCGGCAGCATCCGGATCTTCGGCATCGAGGTCCGGGCCACGCCCTCGCAGGCGCTGGGCGAGCTCGGCGTGGTCTTCCAGCAGCGGACCATCGACCTCGAGCTCACGGTCATGCAGAACCTGCTCTATGCCGCCGGGCCTGCAGGGGATCGCGCGGGGCGAGGCGAAGCGGCGGGCGCTGGCCGAGCTCGCCCGGTTCGAGATGACCGAGCGCGCCCGCGACAAGGTCCGCCAGCTCTCGGGCGGCCAGATGCGCCGGGTCGAGATCGCGCGCGCACTCCTGCACCGGCCGAAGCTGCTCCTGCTCGACGAGCCGACCGTCGGCCTCGACATCGGCTCGCGCCAGGCGATCCTCGAGCACGTCCGGCGGCTGTGCGTCGAAGACGGCATCGGCGTGCTCTGGGCGACCCACCTGATCGACGAGGTCGGCGCCGACGACCAGGTGATCCTGCTCCATCAGGGCCGCATCCTGGCCGAGGGCGACGGCGCCGCGATCTGCGCCCAAGCCAAGACCAGCGACCTGCGCGGCGCCTTCACCAAGCTCACGGCGCGCGCGGCATGATCGCGAGGGTCTCTCGATGAGCGTCGCGAGCCTCGATCAGCTGGGCCCGGCCGAGGGTCGCGGCCTGACCGCGGCGCATTACTGGCGGGCGGCCGCGGTGATCATCAAGCGCGAGGGCCTGCGCTTCGTCCACCAGCGCGGCCGCTTCGTCTCGGCGCTGGTCCGGCCCTTGGTCTGGCTGTTCATCTTCGCCGCCGGCTTCCGCTCGGTGCTCGGGGTCTCGATCCAGCCGCCCTATGAGACCTACGTGCTCTACGAGGTCTACATCACGCCGGGCCTGTGCGCGATGATCCTCCTGTTCGCCGGCATGCAGAGCTCGCTCGCGATGGTCTACGACCGCGAGATGGGCTCGATGCGCGTGCTCCTGGTGAGCCCCCTGCCGCGCTGGTATCTTCTGGTCTGCAAGCTGCTCGCCGGCACCCTGGTCGCGGTCCTCCAGGTCTACGCCTATCTGGCGGTCGCTTATCTCTGGGAGGTCCAGCCGCCGCCGATCGGCTATCTGACCGTGCTGCCGGCGCTGCTCGTGGCGGGCTTCATGCTCGGCGCCCTCGGCCTGCTCCTGTCCTCGGTGATCCGGCAGCTGGAAAACTTCGCGGGCGTGATGAATTTCGTGATTTTTCCGATGTTCTTCGCGTCGTCTGCCCTCTATCCGCTGTGGCGGGTGCGCGAGGCCAACTACCTGCTCTGGCAGATCTGCCAGGCGAACCCGTTCAGCCACGCGACCGAGCTGATCCGCTTCGCCCTCTACGGCCAGCTCGAGCCGACCGCGCTGGCGGTGACGCTCGGCTGCGCGGTGCTTTTCCTCGGGGTCGCGATCCTGGGCTACGACCCGGCGCGCGGCTTCATGCAGGCAAGGCGCCCGGCCTGAGCCGCGACCGGCCGGCGCGCGGCCCTGCTGCCGCACCCGGCTGCGTGGCTCACCAATGAGGAGGGTGAGGCGAGGATCGCCGATCAGCGGCCCGGCGGCGAGGGGGGTGTGCTACGCCGGCCGCTCGTCGAGGCTGGGCAGGAACACCACCAGCATGCCGATCGCCGGCAGCAGCGCGCAGATCTGGAATGCCCACTCGATGCCGCGGGCGTCGGCCAGCCAGCCGATCAGGGCGGCGCCGATGCCACCCATGCCGAAGGCGAAGCCGAAGAACAGGCCGGCGATCATACCGACGCGGCCCGGCAGGAGCTGCTGGGCGTAGACGACGATGGCCGGAAAGGCCGAGGCCATGGTCAGCCCGATCAGCACCGCCAGGATGTCGGTCCAGAGCAGGCTGACGAACGGCAGCGCCAGGCTCAGCGGCAGGACGCCCAGGATCGAGATCCACAAGATCGGCTTGCGGCCGATCCGATCGCCGATCGGGCCGCCGATCAGCGTGCCCACCGCCACCGCCCCCAAGAACAGGAACAGGTGGATCTGGGCACTGCCGACCGAGACCGCGAACCGGTCGATCATGAAGAAGGTGTAGTAGGAGGAGAAGGCCGCCATGTAGAAGTTCTTGGAGAAGGTCAGCGCCAGCAGGATCGTGACCGCAACGATCACCCGGTTGCGCCCGACCGGCGACAGGGTGGCGATGGCACCGCTGGTCCGCCGCAGCGCCAGATGAGAGCGATACCAGAAACCGACCCGGCCGAGGATCAGGATGCCGATCACGGCCGCGAGCGCGAACCACGCGATGTAGAGCTGGCCGTTGGGGATCACCAGCAGCGCCACCAGCAGCGGGCTGATCGCCTGCCCGGTATTGCCGCCGACCTGGAACACCGACTGGGCGAGCCCGTAACGCCCGCCGGCGGCGAGCCGCGCCACGCGCGACGCCTCGGGGTGGAACACCGAGCTGCCGATGCCGATCAGAGCCGCGACCAGCAGCATGGTGGCGAAGCCGCCGGCCACCGACAGCAGCAGCATGCCGAAGAAGGTCGAGGCCATCCCGAACGGCAGCGAGAACGGCTGCGGGTGCTTGTCGGAGTAGAGCCCGATCATCGGCTGCAGAATCGAGGCGGTCAGCTGGAAGGTCAGCGTGATGATCCCGATGTGCACGAAATCGAGCGCCAGCGGCTCCTTGAGCAACGGATAGATCGACAGCAGCGCCGACTGCATGGTGTCGTTGAGGAAGTGCCCCGCACTGACCGCAAGGAGAATCGGCAGCACCGTCGTGCCCGCGACCCGTGCCCCTGCCGCCGCGCTTGCGCTGCTTGCCGCCATGACGCCTTGGTATCCCTGGAGGGTGTCCCGCGAAAGAAGACCTGCACGGGACCGCTACGATCGAAACCGGAATTCCAATTCCACAGCGGCCATTGTGCGCTCTTCAGGGCTCCCGGAGCAAGGTCATCAACAAGTTCAGGTCATCAACAAGCTCTGTGCCGGGGCGAGCCCGATCCGCGCCCGGCACAAGCGTCGCAACCGCGACTTGGTGAGCGAGGTGCGCGGCTCACGCGGACGACCTGCCGGCGCCCTCGACCGGCGGATCAGCCGGTCAGGCGCAGCCCGGGCAGATCGCGCTCGAGGAGTTGGTGGCGGGCGCGCTCGATCGCGGCTTCGTCGAAGCGCTCGGCCGGCGCGAGCGGGACGTCGAGGACCTCGAGCACGTGGGTCGGCGCGGGGGTGAGGAGCGCGATCCGGTCGGCGAGCATGATCGCCTCGCGCAGGCTGTGGGTCACGAACACCACGGTCGCCGGGTGGGCCCGCAGGGTCTCGAGCAGGAGGCGGCGCAGGCGCTCGGCGGTCGGCTCGTCGAGCGAGACGAACGGCTCGTCCATCAAGAGCACCGTCGGCCGGATGATGAAGGCACGCGCCAGCGCCACCCGGCGCGCCATGCCGAGCGACAGCCGGCTCGGGAACACGGTGCGGACGTCGGCGAGCTCCATCCCGGCGAGCCAGGCGTCGATCTCGACCTCGGTCTCGGGCCGGTCGGGGAGCACGAGGCGGAGGTTGTCCTCGACCGTGAGCCAGGGCAAGAGGCGCGGCTCCTGGAACATGTAGCCGATCCGGGCGGCCGCCGGCAGTCTCGACCTCGCCCTCGAAGTCGGCATCGAGGCCGGCGATCAGGTTGAGCAGCGTGGTCTTGCCGCAGCCCGACGGGCCGAAGAGCGCCAGAAAACCGTCCGGCTCGAGGTCGAGGGCGAGGTTCGAGATGACCAGCTTGGCCGGTGCCTCGGCGACCGCCGGAAAGCGCTTGGCGCGGACCCTGATGCCGAGCGCGCCGGCGCGCACCGGCTCAGCGCCGCCAGCGGCTGGCATGACGCTCGATGGGCAGCAGCACGGTCCATTCGATCAGCTGGATGACGACCACGAAAGCGACCGTGTAGGCGAGGATGCCGGTGACGTCGAACAGCTGGAAATAGAGGCCGATCTCGAAGCCGACCCCGTTCGAGCGGCCGAGCAGCTCGGTCACCAGCACGATCTTCCAGATCAGGGCGAGGCCGGAGCGGGCGGCGGCCGCGAGATAGGGGTAGAGCTGGGGCAGGACCACGTAGCGCAGCGTCCGCCAGCGGCCGATCTTGAAGCAGGCGGCCATCTCGAGCAGCGAGCGGTCGAGCGCGCGCGAGCCTTCGCGCAGCGTGACCACGACGTTCGGGATCTTGTTGGCGGCGACCGCGACGATCAGCGCGGTCTCGGTCAGCCCGATCCAGATGTAGGCGAGCACGATCGTGACCAGCGCCGGGATGTTGAGGAAGAACACGAGCCACGGATGGCCGAAGCGGTCGAGCGGCTGCGAGCGGCCCATGGCGATGCCGAGCGCGGTGCCGATCGCCATCGCGAGCACGAAGCTCGCGACCACCCGGGCGAGCGTGACGCCGAGCTGATAGAACAGCTCGCCGCTCGCGCCCAGCTGGACCATGGCGACCAGCACGGCGGCGGGCGAGGGCAGGCGGCGGGGGTTGTCGGCGTACAGCGCCGCGAGCTGCCAGGCGAGGATCAGGGCAGCGATCGAGAGCGCCGGCAGCAGCGCCGGGCGCAGGCGTTCGCGCAGGGGGGGCGCCGCCGGCCGCGGCGCCGCGGCCGCGACCTGGCGCTCGAGCGCCCGGGCCTCGCTGCTGCTCGCCACGCTCAGTAGACCACGGTCGGCCAGAAGGTGCCGGGAGCCAGCTGCTTGGCCTTGCCGACCAGCTTCTCCCCGCCGAGCTCGGCCAGGACCGCGTACAGCTTGGCGGCATCGGCCCGTTCCGCCGCGCCCCAATGCTCGATGATGCCCGCCCGGTAGCGGCGTTTGAGGGCCTCGAAGGTGGCGTCGTCCTCGGCCTTGGTCAGCGGCCGGATGCGCTCCCATTCGGCATCGGTCATGAGCAGCTGCTTGGCGTCCCTCGAGGCTTCGGCGAACGCCTCGATCAGGCCCGGATGGTCCTTGCCGAAGCGCTCCTGGAACACGTAGCCGATCTGCGGCGGCACGCTCGCGACCCCGAGCTCGGCGATCGCGTCCTCGACCCCGACCAGGGGCCGGTAGCCCTTGGCCTCGAGCCGGGCGGCGAAGTGCCAGTAGTTGAGCACGGCATCGAGCTCGCCCTCCTGAACCTTCTCGTTGAGCAGCGGCGGCGCGCCGTACACCGGCTCGGCCTCGGTCGCGAGGTCGATGCCGTGGCGCTTGGTCGCCAGCCCCCGGATCAAAAGCCAGCTCTTGTCGATCGGGCCGCCGGCGACCCCGATCTTCTTGCCCTTGAGGTCGGCCAGGGTCTTGATGTCGGAATCCGGCGGCACCATCACCGTGCCGACCGTGCTCGAATAGGGGATGAAGGTCAGCATCTGGCCTTCGGCCCGCTGGCGCGACACCCATAAGTAGTCGTCGACGATGGCATCGACCGCGTCGCCCTGGAGCGCCACGTTGGTCGCCTGACCGCTGCCGTAGCCCTGAACCTCGAGGGTGAAATCGTGCTTGGCATCCAGCTGGTGGTGCTTGATGACGTCCAGCTCCCAGTTGACCGTGCCGAACGCGAGCACGCCGACCCGGACCGTGCCGAGATCGGCCGCCGGCGCCGTCCAGCTCCAGGACGCGGTCAGGAGCGCCAGCGCCGCCGCCGGCAGGAGGGTTCGCAGGGTGGTGCCACGCTTCACTTGCCTCTCCCTGATTTTGTTCCGGCCCTCAGCTCCGGGGCGGCGGCCCGACCTGCCCGGCCCCGGCCTGCTTAAGGTAAGCGCCAGGGCCGGCGAGGCAAAGGGCCGCGGGCCAGGATCCTCGCCCGGACCCTGGCGGGGTCAGACCCCCGGGTTGTCGTCCAGGGTCCCGATCACCTGCTGGTCGAAGTCGATGATCGCCCCGGTCATCAGGCCGGACTCGTCCGAGGTCAGGAAGGCGAGCACGCGCGCGACCTCCTCGGGCTCGATCAGGCGGCCGAAGGGCTGGGCCGGGCTGACCTCTTCGAGCCAGTTCTCCGGCCGGCCGTGGACCCGGGTCTGGACCAGATGCTCGCGCGGCGTGTTGGTCCAGCCGATGTTGAGGGTGTTGATCCGGATCCGGTCGCGCTTGAGCGCGTTGGCGAGCCCCCGGGTCATGGTCATGAGCGCGCCCTTGGAAGCCGAATAGCCGATCAGGAACGGCGGCCCGCCATAGGCGACGATCGTGCCGATGTTGGCGATCGCACCCTGGATCTGGTGCCGGCGCATGACCTCGACCGCGCGCTGGATCAGGAAGAACTGCGACTTGACGTTGAGCGCGAACAGCCGGTCCCAGACCTCCTCGGTGGTGCTCTCGAGGTGGCCGCGATCGGTCGCGGCGGCGCAGTTGATCAGGACGTCGAGCCGGCCGAAGCTCTGCTCGGCGCTGTCGATGAAGTTGCGGCAGTCGGCGACCCGCTCGAGATCGGCGTGGACGTACTCGGCCGGGCAGCCGTCGCCGCTGATCTGGCGCGCGACCTCCTCGCCCCGCTCGACGTTGCGGCCGCAGATCGCGATGCCGGCGGCACCCCGGGCCGCGAGCAGGCGCGCGGCCGCCTCGCCGATCCCCTGGGTCCCGCCGGTGACCGCCGCCACCTTGCCGGCGAACTGTCCCTCAGCCATGGCCGCCTCCCCTGACGCCTTGCGCTCCGGTCGCCGGCATGCTGAGACAATGCGCGCGCTCTGGCAAGCGCGACAGGCAACGGGAGGCGGAACATGCGGGAGATCCGGATCGGGCTGATCGGCGCCGGCTGGATGGGCAAGGCGCATAGCGTTGCTTATCAGAACGTCGCCGCGGTGTTCGGGACCGAGCCCGCGGTCCCGAGGCTCGAGATGGTCGCCGACCTCAATCCCGAGTGGGCGAAAGCGGCGGCGGACAACCTCGGGTTTGCCAGGTGGACCGCGGACTGGCGCGAGGTGATCGCCGATCCGAAGGTCGACGCGATCGACATCACCGCCCCCAATCACGTCCACGCCGAGGTGGCCCTCGCAGCGCTGGCCGCCAACAAGCCGGTCTATTGCGAGAAGCCGCTCGCCAACCACGCCGCCGAGACCGCGCGCATGGCGCAGGCGGCCAAGGCCGCCGGGGTCGCCACCCTGGTCGGCTTCAACTATCTCAAGAACCCCGCGCACCCTTATGCCCGCGAGCTGATCCGAAGCGGCGAGCTCGGCGAGATCACGCTGTTTCGCGGCACCTTCGATCAGGACCTGCAGGTCGATCCCGACTTCCCGTTCACCTGGCGCCACGAGCGGGCGGTCGCGGGCAGCGGCACGCTCGGCGACATGGGCTCGCACACCCAGGCGTTCGCGCAGTATCTGATCGGCGACACGGTCGAGGTCTGCGGCCTGCTCGAGACCTTCATCCGCGAGCGCCCGGTCGCGGCCAGCGGCACCGGCCAGAGCTCGCGCGCCGGCGCGGGCGCGGCCCGACGCCGGGTCGAGAACGACGACGTCACCCAGTATCTGATGCGCTTTGCCAACGGCGCGATCGGGACCATCGGCTCGAGCCGGATCGGCACCGGCCGCAAGCTCGGCCTCGGCTACGAGATCCAGGGCACCAGGGGGGCCTTGCTGTTCACCCAGGAGCGGATGAACGAGCTCAAGCTCTACCGGCACACCGACCCGTCCGCCGAGCGCGGCTACAAGACCGTCTACATCGGCCCGGACCATCCGGGCTACGCCGCCTTTCACCCGATCGCGGGGATCGGGCTCGGCTACAACGACCAGAAGATCCTCGAGGCGCGCGAGCTGATCTGCGCCGTCGCCGAGGGCCGGCCGGCGGAGCCCGATTTCGCCTTTGGCCACGCGGTCACCCGGGTGATCGACGCGGTCCAGAAGTCGGCGGACGAGCGCCGCTGGGTGCGGCTCGACGAAGTGTGAGCAAGGCGACGGTCTTGAGCGCGCCGGCCGTGATCCGGGCTGCCCTCGAGGCCGACCTCGAGGGGGTGCGCGCGATCTACCGGCTGGAGGTGCTCGAGGGCACGGCGTCGTTCGAGCTCGAGCCGCCGGACCTCGCCGAGCTCACGGCCCGCTGGCGGGCGATCCGGGCTGCGGGCCTGCCCTATGTGGTCGCCGAGCTCGACGGCCGGATCGCGGGCTACGCCTATGCCGGGCCCTACCGGACCCGGGCCGGCTACCGCCACAGCTGCGAGGATTCGGTCTACATCGCGCGCTGCGCGCGTCGCCGGGGGCTGGGGCGGGCGCTCTTGGAGCGGGTGATCGCCGAGGCGGCCGCGAGCGGCCGGCGCCAGATGGTCGCGATCATCGGCGATTCGGCGCACCTTGCCTCGATCCGCCTGCACGAGCAGGCGGGCTTCCGGCTGGTGGGCGTGCTCCAGGACATCGGCTGCAAGTTCGGCCGCTGGCTGGACACGGTGATCATGCAGCGCCCGCTCGGCGAGGGCGCCGCCTCGGTGCCGGCCGAGCCGTCGGCGTCCGGCCCGGATGGGCTGCGATCGTAGCTCGGCGGGCGGGGAGCCGAGGCTTGAACGCCGCGCCGGCTAACTGGACTTGTTGCCGTTTCCCTGATAGATCGCGAGCGCCTCGGGCATCAGCTCCTGCAGGCGCTCGATGCGCGTGCCTTCGGACGGATGGGTCGAGAGGAACTCGGGCGGCCGGTCGCCGCCCAGCTTCTGGAAGTTCTGCCAGAGCTCGATCGCCTGCCTGGGGTCGTAACCCGCCTTGGCCATCAGCAGGAGGCCGATGTGGTCGGCCTCGCTCTCCTGGGTGCGCGAATAGGGCAGCACGATCGCCAGCGTTGCGACCTGGGCGGCGAGCTGGGCATACATCGCGTTGCCGGTGCCGATCCCGACCGCGGCCTCGCCGAGCTGGGTCAGCATGCCCTGCGATATCCGCTCGGCGCCGTGGCGCGCGATCGCATGGCCGACCTCGTGCCCGAGCACCGTCGCCAGCTGGGCGTCGTTCTTGGCGACCTTGAACAATCCGGTGTTGACGCCGACCTTGCCGCCCGGCAGCGCGAAGGCGTTGGGCTCGTCGTTCTGGAAGACGGTGAACTGCCAGTCCCAGTCCGGATGGCCGCTGACCGCGGCGATCCGCTGGCCGACCTCGCGGACCTGCTGGTTGAGCTCGGGATTGTTGGAGACCTTCTGCTCTTTCTTGATCTCCTGATAGGCCTGGAGGCCGAGCTGGGCGTCCTGGGATTCCGGCACCAGGATCAGCTGCTGCCGGCCGGTGATCGGTGCCGCCTCGCAGGCGGCGAGCAGACCCGCGAGCGCCAGCCCGGCGGCGACCAGGCGTCCGGCCCGGCAGCCCGTGCCGGGACCACGACCGACCCGTTCCGGCATCGCGATCCCCTCCCTCTCGACCGGGCACTCCTTCTTGAACCGCGCCCGGTCGTGGCTCCTCCCAACCATCGCTTCTCAAAGCAAAGATCGGAACTGCCCCGCCCGCCGGCAAGGCCCGACCGAAGGTGGAGCACGCGATCGGTCTTGGCACCGACCGGGCCGGCGACCCGGGTCGCCGGCCGCCCCGACGGCCCCAGCCGCCACCAGCATTCCCAGCGTCGGGCGCATGGTGCTCCGTTCTCAGGATCTCAGTACGACATCGCTGCTTCGCCCGGCGAGCCGGGCGGCGGGGGACGGCTGGAAGTCGCTGTCACGACCAGAAAAAATCGCTGGTCTTGCGATCGGCGAGCTGAAGTCGGGCCGGACGGCGCCAGCGGTCAGCGGCGGCCGACGGTCTGGAGCAGCGCCTGCATGTAGCCGAGCGCATAGGCCATGCCGGCGTGCCAGGGGGCGGCGCAGGTCATCTCCGGCGTGTGGTCGGGGATCAGCACGCCATCGTAGCCCTGCGCCCTGAGGCTGCGGACGATCCGTGGCATGTCGATGTCGCCCTCGTCGACGAAGGTCTCGAGATAGCTCGGGACCTTGCCGCGGACGTTGCGGAAGTGGATGTAGGCGATCCGTCGCTCGCGCGCGTAGCGGTCGACGACGTCGTAGACCGAGCCGTCGGTCATCTCCTGGACCGAGCCGAGGCAGAGCTCGAGCTGGTTCATCGGGCTCGGGTTGAGCGCGAGCAGGCGGTCGTACTTGGCCGGCTGGTTGATGCCGCGGGCGGCCTCGCGCAGGCGCTCGACCGGCGGGTCGTCCGGATGCGCGGCGAGCGCCACGCCCGCCTCCTCGGCGATCGGCAACAATGTGCTCAAGAAAAACTCGAGGCGCTGCCAGAGCTCGTCGCTCGAGACCGGTCCGACGTTGCCCGGCCCGAGCTCGCGCGCGTAGCGCATGTTCCAGACCATGCCCTCAGGGATCGGCTGGTCGAGGTCGCATTCGGCGGCATCGAAGCCGACCGAGACCGCGCCGCCGCGGCCATGCGCGCCCTTGAACCAGCCCCAGACGCCGGCGATCGAGAAATTGTAGCCGATCACCGGAATCCCGGCCCGGCCGACCCGCCGGATCAGGGTCTTGAGGTCCTCGAGCTGAGCATCGCGCCTGGGGCCGTCGAGCAGCACGTCCGACCAGAAAGCGGGGTTGAAATTCTCGAGGGCCGCGATCTCGAGGCCGTGCCGGCGGGCGCCCGCGACCAGCCCGTCGAGCTCCGCCTGGGACCACAGCTCGGCGCCCGCGCAGCTGCCCCAGCCCTCGTCGCCGCCGGAGGCGAGGTTGGGACTCGCGCCCGCGAAGTAGTTGGTCAGATGGGCGACGATATGGCTGCAGCCCGCCTGGCGCGCAAACCGGAAATTGTCGTCGGTCAACAGATCCCGATACAAGCCCAGCCCGAGCTTCATGCCCTCTCTCCCGGTACGGACGATGGTGCAGACTACCTCAAAAAAGGCCGCTCATTCAGCCAGGATCGCTAACGATTCCTTAACCATTCTTCGCCAAATTGGCGCTCATCACGGAATGTCAGCTCATCCTTATCGATTCGATGAAGCGTGGCTATGATCGATGAAGCGTGGCGATACCTGGTGCCCGGATCGGTGCGGGGCGGTCAATCGGTCAGGGCGTCGAGGTAGGGGAACAGCGCGGGCGTGCCGCCGGTGTGGACGAAGACGATGGTCTGATCCTTGGCGAACCGGCCCTTCCGGATCAGGTCGATCAGGCCGGCCATGGCCTTGCCGGTGTAGACCGGGTCGAGGAACAGGCCCTCGAGCTCTGCGCACAGGCGAAGGGCCTCGCGCATGCCTGCGCTCGGCTGGCCGTAGTCGGCGCCGATGTAGCCGTCCAGGACCTCGACCGCCGGAGCGGCTGGCGCCGGCACGCCGAGCAGGGCGGCGGTGCGTCCGGCGAGGCCCTGGACCGTCGCCTCGAGCGCGGCCTTGGGCGCGCTGACGCTGATCCCGATCACTGGGAGGTCGGCGCCGAGCGCCTGGAGCGCCACCAGCAGGCCCGCCTGGGTGCCGCCGCTGCCGGAGGCGTGCAGGATGGCGTCGATCGGCTGGCGCGCGGCCTCGGTCTGGGCCAGCAGCTCGAGCCCGGCGGCGACGTAGCCGAGCGCGCCGACCGGCGTCGAGCCGCCGATCGGGATCACGAACGGGTGGCGGCCCTTCGTGCGCAGCCGGTCGGCGACCTGCGCGAGCTCGGCCGCGAGATCGGCGCCGCGCTCGACCAGCTGCAGCTCGGCGCCCGCCAGGCGGTCGAGCAGGACGTTGCCGCCGCGCTCGTAGTCGGGGTGGTTCCAGGCGACCCGACGCTCGAGGACCAGCGCGCAGCCGAGCCCGTGGCGGGCGGCCGCGGCCGCGGTCTGGCGGCAGTGGTTCGACTGCACCCCGCCCGCGGTCACCAGCACGTCGGCGCTCTGGTCCTGCGCCTGGCCGATCAGGAACTCGAGCTTGCGGGTCTTGTTGCCGCCGAAGGCGAGCCCGGTCGCGTCGTCGCGCTTGACCAGGATCTGGGGGCCGCCGAGCCGGTCCGAGAGCCGGGGCAGCGGCTCGAGCGCGGTCGGCAGATGGCAGAAGCGGGCGCGGGCGAAGCGGGCGAGCTGCATTGAGGCGGGCTCTCTCCGGTGCTAGGGTCGGGCCGCGAGCGTGGGCACGCGCTCGGGGCAGGCGAGGTCGCGACGGTCGGCTCCGCCCGCCATCAACCAGACCACGGGGAGGGTAACGATGTCGCGGCCAACCAGGCAAGATGGGGTTCGCAGGCGCGAGGTGTTCGGCCTTTCGGCCGCCGGTGCCACCGGCGCGGTGGTGGCCGCGAGCGCGCTCGCCTCGCCGCTGATCCGCGAGGCGCACGCGCAGGGCTCGGCCGCCAGCCGGCTGCAGACGGTGCTCTCGCGCGGCAAGGTGATCGTCGGCACCGGCAGCACCAACCCGCCCTGGCATTTCGAGGACGCGAGCGGCCAGCTGGTCGGCATGGACATCGACCTCGCCAAGCTGCTCGCCAAGGGCCTGTTCGACGATCCGGAGAAGATCGAGTTCGTGCGCGGCGCCGCCGATGCCCGGATCCCCAACCTGGTGACCGACAAGGTCGACGCGATCTTCCAGTTCATGACCATCACGCCGGGCCGCGCCCAGCAGGCCGAGTTCACGATCCCCTACTATCGCGAAGGCGTCGGCCTGATGATGATGAAGGGTGCCGAGCATCAGACCTACGACCAGCTCAAGGCGGCCGGTGGCGACGTCACCGGTGTCGGCGCTGCAGAACGTGTTCATCGAGGACTGGATTCATCTGGCTCTGCCCGACGCCAAGGTCGACCAGTACGACAGCGTCGATACCGAGATCCAGGCGATCAACTCGCGCCGGGCGGCCGCCGCGGCGCTCGATCAGTCGACCATCGGCTGGCTGATCGCGCAGTTCCCCGACCGCTACGTCGACTCCGGCTACGGCTGGATGCCGAACTCCTACGCCGCGGCGGTCAAGCCCGGCGACCAGGTCTGGCTGAACTTCGTCAACACGGTGCTCCACGAAGCCATGACCGGGGTCGACTTCCTGAGCTACCAGGCCTCGTTCGAGAAGTGGTTCGGCAAGAAGATCGAGCCGCCGCGGATCGGCCTCCCGGTCGAGTACTCGTAGTCGGACGGCCGGAGCCGCCGGCGGTGGGGCCGCGACGCTGGCCGGGGGGAAGCCTGCGGGTGGTCGCCGGCCTGATCTGGGCCGCGCCGGTGCAGCCGGCGATCATGGCCGACGGCGCATGGTCGGCAGGCTTGGGACCCCGAGGCCCGGCGCGCATGGCCGGCCGCATGGCCCCGGGCCTGCCGATCGGCCGCCGCCTTGCCGATCATGGCCGGGCGCCTCCGGCTGCCGCGATCTGGGCGACCTGGCTGCCGGATCGAGGCCGGCGTGGCGCGGTCGCGCATCGCCTCGAGCTGGCGGCCGGCGCCGGGGCGGCCCCGGGGGGCGCGCCATGGGGCTGCTGCGCGAGCCATCAATCAAAGGTTAACCTTTTGGGCGTTAGCTCTTTCTTCGGGTGGTCCATGCGACCGTGGGAATCCATGCCGGCCTGACCCGGCCGCGGACGGAGTCCCAGGATCACATGGACCATGGAGCGGGAGCAGGTTAGGGGCGAATGGTTGACCAAGGGTTAATGCGGCGGCGGTTGACCAAGCTCGGGCGACGGGCCGCCGCGCCTGGCGGCGAGGCGTCCGGGCGACAATCGTCCCTCGGCGACGGGGCCGAAATCCGGTCCGCAGCGGGGCCCCGCAGTGATCGACTACAACTTCAACTTCGACCCGATCTGGCGGAACTTCGATCTTTTGGTCGGCGGCCTGCTGCTCGGGCTGCGGCTGGCCGTGGTGGCCCTCCTGATCGGCGCGGTGATCGGGCTGTTCGCCGGCTACGCGCGCGTCTCGCGCCATGCCTGGCTGCGCGCGCTGGTCTGGCTGTACGTCGAGATCATCCGCAACACGCCGATTTTGTTGCTAATCTTCTTCGTGTTCTTCGGCCTGCCGGAACTCGGCATCTACGCGCTCGACAAGTATGATTCCTTCACCTTTGCGCTCGCGATCTACGCTGGCGCTTATCTCGCCGAGGTGTTCCGGGCCGGCCTGTCCTCGATCCCCGGCCAATATCTCGAGGCGGCCAAGTCGATCGGCCTGCGGCCCTGGCAGCGCCAGCGCTACGTCGTCCTGCCGGTCATGTTCCGGATCTGCCTGCCGGCGCTCTCCAACAACTTCATCTCGCTGTTCAAGGACACCTCGCTGGCCGCGGCGATCGCGGTGCCGGAGCTGACCTTCGAGGCCCGTAAGATCAACGTCGAGACCTTCCGCGTGATCGAGACCTGGCTGGTCGCGAGCATCCTCTATCTGATCGTCTGCTACGCGATCGCCTTCCTGCTGCGCCAGGTCGAGCGGCGCTACGCGGCGATCCGCTGAGGCACTATGGACGCCGCCGGTGGCTTCTGGCACTACGCGTGGCTCGCGCGCCCCGCACTCCTGCAGGGGCTCGCCTATACGATCGAGCTGTCGCTGATCGTGATCGTGATCGGCACGGTGATCGGGGCGCTGGGCGGGGTCTGCCTGCAGTACGGCGCCTGGCCGCTGCGCCTGCTGGTGCGCGCCTATGTCGACGTGCTGCGCGGCATCCCGGTGCTGGTGCTGATCTTCGCGAGCTTCTATGGCCTCGCCCTGCTCGGCCTCGACATCTCGGCCTTCTGGGGCGGCGTGGTGGCGCTGGCGGCGTTCTGCGGCGCGCACATGTCGGAGACCATCCGCGGCGCGCTCGATTCGATTCCCCAAGGCCAGACCGAGGCCGCCAAGGCGATCGGCCTCAGGCCCTGGCAGCGCCTCACCTACGTGATCCTGCCGCAGGCGATCCGCCGGATCCTGCCGCCCTGGGTCAACACCGCGGTCGAGATGGTCAAGGGCTCGACCCTGCTCTCGGTGATCGGCGTGGTCGAGCTCCTGCTCGCGACCCAGCAGGTGATTTCCCGGACTTATCTGGTGATTCCCTTCTACCTGCTGGCGGGCGCCATCTATGTCGCGCTGAACTTCACGATCTCGCAGCTCGGCGCGGCCCTCGAGCGCCGTTTTGCCTATCTCAAGTACTGACCGGGAGCCGATGACCACATCCGCGCCGCCCCCCGCCCCGGTCCTGCGGGCCGCCAACGTCCACAAGCGTTTCGGCCCGACCGAGGTCCTCAAGGGCATCGACCTCGAGGTCAGGAAGGGCGAGGTGGTCGCGATCATCGGCGCCAGCGGCTCGGGCAAGACCACGCTCTTGCGCTGCATCAACCTGCTCGAGGAGTACGACGAAGGCGAGATCGCGGTCGACGGCGACCCGATCGGCTACCGCCTTGTGGGCGGACGGCGCAAGCGGCTGCGCGAGACCGCGATCTCCGCCCAGCGCGCCCGGATCGGCATCGTGTTCCAGGGCTTCAATCTGTTCCCGCACATGACCGCGCGCGAAAACGTCATGCTCGGTCTGACCAAGGTCCAGGGGCGCCCGAAGGCCGAAGCCGGAGAAATCGCGACCCGCTGGCTGACCCGGGTCGGGCTCGCCGACCGCCAGGGCCACTATCCCTACCAGCTGTCCGGCGGCCAGCAGCAGCGGGTCGCGATCGCGCGCGCGATTGCGATGGAACCGAAGCTGATGCTGTTCGACGAGGTCACCTCGGCCCTCGACCCGGAGCTGGTCGCCGAGGTCCTGGGGGTCA
Organism: uncultured Alphaproteobacteria bacterium; assembly: GCA_963730195.1. Lineage (GTDB taxonomy): Bacteria > Pseudomonadota > Alphaproteobacteria > Geminicoccales > Geminicoccaceae > DATAOG01. Next base: position 268,201 of record CAVSRN010000085.1, read on the forward strand.
TGCAGGATCTCGCCCGCGACGGCATGACCATGCTCGTGGTCAGCCACGAGATGCTGTTCGTGCGCGACGTCGCGAGCCGCGTGGTGTTCATGGACGGCGGCCGCATCCAGGAGCAGGGCACCCCCAAAGAGCTGCTCTACCAGCCGAAATCCGACCGTCTCGCCGCCTTCCTCGGCCGCTTCCACGGTCTGTTCGGCTGAGCGGGAGGGTCGGAGCCAGTATCTCCGGCGCAATCCACGGTCGAGCATCGGCCACTCGCGGCTTCGCCGTTTCGCTTTGACCGCCGCGACTTCCCTGGCCTAGAAATGGGCATTCGGGCGGCACAGCCCGGGCGCAAAACAAAAGGAGAGGGGTGGGTGATGCTGGATTTTTTGAACGACCTGCTGTGGAGCAAGGTCCTGATCGTCGGGCTGATCGCGGCCGGGGCAGCGTTCACGATTTTCTCCCGGTTCGTCCAGTTCCGCTACTTCGGCGCCATGTTCGGCATCCTGCGCCAGGCCTTCCACCACGAGGCCGGGCATCTGAGCTCGTTCCAGGCGCTGATGCTGTCGGTCGCCGGCCGGGTCGGCGCCGGCAACATCGCGGGCGTCGCGGTCGCGATCACGCTCGGCGGCCCCGGGGCGGTGTTCTGGATGTGGGTGATCGGGCTGATCGGCATGGCGACCAGCTATTTCGAGTGCACGCTCGCCCAGCTCTACAAAAACGCCGAGCCGGACGGCACCTACCGCGGCGGGCCCGCCTACTACATCGAGCGCGGCCTCGGCCAGAGGTGGCTGGCCGGCGTGTTCTCGGTGCTGCTGCTGGTGACCTTCGGCTTCGGCTTCAACGCGCTCCAGTCCTACACCGTGGCCTCCTCGTTCACCGACGCCTTCGGTATCCCGACCTGGGTCACCGGCCTTGGCCTCGTGATCGTGCTCGGCCTGATCATCTTCGGCGGCATCAAGCGGATCGCGGCCGCCGCCGAGATCATCGTGCCGGTGATGGCGATCGGCTACATCCTGATCTCGCTGGTCGTGATCCTGCTCCACATCACCGCGGTGCCGGCAGCGTTTGTGCTGATCGTCAAGAGCGCATTCGGGCTCCTGCCGGCATTCGCGGGCGGGCTTGGCGCCGCGATCGCGATGGGCGTACGGCGCGGCCTGTTCTCCAACGAGGCGGGCCTCGGCTCGGCACCCAACGTCGCCGCAGTCGCCTACGTCCGCCACCCGGCCAATCAGGGCATCGTGCAGGCGTTCAGCGTGTTCATCGACACCCTGATCATCTGCTCCTGCACCGCCTTCATGATCCTGCTCTCGAGCGTCTACAGCCCGGACCTCCAGGAGAGCAGCGGCGTCGCGCTCACCCAGACCGCACTCGCCAGCCACGTCGGCGAATGGGGCCGCAGCTTCGTCTCGATCGCGCTGATGCTGTTCGCGTTCAGTTCGATGATCTACAATTACTACTTGGGCGAGAACAGCCTCAACTTCTTCAGCGAGGAGAACAAGACCCTGTTCACGGGCTTCCGCGTGCTGACGCTGGTGCTGGTGCTCTGGGGCTCGATGCAAGACCTGTCGACGGTGTTCGCGTTCGCTGACGTCACCATGGGTCTTTTGGCGGTCGTGAACCTCGCCGCGGTGCTGCTGCTGATCAAGGTCGGTCTCCGGGTCATCCGTGACTTCGATGCCCAGCTCAGCGCCGGGATCGCGCAACCGGTCTTCGATGCGACCAAGTTCCCGGACCTCGACATCGACCGCGAGGCCTGGCCGGCCGCGGCGAGCTAGCGTCGTTCAGCGCGGTCCTCACGAGCCGCTTACGCGATGGTGAACGGCGGTGGGCTCGCATCGGCTCGCCGCCGCCCCCAAGTTCCGGTCTCGGGCCGGACAGCGGCCCGGCAGAATGACGGGAGTTCTTTGATGCTTGCACGACGTCAGTTCGCGATCGCGGCGGCGGCGACCGCCTTCACGGGAGCAGGTCTCATGCGCTGGTTTGGACAGGATGCCCGGGCCGAGACAGAGGGCCAGTTCGAGGTCACCCACACCGACGAGGAGTGGCAGAAACTGCTGACGCCCGAGCAGTACTACGTGCTGCGCGAGCACGGCACCGAGCGCGCCGGCACCAGCCCCTTGGACCACGAGAAGCGTGCCGGCACCTTCGCCTGCGCCGGCTGCGATCTGCCGCTCTACTCGTCGGCGACCAAGTTCGACAGCGGCACCGGCTGGCCGAGCTTCTGGCAGCCGCTCGACCACGCGATCGGGACCTCGGAGGACAATAGCTTCTTTTCCACCCGGACCGAGGTCCACTGCCGGCGCTGCGGCGGCCATCTCGGCCATGTGTTCGAGGACGGGCCGCCGCCCACGGGCTTGCGCTACTGCATGAACGGGGTCGCGATGAAGTTCGTGCCGGACGGCACCAAGCTGCCGGGGAACGCGTGATGCGGTATCGTCTGCTTCCGCTGTTGGCGGCCGCCGGCCTGGCGCTCGCCTCGGCGGCCGTGGCCGAGGACAAGGCCGCGGCGCCGAGCCCCGGTCAAACCGCGGTCGCGACCTTCGCGGGCGGCTGCTTTTGGTGCGAGGAATCGGCCTTCGACCCGGTCGAGGGCGTGCTCAGCACCACCTCCGGCTACACCGGCGGCACCAAGGTCGATCCGACCTACCACGAGGTCTCGGCCGGCGGCACCGGCCACGCCGAATCGGTCGAGGTCATCTACGATCCGAGCAAGGTCACCTACCAGCAGCTGCTCGACGTCTACTGGCACAACGTCGATCCGCTCGATACCGGCGGCCAGTTCTGCGATCGCGGCAACCAGTACCGGTCCGCGATCTTCTACCATGACGACGAGCAGAAGCGCTTGGCCGAAGCCTCGAAGCAGGCGCTGACCGACAGCCAGCGCTTCGATCAGCCGATCGCGACCGAGATCGTGGCAGGCCGGCCCATTCTACCCGGCCGAGGACTACCACCAGGATTACTATCAGAAGAACCCGGTCCGGTACAAATTCTACCGCTGGAACTGCGGTCGCGACCAGCGTCTGGCCGAACTCTGGGGTGCTGCGCCGACCCATTGAGCTGCACCCCCACCCTGACCCGCCCCCATCATGGGGGAGGGGGTGGCTTTGTTGGCTGGCCGCAACTCTTCTCTTCCCTCCCCCCTTGCGGGGGAGGGCCAGGGTGGGGGGTGCGTCGCTGGTCTCAGGCGGCAGGGCTGGGCGGGCGTACGAGATCGAGCGCGGTCTGGGCGATCGCGGCGGTCGGCTCGCCGCCGCCCGCGACCGTCACGGTCGGGAAGGCGAACTTGATGCCGTTGGCATCGAACGCCTTCTTGATCATGCCGTAGGCGCGCCGGCGGATCACGAACTGCTCGCCGGGCTTGGTCATCATCTTCATCCGGATCTGGATCGCGAAATCGCCGAACTGCTCGACGCCTTGCATCTTCAGGGTCTCGATGATGTGCGGCTTGAACTCCTCGTCCTCGGCCAGCGCCTTGCCGATCTCCTTGATGATCCGCTTCACCTTGTCGACGTCGGTGTCGTAGGTGACCCCGATGCTCAACTTGTCGATCACCCAGTCGCGGCTCATGTTCTCGATCGCGCCGAGCGTGCCGAACGGCACGGTATAGAGATAGCCGCGATGGTGGCGCAGCTTGATCGAGCGCAGCGAGAACGACTCGACCGTGCCCTTGTAGTTGCCGCTGATGATGTACTCGCCGATCCGGAAGGCATCGTCGAGCAGGTAGAACATGCCGGAGATGATGTCCTTGACCAGGGTCTGGGCGCCGAAGCCGATCGCCACGCCGATCACGCCGGCGCCGGCGATCAGCGGCCCGACCTCGACGCCGAGCGAGGAGAGCGCCATCAAGGCGGCCATCACGACCAGGACCACCAGCAGCAGGTTCCTGAAGATCGGCAAGAGCGTGCGCAGCCGCGCCCGGCGGCGCGCCTCGTCGCCCTCCGTCTGCCCTGCGGCGTTGGCCCCGGCGAGGCGGGCGTCGATCCAGGTGCGGGCGAGATGCCAGGCGAAGTCGGCGGCCAGCAGGATGATCACGGCGTTGATCGCACCGCGCAGGAGCCGGGTCGCGAGCGTGTCGCGCATGGTCATGGCGACCAGATCGAGGCCGAGCAGCCAGGCGATCAGATAGGCGCCGCCGATCAGCAGTGCCGCCCTGAGCCCCCGCTCGAGCGCGACCGCGGCCAGCGAAGGGACGGCGTCGGCGGTCTCGCTGCCGCCCGGGCGCAGCAGGTGGATGACCGCCAGATCGACGCCGCGGATCGCGATTGGCAGCAACAGAAGGACGACGCCGACGTAAAACGGTGCCGCCGACCCGGTGAACAGCAGCAGCCAGACGACCACCAGATAGAGCGAGAGCAGCCAGGCGCCGATCCGATGGGTGCGGCTCGCCGGCGTGCCGGTGTCCCGCGGCGGATGCCGCCAGACCACGTAGAGCGCGAGCCCGACCAGCACGATGCCACAAGCGAGCCCGACCAGGTACCCGGCGGGGCGGCTGATCCCGAGCATCGCGAGTCCGCTGAGGGTGAACTTCACGAAGAAGAACCAGCCGACCAGAACCGCCGACCAGACGAACCAGAAGCGGGCGGTCGCGGTCGCCATCGGCACCACCCGGAAGCGCTCGGCGCCGGGCGCCAGCAGGATCCGCCCGAGCACGAGCACCAGCCGGACGATCAGGAACACGACCAGATAGCCGAGCACGACGTGCTTGAGCAGCGGCGGCCAATCGAACAGCAGGAATGCGCCGATGCTGCCGATCGCGAAGGCGAGCAGGACCAGGAGCCCGTAGGTCATCCGGAGCCCGACCGCGCGCAGGCGATCCTGCGCCGTCTGCAGAGGGCTTGCGATCATGCGCTCGCGAAAGCCGGTGGTCGCCCACCACAACAGCCCCTCGAGGCCGAAGCCCAGGGCCGCGAACATGGCGACCAGGACGATCGGCCTCTGCCCGCCCCATGCCGCGCGCTCGGCGGTGAAGGTGGACCAGGCGCGGCCGAGCTCGTCGGGCAGGGTCCACACCGCCGCCACCAGCTCGCGCAGGAAGGCGCGCATGGCATCGAGCTGACTGACCATCATCGCCTGCGCGCTCGCCGGCTCGCCCGCCGCCGCAGGCGCGTCCGTGGCGGCCGACGGTGTCCGCTCGGCCTGGGCCTGCAGCCACGCCTGCACGCCGGGGTCGCGCAACAGCTGGGCAAGGGTGCGCAGCTGCTCCGGGCTGGGCGCGGCCGGCTGCTGGGCGAAGGTGGGCCCGGCGGCGAGCAGGCCCGCAAGGATGATCAACCAACACAACATTCGGCGCATATCGGTTCACCCGCTGATGAACCCTTTCCTTAGCACGACCTGGCGGACGGGTCTGCACCGGCGGTGGTGTGTCGGCTCCTGCACCCGGCCGGGGCCGGGAGACGGCTACTCCGCGGGCGCCGCCGCGGGATCGGTGCGCAGCTCGCCGGAGGCCTGGCGCAGGATCTGCCAGCCGCCGCCGATGCCGAGCCCGGCCATGATCGCGGCGACGACGATGTCCGGCCAGCCGGTGCCGGTGCCGAACACCCCGAGCGCCGCCAGCAGCACCGCGAGATTGCCGATCGCGTCGTTGCGCGAGCAGATCCAGACCGAGCGCATGTTGGCATCGCCGCTCCGGAAGCGGTAGAGCATGAGTGCCACGCCGCCGTTGGTGAGGAGCGCCAGCACGCCGACGATGCCCATCACCCCGGCCGCCGGCAGGGTGCCCGCCCAGGCGTGCCAGGCGGTGCTGGCCAGCACCCAGAGCCCGAGCCCGCCGAGGCTGGCGCCCTTGAGCAGGGCCGCCCGCGCGCGCCAGGTAAGCGCCATGCCGGCGACCCCGAGGCTGATCGCATAGTTGGCGGCATCGCCCAAAAAGTCGAGCGCGTCGGCCTGGAGCGAGGACGAGCCGGCAGCGACGCCGGCGACGATCTCGGCGAGGAACATGCCGGCATTGGCGGCGAGCGCGAGCCACAGCGCCCGTCGCCAGGCGGGGCTGTCGAGCGCGCCCGGCGCCCGGCAGTGATCGTCGGTGCAGCAGCCTGCCACAGCGTTCCCCTCGAGCCTTGGCCGATGCCTCGATGATAGCACTCGGGCCGCCGGATCTCTAGGCCCCCGCCCGCAGCTGGCTAAGCGAGCGCCATTCCCAGGCGGCGACCAGGACCAGCACGCAGCTCGCCGCGGTCGCCGTGACCAGAGGCGAGGCGACCATGGCGATCGGGACCAGCAGCGCGAGCAGGACCAGGCCGCCCAGATGCGACAGCGGCAGCCGCTCGGCGGTCGCCCGCTTGAACAGGAGGTTGCCGGCGAGATAGAGCGCCGGGCCGCCGAGCACGGTCGCGATCGTCTGGGGGCTGCCGTGGCCGGCGGGATGCGCGAGCACCAGCTCGTCGGCGACCGCGGCGACGATGACGCCGGCGACGATCGGCAGGTGGATGTAGGTGTAGGCGAGGCGGGCGAGCCGTCCGGGGTCGGCCGAGGCGGCGATCAGGCGCGAGCCGCGCTCGGCGCCGATGTTGAAGTAGATCCACCACATGGCGACGCTGCCGACGAACGCCGCGAGCGCGGCGGTGACGGTCGCGGGCGTCCAGGGCAGGGCGCCGAAGGTCGCCCCGGTGACCAGGACCGACTCGCCGAGCGCGATGATGATGAACAGGCCGCAGCGCTCGGCGATGTGACCGCCCTCGATGTCCCAATCCGCGGTCGTCGAGCGACCGAGGCGAGGGGTCCAGAAGCCGACCGAGGGCGACAGGTATTCGACGAACAGTGCGCTGGCCCAGAGGGCGAGGCGGGCGTCGTGGTCGACGAGGCCGCCCGCGATCCAGAGCCCGCCCGCGAGTGCCAGCCAGACGGTGATGCGCTGAAAATTGCGCCGGTTGCCGGAGCGATGGCGCAGCGCCCAGAGCATGAACAGGCTGCGCCCGACCTGCATGAACACATAGGCGGCGGCGAAGGTCAGCCCGCGCGCGTCGAAGGCCTCCGGCAGCGAGGTCGAGAGCACGAGGCCCGCGAGCATCAGCACGAACAGCATGAGCCGGACCGGCGCCCGGTCCGGGTTCAGCCAGTTGGTCACCCAGGAGGTGAAGATCCAGACCCACCAGACGGCCATCAGCAAGAGCGTCGTCTGGAGCGCGCCAAGCAACGAGAGGTGCGCCAGCAGCAGGTGCGAGAGCTGGGTCACGGCAAAGACGAAAACGAGGTCGAAGAACAGCTCGACGAAGGTCACCCGGCTGTCTTCGTGGCCGCGCCTCGGACGCAGCACATTGCCCCGCGCCACCGCATCCGGCATCGAGATCCCCCGCGTGGTCACCCCTCAGGACATAACCGAGGGGGAGCGGCAGCGCATCTGCCGGCTCATGCCGGACTGGAAGATCGCGCCCGGCCGATCGAGAGCAGAGCCGGCCTCAGGTCGCGCCGTCCCCGCCGCGGCGGCGTCAGACGCCGTGAGAACCTCGAACGACATCTGTATGAGCTTGGAGCCGCGACCCCGATGACCTGGCTTTCCTGTGAGACCGAGATGGAGGCGGCTCGAATCCGACGCGGTCAGCTCACCTCAGCCTCGCCGCCCCTGGGTCCCCAGAAGACCACCCAGGTCGCGAAGTCGGCGGAAAAATCCTCGAAGCGGTGGACGAAGCCCGCGGGCGCGAAGAGCGCATCGCCTGGGCCGAAGGGCTGGCGCTCGAGCGTCCTTTCCTCGGCGCCGAGCGCGAAGGTGCCGTGGCCGGAGGCGATGATGTAGATCTCGTCCTGCTCGTGCGGGGTCTGCGGGTCGTGGCCCTTGGGTGCGTAGTAGCGAAGGCTCATGGTGCCGTGGCGCATCAGCAGCGCCGAGCGGGCGCCTTCGGGGATCGGCGCGGCCTTCGCTGTCGCCAGGCTGACCAGCCAGTCCATCGCTTCGCCTCCGTTCAGAGCCTGGCGGCGTACTCGCGGTTCTTGGCCTTGAGGAGCGGATCGGTGCCGAAATAGGAGTGGCGCGCCATGTCGGGCGAATACTTGCTGGCCGCGGTCTGGCGCCCGAGCGCCTCGGCCATCGCCCGGACGTGATGCGGGCCGGCGCCGCAGCAGAGGCCGAGGTAGTGCGCACCCAGGCGATAGGCGGCCTTGGCGAAATCGGCGATCTCGTAGCGGTTGCAGGTGAACGGATCGAGCGCGATCGGGAACGGCCGTCCGTCCGGGAGGCAGTCGCAACCCGGGTCGCGGAGCGACTGGAAGGTCGGCTGGGCGGGCGTGGTCCGGTAGGGCACGGGCAGGGCGGCGACGTGGCAGGAGACCGCGCCCCGGATCCGCTCGAGCGCCGGCAGCATGGTCAGCGGCCCGCGCGAGCAGTTCAGGCCGACGACGTCGGCGCCGGCGTCCTCGAGCCGCTTGCAGGCGTCCGCCATCGACATGCCCTCGCGCATCAGGCCTTCCTGATGCATCGCGAGCGTGATCACCGCGGGCTTTCCGGATGCCTTGATCGCCTCCAGCGCGATCATGGTCTCGCCGAGCCAGCTGTAGGTCTCGGCGATGATGAAGTCGACGCCCGCCTCGAGCGCCCAGAGGACCTGCTCCTCGAACGCCCGGCGCACGAAGCCGAGGGATTCGGCATCGTCGGGATCGTAGACGTTGGTGTTGGAGAGGTTGCCCGCGAGCAGAGCACCGCCTTCGTCCGCCACCTCCTTGGCGATCTGCAGCGCCTGGCGATTGAGCGGCTCGAGGATCTCCTCCTTGCCGATCACCTTCAGCTTCTCGCGGTGGCCATAGTAGGTGAAGGCCTCGACCACGTCCGAGCCCGCGCGCACGAACTCGCGGTGCAGCTGACGCACGGCATCCGGCTCATCGAGCACGACCTCGGGCACATAAGGCCCGGCCTGCAGCCAGCCCCGCCGCTCGAGCTCGAACAGATAACCCTCGGCACAGATCACCGGGCCCGCATGCCAGCCGCTCGAGCAGCCCCGGCCCGCGCGCCCGCGCCCTCACCGTTCGGCATGACCCTTGCTCCCCACCATTTCGCGACCGGCGAGAATGCTCAGCGGCGACGCGCCCTGTCTACGCGTGGATGCGACGCCGGATTGCCGAAATGGGTCACAAGGCCGTCCACGCGGGCCCGTACGTTGGAGCGCAGCTATGCCGCCCGCAGGGCCTTCTGCACCGCCTCCGGGACGCGCTCGATCACCAGCAGATAGGCGCGGGTCGGGCCCTCGGGCTGGCGCTTGCCCTGCTCCCAATGGCGGAGCGTATTGACGCTGAAACCGAAGCAGGCAGCGAACTCCTCCTGGGTCATGCCGAGCCTGGTCCGGATCGCGCGCACGTCGATCCGCTCCGGCACATGCACCCGGTAGCGGCTGGCGTCCGCCTCTCCGCGGGCATAGGCGAGCGCCTCCTCCAGCCCGCGCCGGATGCTCTCGGCGACCTCGCTCATCGGCTGTCCCTCAGAAATCGGCCTCCGTATCCGCAAGTAGTAATACAATGGATTAGTGTTGGCAAACCGGGTTGCTGCATGCGCATTTGCTGGCGCGCGCCGATGCAGCCTCGAGGGTACGATTTGCTTTGCCTACTTCGAAACGACCAAAGCGAGAGGGGCGGCGCGTAGACCACTAAGCGAAATCGCGAACTTCGGACAGGCTATGGTCAATGCTGTAGATGGAATGCATGGTAACTTAATAGATTCTTTATTGCAATTTTACCTAATTCATGACTCTAAAAAAGTTCCGCGTGAAAATGATAGACATAAAGATATGGGTTAGAGCGAAGTGTGGCGTTACGCATACCTACGTCATGACTTATCTTTATAGAAGACGCGGCTATGCCAAGAGCAGCGCCAATTAGCGGCATTTCGTGTTCTATACCCCATTTCCAACCACCGGCGCCGGCAACCAAGGCAGCGAATGGGCGTAGCTCGAACGATGCCTTCAAGTCGGCGATTCGGAGCGGAAATCCCTGCTCTTTTCCTACTTTCAATACGTCAGCGCAGGCAGAGTCCACTTGTGCAACGCATCGCCGCAATTCGAAGTGTTTATCTGATGCATTGTTCACGGCCGTGAAGAACGAGATCGATCTCATGCCGAAGCCGCAGTAACTCGTCACGCCGCCTTGCTCTGAATTCGAGGATGTCGTTAAGGGGTACATCTTTGTTCGGAACGGGGACTGCCCAATTCAACTCAACCAATGCACCTCTTCCCGCTTCCAATACCCGATCCTTGAGTAATAGCGAATTCTCTCCCTGGGCAAGTGCCCAGAGCCCAGGTTCCCGCCGCTCAAGGTCGAGGAAGGCTCCCAGCTGAAGCTGCGGGATCAGTTCCGTCACGGGGCCGCCAATCGGACATGACGGTCGTACTAAGGATGCCAACCTGCTCGAGAAATGCCTCGTCTGGGCCACTTCCGAGGAAGAGGTTATTAGAAGATGGCCAAACAAGTCTATTCCAAAAAAGAAGAGAAAATCGTAGCTCTTGCGGGTCTAAACTGCTCGACTTTACAAGAAGTTGTCTTCCTTCGACCTCCAAAGGTGGGCATACGACAAGACCTGCTGCGCGCTGTGGGTTGCGCCCGAAGGTAGCGTCGGACTCGGCTCTGCGTCTGGCTTCTCCCATGTGTCCTCACCGCCCTTTCAAGGGGCCGTCGTATGCCCGCTCCGTCTCGGATACGGCTAATATGGCACGGCCCGCCAACAGGTGCCATCCCATCAGTAAGAGGAGGAGTAGCAATGAGCCGCTACGCGTGGCGCTTGCCAGGCGGGGAGGGGGGTCGCATAGTTGGGGCATGGCGGCCGTCACCGAGCTTCCGAGGACCTTCAGCCAGCGGCATCTGCTCGGCATCGAGGGGCTGGCGCCTTGGGAGATCCAGCATCTCTTGGACCGCGCCGATGCCTACGTCGCCCATGGGCGGCAGGCGGACAAGAAGCTCAGCCTGATGCGCGGGCTGACCCAGATCAACCTGTTCTTCGAGAGCTCGACCCGGACCCGGACCTCGTTCGAGCTCGCCGGCAAGCGCCTCGGCGCCGACGTCGTCAACATGTCGGTCGCCAACTCGTCGATCAAGAAAGGGGAAACCCTGATCGACACGGCCATGACGCTCAACGCCATGCATCCGGACGTCCTGGTCGCGCGTCACCCGGACAGTGGTGCGGTCGCCCTGCTCGCGCGCCACGTCAACTGCGCCGTGATCAACGCCGGCGATGGCAGTCACGAGCACCCGACCCAGGCGCTGCTCGACGCGCTGACGATCCGGCGGCGCAAGGGCCGGATCGAGGGCCTGACGGTCGCGATCTGCGGCGACATTCTGCACTCCAGGGTCGCCCGCTCCAACCTCATGCTGCTGACCGCGATGGGGGCGAGAGTGCGGCTGGTGGCGCCCAGGACGCTGCTGCCGGCGGCGGTCGAGCGCTACGGCGTCGAGGTGTTCAATGACATGGCGCGGGGGCTCGACGGCGCCGACATCGTGATGATGCTGCGGCTCCAGACCGAGCGCATGCAGGGGAGCTTCGTGCCCTCGGTGCGCGAGTATTTTCATCTGTTCGGCCTGACCTACGACAAGCTCAAGAGTGCCCGTGCCGATGCCCTGATCATGCATCCGGGGCCGATGAACCGCGGCGTCGAGATCGACGGCACGGTCGCCGACGACATCAACCGGAGCGCGATCCTGGACCAGGTCGAGCTCGGGGTCGCGGTCCGCATGGCCTGCCTCGAGGTCCTGACCCGGGAGCTGCGCGCGGCGGCATGACCAGGCGGACCGCGATCACCGGCGCGCGTCTGCTCGATCCGGCGAGCCGCCTGGACGCGCCGGGCGGTCTCCTGATCGAGGACGAGCGGATTGCCGACCTCGGGCCGCGCCTGTTCGCGGCCGGGATTCCCGAAGACGCCTCGGTGATCGAGGCCCGCGGCGCCTGCCTGGCACCCGGCCTGGTCGACATGCGGGTCCAGCTCGGCGAGCCCGGCGCCGAGCACAAGGAGACGTTCGCGAGCGGTACCGCGGCGGCCGCGGCCGGCGGCGTCACCAGCTTTGCCTGCCTGCCGAACACCGATCCGGTGATCGACGACCCGGCGATGGTCGAGTTCATCGCCAGGCGGGCGCGCCGCCTGAAGCGGGTCAAGGTTTATCCCTATGGCGCGATCACCAAGGGCTGCGCCGGCCTCCAGCTGGCCGAGATGGGCCTGCTCATGGAGGCGGGCGCGGTCGGCTTCACCGATGGCCATCGGGCGCTCGCCGACAGCCTGGTGATGCGCCGCGCGCTCGACTACCTGTCCGTGCTCGGCGGCCGCCTGATCCAGCATCCCGAGGACCCGGCGCTCGCCCGCGGCGGGGTCATGAACGAGGGCGAGATCGCGACCCGGCTCGGCCTTGCCGGGATTCCGGCGGTCGCCGAGGTGATGATGGTCGAGCGCGACCTGCGCCTGGTCGAGCTGACCGGCGCCCACTACCATGTGGCCCACATCTCGACCGCGGCCGCGATCGAGGCGGTCCGCCAGGCCAAGGCGCGCGGCCTGCCGGTGACCGCCGAGGCGGCGCCGGTGCACTTCGCCCTCAACGAGCTCGAGGTCGAGGGTTATCGGACCTTCGCCAAGGTCTCGCCGCCCTTGCGCTCGGAGGACGACCGCCGCGCGGTGGTCGCGGGCTTGGCCGATGGCACGATCGACGTGATCGCGAGCGATCACTGCCCGCAGGATCAGGACAGCAAGCGCCTGCCGTTCGCCCAGGCGGAATTCGGCGCGCTTGGCCTCGAGACCCTCCTGCCGGTCTCGCTCCAGCTGGTCCAGACCGGCGCGCTCGGCCTGCTCGAGCTGCTCGCCAAGCTGACCCACCGGCCCGCGGCGCTGCTCGGCATCGAGGCCGGCCAACTTCGGAAAGGTGCCCCCGCCGACCTCGTGCTGTTCGACCCCGAGGCCCCCGCCCGGATCCGCGAGGAGGACCTGCACAGCCTGTCCAAGAACACGCCGTTCGAGGGCCGCCTGGTCCAGGGCAAGGTCCTACGGACCCTGGTCGACGGCCGCACCATCTACCAGGCCGGCGGCTGACGCGGGCACCGGCCGCCAGAGTACCCGGGCATCATGGCCGGACCTGATCCCGATTGTCCGGTCTCAAGGTCTCTTGCCCGCCGAGCCGCAGAAGGGGGATCAGACCCTCATTGCGGCTCAGTTAGCAGGCGCGGCAGTCGCCTTTGCGTCCATGGCTTCCAGGACTGCTGACGCACAAGCCCTTGCGACCTCGGCCCGGTATTTTTCGTTCACGTTAGCGACCCAGCCGGCCTCGACGACAAAATCGTCGCGCTTCCAGGTGCTCTCCTCCTTCAGGAGCACGAGCTTCTCCGGCTGCTGCTCCGCCTTGGCAACGCAGAGTGGCGTAAACGCTTGAACGATAGCCGACTCGGCGCTTGTCGCGGCCATCTGTCCGGCCGTTCCGCCCGTTACCCAGCCCCCCCAGAAGAAACCGACGAAGATTGCAGCGATCGCACCACCAACCACACCCCAAGCTGCGGGCTTTACCCATTCTGCGTTCATAGTAATCTCCCTTCCAACTTTGAAACCCGCCTCCTGATTGATGTCGCAGTCGCGGGTTTCTCTTAGTGAGGATTCCCATGATCCGGGATTCCCCAGATGCGGGCTCCTGAAGGCCGATGATGCGCCGCTTTAGCGCGGTAGGCAAGGTTGCAAGGCCCGGAGCGAGCCCCGAGGTTGCGCCAAACCGCTCTTTCGGGCTTGCGCCCGCCGTTTACGTCGCGGTTGGGCAGGCTGCACGATGCATAGGCTCAGACCGGTTTTGCGCGTACTGGCGATGAGCTCCCTAACGCCTCGAGGAGAGTCCCGGGCTGGCATCTGTTCTGTGGGTCGCTCCAGGTCGCGCCCGACGACGACAACGAAAGCGCGCGCTCGCGCCGCGCCCTCCCGTGACGTTTGCCTGCCGCCCGCGGCCACGCTATATACGGCGCACGTGCGCGCGTAGCTCAGCCGGATAGAGCGCTTGCCTCCGGAGCAAGAGGTCGTGGGTTCGAGTCCCGCCGTGCGCACCACTTTCGAGAGGCCGGCCGTCTTCCAGGGTCACAGCAGGGGTCACAAAACCGGGTCGACGAAGCCACCAAGAGGTGCTTGGCCGGGTCGGGTCGCTCGCGAGGGAAGCCCTTTTCGGAGTGACGAAATAGCAAAATTGGAATAGGGTGTGCCCGTTCTTTGGGTGTTTCGGCACTATGTGGACGCGAATGGCGTGAGCGATGTTCGGGCCACCTACGAGGGTGGCAGCAAGCAGCTAAAGGCAGTGTTCGTGTCTCGCTTGAGGATCTTGGCAAACCTCCCGGAGAACCAGTGGCGCGAACCTCGCTACAAGGCCCTGAGTGGCCCGTGCGACGGCCTCGGGGAAATTCGCTTCCAAGCCGACAAGGTCCAGCAGCGGCCGCTCGGGTTCCGCTCCGGCGAGCACGAGTTCACGATCCTTTTCTGGGCTAGCAGTGTGTCGGACTTTGGGTTGAGTTTCGGCTACAATGGCGCCATGAGCAAGTTTGTGGACTGCGGGCGGGACCAGGCCTTCCTGCTTCCGCCCGATCTCCGGGATTGGGTCCCCGAGGACGATCTCGCCCACTTCGTGATCGAGGCGGTCGAGCGGGTCGCGATCGGCGCCTTCGCGGTCAATGAGCGCGGCAGCGGCTCGGCCCAGTATCACCCGCGCATGATGCTGGCGCTGTTGATCTACTGCTACGCCAACGGGATCTTCTCCAGCCGGCGGATCGAGCGCGCGACCCACCGCGACATCGGGGTGCGCCTGGTGGCGGCCAACCAGCACCCCGATCACGACACCATCGCGACCTTCCGGCGGCGCAACTTCGAGGCCGTGGCCGAGAGCTTCCTCCAGGTCCTGCTGCTGGCCAAGGAATTGAGGCTGCTGAAGGTGGGGATCGTCAGCGTCGACGGCAGCAAGGTCGACGCCAACGCCAGCAAGCACCGCTCGGTGACCTACCGGCGGGCGGGCGAGCTGGTCGAGCAGCTGAAGCTGGAGATCGCCGATCTGCTGGCTCGGGCCGAGCAGGCCGACGGTTCTGGCGAGGACGCCCCCCAAGTCCTGCCCGAGGAGATCGGGCGCCTGACGGCGTTGCGCGCCAAGCTGGACGCCGCCCGGCAGCGTTTGGAAGCTCAGGCCAAGGCGCGGGCCGAAACCGAGCGGGCCGCCTTCGAGGCCAAGGTCAGGGCGCGCGAGGAGCGCACGGGGCGGGCCAAGGGCAAGCATCCGAAGCCGCCGGACGACACGCCGGGACCGCAGGAACAGAGCAACCTTTCCGACCCGGACAGCCGGCTGATGCGCAGGAGCAAGCACCACGAATACCGCCAAGCCTACAATGCCCAAGCCGTGGTGGACGCCGAAGGCAGCCAGCTGATCCTGGGTGCCCGGGTCAGCCAGTGCGCCAGCGACCGCGGTGAGCTGTTGGCCGACCTCGCGGCGATCCCCGCCGCGCTTGGCCAGCCTGAGATGGTGTTGGCGGACAACGGCTACGCCAACGGCGATGAGGTCGAGCGCCTGGCCGGGCGTGGTACCGAAGCCCTGGTGGCGACCGGCGCCGAAGGCCGCAGGCGCCGCCATGACTTCCGCCCGACCAGGGCCCAGGCACCGGCGAAGGAACCCAAGGCCCAATGGTTGCAGGTCATGGCGACCAAGCTCGCCAGCGAGGAGGCCCGCGCCCTCTACAAGCTCCGCCAGCAGACCGTCGAGCCGGTCTTCGGCATCATCAAAGCGGTCCTCGGCTTCCGCAGCTTCTCGCTGCGCGGTCTGGACAAGGTGGCCGGGGAGTGGGATCTGGTCGCTCTGGCCTACAACTGCAAGCGCCTGCACAAGCTCCAGCTGGAGACGGCGTCGTGAGCGCCGCGCCGCGCCGCGCTGCCAGGCCCGCCCGAGCGCGCCGGCAGGCCCACACGGCCTCCCAACCGACCCTCCGAATCAATCTGACCATGCCTCGGGCGCATTCGGCCCGGCCAACCCAACATCGCTCGAAGTCGCGCACCGAACGATCATCGACCTCAAGTCCGACACACTGCTAGGGAGAAGAATTGGAGGTTTGTGCCGCGCTCCGCTTGCGAGACGGCGCTGAAACGGAAGGCTGAGGTACTAGAGAAGGATCGGGCAGATGAGCTTTGGATCGCGCTGGAGTGAGGCGTTCGTCCGTCAGCTCGCCGATAAGGAGCTGCGGGGCGAGTATGTCGCCGATCAGGTCCGTAACCGTATCGCCTTGCTCATCCGGGCCTTGCGCGAGCAACCGGAGCGCGGCTGGTCGCAGGCGGAGCTAGGCCGACGGATGGACAAACCCCAGAGCGTCGTCTCGCGGCTGGAGGATCCCGATTACGGGAGGCACAGCCTGCAGACCCTGTTGGAGGTCGCCGCGGCTTATGACCTGCCATTGCTCGTGGACATCCCCGAGTGGGAGGATTGGCTCGACCAGATGTCACGCGTGTCAGAAGCTGAGCTTGCCCGTGTGAGCTTTGATGTCGAACGGTTGGCCGGACAAGCAAAGGCGTTCGCGGACGGCTTGCGCGATGGAACCGTCTCGATATTCAGGGAAGAGCCCCGAACCGGAACCACGGGGCCGCTGTCCAGCACTATCGCCCCCGCCGCAAGCGCCACTGCTTCCGCCGCAAGCGCCACCGCTTCCGCCGCAAGCGCCACCGCTTCCGCCGCAAGCGCATGACAATTCGATGGCCTTCCCCCTACGGCTACACCCTCTTTTGCGACGACCTGCGTCGAGAGGAGGGCGGAAAAATAACTCTCGTCGGGTTGTACGGGGCGGAGATGATCATATTCGGGTCGTTTCCGGTAGGCCTCCCGAAACTGGCGTTGGTCGTGACCTTCGTCGAGCGGCCAGGTGAAAGCGATGAACCTCTTGAGCTTGTGATTTATTTCCCCGGAGACCCAGACGACGCGCCAACCCATCGGTTCCCTATTAAACCCGATATATTGGATGGGTTTAGGAAGCAGAGCCCCGAGCCAGATGCTGAAGACCCTATCCTGACTCTGAGACTGGATGTGTTGCTTTCCCCGGCCCTCATAAAGCAGGAGGGGCACATGAAAGTTCGGATCATTCGAGGCAACACCGAGATAAGGATGGGGGCTCTTCGCGTCAGAGCGCAGCCTCCAGCCACCGAGCAGGTGAGTTAGAACACGAACCAGGTTTGCAGTCTTGCAGCAGCCACAAAGGGCGCAGGAGGCAGGAACTCTTTCGAGAGTCGTGGTTCGTCCTTACATTGTCACAGAGGTCAAGTCCGGGAAGCGCGTCGTTTGGCTCGTTGAAGCAACGCCCAGATTTTTTCCGGGGTGGCGGGCATGTCGAGGTGGGTGATGCCGTGGGCGGCGAGCGCGTCGACGACCGCGTTCATGACCGCGGGCAGCGCGCCGGTGACGCCGGCTTCGCCGCAGCCTTTGACGCCGAGCGGGTTGCTGGTCGCGGGGACCGGGTGGAAGCCGACGTCGATCGCGGGGACGCGGTCGGCGCGCGGGAGGGCGTAGTCCATGAAGGAGCCGGTCAGCAGCTGGCCCGCGGGGTCGTAGACCGCCTGCTCCATCAGGGCCTGGCCGATGCCTTGGGCGACCCCGCCGTGGACCTGGCCCTCGGCCAGCATCGGGTTGACCAGGGTGCCGAAGTCGTCGAGGGCGGTGTAGCGCACAAGCTCGACCCCGCCGGTCTCCGGGTCGATCTCGACCTCGGCGATGTGGCAGCCGTTCGGGAAAGCGGAGGGCGGGCCCTCGGCGACCAGCGCGGTATCGAGGCTCTCGGGCAAGTTTCCGGGCAGGTCGGTCGCCGAGCGTGTCCGGGCCGCGAGCTCGAGTAGCGGGATGCTGCGGTCGGTGCCGGCGATCCGGAATTTCCCGGGTTCGAAGGTGATGTCGGCGGCGGCGGCCTCCAGGAAATGGCCGGCGAGCTGGCGGCCTTTTTCGATGACGGCGGCGGACGCCTCGACGATCGCCTTGCCGCTCGACATGATCGAGCGCGAGCCGCCGGTGCCCCCGCCCGCCAGCAGCTGGTCGCTGTCGCCCTGGAGCAGATCGATGCGCTCGAACGGCAGGCCGAGGCGATCTGCCAAAACCTGGGCGAAGGCCGAGGCGTGGCCCTGGCCGTAGTCGAGGGTGCCGGTGATCAGGGTGACCCGGCCGTCCTCCTCGAAGCGGATGCCGCCCATCTCGGGGTTGGCGGGGGCGGTGACCTCGAGATAGCAGGCGAGGCCGCGCCCGCGCAGCCGGCCACGTGCCTTGGATTGCCGGCGGCGTTCGGAAAAACCCGCCCAGTCGGCCTTGGCGAGGCCGTCCTCGAGCACCGCGGCGAAGTCGCCGCTGTCGTACGTGAGCCCGGAGGCGGCGGTCCAGGGAATCGCATCGGCCGGGATCAGGTTCTGGCGCCGGAGCGCTGCCGGATCGCGCCCGGTCTCGCGCGCGGCGGCGTCGACCAGGCGCTCCATGACGTAGTTCGCCTCCGGCCGCCCGGCGCCGCGGTAGGGGCCGATCGGCACGGTGTTGGTGAAGGCGCAGCGGGTGTGGATCGCGACCACCGGGGTGCGGTAGAGGCTCGGCAGGTTCTTTTGCATGTTGACGCAGGGCATCGCCGGGCCGAAGGCGGTCAGATAAGCGCCCATGTCGGCGAGATTGCGGACCCGGACGGCGAGGAAATGGCCGTCGGCATCGAGCGCCAGCTCGGCTTCGACGACCGTGCCGCGGCCGTGCTGGTCCGAGAGAAAGCTGCCGCTGCGCAGATCGCACCATTTGACCGGCCGGCCGAGCGCGCGCGCCGCGTGCAGGATCCCGACATATTCCGGATAGGCGGCCGACTTCATGCCGAACGAGCCGCCGACATGGCCGGTCTGCACCCGGAGCCGCTCGGGCGCGATCTTCAGCAGATCCTCGGCGAGCGCGCGGCGCAGGCCGAACACCCCCTGGCAGCCGACGTGCAGGGTGAAGCGCTCATTTTCGGCATCGTAGTCGGCGAGCGCGGCGCGCGGCTCCATCGGCGCGACCACGACCCGGTTGTTGACCAGTTTCAGGCGGGTGACGTGCGCCGCTTCGGCAAAGGCGCGCTCGGCGGCGGCGGCATCGCCGAAGCGCCAATCGAGGCAGAGGTTGGGCCGGTCGTCGTGCAGCCTGGGCGCGTCGGCGGCGAGCGCGGCCAGCGGGTCGGCGACCGCCGGCAGCGGTTCGATGTCGAGCCCGATCAGCTCGGCCGCGTCCTCGGCCGCCTGGCGGGTGTCCGCGACCACCAGCGCCAGCGGCTCGCCGACGTAGCGCACCCGGCCGGTCGCGAACACCGGCCGCGGCGGCGCGAACAGCGGGCTGCCGTCCTGGTTCTTGAGCGGCAGCTTGCACAGGATCGGGCCGTAGTCGGCGAGCTCGGCCGCGGTATAGACCCCGAGCACGCCGGGCGCGGCGCCGGCGGCCGCGCTGTCGATGGCGCGCAGGATGCCGTGGGCGTAGGGCGAGCGCAGGACGACCGCGAACGCCTGGCCCGGCAGATCGAGGTCGTCGGTGTAGCGGCCGCGGCCCGCGACCAGCGCCGGATCCTCCTTGCGGGCGACCGGTTGGCCGACGCCGAATTTCATAGGCGGTAGGGGATCGTCGTCCATGGGCGCGCAGTTCCTCGAGGCGGTGACAGCCGAACCCTAGTGCGATTGGCGTCGAGGGCAACCCGTTTGCGCCCAAATCCCGGGGTTCCGCTGCACAAAGCCGATTGCTGCCGGGCGGGCTCCTATGCCAGAAAGCACCCCATCGGAAGCGAGGGACTGCGGTTCGCGGCGGCGCGCGGCGTGGCCGGGAGGGGCGTCGGCATGCCCGCCGGACCCGTTGAGCCGGGAGCAAGGGGTGAGCTCGAACGAGCCTGTCGATCTGCTGGTCGTCGGCGGCGGCGTCAACGGCACCGGGATCGCCCGCGACGCCGCCGGGCGCGGGCTGAAGGTGATCCTCTGCGAGCAGGACGACCTCGCCCGCCACACCTCCTCGGCGAGCAGCAAGCTGATCCATGGCGGGCTGCGCTATCTGGAGCACTACGAGTTCCGGCTGGTGCGCGAGGCGCTGGTCGAGCGCGAGGTGCTGCTGCGCGCCGCCCCGCACATCATCTGGCCGCTGCGCTTCATCCTGCCCCACGACCGCCAGCAGCGGCCGGCCTGGCTGATCCGGCTCGGCCTGTTCCTCTACGATCATCTCGGCGGGCGCCGGCGGCTGCCGGGCTCGGAGGCGATCGATCTGCGCCGCGATCCGGTCGGCCAGCCGCTCAAGCCCGACTACGAGCGGGGCTTCGCCTACGCCGACTGCTTCGTCGACGACGCCCGTCTGGTCGTGCTCAACGCGATCGATGCCCACGAGCGCGGCGCCGAGATCCTGACCCGGACCCGCTGCACGGCGGCCAGGCGGGCGAACGGCCTGTGGTACGCGGCGCTGGCTCCGGGCGCCGGCGGCCCGCCCCGGCAGGTGCGCGCGCGCGCCCTGGTCAATGCGACCGGCCCCTGGGTCTCGCGCTTTCTCAAGGACCAGCTGCAGATGTCGGCCCCGAGCGATCTGCGCCTGGTCAAGGGCGGCCACATCATCGTCCCCAGGCTCTACGATCACCCCTGCCCCTACATCCTGCAGAACACCGATCGCCGGGTCGTGTTCGTGATCCCCTACGAGCAGAAGTTCTCGCTGATCGGCACCACCGACGTCGACTACCCCGAGGAGCCGAGCCTGGTCGACATCGGCGACGACGAGATCGACTATCTGTGCCGGACGGTCAGCCGCTACTTCCGACGCTCGCTGACCCCGAACAAGGTCGAATGGACCTATGCCGGCGTGCGGCCGCTGTACGACGACGCCAGCGGCGACGTCTCGGCGATCACCCGCGATTACGTGTTCGACCTCGACGAGCCCGACGACGGCGCGCCGCTGCTCTCGGTGTTCGGCGGCAAGATCACGACCTACCGCAAGCTCGCCGAGCACGCCCTCGAGCAGCTGCGGCCGGCAATGGGATTCGAGGGTCGCGCCTGGACCGCGGGCGCGTGCTTGCCGGGCGGCGACCTGCCGGGCGCGGACTTCGATGCCTTCCTGACCGCGCTGCGGCTCGAGCGGGCCTGGCTGCCGCCGGCGCTCGCGCGCCGCTACGCCCGCGCCTACGGCACCCGGGTCACCGCCCTCCTCGACGGCGCGCGCGGCCTGCGCGATCTGGGCGAGCCGCTCGGCGATGGCCTGTACGAGGCCGAGGTCGACTATCTGATCCGCAAGGAATGGGCGCGGACCGCCGAGGACATCCTGTTCCGCCGCTCCAAGCTCGGCCTGCACGTCAGCGACGAGACCGCCGCCCACCTGCGCGCCTGGCTCGGGCGCAATACCGACGGTGCGGACGACCCGGCCTGAGCTCCCGCGCCGCTCCGAGCAGGCTTGCCCAACGATGCCGGGACGGGTTAGTCCAGGCGGCTGACGTGCGCCCGTAGCTCAGCAGGATAGAGCATCGGATTCCTAATCCGGGGGTCGGGGGTTCGAATCCCTCCGGGCGCGCCAATTCCGATCAGGCCGTGGGCGGTGACGGTGGGTTGGGGACCGAGGCGACCGTGAGCGAGCGCGACATCACGATCGAGACCATCGAGGCGGCCGAGACGCTCATGGGGGTGAGCTATACGCTCGCCGAGCGCAAGCTGATGCTCGACAATCTCGAGGGGCAGATCGAGGCCGCGCGGGCGCGCCGGGCGCTGGTGCTCGACAACGACCTGCCGATGGCATCCCGCTTCGACCCGCGCCTGCCGGGTTTTTCCGGATTTCCGCCCCAAAAGCCGCTGCGGCCGTCGAACGCCGATCCGGGGCCGTTGCCCGAGCGCGACGAGGACATCGCCTTCGCGCCGGTGACCCGGCTCGCGCAGTGGCTCGCGCGCGGCGCGCTGACCAGCCGGCGGCTGACCGAGATCTATCTCGCCCGCATCGAGGACTACGGCCAGCGGCTGGAATGCTTCGTCACCGTGACGCCTGAGCTCGCCCGGGCGCAGGCGGATGCGGCGGATGCGCTCTTGAAGGCGGGGACGCATCTCGGTCCGCTGCACGGCATTCCCTACGGGCTGAAGGACCTGTTCGACACGCGCGGCATCCGCACCAGCTGGGGTGCTGTGCCTTATCAGGACCGGGTGCCGGATCGCGATGCCCGCGTGGTCGAGCGGCTGCGGCGCGCCGGCGCCGTGCTGCTCGGCAAGACCACGCTCGGCGCGCTCGCCTACGGCGACATCTGGTTCGGCGGCAAGACCCGCAATCCCTGGAACCTGAACGAGGGCTCGAGCGGCTCGAGCGCGGGCTCGGCCTCGGCGACCGCCGCGGGGCTGTGCGGCTTTGCGATCGGCACCGAGACCCTGGGCTCGATCACCTCGCCCTCCCAGCGCTGCGGCACCACCGGCCTCCGGCCGACCTTCGGCCGGGTCAGCCGGGCGGGCGCCATGGCGCTGTGCTGGTCGCTCGACAAGATCGGGCCGATCGGCCGCTCGGTCGAGGACTGCGCGCTGGTGCTCGCCGCGATCAACGGCGGCGACCCGGCCGACCGCAGCTCGATCGAGGCGCCCTTCAACTTCGACGCGGCCGCGGGGCTCGAGGGCCTGCGCCTCGGCTGGCTGCCGGCGGCGTTCGAGGGGGACGGCGTCACCGAGGTCGACCGGGCGGCGCTGGCGGCGGCCAGGCGGCTGGGCGTCGAGCTGGTCGAGCTGCGCCTGCCGGATCTGCCCTACGGCTCGCTGATGGGCGTGCTCTACGCCGAGGCCGCGGCGGCGTTCGAGGAGCTGACCCTTTCCGACCGCGACGACCAGCTGGTCTGGCAGGAGAAAGGCGCCTGGCCCAACGCCTTCCGCAAGGCGCGCTTCCTATCCGCGGTCGACCATGTCCAGCTCGACCGGCTGCGCTACTGCGTGATGGCGGCGGTCGGCGGCCTGTTCGACCAGGTCGACGCGCTGATCGGGCCGTTCATGACCGGGCCGATGCTGGTCGCGAGCAACTTCACCGGCCATCCCTGCCTGCATCTGCGCGCGGGTTTTCTCGGAGGTCGCGACGCGCTCGGACCCGTCGCTCGCGGACGGCAAGCTCAAGATCGGCGAAGCGGCCGAGGGAGCGGCCCGGTTCGAGGTGCCGCAGGGGATCTCGCTCTGGGCCGGGCTGTTCGACGAGGGCGCCTCTGCAACCTCGGCATGGCGCTCGAGGCGGAGCTGGGCGTCGCCGAGCGGCGGCCGACCTTCGCGAAGTAGCCGGACTTAGGTGCCTGGTCCCCGCAGGTGGCAGGCGACCTGATGGTCCGGCCCGACCTGGCGCAGGGGCGGCGTCGCGGCCCGGCAGATGTCCTTGGCGATCGGGCAGCGGGTGTGGAAGGCGCAGCCGGGGGGTGGGTCGACCGGGCTCGGCACGTCGCCGCGCAGGATCGCGCGCACGCGTTTGGTGCCCGGGCGCGGGATCGGGATCGCGGCCAGCAGCGCCTCGGTGTAGGGGTGCAGGGGTGCCGAGAACAGCGTCCTCTTGGCCGCCAGCTCCACGACCTTGCCGAGATACATGACCGCGATCCGGTGCGAGATGTGCTCGACCACCGCGAGGTCGTGGGAGATGAACAGATAGGCGAGGTTGGAGCCCCGCTGCAGGTCGCCGGAGCAGGTTGATCACCTGCGCCTGGACCGACACGTCGAGCGCCGAGACCGGCTCGTCCGCGACGATCACCGAGGGCTCGAGTGCCAGCGCCCGGGCGATGCCGAGCCGCTGGCGCTGGCCGCCCGAGAGCTCATGGGGATAGCGCTGCATCTGCTCCGGGCGCAGGCCGACCCGCTCGAACATCTCTCCGACCAGCTCGGTCTTCGCACCGCCATGGGCGACTTTGTGGATCTCCAGCGGCTCGGCCACGATCCGGCCGCAGCGCATGCGCGGGTTGAGCGAGGAGAACGGGTCCTGGAACACCATCTGGAGGTCGCGCCGGCGCTCGCGCAGCCCGGCGTCGGAGGTCGTGGTGATGTCCCGGCCGTGGAGCAAGATGCGGCCGCCGTCGGGCTTCAGGAGCCGGAGCACCGTCTTGCCGAGTGTGGTCTTGCCGCAGCCGCTCTCGCCGACCACGCCCAGCGTTTCGCCGGGGCTGATCGTGAAGCTGACCCCGTTCACGGCATAGACATGGCCGCGCCCGCGCCCGAACAAGCCGTGGCGCACCGGGAAACGCTTGACGAGGTCCTCGACCTCGAGGACCGGTCGCGCCGCGCTCACGGCTGCCGTCTCAGACATGCGCCGCCGCCAGCGTCGCGCTCTCCCAGCAGGCCGCGGCGTGGCCCGGGCGCTTGCGTTCCAGCGGCGGCGCCTCGTGCCGGCAGCGGTCGGTGGCGAGGCGGCAGCGAGGCGCGAAGGCGCAGCCGGCGAGCGGCTCGCGCATCGAGGGCACCGTGCCGGGGATCTCCTGCAGCCGGCGCTCCTGCGCGCCCGCCTCGAGCGACGAGTAGAGGCGCGGCACCGAGCCGAGCAGCCCGAAGGTGTAGGGGTGCAGCGGGCGGGTGAAGAGCTCCTCGACCGCGGCGCGCTCGACCACCTGGCCGGCATACATCACGACCACCCGCTCGGCCATCTCGGCGACCACGCCCATGTCGTGGGTGATCAGGATGATCGAGGCGCCGACCCGCTCCTTGAGCTCGTCCATCAGGTTCAGGATCTGCGCCTGGATGGTGACGTCGAGCGCCGTGGTCGGCTCGTCGGCGATCAAGAGGCGCGGGTTGCAGGCCATGGCCATCGCGATCATCACCCGCTGGCGCAGCCCGCCGGACAGCTGGAAGGGATACTGACGCGCCCGCCTGTCAGGCTCGGGCACCCGCACCAGGGCGAGTGCTGCGACCGCGGCGGCCAGCGCCGCTTTGCGCGAAAGACCCTGATGGATCTCGATCGTCTCGGCGATCTGGCGGCCCACGGTCATCACCGGGTCGAGCGAGGTCATCGGCTCCTGGAAGATCATCGAGATCGCGTTGCCGCGGATCTTGCGCATCGCCGCCTCGGGCAGCGTCAGCAGGTCCTGGCCCCCGAACCAGACCTGGCCCGCTTCGATCCGCGCCGGCGGCGAGGCCAGCAGGCGCTGGATCGAGAGCGCGGTGACGCTCTTGCCGCTGCCGGATTCGCCGACCACCGCCAGCGTCTCGCCCCGGCCGACCTCGAACGAGACGCCGTTGACCGCGTGGATCACGCCCTCGGCGGTATGAAAGCGGACCCGCAGGCCCTCGACCCTGAGAACGACGTCATCCGCCCGGCTCTCCGCGGGCGGACGGGCGGTCTCCTCGGTAAGGGCGATGGTGGCACTCCCCGCTGACTGCCTGCCGCCGCGCGGTTTTGCAGCGCAGCACAGTTGACTGAGCATAACGCCCGGTTAAGCTGAATCAACGGCGGCATCGGCAAAACGAGGAAAAGACCATGAAGCGCAGGGAGTTCTTGCAGAGTTCCAGCGCCTTGAGCGGCGGCGCGGTGCTGGGCGCGATGCTCGGTACCGACCTCTTTCCCCGACCCGCGGCGGCCGCGGACGACGCGCCGGTGCGCGGCGGCACGCTGATCTGGGGGCATTCGGAGACCACCCAGAACCTCGACATCCACCAGACCGGGACCGCGTCGACCCTCCGCCTGCTCCAGAACGTGCACGACTCGATCGTTTCGGTCGACCACAACTTCGTCGTGATCCCCAGTCTCGCCGAGAGCTTCGAGGTCAGCGACGACGGGCTGACCTACACGTTCAAGCTGCGCTCGGACGTCAAGTTCCACGACGGCAAGCCGATGACTTCGGCCGACGTCAAGTATTCGTTCGAGCGCTGCAAGGCGCCGGACACCGGCGCGGTCAATTTCGAGGTCTTCAACGACGTCCAGTCGATCGAGACGCCGGACGCGCACACCGTGATCGTCAAGCTCGGGCAGGTCAACGCGCCGTTCCTGGCGCGCCTCGCCGAGATCGGCGCCGGCGTGGTGATGCCCGAGGGCTCCGGCGACGTTCAGGGCAAGATGCCGATCGGCTGCGGCCCGTTCAAGTTCGTGCACCGCGAGTTCGGCAACGAGGTGCAGCTGACCCGTTTCGACGACTATTGGCAGGGCGCGCCCTGGCTCGACGGCGTGACGAGCCACGAGGTGACCGAGCCCAACGTCCGCCTGACCGGCCTGCGCACCGGCGAGATGCACCTGATCAACGACATCCCCCTCGACCGGGTCGACGAGCTGAAGAAGGACCCGGACTTCCAGGTCCTGACCTGGTTCCCGCTGAGCTGGGCGTTTTTGAACTTCAACCACGCGGTCAAGCCGTTCGACGACCCGCGGGTGCGCCAGGCGCTCGACCTGATGGTCGACAAGGAGGTGCTGGTTCAGGGCGCGCTCTGGAACCAGGGCGTGGTCACCGCCTCGCCGAGCTTTCCGGAGTCGCCCACCTACAACGCCGACCTCACGCCGCGGAAGCAGGACTTCGAGGCCGCCAAGGCGCTGCTCGCAGACGCGGGCTTCGGGCCCGGCGAGCTCGAGTTCGTGTTCAAGGTGACGACCAACTATCCCTGGCATGTCGAGGCCACCCAGATCATGCAGGAGTGGTTCCGGCAAGGCGGCGTCAAGGTGACCACCCAGCAGCTGACCTGGTCGGACTGGCTCAGCCAGTGCTGGACCAACCGCGACTATCAGGTCACCATGATGAACTTCTTCACCCTATGGGAGCCGGATTTTCTCTACTACTCGCTCTGGCACTCGACCGGGGCCTTCAACTACCGCAACATCAAGGACCCGATGATCGACGAGATGGCTGAGAGCGCCCGGCGCACGATCGATCCGGCCAAGCGCGTGCAGATCTACAAGGACATCCAAAAGCGCGTGCAGGACGAGACCCACGACGTCGTGCTCTGGTTCCGCAACGGCACGGTCGCGGCGCAGCCGGGCGTCGGCGGCCTCGACCAGCTGGTTCATCCGAACGGCTCGAACCTGCAGTTCCGCAACGTCTGGCTCAAGACCTGAGCCGCCCCTTGGGCCGCGGTCGGAGGGGGCGGAGCCTGTTCGAGACCCCCTCCGGTCCGGTCCGTCTCGCTGTCCGGCCGGGCCACTGACCCAGCATGACCTATCTCGCCCGCCGCCTGGCGCTGTTCGGGCTGACCCTGCTGCTGATCTCGATCGTGACCTTCGTGATCACCAACATCCTGCCGGGCGACGTCGCGACCATGATCATGGGCACCCGCGGCAACCCGACCTCGATCGCCGCGCTGCGGGAGAAGCTGGGGCTGAACGACCCGCTGATCCTGCAATACGGGCGCTGGATCGGCGGCATGTTGACCGGCGACTGGGGGGTGAGCCTCAGGTTCAAGGAGCAGGTCGTGGGGCTCCTGGCGCAGAAGCTCACGGCGAGCGCCATGATCGTCGTCATGTCGCTCACGATCGCGCTCGTGCTCGCGATCCCGCTCGGGGTCTGGAGCGCGGTCCACCGCGACCGCTGGCAGGACACGGTCGGCAGCGGCCTGGCGCTCGCCGGGATCAGCCTGCCGGACTTCTTCTGGGGGATCTTGCTCATCCTCCTGTTCTCGCGCGCGTTGGGATGGCTGCCGTCCTCGGGCTACGCGTCGCCGTCCGCGGACTTCGGGCTTGCGGTCCGCCACGCGCTGTTGCCCTCGATCGCGCTCGGCCTGAGCCTGATGGCGCATCTCACCCGGATGACGCGCTCCGCGATGCTCGAGGTCCTGAGCCAGGACTTCATCCGCGTCTGCCGCGCCAAGGGGCTGGGCGAGGGGGCGGTGATCTTCCGCCATGCGCTGCGCAACGCGATCTCGCCGGTGGTCACGGTCGCAGGCCTGCAGCTCGGCTATCTGTTCGGCTCGATCATCGTGATCGAGAGCCTGTTCAACTACACCGGCATGGGCTGGCTGACCTATCAGGCGCTGCTCAACCGCGATGCGCCGCTGATCCAGGCGACCGTGTTCGTGATCGCGACCGTGGTCATGCTGGCGAACCTGCTGGTCGACGTGCTCTACAGCCTGCTCGACCCGCGCATCGGGCTGGAGTGACGCGGGTGCGCGCGCTGCTCACGCCCAAGGGCCTGATCGGCCTGACCCTGGTGATCCTGTTCGCGGCGCTGGCGATCGCAGCCCCGCTGCTGCTGCCGGCGGAGCTCAGCACCAGGATCGACGTGCTCGCCCGGCTCAAGCCGCCATCGCTCGCGCACCCGCTCGGCACCGACCAGCTCGGGCGCGACCTGCTCTACCGCGTGCTGCTGGGCGCCCACACCTCGCTCGTGATCGCGGTCTCGGCGGTGGCGCTCAGCATCGTGATCGGCCTGCCGATCGGCGTGCTCGCGGGCTATTTCGGCAGCTGGACCGACCACGCGCTGATGCGCCTGGTGGACACCCTGCTGAGCTTCCCGGTGCTCCTTCTGGCGTTGACCATCTCGGCCGTGCTCGGCCCGAGCCTGCCCAACACCATCCTCGCGATCGGGGTCGCGTTCTCACCCTATCTGGCGCGCATCGTGCGCGGCGAGACGCTCAAGGTCTCAGTCCTGCCCTATATCGAGGCGGCGCGCTCCCAGGGCGCCTCGAACGCGCGGATCATCCGGCTCCACGTGCTGCCCAACATCATGGCGCCGGTGATCGTCCAGGCGACGATCTCGGTCGCCTTCGCGATCCTGGCCGAGGCCGGGCTGTCCTTCCTCGGGCTCGGCACCCAGCCGCCGACGCCGTCCTGGGGGCTGATGATCCAGGCCTCGCGCGACTATCTCGACGTCGCCGCCTGGACCGCGATCGTGCCCGGGGTCGCGGTGGCGCTGACGGTCCTCGGGCTCAACATGCTGGGCGACGTGCTGCGTGACGCGCTCGACCCGACGGTGGTCAGGGCGCCTTGAGCGTGACGGCAAGGGTCGCAACATCGACAGCGTCGGCTTCCTCGACCTTCGGCTGGTGATGACCGACGTGCGGACGATCCTGGCGCAACCACGGGCCCTGCCCGGCAGAGCCTGAGAGCCTGTCGCTGCGATCGCGCCAGAAAACGCCAATGATTTCAATGGGCATTCTTTTGCGGGCACGATGGATTCACAAACTCTGAGCCCTCTGCCCACCGTTCGGGCAGCTCGTTGCGGTTCGAACACCGGCTCCAGGTCGAAAACCGGGAGATCGAATCCGGGGGGCGATTCCTCCGGACGCCGCCACGAAGGGGCGGCCGCGGTCGGCGATGAGGTGAGCTACGAGCGCTCGGCTGGAGCGTCACCGGTCGCCGGGGACCCGGCAAGCCCGGCCGTGGACACCGGATGGATGGCAGGGCCCATGTCGGCAGCGGGGGCGACGTCGGCAGCGGGGGCGACGTCGGCAGCGGGGGCGACGTCGGCAGCGGGGGCGATGTCGGCAGCGGGGCCCATGTCGGTGGCAGGGGCCATGTCGGTGGCAGGGGCCATGTCGGTAGCAGGGGCCGGAGGCGCGGGTGGCGGCATCAGGCTCGTGAGGTCGCCTTTCAGCCAGGCCTGCTGGCGCGCCCCGATCGCCCCGGCGACCGTCTGGAGATCGTTCGCCGCCAGGGTCTCGGGCAAAGGATCGGCGCCGATCGCGACGAACAGCTGGCCGATCGTGTTCTGGCGGCGGGCGAGCGCCAGATCCTCGCGCAGCGTCCCGACCAGGGCGTTGACCTCGGCCTGGATGACGGCGAGCTCGCCGAGCTGGCCGGCGCGCTGGCGGTCGGCGAGCTGGCGGCGGATCCGCTCCTCGAGGTCGGCCATCTTGACCGCGCGCTCGTACTGGCCTTCAGCGTCCTCGAACGCCGCGAGCGCGATGTAGGTCTGCGACAGCACCGCGACGCCGAGCGCCTGGCGCCGCGCCTCGGCGACCTCGACCTCGGTCTTGGCCCGGTGGATGTTGGTCGGACCGCTGACCAGGTTGAGCAGGTTCCAGGTCGCCTTGGCGCTGTAGCTGACCCAGTTGTTGTGGAGCAGGAAGTCGTTGCTGTCGTAGTTGAGCCCGGTCTGGAGCTCGATGCCAGGCAGCAGGCGGAGCAGCGCCTTGTTGACCTCGTCGGCTGCGATCCGGGTCTGGTAGCTCTGCTCGTACAGCTCCGGGCGATTGGCGAGCGCGATCCGCCCGAGGTCGGCGGCGGTCCAGCCCGGCTGCAGGGGGGCCGCGACCGGCTCGTCCGGCAGCGCGACCTCGAAGTCCTGATCGAGCGGCAGGTTCATGAGCGCGGCGAGCTCGGTCTTGGCGACCGTCAGGCCGGCGCGCAGATCCTCGAGCTGGCGGAGCGTGTTCAACAACTCGCGCTGGTAGGTCAGGGATTCGAGCGGCGCCCGCACCCGCCGGCGCTCCTCGGTCGCGGCGCGCTCGAGCGCGCTCCTGACCCGCGCCATCACCGGCTCGATCCGTCCGAGCAGACGCTGCGCCGCGACCGCGCGCCAGTAGGCCGCGCGCACGTCCTGGATGATCTCGTGGACCACCTTGCGCCGGCGCTCGCTCGCGACCAGGGCGCGGTCCGCCTGCTGCTTGGCGCCGAAATAGCTGACCCCGAAGTCGAGCACATTCCAGGCGAAGGTGAGGTCGGCGACCCGGCGATCGCTTTGCAGCGAGGTCGACGTCTCGAGGGATTGCTGGCCGGTCGTGACCGATTGGCTGCTCGAGGCGCTGACGTTGCTCCGGTCGATCAGGCCCGCCGAGGCGACGATGTCGGGCAGCATGTCGAAGCGGCTGAGGTCGAGCTGCGCCTGCGCCAGCGCCTGCTCCTTGATCTTGACCCGGCGATCGAGGTTGTAGAGGACCGCCCGTGCCATCGCCTGCGGGAGCGTCACCGGTCCATGCACCGGCTCCTGGTCGGCGAACGCCGCCCTGAGATCGGCGCTCGACTGGGCGTCCATCGCCTGCACCGAGAGCGGCTCGGGGCTGACCACGCAGGCCGCAAGCGCCAGGCAGCCGAGCGCGACGACCAGGCTTCTGAGGGAGTTCCGGCACAGCGCACCGGCGCCAAGCAGATCGCTGGCGAGCATCATCGGTCGCCGCCCCTTTCACCGGCGGCACCCAGGGGAGTGGGAGCCACCAGAACGTCCAATTGACCTTGAGTGTTCTAGTGCAGGTCTGGTTAACGAGCTCTTAACGGCTCCGCCCCGAAGCGACGCGCCTTCGGCGCATCTCAGAAGCCGCTCTCGCGGATCAGCACCGCGAGCGCGCGCCGGGCCAGCCGGCTGACCAGGCTGCGCGCGGCGCCCTCGATCCGCACGCTGCCGGGCAGGATCATCGGCGGCGCCGCGTCCGAGCGCCCGGTCGGCTCGAGCACGACCCGGTAGATCGCCGCGGTCGGTACGAGCCGGCCGCCGTGGTCGAGCTGAACCGGGATCGGCCCGTGGTGGACCGAGGCGAGCTCGGGCACCGGCAGGGTTCCGGCGTTGACCTGGTCGACCAATCGGACCCGCAGGTCGACCGGGGCGATCATCGGGTCGTCGGCATAGAACCGGGCCGGGGCGCCGGGCGCGACCCGGCTGAGCGCGTCGGCGTCGACGAACGCCCAGACCGCGGCGCCGGTGCCGCCGACCACGACCGCGAGGCGCTCGGCCCGCCCGACCCAGAGGCCCGGCGTCAGCGCGTCCGGCAGGTCGACGACCCGGCCGGCAATCGGGCTCCGCACCACCAGCCGCGCCCGTTGCTCATGCAGGCCAGCGAGCTCGGCGCGGGTGCTCGCCAGCTCCTGCTGCAAGACGATCAGCTGGTCGGCGCCGGCGGCGCTCGCCGAGCGGGCCAGGATGCTCTGGCCCAGGACCTGGAGCCGGCGCTCGGCCTGCAGGATCCGGTGCTCGAGATCCGGCAGCTCGAGCTCGATCAGCGCCTCGCCTGGCCCCACCCTGGTCCCCGGCGTCACCAGCACGCGCGTGATCCGCGCCGGCTCGGGCGGATAGAGCGCGGCGTGGTCCTCGGCCCGCAGCACCGCGGGCGCACGCACCCGATCCTGCCAGGGGTAGACGGCGAGCGCGAGCAGGAGCAGCAGGAGGAGGAGCGTGCGCAGGGTCTGACGGTTGACGGCGAGGTTGCGGCGGCGCCGCCACCACACCCGGCACTCCTGCCAGATCGGTCGGCCGAGAAACCAGCCGAGCTCGATCGCCATCAGGAGGATGCCGACCAGCTTGACCACGAAGTGGTAGACCAGGAGCGCGATGCCGAGGAACAGGAACAGGCGATACAGCCAGGTGCCGTAGCCATAGAGGATGATCGCCCGCGCGAGCCGGCGCGGCAGCACTTCCGGGGGCGGCTCGCCGAGGCCGAACAGGGTCTCGCGCAGATGCCAGCGGGCGAGCGCGAAGCCGCGGCTTTGCAGGTTGGGCACGCCGAGCAGGTCGCTCAGCAGGTAATAGCCGTCGAAGCGCATGCAGGGGCTGAGGTTGACCGCCAGCGTCAGCAGCCAGGTCGCGGTCGCCAGCAGGAAGGCGGCGCCGCGCACCGGGCCATCCGGCAGAAAGCTCCAGGCGAAGGTTGCGAGCAGGGCAAGCCCGAGCTCGGCGATCATCCCCGCGGCGCCGATCAGCAGGCGCTGACGCCGCGGCACCAGGCGCCAGGCATCGGTCGTGTCGGTGTACAGCACCGGGTAGAGCACCAGCAGCGCCACGCCCATGGTCGGCACCCGGCAGCCGAAGCGCTTGGCGGTGTAGGCGTGGCCGAGTTCGTGCAGGAGCTTGGCGACGAACAGCGCCGCGCCGAAGCAAAGCGCGCCTTCGAGGTTCAGATAGCCGACGAAGGTGTGCACGAACCGGTCCCACTGGCGGAGCGCCAGGATCACCCCGAGCGCTCCGAGCGTGAGCACCAGGCCCTGGAACCACGGCCGAAACACGAAGGCGATCCAGGGCAGGGTGCGCTCGAGGACGCCGTCCGGCCGGACCAGCGGGATGCGCAGGAACAGATAGTGGTGGAGCAGCCAGGTCGCGAAGCCCGCTTTCGCCGCCCTGGCCCTCGCGAGCAGCGCCTGGACCTCGCGGGCGGTGCTGCACTCGACCAGGTGGTTCGCCTGCAGGAAGCGGACCAGGTCGCGCAAGGCCTCGGGCGTGACCCGGCAGCGCGCGCCGGCGGCGCTCAGCACCGCGTCCGCCTGGCCACGGTGCCACTCGCTGAGACAGGCGAAGGCCGCCCGGCCGATCCGGAAGTAGGCGTTGCGCGCCGGGTCGAAGATCATCCAGGCCTCGCCG
This sequence comes from uncultured Alphaproteobacteria bacterium, assembly GCA_963730195.1. Lineage (GTDB taxonomy): Bacteria > Pseudomonadota > Alphaproteobacteria > Geminicoccales > Geminicoccaceae > DATAOG01. The sequence goes on from CAVSRN010000085.1 coordinate 301,244, forward strand.
CCGTCCGGCTCGCGCGGCGCCGGCAGCAGCCGGAGATCGTCGCGCAGGCGCGGCAGCGCCTCGGCTGGCGCGCCGAGGGCGGCGAGCGAGAGCGCTCCCTGCATCCTCAGACGCCGAGCGCCTGCCGCAGCCAGGCGAGCGGCCGCCGAAACAGATAGAAGAACAGGCTGACCCGCTCGCCGGAGATCTTGGCGGTGCCGCGCAGGCCGATCCGGCGCACGGGTTGCCCGGGCGCGAACGCCGCGGTGATCGCGTAGGCGAGGCCGCCCGCGGGGGTGGGCTCCGCCTCGTAGCTGGTCCGGGTGACGCGCGCCGGGACCGGATGCAAGGGGTCGACGTCGAGGAACAGCTCGACCGGCGCGCCCTGGCGCAGCACCATGGCGTCGGCGACCGGCAGCAGGATGCGCAGCTGGGCGCGCTCGGGCGCCGCGATCAGCATCACCCGCTCGCCGGTCGCGACCGGCCGGCCTTGCCAGTCGGCCGGATCGCTGAACACGGCGATGCCATCGCTGCGGGCGCGCACGGTCACCTGCTCGAGCAAGGCCTCGGCGTGGGCCAGCTCGGCCGCGCGGAGCGCGATCTGGCCCTCGAGCACGGCGAGCTCCTGGTTGCGCGCCTGCTCGACCATGCCGACCTGCGACTGCCGCCGGTACTGGGCGCGCGCGACCTCGAGCGCCTGCGCGGCGACCGCGCGCTGCTGGCGGAGGTCGGTCGCGTCCAGGCGGAACAGGGGCTGGCCGGCGACCACCGGCTGATCCGGCCGGACCAGGATGTCGGCGATCACGCCGTTGATCGGCGCGGCGGCGACGTCGGGCGCGCGCGGCCTGATCTCGGCGGGCGCCAGGACCGAGAGATGGAGCGGCAGGAAGAGGGCGCCGAGCGCTGCGCTCGCGAGGCCGAGCTGGAGCAGCGGCCGGAGGCCAGGCAGCCTGGGCCGGCGATGGCCGCCGGCGAGCGCCTGCCAGGCGTGGGCATAGGCATCGGTGAGTCGCTCGGCGAGCACCAGCTCGGCCTCGTGCCAGGGCTGGGCGCGGCCGAGCCAGAGCACCCCGATCAGGGGCCCGTCAGGGCGCCGCAGCGGGCACCAGAGGGTCTCTGGCGGCAGCCATTCGGCCCAGGCCTCGCGCTCGGCTTCGTCGACATCCGGCGCCGCGAGCGCGCGCGGCAGGCTCGCCCAGTCGGCGGCCGCCAGTCCTGTGGACAGCCGCTCCAGCCAGCGCACCATGGGCGCATCGCGCTCGACCACCGGCAGGTCGGAGATCGCCACCACCCGCAGCCGGCCGCGCCGGTCGGCGAGCAGCAGCACGGCGCGGTGGTAGGCCAGCAACCGGCGGGTCTCGCCGACGATCGTCAGGCGGAGCGCATCGCCATCGACCGCGCTCCGGGCGGCGCGCTCGAGCTGGACGAAGGTCTGGTAGCCGGCGAGCTGCTGCTCGAGGAGCGGCGCCACCTTGGTTGTGATGCCGCCCTGGGGCGTGGCACCGCCTCGAGCCGCGTCCATGCCTAGTTGGTCGGCGGGGGTTGCAGGTCGAGCGCGGTGCCGCTCATGCCGGGCAGCAGGAGCGCCAGGGTCCCGGGGCCGCCGTCGGTAGACGGCCCGGACCGCCGCGCCGGCATGGCCTCGAAGCGGGCAGTGACCTGGATCATCTGGCTGGTGGCGTCGACCTTGGCGCCGAGGCGGATGATCCGCGCCGGACGGCTCGTGCCGGTCTCGTCGATCGCGAAGGCGAAGGGCGCACCGGGGCGCAGCCAGCGCAGCCAGAGCGAGGGCACGCGGAGCGTGATCTCGAGCGAGCCCGGGTCGAACACCTCGAGCAGCGGCTGGCCCGGAGCCACCGATTCGTAGGCGTGGACGAGCACGTCGGCGACTTGCCCGGCGAAGGGGGCCACGATCCGACATTGCCCGACCAGCGCCCGTTGGCGGGCGCGCGCCGCCTTGGCGCGCTCGACCTCGGCGGCGGCCAGATGCAGCTCGAGCGTGCCGGCGGCGGCGAGCTCGGCAAGCGCCTGCTGGCTCTCGAGTTGGCTCCGGGCGGCCGCGAGCCCGGCCTCGGCGGCGGCGAGATCGGCCTCATAGAGCGCGCAGTCGAAGGCGATCAGGGTCTTGCCGACGGCGAACCGGTCGCCGCGGCGGAACGGCAGGTTGACGATCCGCCCGGCCATCTGGCTCGCGAGCACAGCCCGCCGCTCGGCCTCGATCACACCGCGCGCGACCGGCGCGGCCACGCCCGTCGGCTGGATCTCGTCAGGCAGGAGGAATGCCGGCTCGGCCGCGGTCGCGGGCGGTGCCGGGACCGCGAGGCCGAGGATCAGGGCCAGGCGGATCGAGGGACCGATCGCAGGGTGACGGGCCATGGCGGACTCCGTTGCTCGTTCGGAGTCGCTCTACGCGCCCAAGGCTAATGGTTGGTTAGTCGGCGCTGCACCGCGGCGGGAGGCGGCCTCAGAGCTTGTGAAGCGATCGCGCCTGCGAAGGTATGGCCATTGAAATCATTGGTATTTTCGGGCGCGATCGCAGGTTTTGGGCTTTCTTTCACAAGCCCTCAGGCGGCTTTCGTGAACGCCTCGGTGAGCGCGTGGCCCTCGGCCTGAAAGCGACTGGCGGCGGCTTGCAGCTGCGCCGAGAACTCGGGCGCCGCGCGGTCGCGAGCCGCCGGCCCGGGCCACGCCGGCGCGTCTTTGACCGCGACCTCGGCGAACCCGAGGCCGTGGTCCGCCACCTGCGGGCGATCGGCACCGGCAGCGGCTGGCCCGGCGTCCGACGGCTCGGTGCCGGCCCCGCCGTTCACGTCGCGCAGGCGATGCAACAGGTCGTCCGGAGCCGGGCCAAAGCCGTCGCCCGGGTGCCAGAGGCCCTCCAGCCGGTCGAGCCGGGTCCAGAGGTCGCCGCCGAGCAGGCCGCCGGGACCGCCGCCGAGACCATCGTCGAACGGACTGCCGGGATCGCTGCCGAACGGCCCCCTGGGATCGCCGCCGAACGGCGTCGAGCCGGCGGCAGGGCCGCGCAGCCCGGAGCCGCCTCCCGAGAACGTGATGTACCGGTCCACCTGGTCGGACTGGTTGTCGTTGCCCGAACCCGCCGGGCTGGCGCCGTCGCTGCCGGTATCGAGGCCGGGCCGGGACGGGCCGCCCGCCATCGGGTCGTCGTCGCCGATCCGGAACTCCGGGTTGCCGCTCAGCTCGGCCTGGGTCTCGATCTGGAAGCTCAGGCTGGCGGTGGCGCCGCTCAGATCGGTCGCGGTGACCACGATCTCCGACGTGCCCTCCTGGCCCGGCTGCGGGCTGCCGCTGAACGCGCGCGCGGTGGCATCGAAGCTCAGCCAGGCCGGCAGGGGCGAGCCGCCGGCGCCGGTCGCGCTCAGAGTCAGGCTGTCGCCGGCGTCGACGTCGGTGAACAGGCCGGCCGGGAGAACCAGGGAGAAGCTGCGGCCGACCGCGGCGTCGCGGTCGTCGATCGTCCCGGTCGCGGTCGGGGCGTCGTTGGTGTTGGCGACGGTCAGGGAAAAATCGTCGCTGACGCTGGCGCTGCTGCCGTCGGTCGCGGTCACCCGGACCGTGATCGCGCCGACGTCGCCGTTGGCGGGCGTGCCGGAGAAGGTGCGCGTGCCGGCGGTGAAGGTCAGCCAGGAGGGCAGGGGATCGCCGCTCGCCAGCGTCGCCGCGTAGGTCAGGCTGTCGCCGACGTCGACGTCGGCGAAGGCATTGGCCGGCACCTGGAAGCTGAAGGCGCTGTCCTCGGTCGCACTCTGGTCGGCGATCGGGTTGACGAGCGTCGGGGCGTCGTTGGTGTTGGCGACGGTCAGGGAAAAATCGTCGCTGACGCTGGCGCTGCTGCCGTCGGTCGCGGTCACCCGGACCGTGATCGCGCCGACGTCGCCGTTGGCGGGCGTGCCGGAGAAGGTGCGCGTGCCGGCGGTGAAGGTCAGCCAGGAGGGCAGGGGATCGCCGCTCGCCAGCGTCGCCGCGTAGGTCAGGCTGTCGCCGACGTCGACGTCGGCGAAGGCATTGGCCGGGACCTGGAAGCTGAAGGCGCTGTCCTCGGTCGCACTCTGGTCGGCGATCGGGTTGACGAGCGTCGGGGCGTCATTGGTGTTGGCGACGGTCAGGGAAAAATCGTCGCTGACGCTGGCGCTGCTGCCGTCGGTCGCGGTCACCCGGACCGTGATCGCGCCGACGTCGCCGTTGGCGGGCGTGCCGGAGAAGGTGCGCGTGCCGGCGGTGAAGGTCAGCCAGGAGGGCAGCGGATCGCCGCTCGCGAGCGTCGCCGCGTAGGTCAGGCTGTCGCCGGTATCGGGATCGGCGAAGGCGTTCGCCGCGACCTGGAAGCTGAAGGCGCTGTCCTCGGCCGCACTCTGGTCGGCGATCGGGTTGGCGACCGTCGGGGCGTCGTTCTGCGGGATGATGTCGACGGTCACCGTCTGCTGGACCTGGACGCTCGGGTCACCCGGGAGCCCGCCATACTCGACGACGTAGCCCTGGATGCTGGCGTTGGCGACGGCATAGTCGTTCCACGCGCCGTTGAGGAGGAAATGCGCGTAGTCCTCGCCGCCACCGGCATCGTTGGGCTCGCCGCTGTTCCAGTTGGTGTAGCCGTCGGTCAGCAGCGTGCCTGCCTCCGGGCCGGTGACCCAGCGGAACTGGCCCTCGACCGCGGCATCGCTGGCGCCCATCCAGCCCTGACTGACGAGCTTGCTCTGGACGAACGTGTTCTCGATGGCGCTGGTCACGGTCACGAGATAGCCCTCGAGCCCGAACAGGCTGCGCGCTGCGGCGGCGGTCTCGGCGTCGGTCCAGGTGATCGCCGCGGCGGTGACGAACTCGTAGAAATGCCCGGTGTCGGGAGAATAGAGGCTGTTCTCGCCGAGCGAGATGCTGAAGTTGCGCTGGGTCGTATCCGGATTATCTGATGAGTTGGTGTACTTCACGTCGCGCAGCGCCGCCTGGTAGGCGGCGCCCGACGCCGTGCCGAACAGGGTCAGGATGCCGGTCGAGCTGTTGAAGCTCGCCGTGATCGCGCCGTGGTCGCTGGCCAGGCTCAGAGAATCCTCGCCCGAGACGTAGTTGGTGATCGCGACCTGGGCGCCGTCGAGATTGCCGCCGTCGGGATCGCTGACCGTGATCGCGGGGTCGACGAAGAAGTCGGTGTCGTTCTCGGTGTAGTCGACCGCGCCCGAGCGCGAGGTGGTGAGCGTCGGCGGATCGTCGACTGCGGTCACGGTGAGGCTCGCAGCCGCCGTGCCGGACGAGAACGCGCTGGTGCCGCCGTTGGTCGAGGGGTCGGCGGTGCCGGGCGTGCCGTTGACCGAGGCGCTGCCGGAGGTCTGATCCCAGGCGCGGAAGGTGAAGGTCGGCGTCTCGCCGTCGGCGCCATCCGGGACGTAGCGGACCTGGGTCGTGGCGGTGAGCAGGAGGGCGGCGTCGGCCGCGACCGTGCCGAAGTCGGTCCAGCTGCTGCCGTTGGTCGAATACTGCCAGCTGCCGTTGCCGGTCGCGGCGGTGACCGCGATCCCGGACGATGCCCCGCTGTCGACGTCGGCGTAGGTCACACCCGCGAGGATGTCCGAGACCTTGGTGCCCGGGGTCGTGGTGTTCTCGTCGGTCGTGCCGAGCCCGAAGGGCCCGCCGGACAGGGTCGGGGCGTCGTTGATCCCGGTCACGGTCAGGCTCGCCTGGGCGGTGCCGCCCGAGAAGGCGCTCGAGCCGCCGTTGCTCGAGGTGTCGGCAGTGCTCGGCGAGCCGGTGGTCGAGGCGCTGCCGGTGCTCCGGTCCCAGGCGCGGAAGGTCAAGGTTGCCGTCTCGGCATTGTCGCCATCCGGGAGGTAGCGGACCTGGCTGGTCTCCGAAAGCAGCAGGCTGCTGCCCGCCGAGACCGTGCCGAAGTCGGTCCAGCTGCTGCCGTCGGTCGAATATTGCCAGTCGCCGTTGGCGCTGACCGCGGTGACCGCGATTCCGGCGACCGCACCGCTGTCGACGTCGGTGTCGCTGACGCCGGCGAGGATGGTCGAGACCGCCGTGCCCGAGGTGGTGGTGTCCTCGTCGGTCGTGCCGAGGTCGTAGGGCCCACCGGACAGGACCGGGGCGTCGTTGACCGCGGTCACGCTGAGGGTTGCATCGGCGGTGCCGGTCGAGAACGCGGTGGCGCCGCCGTTGCTCGAGGCGTCGGCGGTGCTCGGTGAGCCGTTGCTCGAGGCGCTGCCCGAGCTCTGGTCCCAGGCGCGGAAGGTCAAGGATGCGCTCTCGGCGTCCTCGCCATCCGGCACGTAGCGGACCTGGGTGGACGATGACAGCAGCAGCGCGTCGGCGGCGGTGACCGAGCCGAAACCGGTCCAGCTGCTGCCGTCGGTCGAGTATTGCCAGCTGCCGTTGCCGGTGGCGGTCGTGACCGCGAGGCCGAGCGTGACGCCTTCCGGGTCGCTCGCGGTGGCACCGGCGAGGATGGTCGCGACCGTGACCCCGCTGGTCGTCGTGTCCTCGTCGGTCGCGGTGAAGCCGTAGGGCCCGCCGGCGAGGGTCGGGGCGTCGTTGATCGAGGTCGAGACCACGGTCGTGGTGCTGTTGTTGGTGCTGGCGGTGCCGTCGCTCGCGGTGATCGTGAAGGTCGTGGTCTCGGTGCTGCCCGGCGCCACCCGGTCGTTGGCCGGATCGAACACCAGCGCGCGCAACGCGGTCTGGGCCGAGGCCGCGGTGGCCGAGGCGTGAGTGTAGCTGCCGCCGCCGGCATCGCTGAACCCGGAGCTCACGAGCGAGGCGGCGGTGAACACGCCCTTGGCGCTGGCATCGAGCGCGACCGTGACGATCAGATTGTCGCCGTCGGCATCGGCGAGGGTGACCGAGGAGAACGGGCTGACGGTGCCGGTGTCGTTGACGCTCTGGCCGGCGCTCGCGCCGCCGATGCTCGGCGCGGTGTTGGGCGTGCCGATCGTGACGTTGTAGACGAAGCTGCCGATCGTGAAGCTGTCGGAGGTCGCGCCGTCGTTGCTGTTGGTGTAGCGGACCTGGCCGTAAAAGCCGCCGGTGTTGTACACGCCGTAGGCGTCGGCAGCGTACCAGGATCCGAACTGGAACTGCTCGAGGTTGCCGTGGCTCGGCATCGAGATGCTGCCGGCCCCGACGTGCCCGTGGTCCCAGTTGAACGAGATGCTGCCGTTGGGCCCGACGCTGAGCTCGATCGCGCCGGCGCCGGAGATCACGAAGGCCTCGTCGTAGGTGTTGCTGGCGGCATCGGTGACCCGGACGGTGACGTTCGCCGTGGCGGCGTCGGCCGAGCGACTTGCCGGCCTGCAGGCTGAAGGGTCGTGCCGCTGATCTCGAACAGGTTGCTCGGGTCGGACTGGATCGAGTAGGTCGCTGAATCGCCGGAATTGTCGGTATCGCTCAGCGTGCCGACCGTGGCGCCCGCCGAAGCCGCGACCACCGAGGTGCTCGACAGCGCGATGTCGGTCGGCGCCGGGTTGACCATCGTGATGTCGATGGTGAAGGTTGACGAGGTATCGCCCGGCCCGTTGGCGCCGGTCGTCTGATAGCGCTGCCAGACCACCTGGAACGAGTAGCTGGCACCACTGTTGGCGCGGAACTTGATGTCGCCGGTGTCGATGAAGCCCGATTTCAAGTAGACGTAGCCGACGCCGATCGAGTTGCTGGCGCTGCCGAGGCCGAGCTGGGAGGGCGAGCTGGGCGTGCTGATGAATCGGATGTAGTCGAGCCCGCCGCCCGGGTGCTCCAGGTTCGCGGCCGACAGGCTGACCTCCTGGCCGAGGCCCACGCTCGCGTCGAGCGCCTCGCCGAAGTCGGACAGCAGTCTGTCCGGCAGGGCGTCGGACGGATGCGCCTCGACCTCGCCGACCCGATACTCGAGGTCCCAGTTGCCGTCGACCAGGGCGGAGCCGGTGGTGTCGGTCGAGGCCGCGACGTCGGCGCCCGAATAGTCGGCGATCGCCTGGGCGAGCGCCTGACCGCCCGCGGTCGAGGCGAGATCGCAGCCGTAGATCAAGAGGTCGCCGTCGGCGCTCAGTGTCTGGCCGATCGCCTGCAGGGCCGGGGCGTAATGGTCGAGGTTGTCGGCGGTGATCCGGTCGCCGCCGAGCCTGAGCTCGCCCGGGGCACCATGCGAGAGGATGTGGATCGCGTCGATGTCGTGGCGGCCGGCGAGGTCCTGGGCGAGCTGGTCGAAGCCGCGCTCGTCCGGGGTCAGCTCGATCACCTCGGTGTCGGGCGGGAGGGCCGCGATCAGCTGATCGGCATGGTCCAGGCTGCGGTCGACCACCACGACCTCGGTCCGCCCGCTGCCGGGCAGCTGGTGCTCGGCGAGCGCCTGGGCAAACGCCGCATCCTCGCCCGCGCCTCCGTTCGCAGCATCGCCATGGCTGGCATCCTGGCCCGCCACCGGCGCAGCGCTGCCCGGATGGTCCGAGCCGCCATCGGCGGCCGGGTGGCCGGCAGCGTCGGCGCTTCCGCCGTCCGCCTGGCCGGCCGACTGATCCTGGACGGCCTCCGCGGTCACCACGCCGGCGGCGTCGAACATGAAGCGCGGCTCGAGCGCCAGCGCCAGCATGCCGGCCTGCTGGGCGGGGTCGTAGGCGAGCCGTGCGCTGCGGCGCGAGGTCAGCAGGCCGCCGAGGAAGCCGTCCATGGTCGATCCTTGTTGCTGGTCGAGGCGTCGCCCGCGTCCCGGTGGGGATGCAGGCGGCCAATCTATGCCGCCTTCGCTTAATGCGCTTTTAAGCCGCACCGGCTCTGATCGGTGCCCCGGCGCCGGGCGCCGGCGCTGCCGGACGGAGAGGGCTCGCGAGCATGGATCAGGAACCGCCGCCGGCCGCGCGCCAGGAAGCGTCGTTGGGCATGCTCGGCTGGCTGCGCGAACAGGCGGTGAGCCTGGTCTGCACCACCTACCAGACGCATCACGTCATGTTCATCGGGCGCACGCCGGAGGAGCAGCTGTGGGCGCACCGGCGGCCGTTCCCCCGCTGCATGGCGGTCTACGCCGACCGGCGCGAGCTCTGGCTCGCCGGCGCCAACCAGGTCTGGCATTTCGCCGACATCGTGCCGCCCGGCATGCAGCACGAGAAGGGCTACGACCGGGTCTATGCGCCGCGGCTCGGCTTCGTCACCGGCCGGCTCGACGTCCACGAGCTGGCGCTCGATCGTGAGCGCTGTCCGCTGTTCGTCAACACGCGCTACAGCTGCCTCGCCGCCCTCAGCCCGGCCGCGAGCTTCGTGCCGCTGTGGCAGCCGCGCTTCATCTCCAAGCTCGTGCCCGAGGACCGCTGCCACCTGAACGGCCTTGCCATGGAGGGCGGCCGGCCGCGCTTCGTGACCGCGATCAGCCGCGCCGACGTGGTCGACGGCTGGCGCGAGCGCCGCCAGGAGGGCGGCCTCGTGATCGAGGTCGCGAGCGGGGAGATCCTGACCGCGGGGCTGTCGATGCCGCACTCGCCAAGGCTGTACGACGGCCGCCTCTGGCTCCTGAACTCGGGCACCGGCGAGTTCGGCACGGTCGACCTGGCGAGCGGCCGGTTCGAGCCGGTCTGCTTCTGCCCGGGCTTTGCCCGCGGTCTCGACTTCGTCGGCCGCTGCGCGGTCATCGGCCTGTCGGAGGAGCGCTCGACCCGGGCGTTCGCCGACCTGCCGCTCGGCCGCCATCTCCAGGAGAAGGACGCCGAGGGGCGCTGCGGCGTCCTGGTGGTCGACCTCGATCGCGGCGCGATCGTGCAGTGGCTGCGCTTCCACGGCGACACCCGCGAGCTCTACGACGTCAAGCTGATCCAGGGGACGCGCCAGCCGCGGATCATCGCCTTCGACAACCCGCACGAGCTCAACGAGGCGATCGTGGTCGGCATGCCTGCGCGCCCCGACGATGCGTGCGCACCGGCAGCAGCCTAGTCATATCAATTGGTTAAAAGCGCAATCTAGCAAAGTAGCTGAGATTGGTCACTCGCTGCGGTGGAGGATTTGGTCGGCGATCCCGGTCTCGTAGCCGAGGCCCTCGGCGGTCAGGATCGGGGCGCCGGCGGGGCCGGCGAGCAGCAGGCCCTTGCGGACCAGCGCGTTCATCACGTTCGGGTTGGCGAAGCCGGTCGCGTCGCGCGCCTGGACGACCGCCTGGGCGATGTGGAAATGGTCGCCGTGGGCGTGGGGCAGGGAGTGGATCAGGACCGTCCCGTCCGGGTCCGGCGGGTTGGCCAGCCTCTGATCCTGCGCCATCGCCTGCAGGATCGCGAGCGTCTTGAGCTGGAGCGGATTGAGTTTCTTTGGGTTGGGTCGCATCGGACAGGGGTCTCGGATCAGAAGAAAGCGCCGCTGCCCGAGGACAGCGGCGCCGAAAACGCACGCGGTGGTTTACGCGGGTTTGATGATTGAGCGTTGTTCCCGCGGCGTCAGCCGATCCCGGCGGACGTGACCAAGGCCTCGTTCGCTGGTCCGGCAAGACATGCCACCTTTGCGTGAGACATGGGATCACCTCCTTTCCGTTGTTGCACCTGGCAGCGGTCATGCCATTGCCGTGGCCGCCTGTCAAAGGCTTCTCGCGGCAGCGCGCCCCTGGGGGTCACTCGGCCTCCGGCGGCGGCTCCGGGGCGGTGTCGTGTGAGGTCAGGCGCAGGAACAGCTCCTCGAGATCGGCTTCCTCGGTCGCGAGATCGGTGATCGTGAGGCCGGCGCGGCGGACCGCGTCCAGAAGCTCGCCGACCCGGGCGCGGCTCGGCCGGTAGTTGAGGACCAGGCGGCGCTCGCCGTCGAGCCGCGCGCCGAGCGCTGCAAGCTCGGCCGGCAGCGCGCCGGGTGGCTCGGCGACCACCACGGTCAGCCGCTTCTCGTCGAGGCGGCCGAGCAGCGCTGCCGTGTCGTCGCAGGCGACCACCAGGCCCCGGTCGATGATCGCGATCCGATCGCACATCGCCTCGGCTTCCTCGAGGTAATGGGTGGTCAGGACCACGGTCACGCCCTGGCGATTGAGCTCGCGCATGTAGCGCCAGAGGCTGCGCCTGAGCTCGACGTCGACGCCGGCGGTCGGCTCGTCGAGGACCACGACCGGCGGCTGGTGGACCAGCGCCTTGGCGACCAGGAGGCGCCGGCGCATGCCGCCGGACAGGGTGCGGGCGTAGACGTTCGCCTGCTCGGCCAGGCCGACCGCGGCCAGGATCTCGTCGCTGCGGCGCTCGCGCCTGGGCACGCCGTACAGCCCCGCCTGGATCTCGAGCGCCTCGCGCGGGCTGAAGAAGGCGTCGAGGTTGAGCTCCTGGGGCACGATGCCGATCGCGCGCCGGCTGCGGCGCGGATGGACGTCGATGTCGAAATCCCAGATCCGGGCGCTGCCCGCGGTCTTGATCACCAGGCCGGCGAGGATGTTGATCAGGGTCGACTTGCCGGCGCCGTTGGGGCCGAGCAGGCCGAAGATCGAGCCGCGCGGCACCGCCAGATCGATCCCTTTGAGCGCCTCCTTGGCTGGCGTCCGCTTCGAGCCGGCATAGATCTTGCGCAGGCCCTGCACCTCGATCGCGAGCGGCGGCGCGCCGTAGCGCCTGGCGATCTCGTCCAGGCGGCCGGGCTGCAGCCTCACCGCCTGAGGGCCCGGACCGTCAGTGTCCTGATCCATCCCCGGCCTCGCTCGTGGTTGGCGGCGCCGGCTCGGCGGCCGGCGAGTCGTGGCGGGCGCTGCCGGCGGCGGCGGTCGGCGCGCCCCGAAGCCGGTGTCGCCGGTGCGACGTTAACCTTTTCTTAACCGCCATGGGGTAACCCTGAGGTGTCAGCGAAAGGTCGCGATAGAGCATGGGTTGTGAGTCGGGCGATGTTCCAAACCAAGGTCGGGCCAGCACCCCTGGCCGCTCGCCTCTCGATCGGGCCGCCGGAGCTGCCGAACGCGGCCAACCGGCACCAGAGGCTGCTCGCCGGCCTGTTGCTGGTGATCGGGGGCATCTGGATCGCCGTTCCCCTGCTTGCGCTCCTGACCGGCGCCCGCGCGCCCTTGCCGGATCTCGGGACCGTGGGCGTCGGCATCCTGCTCGCGACCGGCGTCGGGCAGGCGCTGTGGGGCCTGGATCTGCTGCTCCGGCGCACGACCCTGATCATCGATCAGAGCACCTTGCAGGTCTCGGTCCGCGGGCTCTTTGGCGTGCGCCGCTGGCGCGAGCCGCTCGCCAACTACCGCGGCCTGCGCCATCGCCGCGAGCGGGTTCGCCATCGCTACGGCTGGCGGGTCGTGCACCGGCTGCAGCTGGCGCATCCGGACCCGGCCAAGCAGATCGACCTGGTCCGGACCACAGGCGAGCGCCGGATCGCAGCCGCCCGGCGGCAATGGGCGGAGTGGCTCGATCTGCCGATCTGGTCGGCGGACGGCGGCGCCGCCCGGCGACCGGCACCGGAGCCCGAGCGCAAGGCGGCGGCGCCCAAGGGCGTCCCGACCTTTTGAGCCCCGGTGGCGGCGCGGCGGGCGCAGCGGCTGGCCGGATGCGACCCACCAGGGCGAGCGTGGGCCCTGGCGCCAGCGCCGCCATGGCGACCGGGCTCGCTTCGCCTCCAAACTCATGACCCTGTCGAGCGCATGCAGGAACGCGCGTCGAGATCATTGGCATCTTGTGGACTCGCTCGCAGCCTGTCGAAGCCCGAGCCCGCACCGCGCCTGGCGGGCGCGCGGCTCACACCTCCTCCCAGCGGCCGCTCGCGCCGGAGCGGTAGATCGCATCGAGCACGCGCATGTTCTTGACCGCGTCCTCGAGCGGGAACTCGAGCGGGGCGCCGGTGCGGACCGCGCGCGCAAAGGTGTCGCCCTGGAGCGTGTACTGGTTGACGGTCTCGAAGCTCTCCGGCCGCGCCGAGCCGCCGCCCGGCTGGCTGCCGTCGTCGACCAGGATCCGGCACGGCCGGTCGGGGGGCGCGTTGAACGGGAGCTCGATCTCGATCCGCGCCCGGGTGCCGAGGATCTGCATCCGCTGCTGGGGCACCAGCTGGGTCGAGCACACGAACAGGGCCTGGCCGGTCGGGAACTCCAGCAGCACCGAGGCCAGCCGGTCGGTCTCGAAGTTGGGATCGTACTCGATCTGGCTGACGACGCGCCGCGGCTCGGTGCCGAACAGGAACCGGGCGGTGACGATCGGGTAGCAGCCGATGTCGTACAGGCCGCCGCCGCCGATGCCGGCCTGGTTGCGCACGTTCTGCGGATCGAGGTTCATGTAGCTGAAGCTGCCCTGGACCACCCGCAGCTCGCCGATCCGGCCGGTGCGCACCAGCTCCCGCGCGCGCCGCCATTGCGGATGGTGGCGCACCATGAAGGCCTCCTGGATCAGCACGCCGGCGTGGTCGCGCGCCTCGATCAGCTTCGCCGCCTCCTCGGCGGTCAGTGCTATCGGCTTCTCGCACAGCACGTGCTTGCCGGCGGCCGCCGCCTGGATCGAGATCGGCACGTGCAGGTGATTGGGCAGCGGATTGTAGACCGCCTCGACCTCGGGGTCCTCGAGCAGCTCGGCGTAAGACCCGTAGGCCTTGGCGATGCCGAGCGCGCCGGCCGCTGCCTCGGCGCTCGACCGATGGCGCGACGCGATCGCGACGATCCGACAGAGCTCGCTTTGCTGCATCGCCGGGATCACCTTCTCGATCCCGATCTTGGCGGTGCTGATGACGCCGAAGCGCACCGGTTCCATGGCCCGTTTCCTTCCGTGCTGGGTGATCGTCTCACGCCTGCGCGGTTATAGCGCGCCCGCTGCGCCAGACCACAGCCGGATCGAGCCGGGCGGTGGACGAACCGTGGCCGGGGGCCGCGCCCGGCGACCGCGAGATCTGCGGTGGCGCCGAGTTGAATCCGGAAAAATGCTAACGAAATAGTAGAGGCGCTTCGAGCCCGGCCGCCGCCTGCCACCGCGGGCCGGCGCCACCCATGGTCGAGCCTGTCGGCCGCTGATTGGCGCTTTCGACCGATTGGCGCTTTCGACCGATTGGCGCTTTCGAGAGGTCCCCGATGCCATCACGTGATCCTGGAGTTCTGGATGTGGGCGGAGGCGTGCGAGCTGCTGGAACGGGCGGAACGACTGCAGCGTCAGTTCTTCCAGCCGCGCCCGACCGACGGCCGCCGGCCGGGCTGGGAGCCGCCGGTCGACATCCTCGAGACCGAGTCCGAGCTCTGGATTCTGGTCGCCTTGCCGGGGGTCGGCGCCGACCAGCTCCAGGTCCTGGTCGACGGCTCGACGCTCGCGGTGGTCGGTGAGCGGCCGATGCCCGGCCGCGCCCGCGCCGGGGTGATCCGCCGGCTCGAGATCCCCTACGGCCAGTTCGAGCGGCGGATCGAGCTGCCGCCGGGTCGCTTCGAGATCGCGCGCCGCGAGCTGGTCGACGGCTGCCTGGTGCTCGGTCTGCGCAAGTTGTGAGGGACGGTCGAATGACGACAGAGCAACAGCCCCAGGGCGCCCGCACCGAGGAGCAGCCGGGCGGCGCCGGGAGCGCCGCGGCGGTCGCCGGCGCGCCGGGCACGAGCGTCACCTTGCCGGAGGATGCCCTGATCATCCTGCCGGTGCGCAACGTCGTGCTCTATCCCGGCATCATGCTGCCGCTCTCGCTCGGGCGGCCGAAATCGATCGCGGCCGCCCAGGAAGCGGCGCGCGGCGAGCAGCCGATCGGGGTGATCCTGCAGCGCGACGCCGCGGCCGACGACCCCGGCCCCGACGAGATGCATCCGGTCGGCACGATCGCGCGGATCCTCCGCTACATCACCGCGCCCGACGGCTCGCATCACATCGTCTGCCAGGGCCAGCAGCGATTTCGGGTCCGCGAGTTCCTTGCCGGCTACCCGTTCATGGTCGCCCGGATCGAGCGTTTCGAGGAGCTCGAGGTCGAGAATGCCGAGCTGCAGGCGCGCCTGGTCTACCTCAAGCAGCAGTCGCTGGAGGCGCTGCAGCTGCTGCCGCAGGTGCCGCCCGAGCTGGTCAACGTGGTCCAGTCGGTGACCTCACCCTCGGCCGGCGCCGACCTGGTCGCGAGCTTCATGGACCTGACGCCCGAGGAAAAGCAGACGGTCCTCGAGACCTACGAGGTGCGCGCCCGGCTCGACAAGGTGATCGAGCTGCTCGGGCATCGGATCGAGGTGCTCAAGATCTCGCGCGACATCGGCCAGCAGACCCGGGAAGCGGTCGAGGGCCGGCAGCGCGAGTACATCCTGCGCGAGCAGCTGAAGGCGATCCAGAAGGAGCTCGGCGAGACCGAGGGCACCGGCGCCGAGATCGAGGAGCTGTCGAAGGCGATCGCCGAGGCCAAGATGCCGGAGGAGGTCGAGCAGCACGCCCGCAAGGAGCTCAAGCGCCTCGAGCGCATGCCCGAGGCGGCGGCCGAGTACTCGATGGTCCGCACCTACCTCGACTGGCTGATCGAGCTGCCCTGGTCGAAGCAGAGCGAGAGCGCGATCGACATCCCCGAGGCGCGCCGGATCCTCGACGAGGACCACTATGGCCTCGACAAGATCAAGCGGCGGATTTTGGAATATCTCGCGGTGCGCAAGCTCAACCCGTCGGGCAAGAGCCCGATCCTCTGCTTCGTCGGGCCGCCAGGCGTGGGGAAAACCTCGCTCGGCCAGAGCATCGCGCGCGCCACCGGACGCCAGTTCGTGCGCGCGAGCCTCGGCGGCGTCCATGACGAGGCCGAGATCCGCGGCCACCGCCGGACCTACATCGGGGCGCTGCCGGGCAGCATCGTCCAGAGCATCCGCAAGGCCGGCACGCGCAATCCGGTGTTCATGCTCGACGAGATGGACAAGCTCAGCGCGAGCTTCCACGGCGACCCGAGCTCGGCGCTGCTCGAGGTGCTCGATCCCGAGCAGAACAGCACCTTCCGCGACAACTATCTGGCGGTGCCGTTCGACCTCAGCCAGGTGATGTTCATCGGCACCGCCAACGTCCTCGACAGCATTCCGGGACCCTTGCGCGATCGGATGGAGATCATCGAGCTGCCGAGCTACACCGAGGACGAGAAGGTCGAGATCGCCAAACGGTACCTGGTCAAGCGCCAGCTCGGGGCGAACGGGCTGCGGCCGGAGCAGGCCGAGATCGGCGAGGCGACGATCCGGGCGATCGTGCGCGACTACACCCGCGAGGCCGGCGTGCGCAATCTCGAGCGCCTGATCGGCGGCGTGCTGCGCCACGTCGCGGTCCGGATCGCCGAAGGCCTGGTCCAAGAGATGCGGATCGAGCCGGAGAACCTGGGCGCGATCCTCGGCCCCAGGCAGGTCGAGAGCGAGATCGCGATGCGGACCAGCGTGCCCGGCGTCGCGACCGGGCTCGCCTGGACCCCGGTCGGCGGCGACATCCTGTTCGTCGAGGCGACCCGCATGGCCGGCCACGGCAAGCTGATCCTGACCGGGCAGCTCGGTGACGTCATGAAGGAGAGCGCCCAGGCGGCGCTCAGCCTGATCAAATCGCGCGCGGCTGAGCTCGGCATCGACGAGGGCCTGTTCGAGCGGAGCGACATCCACGTCCACGTGCCGGCCGGTGCCGTGCCCAAGGACGGCCCGTCGGCGGGGGTCGCGATGTTCACCGCCCTGGTCTCGCTGCTGACCGAGCGGACCGTGCGCAACGACACCGCGATGACCGGCGAGATCAGCCTGCGCGGCCTGGTCCTGCCGGTCGGCGGGATCAAGGAGAAGGTGCTCGCCGCGCATCGCGCCGGGCTTACCCGGGTGCTGCTGCCGGCGCGCAATCGCAAGGACTTCGAGGATATTCCCGAGAGCGCCCGCAACCACCTCGAGTTCGTCTGGCTGGAGCGGGTCGACGACGCCATCAGGGCGGTGCTCGAGGCCGCGCCGGCCGTGGCGGAGCCGGTGCCCGCCGAGTGATCCGAGCGGCGGCGCCCTCGCCCGCGGGCGCCGCCCGACGCCGCCCGCGCCGCTGATCTGGCGGCGCCGAACTGGCGGTCGCAACCGATGCTCGCGGTGGCCGGAGCCGGGGCGCGGCACCGGGGCGCGGTTGACAGATCGGTTGCATTTTATGTACATTGTCCCGAATTGCTCAGCCGAGAGGGACAACCATGGCGGCGATCCGGGGTATTCTCTGCGACGATGGCAGCACCATCAGGCTGCGGCATGCTGCGATCGCATCGGTGCTTGCCGTAGCCAGCGTCGGGGCCGGCATCTTCTTGCTGGTCGCCAGCCATCAGATCTACGAGCAGACCAGCCACCGGGTGCTCTGGGCCCTGGCCGAGAGCGCGCGCACCCTCGGGGCGTGAGCGCCGGACGGCCTCCGATTCGCCGCACCCCGTCGCTCGCGCCTGCCGGAGCCGCTCGCGCGCTCGGCCTGGCGGCGCTCCTGAGCCTCGCCGGTCTGGCGCCGGCCTGGGGCGCGCCCGCCTGTGGGGTCGCGATCGCCGGCCAGCTGAGCGTCCAGGCGAACGTCCAGTGCGAATGCCGCTTCTTCACCGACAGCCGGCTCGCGGGCACCCCCGCCGGCTATCGCTGGGACTGCGGCATCCTCCGCCCACGGCTCAACGCCGCGCTCCCGGTCGACCTCAATCCCTATCCCTACCCCCTGCCGGAGGGGCTCTCCCTGGAGCTGCCGGCCAACCAGGTGCCAGACGCCGTCCGGCCGGGGCAGCGCTGAGGTTTTCGAACTCGACACGAGCCCGGACGCCGTGATTGGCTCGCAGCCGGTCCCACCCGCCCGAAGACGACCGAATGATCAGCGACCGCGCGCCGGCCCAACCCCTGCTGCGGATCGAAGGCCTGAGCAAGCGCTTCGGCCCGGTCGTGGCGCTCGACCAGGTGAGCTTCGAGGTCCGCGCGGGCGAGGTTTTGGGACTCCTCGGCGACAACGGCGCCGGCAAGTCGACCCTGATCAAGGTCCTCTCCGGCAGCCTGGAGCCGTCCGCAGGGCGGATCTGGTTCGACGGCCGCAGCGTGACCTTCGAGAGCCCGGCCGAGGCCAAGGGCCACGGCATCGAGACGGTCTACCAGGACCTCTCGCTGTGCCCGAACGTCGACACGGTCGCCAACTTCTTCATGGGCCGCGAGCTCTGCCGCAACGTCCTCGGCTTCCGCTTCCTGCGCGAGCGCGCGATGCAGGCCGAGACCGAGCAGGCGCTGGCCGACATCGGCACCGAGATCCCCTCGGTCCGAACCGCGGTCGAGCACCTCTCGGGCGGCCAGCGCCAGGCGATCGAGCTCTGCCGCTTCGTTCACTGGGGCGGCCGCCTGGTTCTCCTGGACGAGCCGTTCGCGGCCCTCGGCGTCGCCCAGACCCGCCGCGGCCTCGAGCTGATCGAGGAGATCAAGCGCCGCGGCGTCGCGATCGTCGTGATCACCCACAACATCCTGCACGCCTTCCAGGTCGCCGACCGGATCGTCGTGCTGCGCCACGGCCGGGTCGCGGGCGAACGCATGGTCGCCAGCGACCACGCACGAGGAGATCGTCGGCCTGGTCACCGGCGACCTCGCCGACTCCGCGGCCTCAAGGGCCGAGCAGCCGAGCCGGCCGATCCAGTGACCCCGGGCCGAGCGCCGGCATGCTCAATGCTTCTGCATCTGGGTGTTGGCTAGACAGTACTATATATGGTACTGATGCCAGATGGCACGGCTCGATAAGCTGCTCACTGCCATGCGGCGCAGTCCGGGAGCCGATTGGCGGATCGAGCAACTGAAGGCGATCGCGGACCGCTACGACATCGTCTACCGGCAGCCAGGTACGAGCCACGTCACGTTTCGTCCACCTCACGGGGAGAAACTGACCGTGCCGGCGCGACGGCCCATCAAGCCGGTCTACATCCGCAAGTTCCTCGCCTTGATCGAAGCCCTGGAGACGACCGATGGCGACCCGACTTGACTATCCCTTCCAAGTCCGCCCGCTGACGGCGGAGGAGGGCGGGGGCTACCTGATCGAGTTTCCGGATCTGCCCGGCTGCCTGTCGGACGGCGAGACGATCGAGGAAGCGATCGCCAACGGCGCCGACGCGCTCCGCTCATGGCTCGCCACCGCCCGGGAGTTTGGCGACCCGATCCCGCCGCCCTCGCACCCGTCCGACGACGCCTATAGCGGCCGTTGGAACATGCGCGTGCCGAAATCGTTGCATCGCCGGCTGGCCGAACGCGCCAAGGCCGAAGGCGTCAGCCTGAACACCCTTGCCGTCACGCTGCTCGCCGAAGGCCTCGGCCAGCGCGGGCGCGACGATCAGCGCGCGGCGTGATCACCCACGATTTCTCACTGACCCGCTGGCGTAGCGTTGGCAGCCGTGGTGGCGGAGATGGCGCGGGCTCTGTCGAAGGTGTTGCCGTCGGCCGACCGCGGCTGTTCCAACCCGCGCGCTCGCGGGAAAGGCGATTGATCCGGGGGCCGGTGGCTCGTTTAATCGGCAGATCGCAACAGATCCAAAGAGGGAGGCAGGAACCATGGGTAAGATGACGCGGCGGAGCGCTCTGCTGGCGGGCGCGGCGGTGGTCGGGCTGGCCGTCTGGCAGCCGGCGACGGCGGCAGGAGAAGGGCACGATCTACTACATGATCCCGACGCTCTTGGACGAGTTTCAGACCGAGACCCAAAAGGCGGTCGAGGCGGTGTTCGGCAAGATGGGCTACAAGGTCGTCTCGCTCGATGCCCAGAACCAGCCCGACCGGCAGCTCAACCAGCTCGAGGACGTGATCCAGCTGAAGCCGGACGCGATCATCATGAACGCGGTCGACTTCGATTCGATCGTGCCCGGGATCGAGAAGGCGCGCGCCGCCGGCATCAAGGTCATGAACTATGACCGCCAGATCCGCAGCACAGAGTTCGAGCTGACCTCGGTCGCCGGCACGGTCGAGATCGGCACGATCGCGGCCGGCGAGGCGGTCCGCCTCCTGACCGAGCGCTATCAAGGAGCCCAAGGGCACCGTGCTCCAGATCCTGGGCGATCCCGGCGACAACTATACGCTCGACATCCAAAAGGGCTTCGAGGACCGGATGAAGGCCGAGGCCCCGAACGTCGAGATCATCACCAAGGCCGCGATGCAGTGGGAGGCCTCGAACGCCGCCAACATCGTCCAGGACCAGCTGCTGGTGAACCCCAACATCGACCTGATCTTCTGCCACGCGGCGCATCTGACCGTGCCGATCGTCTCGATCCTCGAGGCGGCGGGCAAGAAGCCGGGCGAGATCATGATGATGGCGTCGAACGGCGCCCCGGTCGGGCTCGACAACATCCGCTCCGGCTGGCAGCAGGTCGAGGTCGAGCAGCCGCTCTACGCCCAGGTCTACGGGCTCGCGATGTTCACGCCCATGATCCTGGCCGGCAAGACGCCCAAGCCCGGCACCTACGACGTGGTCGGGCTGCAATCGGAGCTGACGATCGAGGACTGGGGCCCGAACCTCAAGATCCCGGGGGCGGCGATCACCAAGGCGAACGTCGACGACACCCGCTTCTGGGGCAACCTCACCCCACCCGACCAGCCGGTCCAGGTGGTCGAGTAGGTCTCGTTGGATCGGGCGTCTGCGGGCGCCCGATCTGGATTTTGCGCCACGGCTCGTCGGCGGACGCTGTCCGGCCTGCGCGGCCGCCTGGTGATCGGAGTCGGCAACAGATCCAAAAGGGAGGCAGGAACCATGGGTAAGATGACCAGACGGAGCGCTCTGCTGGCGGGCGCGGCGGTGCTCGGGGTCGCGGCCTGGCGGCCGGCGGTGGCGCAGCAGAAGGGCACGATCTACTACATGATCCCGACCCTGATCGACGAGTTCCAGACCGAGACCCGGAAGACGATCGAGAGCGTCTTCGGCGGCATGGGCTACAAGGTGGTCTCGGTCGACGCGCAGAACGAGGCCGATCGCCAGTTCAACCAGATGGAGGACGTGATCGCGCTCAAGCCGGACGCCATCATCATCGCCGCGGTCGACTTCAACTCGATCATCCCGGCGGTCGAGAAGGCGCGCGCCGCCGGCATCAAGGTCATGGCCTACGACCGGACGATCAAGGGGACCGAGCTCGACCTGACCTCGGTCGCCGGTACCGTGGAGATCGGGCGTCTGTCCGCCGAGCAGGCGATCCGTCTGCTCACCGAGCGCTATGGCTCGGCCAAGGGCAAGCTGCTCCAGATCCTGGGCGATCCCGGCGACAACTACACCCTCGACATCCAGAAGGGCTTCGAGGAGGTGATGGCGGCCAAGGCGCCGGACGTCCAGCTGATCACCCATGCGGCCTTGCAATGGGAGCCGACCAACGCGGCCAAGATCGCCGAGGATCAACTCCTGGTGAACCCCGACATCGATTTGATCTATACCCACGCCGGGCATCTGATGGTGCCGATCATCTCGATCCTCGAAGGCAAGGGCAAGAAGCCCGGCGACATGATCCTCATGGCTTCGACCGGGATGCCGGTCAGCCTCGACTTCGTGCGCAGCGGCTGGCAGCAGGTCGAGGTCGAGCAACCGCTCTACGCCCAGATCTACGGCCTTGCGATGTTCACCCCGAAGATCTTGGCCGGCGAGAAGCTGGAGCCCGGCACCTACGATGTCATCGGGCTGCCATCCGAGCTGACGATCGAGGACTGGGGGCCGAACCTCA
>CAVSRN010000086.1:0-123525 GCA_963730195.1 uncultured Alphaproteobacteria bacterium
GACTAGCTAGTGGCACCTCGAAGAATGCCGCGTTTGGCATGAAGCTCGAAAGAAAGGGTGTCAGGATCCTTTTGCGCCAACAGCGACGCTTAGTCGCACTCTCGACCGCCGCCAACGGGAGCTTTCTCGCCGAAAAGGTGTGAGTTAAGGGGACGCAATACGCATCTGGCGAGGGCATGGAGCTGGCGTGCCGGGGTTGGACGTGGGTCAGGTCTCGAAATAGTCCAGACCCTAATGTCCCAAACTCGGTTTTCCGCTACCAACCCCGGTTTCCTCGTTATGCGGCTAATCGCGTATTATGTCCCTATAACCCCGACACCTTTTTTTTGCGGCTGGGATTGGGACGCTTCCGGCACAGCTGAACGTTGCACGAAATGGCCATTGACAATTACGTAAAGACGCGTAAATCCTTAGCTGCCGTGACGATCGCGGCTATGAGCCTCCAGATCCGATAGTCTTCAAATCGAGATGCTGCGAGGCCAAAGGGGGAGTAAGAATGAGGAATTCCGCACTCGCACTGTTGCTGCTGGCTTTCACTGCAGTTCAGATCCCTACCCAAGTGCTCGCTGCACCTGCCGAGGATGTCAAGGCAGCCATGCAACTTCTCAAGTCGAAAACCGCCAAGCTGGGCGCGCCAAGCGTCAAGGGTGAGGATACGGTCGCCGGCAAGGCCGTCCCTATCCTGTCTTTTTGGCCAGACCGAGATGAACAACAACTTCACGTTGGTCGACGAGGTCCAGAAGGAAATGGGTGGGACCGCCACCCTCTTCGTTAAGAGCGGCGCCGACTTCGTCCGGGTGGCCACGAACGTCAAGAAGGACGACGGATCGCGGGCGATCGGCACGGTCCTGGATCCAAAGGGCAAAGCGATCGCAGCGATCTCGAAGGACGAAAGCTTCTACGGGGACGTCGACATCCTGGGCAAGCCGTACACCACCGGCTATGAACCCATCCACAATGCCAAGAACGAGACCATCGGTATCTATTATGTCGGCTATATGAAGAAATAGCGACCGGCGCCGGGCTCCTCAGCGGGCCGGGGCCGGACCTGCTCGTGGGAGTTAAGGGGACGCAATACGCATCTGGCGAGGGCATGGAGCTGGCGTGCCGGGGTTGGACGTGGGTCAGGTCTCGAAAATAGTCCAGACCCTAATGTCCAGACCCCGTTTTCCGCTACCAACCCCCGTTTCCTCGTTATGCGGCTAACCGCGTATTGTGTCCCTATAACCCCGCGAGAGAAAAGGTGTCAGGAGAAAAGGTGTCAGGAACCTTTTCCACCGGGGCCTTCGGGGTCAGGTCGTGCAGTCCAGCACGCGCAGGGTACGGCGTAGATCCGATCAGGCATTAAGGGTTCTGCTCTCCAGTCCGAGCCTATCGCAACGTACTCTGTTCCGACCCGCGAGGAAAGCCCCCTGCCTACCAGAATGGCCTCCGAGTCGAGTGGGGGCGTGGCCGCCAGAGCCGCTGCTCAACCATTAGGCAAAGGTGTCGGCCGGGGCACCTCGCCGATCACGCGATCGTGATCGGGAAATGGTCCCACTTCGGGACCTTTCCCGCACGCAAAGATCGTACCAGCCAATTCTAGTAAAAATTCCCAGCAAGCTCGGCGGTGGTTCGGAACGACGATCCGAGACCGGCGACCGGGACCTCGAGAACGTCGGCACCGAGCTCGGAGATGCGCCACGATGCTACAGAAGTGACGCATCCATCGGCCTCAAGTTCACGCCTGGTGGCGACCGGAGCGGACTCCAAACTCGAGGGTTTCCGCGCCTCGCAGCCGCCGAGCGCGACCTCAAGCGCTGGAGGCGCCATCATTACTTGCCGGGATGCGCCACTTGTGGCGCATGTCAGAGAAATCGATGCGCCAGGGATGCGCCACCGATGCGACACTCGAAGTCAAAAGTGGCGCATCGTCCGCCGCGATCGGCAGTCTTGCTCGCTTGATCGCCGATCACCTCTTGGCGCGGTCCCGAGCGCTGCCAGTCGGCCAAAGAAAACGGGCGGGTCTGGAGACGACCCGCCCAAGTTCAGGGAGGCTGGCGTGCCGGGCGGCCGCAGTCAAGGCCGCCCGAAACGTTCGGCCTGCAGGCGCTGCCTGCTCAGATGTCGTAGTAGAGGACGAACTCGTAGGGGTGCGGGCGCAGGCGGATCTCGTCGATCTCCTTCTCGCGCTTGTAGGCCAGGAAATTGTCGATGAAGTCCTGGGTGAACACCTCGCCCTCCATGAGGAACTCGCTGTCGGCCTCGAGGGCGTCGAGGGCCGCCGGCAGCGAGCCCGGCACGGTCGGGATGTCGGCCAGCTCCTCGGGCGGCAGGTCGTAGATGTTCTTGTCGACCGGGTCGCCCGGGTCGATCTTGTTGCGGATGCCGTCGAGGCCGGCCATCAGCATCGCCGCGAACGCCAGATAAGGGTTGCAGGAGGGGTCCGGGCAGCGGAACTCGGCGCGCTTGGCCTTGGGGCTGTCGGAGTACATCGGGATCCGGACCGCGGCCGAGCGGTTGCGCAGCGACCAGGCGAGGTTGACCGGGGCCTCGTAGCCCGGCACCAGGCGGTGGTAGGAGTTGACCGTCGGGGCCGCGAAGGCGAGCAGCGCCGGCGCGTGCTTGAGCAGGCCGCCGATGTAGTACTTGCAGGTCTGGCTGAGCCCGCCGTAGGCCGAGGGGTCGCCGAACAGCGGGTTGTCGCCGTCCCAGATCGACTGGTGGACGTGCATGCCCGAGCCGTTGTCGGCAAACAGGGGCTTGGGCATGAAGGTCGCGGTCTTGCCGTGCTTCTTGGCGACGTTCTTGACCACGTATTTGTACTTGATCAGCTTGTCGGCCATCGACACCAGGGTGTCGAACTTCATGTCGATCTCGCACTGGCCGGCGGTCGCGACCTCGTGGTGGTGGGCCTCGATCGCGATCCCGATGTCCTGCATGGTCAGGACCATCTCGGAGCGGATGTCCATCAGCGTGTCCGAGGGCGGCGCCGGGAAGTAGCCCTCCTTGGGCCGGATCTTGTAGCCGAGGTTCGGGCCCTCGTCCTTGGCCATGTTCCAGTGGCCCTCGACCGAATCGATCTCGTAGGTGCCGTAGTTGATGCTCTGGCCGTAGCGGACGTCGTCGAACACGAAGAACTCGGCCTCGGGGCCGAAGAAGGCGCGGGTGCCGATGCCGGTGGAATTGAGGTGCTCCTCGGCCTTGCGGGCGACGCCGCGCGGGTCGCGCGAGTAGTACTCCTTGGTGATCGGGTCGCGGACGTCGCAGATCAGGACCAGGGTCTTGTGGACGCAGAACGGGTCGATGAAGGCGGTGGTCTCGTCCGGCATCAGCAGCATGTCGGAGGCGTGGATCTCCTGGAAGCCGCGGATCGAGGAGCCGTCGAAGCCGAGGCCCTCGTCGATCGCCTCGACGTCGATCGCGGGCGAGGGATAGGAGGTGTGCTGCCACATGCCGGGCAGGTCGACAAAGCGGAGATCGACGATCTGGACGCCCTCGTCCTTGATCGCCTTCATGACGTCGTCCGGGGTCTTGCATCCCAGCATCATGGGCGGGGTTCCTTTCTTGCTTGAGCAGGGCTTGCTTGAGCAGGGCCGCTGCGTTGGGCTGGCTCGGACACCGCGCTCGCGGCGTCCCTTCGATACCGCCGAGGCCGCCGGGACAGACCGCCCGTCGCCGGCCTCGGCCTGAGCGCGCGGTGACCGCTCACAGCGCGTCCGGGCCGCGCTCGCCGGTGCGGATCCGGATCGCCTCTTCGAGCGTGTAGATGAAGATCTTGCCGTCGCCGATCCGGTCGGTCTTGGCGGCGTTCAGGATCGCCTCGACCGCCCGGTCGACCAGGCTGTCCTCGAGCACGATCTCGACCTTGACCTTGGGCAGGAAGTCGACCACGTACTCGGCCCCCCGGTACAGCTCGGTGTGCCCCTTCTGGCGGCCAAAGCCTTTGACTTCGGTCACGGTCATGCCCTTGAGGCCGACCTCCTGCAAGGCCTCCTTGACCTCGTCCAGCTTGAACGGCTTGATGATCGCCTCGATCTTCTTCATGGCAGCCACCGACCCTTCCGAGATTTGCTCCGACCGGCAGGAGGCGTGCGCACGCCTTCCGACCACCGCCTGCGAAGCATGGATCGTGCCAGCCGTCAGTCTGCCCCGCCGGCGGGGGGTTCGCAATCCGGGCCCGGTTTATTGCATGATTCATGGGCATTGTGCACTGAAAGTGGGCATAGGTCCGCGGGCAAGCGCGCCAGCGGGCGGGTCGCCGGCTTGACCACGGCCGGGCTCCGCGGCTAAAGAGGAGCGCCTTTGCGGCGGGCATAGCTCAGCAGGTTAGAGCGCCAGATTGTGGCTCTGGAGGTCACGGGTTCGACTCCCGTTGCTCGCCCCAGGTTTTCCGGCCGTCCCAGGTTTTCCGGCCGTCCCAGGTTTTCCGGTCGTGAAGGGGGCTGGCTCGGCTGACGGCTTCAGGTTCGTGGCCCGAGCCGCAAAACGAAACAGCTCGCCCGCTGGCGCTCGAGCTCGGCGCAGGTCGCCCGGGCGGCCGCGAGGGTGGCGAACGGACCGATCTGGACGCGGTAGACCGTGCCGGCGCCGAGCTTCGCCGGCTCGATGTGCGGCCGATAGCCGGCAAGGATCGGGCCGAACCTGCCGCGCAGCCCGTTCCAGGCCCGCTCGGCCGCGGCCTGGCCCGCAGCCGCCAGGAGCTGGACGCGGTACTCGACCGTGCCGCTCGCGGCGCTCGGCATTGGCGCGGGCGGCGCGGGCGGCGCGGAGCGCGGCCTCCGGCACCGTGGGGACGTTCGAGGCCGGCGGCGCGGCGGGCAAGGGCTGGGTCGGAGCCGCCGGCCGGAGCGCGATGACCTCCGGCGCCGGCGCGCCGGCAGCCGGCGCGTCGCCGGCCTCGGGCAGAAGGTGGTCCAGACCACGCTGCGCTCGCTCTGCCGGGCTCAGATTTTGCAGCAACCGAGCCGGCGGCAGCTTCCAGGGCAGATCCGGGACCCGGACCAGCGGGGGCGCGCCGGCCACGACGCGATTGGCGGCGTTCTGCCAGGCGACCGAGACGACGGCGCCGAAGACGGCGATCGAGCCCAGCATCGACAGGCCGGTCAGCATCGAGCGCGCATGGACAAGCGACGTCACGCCTGACCTCGTCGTTGGGGGTGGCTCGCAGCTGTTTCGAGGGCAGGGCGGCATTCTGTCAATCTGAATTTACCTGCCGACGCGTGCGCCAGCGCCATCGGCCGCCGCGCCAGCGCCGGACGGGCGGGACAGGGCAGCCTACTTTGCGCTAGTTCCAGGAGCGCGGCAAGGCGACGGGAGGAAGGGAAATGCGGCTGTTCGTGGCGGCGCTGGGCACCGAGACCAACACCTTCTCGCCGATCCCGACCGGGCTCGGCAGCTTCGAGGAGTATTTGTGGTTTCCGGCGGGGACCCATCCCGCGGAGCCGCGTTTTTTCACCGGTCCGATCGTCGCGGCGCGCCGGCGGGCAGCGGCGGACGGTCTCACCGTGATCGAGGGCCTCGCGGCCTTCGCAGCCCCGGCCGGGATCACGAGCCGCCACGCCTGGGAGACGTTGCGCGACCAGCTGCTCGACCAGCTGCGGGCTGCGCTGCCGGTCGAGGTCGTCGTGCTGTCGCTGCACGGCGCCATGGTCGCCGACGGCTACGAGGACTGCGAGGGCGATCTTCTGGCCCGGGTGCGGGCGCTGGTCGGACCGGATGGGGTGGTCGGCGCCGAGCTCGACCCGCACTGCCATCTGACCGCGGCGATCGTCCGCTCCAGCGACCTCCTCGTCTTCTATAAGGAGTATCCGCACACCGACACTTACGAGCGCGCCGAGGAGCTGGTCGACCTCGCGCTGCGCGCCGCGCGCGGCGAGATCCGGCCGGTGATGGGCGTGTTCGACTGCCGGATGATCGCGACCATCCACACCACGCGCGCGCCGGGCCAGGGCTTCGTCGGCCGGATGCAGGCGCTCGAGGGCCGGGATCGCGTCCTCTCGGTCTCGCTCGGCCACGGCTTTCCCTGGGCGGACGTCGCCGATCTGGGAGCGAAGGTCCTGGTGGTCACCGATGGCGATCCGGCCAAGGCGGAGACGCTCGCGGCCGAACTCGGGCGTGAGCTGCAGGCGCTCCGCGGCCAGACCGCGGCGCCGATGCTGGATCACGAGGCGGGCCTCGAGCGCGCGCTCGCCCTGCCCGGAGGGCCGATCGTGCTCGCCGACGCCTCGGACAACGCCGGCGGTGGCGCCCCGGGCGATGCGACCTTCCTGCTCCGGCGGTTGCTCGAGCAGCGGGTCCGCAATGTGGCGCTCGGACCGTTGTGGGACCCGGTCGCCGTCAGCTTCTGCCAGCTCGCTGGCCCCGGCGGTCGGCTGCGTCTGCGGCTCGGCGGCAAGGTCGGCCCGATCTCCGGCGCACCGCTCGATGTCGAGGCCGAGGTCACGCACCTCGCCAAGGCTGCCCGGCAGCGCTTCGCCGGCGGCTGGACCCAGCTCGGCGACGTCGCCGCGATCCGGATCGACGGCGTCGAGGTGCTCCTCAACGCCACCCGCACCCAGGCGTTCGACCCGGCCCTGTTCACCGATCACGGCATCCGGCTCGACGACAAGAAGCTGGTGGTGGTGAAGTCGGCGCAGCACTTCCATGCCGGCTTCGCGCCGATCGCCAAGGAGGTGATCTGGCTGGACGGGCCGGGGGCGCTGACCCAGGACTTCGCGCGTCTGCCGTACAGCCGCGTGCGCCGGCCGATCTGGCCGCTCGATCCGCTACCCACGTGACCGAGGCTTGCGCCGGCGGCCGAGTCCAATGATCTATGGCCAGGTGAACCCGGGTCGAGCCAACGACCAGCAGGAGCAAGGCACGAGTGATGACGGACAGGATCCAAGCTGGCGGTCTTCGGGTCGCGAAGGTGCTGCACGACTTCATCGAGGACGAGGCCCTGCCGGGCACCGGCGTGGCGCCGGAACGGTTCTGGTCGGGGCTGGATGCGATCGTCCATGAGCTGGCACCGCGCAACCGCGTGCTGCTCGCGCAGCCGCAACGAGCTGCAGGCCAGGATCGATGCCTGGCACCGGGCGCGCCGTGGCCGGCTGCTCGATCCGGACGCCTATCGGAGCTTCCTCGAGGAGATCGGTTATCTGCTGCCCGAAGGCGAGGATTTCGCCGCCACCACGGCCGAGGTCGACGCCGAGATCAGCAGCATCGCCGGCCCGCAGCTGGTCGTGCCGGTGACCAACGCCCGCTATGCGCTCAATGCCGCCAACGCCCGCTGGGGCAGCCTCTACGATGCGCTCTACGGCACCGATGCGATCCCGGAGGCGGACGGCGCCGGGCGGGGCCCGGACTACAATCCGGTGCGCGGCGAGCGGGTGATCGCCTTCGCCCGCCAATTCCTGGACGAGGCGTTCGCCGCTCGAGGGCGGCTCGCATCGGGACGCCACCGAGCTACCGGGTCGAGGCCGGGCGGCTCGTGGTCGAGCCTCGCGGGCGGCGGCCGCGCAGGACTGCGCGAGCCTGGCCAGCTCGCCGGCTACCAGGGCGAGGCCGGCGGCGCCCTCGGCGGTCCTTCTGGTCAACCACGGCCTGCACGTCGAGATCCGGATCGACCGCACCCATCCGATCGGCCGGGATGATCCCGCGGGCATCAGCGATGTCGTTCTCGAGGCCGCGGTGACCACGATCGTCGACCTCGAGGATTCGGTCGCGACGGTCGATGCCGGGGACAAGGTCGCGGCCTATCGCAACTGGCTGGGTCTGCTCAAGGGCGACCTCGCAGCGAGCTTCGAGAAGGGCGGCCGGACGGTCGAGCGGCGCCTCAACCCCGATCGGACCTACACCCGCCCCGACGGCTCCAGCCTCAGCCTGCACGGCCGCAGCCTGATGCTGGTGCGCAACGTCGGCCATCTGATGACCAGCGACGCGATCCTCGACCGGGACGGCCAGCCGGTGCCCGAAGGCATCCTGGACGGCATGATCACGAGCCTGATCGCGCTCCACGATCTGCAAGGCCATGGCCGCCATCGCAACAGCCGGGCGGGCTCGGTCTACATCGTCAAGCCGAAGCAGCACGGGCCGGAGGAGGTGGCGTTCACGAGCGAGCTGTTCGCGCGGGTCGAGCGCGCGCTCGGGCTCGAGCCCTGCACCCTCAAGATGGGCCTGATGGACGAGGAGCGGCGCACCACCGTCAATCTCAAAGAGTGCATCCGCGCCGCCCAGGACCGGATCGTGTTCATCAACACCGGCTTTCTCGACCGCACCGGCGACGAGATCCACACCTCGATCGAAGCCGGCCCGATGATCCGCAAGGCGGACATGAAGGCGGCGCTCTGGATGCAGGCCTACGAGGACTGGAACGTCGACATCGGCCTGGCGACCGGCCTCCCGGGCCGGGCCCAGATCGGCAAGGGCATGTGGGCGATGCCGGACCTGATGGCGGCCATGCTCGAGGCCAAGATCGGCCATCCGATGGCCGGCGCCAACACCGCCTGGGTGCCGTCGCCGACCGCCGCCACCCTGCACGCGCTGCACTACCACAAGGTCGACGTCCGGGCGCGTCAGGAGGCGCTCAGATCGCGGCCGCGCGCCAAGCTCGGCGACATCCTCTCGATCCCGGTCGCGGAGCGCCCGAACTGGACCGCCGAGGCGATCCAGCAGGAGCTCGACAACAACGCCCAGGGCATCCTCGGCTATGTCGTCCGCTGGATCGACCAGGGGGTCGGCTGCTCCAAGGTGCCCGACATCAACAACGTCGGGCTGATGGAGGACCGGGCGACGCTGCGGATCTCGAGCCAGCACATCGCCAACTGGCTGCACCACGGCATCTGCAGCGCGGACCAGGTGATGGCGACCCTGCGCCGGATGGCGGCGGTGGTCGACCGGCAGAACGCGGGCGATCCGGCCTACCGGCCGATGGCGCCCGATTTCGAGGCCAGCATCGCCTTCCAGGCCGCCTGCGATCTGGTCTTCCAGGGCCGGGCGCAGCCCAACGGCTACACCGAGCCGATCCTGCACCGCCGCCGGCTCGAGGTGAAGCGGTCCGGCCGCTGACCGGCGCGCCTTCAGCTGCGCAGCGCGGGCTCCAGCCGCTGCAGGGTCGGGTCGGCCGCGGCGCAGGGCTGGCCGTCGCCGGCCCGGGGCGTGAACCAGACGTAGTCGAACGGGAGTGCTGCGGGCACCGTGTCGATCCCGTCCAGGACCTCGAGCAGGCCGACGCTCAGGATCCTGGCGTGCGGCCGCATGCGCGCGAGGTACCAGGGCACGCCGCGGTCGGTGCGCACCTGGCCGTTGCCGGCGATCAGCACGCCGCCCGCCCGGCCGCCGACCGTTGCCAGGCGGTCGGCCATCATCGCATCGCGCGCCCGCTGGACGCGGACCATGCCGGCGACCACCGGCTCCGGGACCTGGCCGCACTGGCTGGCGCGCAGCTCCTGAGCGAGGCTCGCCGCCAGATCGGCCGGCAGCTCCCGATCGAGCCCGGTCCGGCGGACCATCGCCGCCTGCAGGACATCCGGCCCGTTGCGGAAGACCGCCCGGCTCTGCGCTGGCGACAGATCGGCCGCGACGATCTCGGCGCCGTGCTCGAGAGCGGCCTGCGCGATCGGCGCGTAGAGCTGCCAATCGGGCCAGCCGAGGGCCGCCCAGCCGACCGCCGCGCCCAGGCCAGCCGGGTCGTCCGGATGCCGCTCGCGGTCCTCGACGACCGCCAGCTGGCGGTCGCTCGGGATCATCTCGAACGCGACCGCCCGCGGCCGCGCGCCCTCCAGCGCCTCGACCAGGAGCGCCTCGAGGCGTTGGTGATCGCGGTTGTCGTGACGCTCGCCGAGGAGTACGAAGTCGGCCTGCGCGAGGTCGGCGATCAGGGTCGCCTGGTCGACGAAGCGGCCGGTCGCGACCTGGTAGATCCGGCCGGTCAGCGGATGCCCGGCGCCGGCCGTGGGTTGCCAGGGCCCGCCCGGGGCGCAGGCCGGCAGCGCCAGGGCCAACCCGATGGCGACCACGAGCCAGCGGCCGAGAGCGGCGGGATCGGGTTGCGGGGCGTGGCGAGCGCGCATGGCGAAAAGGTTGGCCGACCGGGCGGCCGTCGCAAGGGTATCGGGCTACGCTTTTGCCGATTCCGGCGCGCTCGCCCAGGCGTGACGGCGCCCTGGCCGAGCGCCGTGGCAGCGAGCGCGATCATCGACGCGTCGATCGAGGCGCCGGCCCGCGCACCGAAACAAGCTCCATTTGCCGCGGCCAACGGACTAGGCGCGCACCAGATTCGTACATCGGACACTGGAGTCCAGAGAGGCGCCATGAGCCACCAGGCGGTGATCGACCAGCTTGCCGAGCATATCGCCGGCCTGCGCCGCTATGCGTTCGCCTTGACCGGCGGCCAGCAGGAGGCCGAGGACCTGGTCCAGGAGACCCTGGTGCGGGCGATCGCCGCGGCGCGCTCGTTTCGGGTCGGCGGCAACCTGCGCGCCTGGCTGTTCTCGATCATGCACAACGCCTTCATCAGCGGCGTGCGCCGGCGCCGGCCGCCGACGGTGGAGCTCGACGACGAGGCGATTGCGGTCGCCCAGGCGCCGGCGCAGCTGATCCAGCTCGAGGTGCGCGACGTGCTCGCGGCGCTGGCCCGGTTGCCCGAGGCCCAGCGGGCGGCGCTCAGCCTGATCGCGCTCGAGGACTTCAGCTACGAGCAGGCGGCCAAGGTCCAGGGGATCCCGCTCGGCACCCTGATGTCGCGCCTGGCCCGGGGCCGCGAGGCGTTGCGCCAGATGATGCACGGAGACCTCAGGGTTCCGTTGCGGGTGATCGGAGGCAAGCGATGAGCCTGCCCGAAATGAGCGAGGCCGAGCTGCAGGCGTTCGTCGACGGCCAGCTGCCCGAGGGGCGTTGCACGTCGGTCCTGGCGCACCTCGGCCATCATCCCGACGACCTCCAGCGGTTGGCCGAATATGCCCGCCACAAGGACGCGCTCCGGCACCGGCTCGCAGCGGTCGACCTGGCCGCCGACGATCCGACCACGGCCGAGCTGCAGCGCGCGCTGGCGGACCGGTTGACCCGCCCCGACTACCGCCGCTGGCTGCGCCAGGCGGCGACCGTCGCCCTGCTGCTCGCGGTCGGCTGGTCGAGCCACAGCCTGTATCAGAGCTATCTGCAAAACCGGATCCCGGAGCTGGTGGTCAAGGCGGCCGAGGCCCACGAGGTGTTCGGCGGCGACCGGCGGCGACCGGTCGAGCTGACGGCGGCGTCGACCGCGGAGATGTCGGCCTGGTTCTCCAGCCGTCTGGGCCAGCCGATCGAGATCCCGATCCTGGCGGCGATGGGTCTGCGCCTGGTCGGCGGCCGCCTGCTGACCGCGGGCGACCTCCCGATGGCGCAGCTGATCTACGAGGACGGCGCCGGCCGCCGGTTGACGCTCTGCCTGTCCTCGGCGCCGCTCGAGGTCGGCCAGCAGGTCGAGCTGGTCGAGGTCGGCGACCTGACCGCCGGCTACTGGCAGGATGGCGATCTGGCTTACGCGCTGGTCGCGGAGACGCCCGATCCGCAGCTGGTCGCGATCGCCTCCGAGCTCGGTGCCCAGGAGCCGGCCAACGGCCTGTAGGCGGCTCGCCGGCTTGGATGCGACCGGATCCACGAGCGATCGGAGGCGCCGAGATGGAGGCGGCCAAGATCAAGCTGGCCGGCGGCGCCGTCCTGGTGGTGGCGGCCGCCGGCGGCGGCCATGCCTGGGCACGGATCGTGGACCGGCCCGAGATCGTCGAGATCGGCAGCATCGCCTGCGGCGTGCCGCCGCAGACGGCGAGCTTCGGGGCGCGATCACCCCCTGCCCGCGGGCCGCATCGAGTAACTTCGAGACCCCTCAACCCGCGGGCGAACCGCTTGGGGGGCTCGTGATGCGGCCCATGGTGCGCTAAACCTCTCGAAGGGCTTGCCCGCCGGCCGCCAATCCGCTAGCACCAATGAGGTACCGCAACCATGTCGCTTCTTGGTTCGCTGTGTTTTTTGCTGGCAGCGCTCGATCTCGTCACCTCTCTGATCGGCCTGCCGTTCACGTCGGTCGAATGGTCGCCTGTGGTCTTCATGCTGCTTGGTGGTTTGCTCTTCGGGCTCGAGGCCTTGCAACGCCGCGATCGGCCGCGCACGTGAAGCGGCTCGCTCTGGTCGTCCTGGGCCTGATGTGGCTGGCAGCCTGCTCCAGCAGCGGCGTGCCAACGTGCAAAGGCGGCGTGGCGCCTCCCGGCGGGCTGGTCGGTTACCGGCTCGGCCCGGGCGACAACCTTCAAGGTGACGATCTTCCGGCAGCCGGACATGTCGGGTCCAGTTCGCGATCGACGGCCAGGGCTTCCTGGCGCTGCCGCTGGTCGGTGAGTTCAAAGCCGGCGGTTTGACCACCCGCGAGCTCGAGAACCAGATCGAGGAACGCCTCAAGCAGGCTCAGTTCCTGGTCAACCCGCAGGTCGGCGTGCAATTGCTGACCTACCGATCCTTCTATGTCCTCGGCGAGGTCTCCAAGCCAGGCAGCTACGAATATCGCGACGGCATCACCTTGACCAACGCGGTGGCGCTGGCCGGCGGCTACACCTACCGGGCCGACCAGTCGGGCGCGACCATCGAACGCAACGGCTGCGCGTTCCCGACCCGCGTCGATACCACCGTCCAGCCAGGCGACATCATCACCGTGCCCGAACGGTTCTTCTAGACGGCAGCTGCGGCACGCTGATCGCCGGTCCCGGTCGACGCCACCGCCCAGTCGCCGAAGGCGCGCGCCGAAGGACCTCCCGCGGCTTGCGCGCTTTGGGGTTGTGAGCGGATGGCGGCGTGCTAGGCTTCCTGGCGAGCCCGTCACCGCACCCCGCCCGTCGGCGCCGCTGACCCGATGGCGCGCCGGTGAACCGGCGCAGGGAGGAGGTTTGCCATGTCGCTGAATCGGATCGACGCGCGCTCGGCCGCCCTCGGCCTGGGCCTCGCCCTCGACCCTCGGCGGCGCCCCGGCGCATGCGGCCGGCGAGCTCCGGATCGCCAACTTCGGCGAGCCCGACAGCCTCGACCCGCACCATGTCACCGGCACCTGGGAGAACCGGATCATCGGCGACATGTTCATGGGCCTGACCACCGAAGCCGCCGATGGCAGCGTGATTCCGGGAGCTGCCGAGAGCTGGCAGGTGAGCGATGACGGCCTGATCTACACCTTCAAGCTGCGTGACCATACCTGGTCCGACGGCGTGCCGGTGACCGCCGACGATTTCGTGTTCGCGTTCCGCCGCATCCTCGACCCCGCCACCGCCGCCGAATACGCCTCGCTCCTGTACACGATCAAGAACGCCAAGGCCCTCAACGAGGGCGCGATCGAGGACGCGAGCGCCCTCGGGGTGCGGGCGCTCGACCCCAAGACCCTCGAGATCACGCTCGAGAGCCCGACGCCTTACTTTCTCGAGCAGCTGACCCACTACACCGCGTTCCCGGTGCCCAGGCACACGGTCGAGAAGCTCGGCGACGACTGGGTCAAGCCCGGCAAGATCGTCGGCAACGGGCCCTACACGGTGGTCGAGTGGGTGCCCAACGACCACATCAAGTCGGTCAAGAACCCGGAATTTTACGACGCCGACCACGTCGCGATCGACAGCGTCACCTACTATCCGGCCGAGGAGCGCAACGCCGCGACCAAGCGGTTCCGGGCCGGCGAGATCGACGTCCAGTATGATTTCGCCTCGGAGCAGATCGACTGGCTCAAGCAGAACCTGCCGGACGAGACCCGGATCGCGCCCTACCTCGGCATCTACTACTACGCGATCAACTGCCGCAAGCCGCCGTTCGACGACCGGGGCGTGCGCCAGGCGCTGGCGCTCGCGATCGACCGCGAGGCGATCACCGACAAGGTCCTGCGCACGGGCGAATTGCCGGCCTACAGCTTCGTGCCGCCCGGCACCGGCAACTACGGCGAGCCCGCCTACGTCGACTGGAAGGGCACCCCGTACGCCGATCGTCAGGCCAAGGCCAAGGAGCTGCTCGCGGCCGCCGGCTTCGGCCCGGACCATCCGCTCAAGCTGACGCTGCGCTACAACACGTCCGAGACCCACAAGAAGGTGGCGATCGCGGTCGCCGCCATGTGGAAGCAGCTCGGCATCGACACCGAGCTGTTCAACAGCGAGGTCAAGGTCCATTACAAGGACATCCAGGAAGGCAACTTCCAGGTGGCGCGGGCGGCCTGGATCGCCGACTACAACGACGCCCAGAACTTCCTCTATCTGATGGACAGCACGACCGGGGTCCTGAACTACGCGGGCTACGCCAACCCGGACTACGACCGGCTGATGGCCGAGGCCTCGAGGACCGCCGATCTCAAGGCCCGCGCGGGCCTCCTGCACCAGGCCGAGGCGATCGCGATGACCGACATGCCCAACATCCCGATCTACTACTACGTGTCCAAGGACCTGGTCGCGAACTACGTCAAGGGCTGGGTCGACAACACCAAGGACATCCACCGCACCCGCTTCCTCAGCGTCGAGCGCTGAGGCTCCCGCGCGGCGGACCGCCGCGCCTCAGGCCCGGATCTTGGCCGCCTACGTCGCCCGCCGCCTGCTGACCAGCATCCCGACCCTGCTGGTGATCGTGACGATCGCCTTCTTCATGATGCGGGTCGCCCCCGGCGGGCCGTTCGATCGCGAGCGGGCGCTGCCGGTCGAGATCGAGCGCAACGTCCTCAAGGCCTACCACCTCGATCAGCCGCTGCTGCTGCAGTACCGCGACTATCTGCTCGGCGTGCTGCACGGCGACTTCGGGCCGTCGTTCAAATACCGGGACTTCACGGTCGCCGAGCTGCTGGCGACCGGCTTCCCGGCCAGCCTCGAGGTCGGCGGCCTCGCGATCGGGCTCGCGATCGGGCTCGGCATCACGCTCGGCACGCTTGCGGCACTGCGCCAGAACACCGGCTACGACCACGCGGTGATGGCGACCGCGATGACCGGGATCACGGTCCCGAACTTCGTCATGGCGCCGCTCTTGACCCTGATCTTCGGCGTCTGGCTGCGCTGGCTGCCGGTCGCCGGCTGGAACGGCGGCGCGGTCCCGAACCTGGTCCTGCCGGTGATCGCGCTGGCGCTCCCCCAGATCGCCTACATCGCCCGCCTGACCCGCGGCAGCATGATCGAGGTGCTGCACGCCAACTACATCCGGACCGCGCGCGCCAAGGGCCTGCGCGAGCGCATCGTGGTCGTCCGCCACGCGCTCAAGGGCGCGCTGATGCCGGTGGTCTCCTACCTCGGCCCGGCGACCGCCCAGGTCGTGACCGGCTCGGTCGTGATCGAGACCATCTTCGGCATCCCCGGGATCGGCCGCTACTTCGTCCAGGGCGCGCTGAACCGGGACTACACGCTCGTGATGGGCACGGTGATCACCTATGCGGTGCTGATCATCCTGCTCAACCTCGTGGTCGACCTGCTTTACGGCCTGCTCGACCCGAAGGTGAAGCAGCGGTGAGCGTCGCGCTCGGTCCGGACGCCCTTGGAGCGGCTGTCGAGGTCGAGGGCCGCTCGCTCTGGCAGGATGCCCGCCGCCGGCTGTTCCGCAACCAGGCGGCGGTGGTCTCGATGGTCGTGCTGGCGATCATCGCGACGCTGGCGCTCGTCGGCCCCTGGCTCAGCGCCTATGCCTACGACGAGGTGTTCTGGGACCAGATCCAGATGCCGCCCGATCTCGCGACCGGCCATTGGTTCGGCACCGACGGCAACGGCCGCGACCTGTTCGTGCGCACCCTCTACGGCGGCCGGGTCTCGCTCATGGTCGGCCTGCTCGCGACCGCGGTCAGCCTGGTGATCGGCGTCAGCTTCGGGGCGATCGCCGGCTACGTCGGCGGCGCGCTCGACCATCTGATGATGCGCTTCGTCGACGTCATGTACTCCTTGCCCTTCATGTTCTTCGTGATCCTGCTGATGGTCGTGTTCGGCCGCCACATCTTCCTGATCTTCATCGCGATCGGGGCGGTCGAGTGGCTGACCATGGCCCGGATCGTGCGCGGCCAGACGCTCGCGTTGAAGGGCAGGGAGTTCATCGAGGCGGCGCGCGCGGCCGGCGTCTCCAACCGCAGGATCATCACCCGCCACATCATCCCGAACGTGCTCGGGCCCGTCGTGGTCTACGTCACGCTGACCGTGCCCCAGGTGATCCTGACCGAATCTTTTCTCTCGTTCCTCGGCCTCGGGGTCCAGGAGCCGCTGACCTCCTGGGGCGTGCTGATCTCGGAAGGCGCCACCCAGATGGAATCCGCCCCCTGGCTCCTGATCTTCCCCGCGACCTTCCTCGCGGTCACGCTGTTCTGCTTCAACTTCATCGGCGACGGCCTGCGCGACGCCCTCGACCCGAAGGATCGATAGCGTCGACCGGTTAACCTATCGTTAACCACAATCGATGATCGTCGCGCCATGGCTTACGACACGCTGTGGGCGCGGCGAGCGCGGTTCGAAGGGGGGGCGGCCGGATGATCCGAGGCCTGACCCTGACCATGGACGAGCCTGCCCGCCCCCCACGGATGCGCTGGCTCGCCGATCTGATCCCCGGTCTGCTGGTGCCGGTCCTGCTGGTGATCAATCCTTTGGTCGTCCAGCAGTTCACCCCGATCAACCGGTCGGTCCTCTACTATCTGCTCGCGCTGGACCTGACCTGCTGCCTCGGCCTCGGCTTGCACATCGCGGCCAAGGTCTCAAGCGCCGCGCCCTCCACTACGCGAGCCTCGCCTGGGTCCTGTCGATCCCGGTCCAGCTGCTGGCGCTGGAGGTCACGGTCTTCTACTACGGGCTCCACGTCGCCTCGGCCGAGAGCTTCGTCGCCGAGGATGGCGGCGGCGGGTTTTACGTCGCCGACGACCGCGTGGGCTGGATGCCGCGGCCGGGCGCGGTCGTGCGCCACCGTCTGCCCGGCAATTACGACGTCACCTACCACATCGACCAGCAGGGCCTGCGGGCGCACGCGCCGGCCCCGGGGGCGACGGTCCGGGTCCACATCTTCGGCGATTCCTTCACCTTCGGGCAGGGGGTCGAGGACGACCAGACCTATGCCGCGCTCCTGCAACGAGCGCTCGGGCCCGCCTACGAGGTCATCAACTATGGCGTCAACGGCTACGGCCCGGAGCAGATGGATCTGCGGATGGAGCACTACGCCGATCGGATCGGCGAGGGCGATCTGGTGGTCTGGGCGCCGATCAGCGAGGATCTGCGGCGAAGCTTCGTCGACCGGCGCTTCATCTGCGCGCTCGCGGCCGGCCAGACGCTGCAGATCGAACTCGGTGGCGGTCCTCGGTGCCGACGGCTTCGAGCCGGTTCCGGTGGCGAAGCGCTGCCGCTGGCTGGACGTCTTTCTCGGGCGCTCGTTCCTGCCGTTCGCGAACCTCGTCAACACGGTTCTGGACGAGTTCATGCGGCCGCGCCTGATCGCCAACGCCGACCGGATCCTGGCGCGTGCGGCGGCCCTGGCGAAGGCGCGCGGGGCGCGCTTCATGCTGGTCTTCCTGGTCGAGCCGGGCGAGTGCCTGAGCGGCGACTACGCCTTCGATCCGGCCGGCCTCGAGCAGCCCGACCAGTCCCTGTTCGCCGCCTGTCCGACCGATCCGGCCGCGATCCATCGGCTCCACTTCCCGGCCGACGGCCACTGGACCCCCGCCGGTCATCGCTGGGCCGCTCAGGCCCTGCTCGACCTCCTGCCGCTGCCGGAAGCCAGGGCAAGGGCCGCCGCCGGCACCGGGCAACCAGCCATGATCGGGTGCGCCGGCGCCTGAGAGGCTGACCCAAAAAGAGTTGAGTGATTTCAGGGGCTTGTGGTTAGTCGTGGTTGCCAACGATGACGGAGCCACAGGCTCAAGGCTTGAAAAGTTCCTCCAAAGTATCGATATCGTGATATCGAACGCGGGAGAACGGAAGTGGCTCAGCTCGTGGTTCGCAACCTGGAAGACGAGGTGAAGGCGCGCCTGCAGCGCCGTGCTCGGCAGCACGGCCGGAGTACCGAGGAGGAGGTTCGCGAAATCCTGCGCAACGCCGTCAAGGCTGAGGACGGTACGAAAGAGCCGCTCGGCAGCCGGTTGCGGGCCCGCTTTGCGGGGATTGGGCTCGAGGACGAGCTGCCCGAATTGCCGGGCGAGATCGCAGAGCCTGCGACCTTCGAGGAATGATCGTTCTCGACACCAACGTCATCTCCGCCCTGATGCGGCAGGACGCGGACCCGATCGTGGTCGAGTGGCTCGACCGCCAGCCTCTGGAGTCGATCTGGACCACGGCCGTCAGCGTGTTCGAGGTCCGCTTCGGTCTGGAGCTGCTGGCCCCGGGACGCCGGCGCCGGCGGCTCGAAGATGCTTTCGCCCGGGCGCTGGAGGAAGACTTCGAGGGGCGTATCCTGCCGTTCGAGCAGCAGGCCGCGCGTCAGGCGGCGTCGATCGCGGCCCGCCGGCGCCAGGCCGGCCGACCCGCCGAGATCCGCGATGCTCAGATCGCAGGCATCGTCCTTGCCCGGCGGGCGCTGCTGGCGACCCGCAATGTGCGCCATTTCGCGGGCCTTGGCATAGTCCTCATCGATCCATGGACTTCAACCTAGTCCCAAAGCGTATCGACCGGATAGCGGCGGACCAGGGCGTCGCAGGTCACGAGCCCGAGGCGCTCGTGGCGGGCCTGGGCGATCAGCAGCCGGTCGAAGGGATCGCGGTGGAGCGCCGGCAGATGCCGGACCTCGAGCGCATGCGCCGCCGTGACCGGCAGGACCGTGAAGCCCGCCGCGGCGATCGTCGCCTCGAGCCGATCGAGCGGCAGAGCGAGCTTGCCGAGTCCGGTCTTGATCGTCGCCTCCCAGACCGCGACCGCGCTGACGTGAACGATCCGGCTCGGATCGGTCAGGAGCGTCATCAGCGACGCCGGGATCCGCTTCGGATCGAGCAGAAACCAGACCAGGGGCTGGGTATCGAGGAGCAGGCTCACGGCCCTTCGGTATCCGGCTCTTTGGTCAGGCCTTCGAACAGGTCGAGCAGATCGTCTGGCAGCGGCGCATCGAAGTCGTCGGCGATCCAGTAGCCCTGGCCTTCCAGCAGGCCCGGCACGCGCGGCTTCGCCGCCGCCGCCGGCACCAGGCGCGCGACCGGCCGGCCATGGCGGGTGATCACGATCTCCTCGCCGGCGTTGACCTGATCGATCAAGCGGGACAGGTGGGTCTTGGCAGCGTAGACGTTGACATGCATGGTCAGCCGGCTCCATCTGATCTGACCAAACTAGATCAGAATGTCCCCGAGCACCAGCTTTGGAGCGCCATGATCGTCGGGAGCGCCATGAGCGCGGTTCTCGAGGTCCAGGATCTGACCACCCGCTTCACGACCCCCGACGGCGAGGTCGCGGCGGTCAGCGGCCTGAGCTTCGGCATCGAGGCGGGCGAGAGCGTCGGCGTGGTCGGCGAGAGCGGCTCGGGCAAGACCCAGGCCTTCCTCTCGATCATGGGCCTGCTGGCCCGCAACGGCCGCTGCGCCGGCAGCGCGCGCTTTCGCGGCCAGGAGCTGCTGGGGCTGCCGGCGGCGCAGCTGAACAAGGTCCGGGGCGCGAGGCTCGCGATGATCTTCCAGGACCCGATGACCTCGCTCAACCCCCACCTCAGAATCGCGCGCCAGATGACCGAGGTCCTGATCGAGCACCGGGGCCTCGGCGAGCGGGAGGCCCGCCGGCGCAGCGTCGAGCTGCTGGAGCGGGTCGGCATCCCGGCCGCGCGGCAGCGGATCGACCGCTACCCGCACGAGTTCTCGGGCGGCATGCGCCAGCGGGTGATGATCGCGACGGCACTGCTCTGCGAGCCGGAGCTGGTGATCGCCGACGAGCCGACCACCGCCCTCGACGTCACGGTCCAGGCGCAGATCCTGGAGCTGTTGCAGCAGCTGCGGCGCGAGCTCGGCATGGCGATCGTGCTGATCACCCACGACCTCGGCGTGGTCGCGGGCCTCGCCGAGCGGGTGCTGGTGATGTACGCCGGGCGGATCGTCGAGCAGGGCCCGGTGCAGGCGATCTTCGACGACCCGCAGCACCCCTATACGCTCGGGCTGTTGCGCTCGATGCCGCGCCTGGACGCGGCGACCGCCGGCGAGCTGGTGGCGATCGCGGGCCAGCCGCCGAACCTCCAGGCCCTGCCCGCGGGCTGCGCCTTCCGCGAGCGCTGCGGCTTCGCCTTCGAGCGCTGCGCCGAGCGGCCGGAGCTCCGGCCCTTCGCCGATCACCGCCGCAAGGCCTGCCATCTGGAACGGCTGCCGTGAGCGCGCCGCTGCTCGCGGTCGAGGACCTCAGCGTCCACTTTCCGATCGCGGTCGGCGGCCTGCTCCGCCGCCGCCATCTGCCGCTCAAGGCGGTCGATGGCGTGAGCTTCGCGCTGGCACCCGGCGAGACCCTCGGCGTGGTCGGCGAGTTCGGGCTGCGGCAAGTCGACCCTCGGCCGTGCGATCCTGCGCCTGATCGAGCCGACCGCGGGCCGTGTGGTCTGGCTCGGGGAGGATCTCGCGACCCTCGATCCGGAGACCCTTCGCCGCCGGCGCCGCGCGATGCAGATCGTGTTCCAGGACCCGCTCGCCGCTCTCGACCCGCGCATGACCATCGGCGACAGCATCGCCGAGCCGCTGGCGACCCACGAGCCCCGGCTCGGCCGCGCGGCGATCCGGTCGCGGGTTCGGGACATGCTGGCCAGGACCGGCCTCGCGCCGCAGATGATCAACCGCTATCCGCACGAGTTCTCGGGCGGCCAGTGCCAGCGCATCGGGGTCGCCCGGGCGATGATCCTCGAGCCCCGGCTGATCGTCTGCGACGAGCCGGTCTCGGCGCTCGACGTCTCGATCCAGGCGCAGATCATCAACCTGTTGATGCGCCTGCAGCGCGAGTTCGGCCTGGCACTCCTGTTCATCAGCCACGACCTCGCGGTGGTCCGCCACATCAGCCACCGCATCCTCGTGCTCTACCTCGGCCGGACGATGGAGGTCGCGAGCCGCGACACGCTGTACTCGGCTCCGCGCCATCCCTACACCAAGGCGCTGATCTCGGCAGTACCGATTCCGGACCCGAGGCTCGAGCGTCAGAAGCGGCGCCTGGTGCTGGCGGGCGACCTGCCCTCGCCGCTGGCGCCACCGTCGGGCTGCGTGTTCCGTACCCGCTGCCCGCTCGCGATCCGGCGCTGCGCCGAGGAGGTGCCGGCGATCGAGCAGATCGGCCCCGGCCACCAGGTCGCCTGCCACCGCTGGCGCGAGGCCTGAAAGCCGATCGTCGATCGTGACCCGTTCGACGGCATGGCCCACGACGACTGATCGCGCCGGTCCCGGCTGCCCGCCGCGCCGTCCGGTCGTGGCGTCAGCATGGGTCGCGACGAGGGCCGATCGAGGTCCGGGGAAGGGAGGTCCCGATGTACTGGAATCTTGCGGTGCTGGCCGGGTTCGTCTTCCTGTACAGCGTGTTCGCGGGGCGCCTCGAGCGGACCCTGGTCGGTGGCGCGATCACCTATATTGCCTTTGGCATGGTCTCGGGCACCCCCGGACTCGGCATCCTTCAACTCAACGTCCATGCCGAAGGGCTGCGGCTGCTCGCCGAGCTCACCCTCGCTCTGGTCCTCTTCACCGATGCGGCGAACGCCGATCTCGGGGTTCTGCGGCGCAGCCTCGCGATTCCGGAGCGTCTCCTGCTCGTCGGCCTGCCACTGACCATCGCGCTCGGCTTCGTCGTGGGCGTCGCGATCTTCGATCGGCTCGATCTGCTGGAGATCGCGATCCTCGCGACCATGCTGGCGCCGACCGACGCCGCGCTCGGCAAGGCGGTCGTGACCAACCCGTCGGTTCCGTCGGAAATCCGCGAGGGGCTCAACGTCGAGAGTGGCCTCAACGATGGAATCTGCGTTCCGATCCTGCTCCTGTTCCTGGCGCTGGCGGTCGGCGATGTCGGTGAGGGCTCGACGACGGGCTTGGTTCTCGGCCATTTCGCCGAGCAGATCGGCATCGGCGCGGTCGTGGGGCTGGCCTGGACGGTGCTCGCCGCCATCGCGATGCGGTTCGCGGTCGGGCGCGGCTGGACCAGCGAGATCTGGCTTCAGATCCCGGTTCCGGCGCTGGCTCTGCTGTGCTTCGCTACGGCACAGGCGGCCGGTGGCAGTGGCTTCATCGCCTGCTTCGTCGGGGGCCTGACCGCCGGTGCCCTGGCGCGGCGGCGGAAGGATGAGCTGCTGCGGTCGGCCGAAGGCATCGGCGACACCCTCGCGCTGCTCACCTGGGTTGCCTTCGGCGCGGTGGTCGTCACCCTGCCGCGCGACGCGCTGTCCTGGCAGGTGATTCTGTATGCACTCCTGAGCCTGACCGTCATCCGGATGATTCCCGTGCTCGTCTGCCTGACCGGGACCGGTCTGCGGCTCGACGCCAAGCTCTTCATCGGCTGGTTCGGGCCCAGGGGGCTGGCGAGCATCGTGTTCATCATCATCGCGCTCGACGAGCACCTTCCCGGGAGCGGAACGCTCGGCATGACGGTGGTCTGCACGGTGCTTTTGAGCGTCCTCGCCCACGGGCTGACCGCCAATCCGTTCGCGGCTGCCCTCGGGTCACGAAGCGGGACTTCGCCTAGTGGTTCCGGTCCCCAAGGACCGCCGCCAGCAAAGCCGGCGAAAGGGGTCGACGGCGATCGAACGGTCAGCGGGCAGGATTTCGGAGCAGGCCGATGATAGTGGTGGCGTTCCAGGTCACGATGCGCGAAGGCCGGGCGCAGGACTACTTCGATCTCGCGGCCGTGCTCCGGCCCGAGCTCGAACAGATCGACGGCTTCATCTCGGTCGAGCGCTTTCAAAGCCTGGCGGAGCCCGGCAAGTACGTCTCGCTGTCGTTCTGGCGCGATGCGGCGGCGATCGAGGCCTGGCGGACGCCATGCTCGCCACCGCGCGGCGCAGGCTGAGGGCAAGCAGGAGATCTTCGCCGACTTCCGGATCTCGGTCGCCGAGGTCGTGCGCGACTATAGTTTGGCCGATCGGCTGGGCGAGGCGGAGACCGATGAGCCCCTCTGATCAGGCCGGCGGGGTCTGGATCGTCGGTGCCAGGCGCTGGAGCACCTGGCGCGCGTCGTAGGCGCTCTG
The DNA here is from genome assembly GCA_963730195.1 of uncultured Alphaproteobacteria bacterium. Lineage (GTDB taxonomy): Bacteria > Pseudomonadota > Alphaproteobacteria > Geminicoccales > Geminicoccaceae > DATAOG01. Next base: position 23,062 of record CAVSRN010000086.1, read on the forward strand.
GTCGGCTGCCGGTTTCTCGCCCCGGAACATCACGATGTCCATCGAGACCGTAGAGCCCTGGGGGTAGCCGCCGCCCAGGATGCTCGAGAGCCCGATGCCGACGCCGCCCCCGCCCGTGCCGCCGCCGACCCCGACGCCGATCGACGGTCCGCCGACCGCGCCGCCGCGCGTATCCGTGCTCCGGCTCGCCACCTTGAAGTAGTCGTAGCCGTTCGCCACCGTCAGCTCGGCGGCCCGGTAGAGCGCATAGTCCTGGACCCGGTTGAGCGGGGTCGCCGAGTTGCCGGCGAACGAAACACGGTAGCGATTGGTCTCGATCTGCTGGTCGCGGTAACCGGTATCGTCCGTAGCGGCGCGGTAGGGGGTCGGCGAGGCACAGGCGGCCAGACCAACCAGGATCGCGAGGCCGCAAAGCCGCCGCATCAGGGTCACGATGAGCTCTCCTTGGGCCGTTCGATCGTGGGGCCGAGCCGCTGGATCACGTCCCGGGCGTCGAAGCTGTTGACGTCCCCGGCCGGTTTCTCGCCGTCGCCCATCACGATGTCGGCGAAGGCGGTGTAGCTGTCGACCGGGTAGGCCGAATAGTTCGACGGGCCGATCCAGCCGGGACGCCAAAAGCCGAAGTTATCATAGCCGGTGCCCTGGTATGCGGTTGAGCGCTCGAGGTCCTGATTGACGATCGTGAAGTAGTCGTGGTGATGTTTCAGGGTGAGCTCGGCGGCTCGATACAAGAGATAGTTCTGCACGGTGCCGCGCCCGGTGAACGAATTGCCGGCGAAGCTGACGCGATAGCGGTTGCTCTCGAGCTGCTGCTCGGCATAGCCGAAGCCGCCAGCCGCTGGCTTGTACGGGGTCGGCGAGGCACAGCCGGCGAGCCATGCGCTCATCAGCACGACCAACAGCAGCGTGCTCGGTCTGGCCACCAGGATGCCTCGATCAGCTCCAGCCAGGTGAATATGGCGCAGGCAGCAGCAGGCTCCAAGAGCCGTCGGTCCGGGAGGGTTGGATTCGCCGCGGCAGCCGCAACCATCGCTCGAGCGATCGACCTAAAGCTCTCGACCGAGCAGGGCGTCATCGAACGGAAAGCGCGAGAGCAGCTCGACCCCGCGCTCGGTGACCAGCACCTGCTCCTCGAGCTTGACGCCGTCCGCGCCGCCCTCGGCGCCGATGTAGCTCTCGACGCAAAGCGTCATGCCGGGCTCGATCAGGCCGTCGTAGCCTTGGTCGAAGTCCTGGCGGTGCAGGATGTAGGGGTATTCCCCGGTCATGCCGACGCCGTGGGCGAGGACGAAATAGCGGTTGCCGGCATAGGCCTCCGGGATCGGCCAGGCCCGCTCGGAGAGCTCGCGGAAGGTCAGGCCCGGGCGGATCAGCGCGAGGTTGGTCTGCACCTGCTCGTAGGCCAGCCGGTAGAGCTTGCGCTGCTCGGCCGTGGGCCGGCGGCGGCCGCAGAAGAAGGTGCGGGAAAAATCGGCGTAGTAGCCGAACCGGCCGACCACGTCGGTATCGAGCGCCACCAGATCATCGTTCTCGATCTGGCGGCGGCCGGCCTCCTGGAACCAAGGATTGGTGCGCGGTCCCGAGCTCAGCAGCCGGGTCTCGATGTAGTCGCCGTCCTGCTCGATCACGCTCTTGTGCAGCAGGGCCCAAAGCTGGTTCTCGCTCATGCCGGGCCGGAGCGCCTCCTGCATCACGGCGACGCCGCGCTCGATTGCGGCCAGCGAGGCGCGGATGCAGGCGAGCTCCTCGGGCAGCTTGATCGCCCGGGCGCGCTCGATCGGGTCCTGCGCGTCCGACAGCTCGAAGCCCTCGGCGGCGAGCGCCGCGGCGGCGGCGTAGTTGACCCGCTCGATCGCGAGCCGCCGGTTGCCGCCACCGTGGCGACGGGCCAGATCCGCGATCTCGGCGGCCCAGAGCCTGGCCTTGTCCTCGACCCGCGGGCCGGCGGCGGCGAAGGAGACGGTGATCGCCGGCCGGATCTCGTCGATCGTCGCGAGCCCGCGGGCGAGGTGGTGGCAGCCGGTGAACTCGAACAGCACGACCGGGCCTTCGGTCGCGACGAACAGGTAGCGCGCCGGGTTGCGGGCGTGGAACACCTGCATGTTGCGGGCGCCGGTCGCGTAGCGGATGTTGACCGGGTCGACCAGCACGCAGGCCGCCAGATCGCGCGCCTTCAGCTGCTCGCGCACCCGCCCGAGCCGGCCCAGGCGCAGGCTCTCAAGATCGATGTCGTCGTTCAGGTCCATGACGTTCGGCCATTGTTCCGATCATGGTTTGTCAGCATCGTCGAGCAGCGTTCTCAGCCGATAGACCAGCTCGAGAGCCTCGCGCGGCGTGAGCTCGTCGGGGTTGACGGCCTTGAGGGCGGTTTCGAGCGGCGAGGGTTCCGTGGGCGCGGTCGGTGCCTGGCCCTTTGAGCGCGGGCGGGCGGCCGCGGCGGCGAACAGCGGCAGGTCTTCGGCCAGGCGGGCGGGGGCGCCCTTGGCCTCGCCCTGCTCGAGGTGGTGCAGGACCTCCTCGGCGCGCGTCAGCACCGGCGGCGGCAGGCCGGCCAGGCGCGCCACGTGGACGCCGTAGGAGCGGTCGGCGGCACCCTCGGCGACCTCGTGCAGGAAGACCACGTCGCCCTGCCATTCCTTGACCCGCATGGTCCGGCAGACGAGGTGGTCGAGCTTGGCGGCGAGCGCCGTCAATTCGTGGAAGTGGGTCGCGAACAGGCCGCGGCAGCGGTTGACCTCGTGCAGGTGCTCGACCACCGCCCAGGCGATCGAGAGGCCATCGAAGGTCGCCGTGCCGCGGCCGATCTCGTCCAGGATCACGAGGCTCCGCGCGGTCGCCTGGTTCAGGATCGCCGCGGTCTCGACCATCTCGACCATGAAGGTCGAGCGGCCGCGGGCGAGGTCGTCGGCGGCACCGACCCGCGAGAACAGGCGGTCGACGACCCCGATCCGGGCATGCTCGGCGGGCACGAAGGACCCCATCTGCGCGAGCACCGCGATCAGGGCGTTCTGGCGCAAAAACGTGCTCTTGCCGGCCATGTTGGGGCCGGTCAGCAGCCAGAGGCGCTCGCTGCCCGAGAGCCTGGCGTCGTTGGCGATGAACGGTCTGGCCTCGCGGGCGAGCGCCTGCTCGACCACCGGATGACGGCCGGTCCGGATCTCGAAGGCGTCGCTCTCGTCGACCTCCGGGCGGCCATAGCGCTGCTCGAGCGCGAGCTCGGCGAGGCCCGCGGCGACGTCGAGCCGGGCGATCGCCTGCGCGGTCCGGGCGATCGCTTCGGCCTCGGCCAGCACTGCCTGGGAGAGCTCGTCGAACAGCTGCAGCTCGAGGGTCAGCGCGCGCTCGCGGGCGCTCGCGATCTGGCTCTCGAGGTCGGCGAGCTCGGCGATGCTGTAGCGGGTCGCATTCGCCATGCTCTGGCGCTGGACGAAATGCGCCGGCACCTTGGCGAGGTGGGTCGCGGTCACCTCGATGTAGTAGCCGAGCAGGTTGTTGTGCCGGATTTTGAGCGAGCCGATCCCGGTCTCCTGCTGGGTGCGCGTCTCGAGCGCGGCGATGTGCCGGCGCGCCTGATCGCGCAGGGTCCGCAGCCGGTCGAGCTCGACCTGGAAGCCCTGGGCGATGAAGCCGCCATCGCGCGCGAGGAATGGCGGGTCCGGGATCAGCGCCGCCTCGAGCTTGGCCATGAGCCCGGCCTGAGCCTCGATCGCCTGACCGCTCCCGGCGAGCGGCGAGCCGCTGCGGGCGAGGCGCTGTCTGATCTCTCCGGCGGCGGCAAGCCCGGTCTTGATCGCGAGCAGGTCGCGCGGCCCGCCGCGGCCGAGCGACAGCCGTGAGAGCGCCCGCTCGAGATCGGGGCAGCCCTTGAGCGCCTGGCGCAGATCGGCCCGCAGCGCCGGATCGTCGACCAGCGCCTGGACCGCCTCGAGCCGGCGTCGGATCGGCTCGGCGCGCGCGAGCGGCGCGGCGAGGCGCGCGGCCAGCAGCCGGCCGCCGGCGCCGGTCACGGTGCGGTCGATGGCGGCGAGCAGGCTGCCCTGGCGCTCGCCCGAGAGATTGGTCAGCAGCTCGAGATTGCGTCGGGTCGCGGCGTCGATCAGAAGATGCGTGCCGGGCGCCACCCGCCTCGGCGGTGCCAGCCGCGGCAGCCGGCCCTTCTGGGTCAGCTCGAGGTAGCCGAGCAGCGCCCCGCTCGCGCCGAGCTCGGCACGCGAGAAGGCGCCGAAGCCATCCAGGGCCGCGACCCCGAAGCTCGCCTTGAGCCGCCGCTCGCCGGCGAGCGAATCGAACTCGCGATCGGGCCAAGGCGTCAGCCGGTCGCCGAGATCGCGCCAGGCGGAACTCAGCGCCTCGGCCGCGAGCAGGCCCTCGGGCAGGAGCAGCTCGCCCGGCCCGATCCGCGCGAGCTCGGCCGCGAGCGTGCCGCCCTCGACCGGCGAGGTCAAAAAATCGCCGGTCGAGATGTCGAGCCAGGCGAGCGCCAGGGCCTGCTGGCTGCGCCCGAGCGCGGCGAGAAAGTTGTGCCGCCGCGCCTCGAGCAGGCTGTCCTCGGTGAGCGTGCCCGGGGTGACCACCCGGATCACCGCGCGCTCGACCAGCGACTTGGCGCCGCGCTTGCGGGCCAGCGCCGGGTCCTCGATCTGCTCGCAGATCGCGACCTTGAAGCCGTGCTTGATCAGGCGTTCGAGGTAGCTCTCGGCGCTGTGCACCGGCACGCCGCACATCGGGATGTCGTCGCCCTGATGGCGGCCGCGCCTGGTCAGCGCGATGTCGAGCGCCGGTGCGGCGCGCCTCGCGTCCTCGAAGAACAGCTCATAGAAGTCGCCCATGCGGAAGAACAGGAGGCAGTCCGGGTGCTCGGCCTTGAGCGCCTGGTACTGGGCGATCATCGGCGACGTGGCCGCCGCCTGGCCGCCCGGCGCGCCGTCCCCGTCCCGCTGCTCGCGTCTGGCCCTCACCGCACCCCAGGCCGCCGATCGTCAGAAGCTGCGCAAGACTAGCAGCGCCGAGCGCCGATCCCTACCCTCACGCCGCGGCGCGACCGGCCGATCATTTCAGAACGCGCTGTTGAACAGGCCGCCGTCGAGCAGCAGGTTCTGGCCGGTGATGTAGCCGGCGCGCGCGCTGCACAGGAAGGCGCAGGCATCGCCCAGTTCCTGCGGGTCGCCGATCCGGCGCGCCGGCACCAGGTTTTCCCGCTCTTTGGCGAACTGGTCGCGCGGCTTGCCCTGGACCTTGGCGGTCGCGTCGATGCCGGCCCAGTAGCGGTCGGTGTCGAAGAAGCCGGGCAGCACGTTGTTGATCGTGACCCCGGCGTGCGCGACCGAGCGCGCGACCCCGGCGACGAAGGCGGTGAGCCCGGCGCGGGCGCCGGACGACAGATCGAGGCCCTGGATCGGCATCCGGACCGAGATCGAGGTGATGTTGACGATCCGGCCGAAGCTGCGAGCGATCATCGGCTCGATGGTCGCCTGGATCAGCTCGATCGGGGTCACCATGTTCCAGGTCACGCCGGTCAGGATCGCGTCGCGATCGAGCGCCCGGAAATCCTTGAACGGCGGCCCGCCGGCGTTGGTCACCAGGATGTCCGGATCGGGCAGCGCCTCGAGCAGCTTCGCCTGGCCGTCGCGGGTCGTGACGTCCGCGACCACGGGCGTGATCGGGCTGCCGGTTTCCCGCCGCAATTCCTCGGCGCTCGCCTGGAGGCGGGCCTCATCGAGGCCATTGACGACGACGGCGACGCCGGCCCGTGCCAGCGCCCGGGCGCAGGCCTTGCCCAAACCCCGACTCGACGCGCAGACGATCGCACGGCGTCCCGCGATCCCCAGATCCATTTTTTTCTCCTTTGCTTCAGCTACGCCAACAGCGGCTGCTCGTGCGCAAGCTCGCCCGCGAGGAGGGCGGCCGCAAGCCCGGAAATTTCGCCTCCGAGCGGCCGGTCCTCGGCCAGAAAGGCACTGTGGCGGCGCACCTCGCAAAGTGCCGCCTCCAGTCGCCGACTGGTCTGGAGCGGGCGGCGGAGCTCGATCCCCTGAGCCGCGGCCAGAAGCTCGATCGCGACGATCTGGGCGGCGTTCTCGGTCATCTCCAGGAGGCGGCGCGCGGCGTAGGTCGCCATGCTGACGTGGTCCTCCTGGTTGGCCGAGGTCGGCCGGCTGTCGATCGCGACCGGGTGGGCCAGGTGCTGGTTCTCGCTGGCGAGCGCGGCGGCGACGATCTGAGGCAGCATGAAGCCGGAATTGAGCCCGGGCGCAGGTGCCAGGAAGGCCGGCAGGCCGCTGAGGGCAGGATCGGTCAGGAGCGCGATCCGGCGCTCGGCCAAGGAGCCGACCTCGGCGAGTGCCATCGCGATCTGATCGGCCGCGAAGGCGACCGGTTGGCCATGGAAGTTGCCGCCCGAGAGGATCTGGCCGGCCTCGCCCGGCGTCGCCGGCGGGAACACCAGCGGGTTGTCGGAGACGCCGTTCGCCTCGCGCTCGAGCACCGCGCCGGCGGCTTGCAGCAGGTCCAGGCAGGCGCCCATGACCTGCGGCTGGCAGCGGAGGCTGTAGGGGTCCTGGACGCGCGCGCAGTCGACCAGGTGCGAGGCGCGGATCGCGCTGCCGCTGAGCAACCCGCCCAGCCGCCCGGCGACCCGGATCTGGCCCGCCTGGCCGCGCACCCGGTTGAGGCGGGGATCGAACGGCACGTCGCTGCCGAGCGCGGCATCGACGCTCATGGCGCCGGCGACCAGCGCCGCCTCGAACACCGCCTGTGCCCTGAACCAGCCGACCAGCGCGAGCGCGGTCGAGACCTGGGTGCCGTTGAGCAGCGCCAGGCCCTCCTTGGCCCCGAGCTGGAGCGGCGCCGCCCCGATCGCGGCCAGGACCTCGGCCGCGGGCCTGACGGTCTCGGCAAGACGGATCTCGCCCTCACCGAGCAGGCAGCCGGCGAGATGGGCGAGCGGCGCCAGATCGCCGGACGCGCCGACCGAGCCCTTGGCCGGAATGACGGGTAACGCGTCGTGGTCGAGGAGCGTCAGCAACAGCTCGATGGTCGACCGCCGGACCCCGGAATGGCCCATGGCGAGGCTCGCGGCCTTGAGCGCCAGGACCAGGCGGACCACGGGGTCGGGCAAGGGCGGGCCGAGGCCGCACATGTGCGAGCGCACCAGGCGGCGCTGCAGCTCCAGGATGTCGGCGGGCGCGATCCGGGTGGTCGCGAGCTTGCCGAAGCCGGTGTTGACGCCATAGACCGCGGCCTCGCCGCGGGCCGCCTCCTCGACCACCCGCGCCGCCGCCTCGACCGCGGGCCAGCAGGCCTCGTCGAGCCGTATCTTCTCCCCGCCCCGAGCCAGTGCGCGCAGCCGTTCGAGAGTGAGCCCACCGGGTCTTAGCCGGGCGCCGTCCTGATCAGCCATGCTTGGTCCATCTATGACAGCAGGGTCGTGGCCACACCGCGCCGCTCGGCCAGAGACGCGAGCCGCCGATCCGCGGTCGCGAGGGCTGCGCCCTCAAGCTCCGCAAGGGCAACATAGAGACAGTCGGCAACCTTGTGGCTCATCAAGGTCGCCAGCACGAAGGCTGCGGCCATGAACCGCTCGTCTTCGGCCAATCGGATCTCGCCGCGCTCGACCGCGTTCAAAAGAACGTCGAGCGCCTCCGTCGCGGCAATGTCCCGGATCCGCCCTTCGCTGACCTTGCGGTGGAGGGCGCCTGCGACTTCCGTCAGCAACAGTCTCGGCGCCAGCCATCGGGTCGGGCGCTTGATCAAAGCGACGGCGGCCGTGGTTCCCGGCTCCATGGCGAGCCAGCGGACCGCAACCGAGGCGTCGAGCACGGTCGCGAGCGGGATGACCTCAGCCCCAGGCATCGCGTTGCTCGCGGATGCTCGCGACGCTGTCCGCGGCCGGATCGTGCTCCTGCCCCGCGGTCGCCGCGCGCACCGCCGCCGCACGGCGGGCGAAGGCCTCCAGATCGGAATTGACCGACGCCGCGAGTGTCCGCCGGATTTCCTCCTCCAGCGAGATGCCCCGGTTCTTGGCTTTGGTCCTCAGGATGTCGGCCACCCGTTCGTCCAGGTTGCGCACTTTGATGTCGGCCATGGCACTTTCCGAGGCATGCGGGCGATCAGAGGCGAAGCTATTCTATGACCCCATGTGGGGGCAAGAGCGCACGCGAGCAATTCGTCGCCTTGGATTCGCGCCCGACTATGCTACCACGTCGCCACGGCCGCGAGCTCCGGGTAGGGGTCGCGAGCCTCCGATGCCACGCTACTTGCCGGCCCAACTCCGGCTTCGAGGTCCCATGTCGCCAAGTCAGCCAGCCCCAGCCCTGCTCGCCGATGCCGCGCGCGGCTTCTTCGACCGCCGGCTCGATCACGACGACCCCGAGCTGCTCGCGGCGATCCAGGGCGAGCTCGCCCGCCAGCAGCACCAGATCGAGCTGATCGCGTCCGAGAACATCGTGAGCCCGGCCGTGCTCGAGGCCCAGGGCTCGGTCCTGACCAACAAATACGCCGAGGGCTACCCGGGCAGGCGCTACTACGGCGGCTGCGAGTTCGTGGACATCGCCGAAACGCTCGCGATCGAGCGGGCAAAACGCCTGTTCGGCTGCGCCTTCGCCAACGTCCAGCCGCACAGCGGGGCGTCGGCCAACCTCGCGGTGCTGTTCGCGCTCGCCAGGCCCGGCGACCCGATCCTCGGCATGTCGCTCGCCGCCGGCGGCCATCTGACCCACGGCGCGCCGCCCAATTTTTCCGGTAAATGGTTCCAGGCGATCGGCTACGGCGTGCGCCGGCAGGACCACCGGATCGACTTCGACCAGGTCCGCGACCTCGCCCGCCAGCACCGGCCGAAGGTGATCATCGCCGGCGGCTCGGCCTATCCGCCGATCATCGACTTCGCGGCCTTCCGCGCGATCGCCGACGAGGTCGATGCCTGGCTGATGGTCGACATGGCCCATTTCGCGGGCCTGGTCGCGGCCGGCGTCCACCCGAGCCCGTTCCCGCACGCGCATGTCGTCACCAGCACCACCCACAAGACGTTGCGCGGCCCGCGCGGCGGCCTGATCCTCACCGACGACGAAGCGATCGGGAAAAAGATCAACTCGGCGATTTTTCCGGGTTTGCAGGGCGGGCCGCTGATGCACGTGATCGCCGCCAAGGCGGTCGCCTTCGGCGAGGCGCTTAGGCCCGACTTCAAGCTCTACGGCCGCCAGGTGGTCGACAATGCCAAGGCGCTCGCCGAGGCGATCGCCGAGGCCGGCCTCGACCTGGTCGGGGGCGGCACCGACACCCACCTGATCCTGGTCGACCTGCGGCCGATGGGCCTGACCGGCCGGGCCGCCGAGGCGAGCCTCGAGCGCGCGCAGATGACCTGCAACAAGAACGGCATCCCGTTCGACCCCGAGCCGCCGACCGTGACCTCGGGCATCCGGCTCGGCAGCCCCGCGGCCACCACCCGCGGCTTCGGCGTCGCCGAGTTCCGCGAGACCGGCCGCCTGATCGCCGAGGTCCTGCGCGGCCTGGTCGCCCACCCGGACGACAACGCCGCCACCGAGACCACCGTCCGCGCCGAGGTCGAAGCCCTCTGCGCCCGCTTCCCGATCTACGCCGATGCGCCGGCACCATGACGCTTCAACCGCCGTAAGATGGCCACCAGTCAGACGGACTATCTCGTGTTTGTCAGCCACGCCAGCCAGGACAGATGGATCGCCCGGTGCATGGCGGACGTCGTCGAACGCAAGGGGCGGCGGCACGGAGTCAAAGCATTTCTCGATGTCCGAGATTTGGAGAGTGGCGATCGCTTTGCTGACGCGCTACGCGACAAGCTTCGGGAAGCTGAAGAGCTGGTCGTTCTCGTGAGCTCGGCTTCTGTTGCACGAGACTGGGTGCGCCACGAGATCGGAGCGGCCTGGGTTTTGGGCAAACGGATCGTCGGCATTCTGGACAAGCTCGAGACCGCCGACCTACCCGACGCCATTGGTCAAACCAAGACTTACAGTATCAATGATTTCGATCGGGTGGCTGCGGAGATCGCGAGCCGAGCTCGTAGAAAGGTATCGAGTCGATGACCAGGCAAACGAAAGGCCGCCCATCCAAGCCCAGGATCTTTCTCAGCTATGCGCGGGAGGATCGACCCCTCGCCGAGCGGGTTGAGCAGATCCTGGCGAAGGCGACGCACGACTCGATCGTTGTAGGTCCGTCGCCTCAAGAAGTGCTGGGTTCGGAGGTGCGACGGGAATTCGGAAACTCTGATCTGTATGTGCTCGTCCTCAGTCCGCACGCCCTGGATTCGGACCGGGCGCAGGTCGAGCTTGGGGCCGCGTGGGTGCTTCAGAAGCCAACCCTCGTAGTGGTCTCTGACTTGGAGCGCGACCTCGAATTGCCCTTGCTCGGCGGGCTCGAGGTTGCGAGAGTCTCCGTGGACGAGCTGGAGCGACCCGGTGTGGTCGAAGATATCCTCAATCGGATCGGTCGAGATGGCGATAGGGTAGCTTGATGCGCTGTCCGTTCTGTGGTTCCGACGACAACCAGGTCAAGGATTCGCGACCGGTCGAGGAGGGGGGTGCGGTGCGCCGGCGGCGGCAGTGCAACGCCTGCGGCGCGCGCTTCACGACCTTCGAGCGGATCCAGCTGCGCGAGCTGACCGTGATCAAGCGCGACGGCCGGCGGGTGCCTTTTGATCGCGAAAAATTCCGGCGCTCGATCATGATCGCGACCAGGAAGCGCGGCATCGACGAGGAGCGGATCGAGCGCCTGGTCAACGGCATCGTGCGCGAGGTCGAGATCACCGGCGAGACCGAGATCGAGGCCAAGCGTCTGGGGGCTCTGGCGATGGAGCGCCTCGCGGGGCTCGATCAGGTCGCCTATGTGCGCTTTGCCTCGGTCTACCGCGACTTCACCGGCATCAAGGACTTCGAGCAGTTCATCGCGCGCATGGGCACCGAGGTCGAGCCCGAGGCCGCCGCGGTGCAGCCGACCGATGCCGACCCCGCCGGATGAGCAGGACGCCGGCTTCATGGCGCTGGCGCTCCGCCTGGCCGGGCGCGGCCTCGGCCGCACCTGGCCCAACCCCGCGGTCGGCTGCGTCGTGGTCAAGGCGGGCCGGATCGTCGGCCGCGGCTGGACCCAGCCGGGCGGCCGGCCGCATGCCGAGACCGAGGCGCTGAGGCGGGCGGGCGAGCAGGCGCTCGGCGCCACCGCCTACGTCACTCTCGAGCCCTGCGCCCACTACGGCCGCACGCCGCCCTGCACCATGGCGCTGATCCGGGCCGGCGTGCGCCGGGTGGTGGCGGCGACGCTCTGCCCCGACAAGCGGGTCGACGGCCAGGGCGCGGCCCAACTGCGCCAGGCCGGCGTCGAGGTCGAGCTCGGCCTGATGCGCGCCGAGGCCGAGGCGCTGAACGCCGGTTTTTTCCTCAAGGAGCGGGCGCAGCGCCCCCTGGTCACGCTCAAGCTCGCGACCTCGCTCGATGGCCGGATCGCGACCCGGACCGGGGCCAGCCAGTGGCTCACCGGCGAGCCGGCGCGCGCCCGCGGCCACTGGCTGCGCGCGAGCCACGACGCGATCATGATCGGCAGCGGCACGGCACTCGCCGACGATCCCGCGCTCACCTGCCGCCTGCCCGGCCTCGAGGACCGCTCGCCGGTCCGGGTCGTGCTCGACCGCCGTCTGCGGCTGCCGCCGAGCAGCCGGCTCGCGGCGACCGCGGGCGAGGTGCCGACCTGGCTGATCACCAGCTCGCCCGCCGAGCCGGCGCGGGCCGAGGCGCTGCGCGAACGGGGCGTGGCGCTGATCGAGCTGGCCACGAGCAGCGGCGACGGCCTCGATCCGAGCGTGGTGCTGACGGCTCTGGCGGCGCGCGGGATCACGCGCCTCCTGGTCGAAGGCGGCGCCCGGCTGGCCACCGCCCTGCTGCGCCGGCGGCTGGTCGATCGCCTGGCCTGGTTCCAGGCGCCCCTGATCGTCGGCGGCGACGGGCTGGCGGCGATCGGCGCGCTCGAGGCCCGGACTCTCGCCGAGGCGATCCGCCTCGCGTCGGTCCAGAGCCAGACGCTGGCGCAGGACACGCTGCGGTCCTATATCCTGCTGTCCGAGGGGGGACCATGTTCACCGGCATCATCACCGACGTCGGCCGGATTCGCGAGGTCGTCGCCGACCCGGCCGAGCCCGGCGGCCGGCGGCTGACCATCGAGACCCGGCTGCCGCTCGCCGAGATCCCGCCGGGCGGCTCGATCGCGACCTCGGGCATCTGCTTCACCGCAATCGACAAGGGCGAGGACTGGTACGCCGTCCAGGCCTCGGGCGCGACCCTCGAGGTGACCACGGTCGGGCGCTGGCAGGTCGGCGAGCGGGTCAACCTCGAGCGCTCGCTCCGGATCGGCGACGAGATGGGCGGCCACATCGTGTTCGGCCATGTCGATGCGGTCGGCACGATCCTCGGCCTCGAGCCGGTCGGCGGGTCGCACCGCCTCGAGGTCCAGGTGCCCCCGAGCCTTGCCCCTCTGATCGCGGTCAAGGGCTCGATCGCGGTCGACGGCATCTCGCTCACGGTCAACGAGGCCGGCGCCGGCAGCTTCGTCTGCAACATCATCCCGCACAGCTGGCAAGAGACCAACCTGCCCGAACGCCGGGTCGGCGATCCGGTCAACGTCGAGGTCGACATGCTCGCCCGCTACGTCGCCCGCCAGCTCGCCTTCCGGGCCGGGGCCTGAGCCGCGCCATGCCGGCGAGCGATCGACCGCAGCTCCTGATCGTCGAGGCGCGCTTCTACGACCAGATCTCCGACCTCCTGCTGGCGGGCGCGCGCCGCGCGCTCGAGGCGGCCGGCGCCGGCTTCGAGACGGTGACCGTGCCGGGCGCGCTCGAGATCCCGTCGGCGATCAAGATCGCGCTCGATGCCGGCCGCTACGACGCCTTCATAGCCCTCGGCTGCGTGATCCGGGGCGAGACCTCGCATTACGACATCGTCGCCGGCGAGAGCGCCCGCGGCCTGATGGACCTCGCCCTCCACCATCAGGCCCTGATCGGCAACGGCATCCTGACCACCGACAACGGCGCCCAGGCCCAGGTCCGCGCCGACCCCGCGGGCAAGGACAAGGGCGGGGCCGCGGCCCAGGCCGCGCTCGCTCTCTGGCGGCTGAAGGTGCTTTTGCAGCCATGACCCGCCGGCGCGCCGCCCGCTTCGGCGCGATTCAGGCGCTGTTCCAGACCGAGCTGTCCGGGGTCGATGTCGAGGCGGTGATCGCCGAGTTCCAGGCCCATCGTCTGGCCGACCTGCTGGAGCCGCTCGAGGGCAGCGGCCCGGCGCCCGCGGTCGACCGGGAGTGGTTCGCCGCCCTGACCCGCGGCGCCTGGCAGCGCGCGGCCGAGCTCGATCCGATGATCGAGGCGCTGCTCGCCGAGGGCTGGACCCTGGTCCGCGCCGGCTATCTTTTGCGTGCCTGCCTGCGCGCCGGCGCCTTCGAGCTGGCCGCGCGCCCCGACGTGCCGGTGCGGGTCGTGATCAACGAGTACGTCGAGCTGGCGCACGACTTTCTCAGCCGGGACGAGGCGGGCTTCATCAACGCCGTGCTCGACCGCCTGGCCGCCAGGCTGCGACCGGCGGCCGAGCCGGGTCCACAGCCGGCCTGAGAAGCGACGATGGCTCGGCGAGTTCGAGTTCATTGCCCAGCGGCTCCGGCCGCTCGCCGCCGGCACCGCGGGCGCGCTCGACCTCGAGGACGATGCCGCGCTGCTCGACCCGCCGGCCGGGATGACCCTGGTTCTGACCAAGGACGCCATGGTCGCGGGCGTGCATTTCCTCGAGGACGACCCGCCGGCGCAGATCGCGCAGAAGCTCCTGCGGGTCAACCTCTCCGATCTCGCCGCGATGGGCGCGGCGCCGCTCGGCTATCTGCTGGCGCTGGCGCGCGCCAAGGAGACACCGGAAAGCTGGCTCGCCGACTTCTGTCAGGGTCTCGCCGCGGACCAGGCCGAGTTCGGCATCGGCCTTCTGGGCGGCGATACGGTCTCGACGCCGGGCCCGCTCACCCTGTCGCTGACCGCGATCGGCCAAGTGCCCAAGGGGCAGGCGCTCCGGCGGAGCGGCGCCAAGGCGGGCGACGACCTTTGGGTCTCCGGTACGCTCGGCGACGGCGCGCTGGGTCTGCTCGTGCTCCAGGGCCAGCTCGACCCGCCGCCCGCCGCCCGTGCATTCCTGATCGAGCGCTACCGGCTGCCGCAGCCCCGTCTCGCCCTCGGCCAGGCGCTGCGCGGTCTCGCCCACGCCGCGCTCGACGTCTCGGACGGTCTGCTCGCCGACCTCGGCCACATCCTCGAGACCTCGGGCGTCGGCGCCGAGCTCTGGGCCGACCGGCTGCCGCTGTCGCCGGCCGCCCGTGATCTGCCCGGCGCCCGCGACGCGGCGCTCGCCGGCGGCGACGACTACGAGCTGCTGTTCACCGCGCCGGCCATGCGCCGTGACGACGTCGCCGCGCTCTCGAAGAGCCTGGACCTGCCGATCACCCGGATCGGTCAGATCCAAGCCGAAAGCGGCCTGCACGTGCTGGACGCCGCCGGCCGCGAGCTCCACCCCCGGCGCGCCGGCTGGCAGCATTTCTGATTCCTGAGCGAGGATCATTCATAGACGTCCCTGCGATGACCAGCGGCCAGCACCAGCAGACGATCGTCCTCGATCTTGCAAACCACACGGTAGGAGCCGATTCGATAGCGCCAAAGGCCGCGCATCGTGCCGCGTAGCGCTCGACCAAAGCGGCGTGGGTCGCCGGGTCCGGCGTGCGCTCGCGAAGATAACGCAGGATCTCGTGCTGAGCAGGTCGATCGAGCCCACGCAGTTCCCTGCGTGCACGCTCGTCCCACTCAACGCTCCAGGTCAAGCTCCCGCTCCAGCTCATCGAGCGTCCAGCGCCGGTCGGGCTGGTCGAGGCGCTCAAGGGCGATCAACTCGTCCTCGAGGTCTTCGAGGTAGCGGAGAATCGCCTCGCGCGCGTGGGCCGACTTGGTCCGGCCGGTTCTCTCGGCGAGCGCACCCAGCCGCTCCTCGACCTCGGGCGGCAATCGGATTGCCAGCATGGTCGATCTCCCGACCGCACCTGCAAGCTCGAGCTTCGTCTTCATCCCCGCACAAAATGCGGGTCTGGTCAAATAAGGCTATCGATCGGACCGTGCTGTCGGCTCGATTTGCGAATCGGCATTCAGTCGAGCTCGGCGATGTAGGCGAGCAGGTCCGCCCAGTCGGCGCGCAGGGCCCGGGCGCGCCGGTCCGGCAGGTCGAAGATCGAGAGCCCGTCGGCCGCGACCTCGTTGTAGATCGTGCGATCGGGCAGACCGCCCAGGTCTTCGTGCTCGAGCCGGTCGAGGAAGCGCAGCAGGCGCGCCGCCGCCTTGGTCCGCGGCCGCACCCGGTTGCGCAGGATGCCGACCGGCTTCTGGTTCTTGCGGATCGCTTTCAGCTCGTGCAGCCGGTCGAGGAAGGCCGCGGTCGAGCTCTGGTCGAAGGCGGACGGCAGGACCGGCACGATGATCACGTCGGCCTGCTTGACCAGCTCGAACACGTGCTTGCGCTTCATCGCCGCGGCGCCGTCGATCACCAGCCGCTCGGTGCCGCGCGGCGGCGGCCGCAGCTCGTCGACCCAGTCGAGGGTCGCGATCGGGGCGACCGTGCCTGGCCGCAGCCGGGCCCAGGCGAGGCTCGAGCGCTGACGGTCGGCGTCGGCGAGCGCGGTCGGGCGGCCCTCGGCGGCGAACGCCGCCGCCAGATGGGTCGCGATGGTGGTCTTACCGCAGCCCCCCTTGGTGTTGGCGACCAGGACCGAGATCATCGACTATCGATCGAACGCGCCCGCGCGCGTGTCAACTCCAGAATGGCTCGCGCGCGGCGAACGCCTGCCAGGCATCCTGCGTTGCCGGCTCGACCTCGGCGACGCCGCGGGCCAGCCAGCCGAGCACCAGGCCGGAACCCATCGCGAGGCTGGCCGGCTCCGCTGCGGCCGGCGCGCTCAAGCCGCGCACCAGGCGCTCGGCGACCGCGACGTCGTTCAGATGGCCGAGCGTGTCCTGCAGCTGCTTGAGCGCCGCGAGGTAGGAGCGCGTCCGCTTGCCGCCGTACAGAGCGCCGAAGAACTCGGTCGCGTAGCGCAGCTTCTTGAGCGCGATCCGCAGCCGGTGGCGCTCGGCGGCGGTCAGCTCGGCGAACCTGCGGCCGAGCTTCAAGGCCCTGCGGTGGCGCTTGGCCAGCAGCCGGTCGGCGAAGGCGACGAGCGGCCGGTCCAGCCAGGCGGCCGCCTTCGGGGGCGCGTCCTCGCGCCAGCCGCCAGCCTCGATCCAGCGGCCGAGCTGGAGCAGGAAGCGGGTGTAGGTGGGGTCGGCGATCGCCGTGCGGGCCGCCGCGTAAGCCTCCGCCCGCGCGGCTTCGGCGGCGCTCCGCAGCGCCAGCAGCGAGGGGGCGTCCGGGCGCACCGCCAGCACCGGAGCGAGCGATTCGGTCAGGAACACGTCCCAATCGCGCGCCGGCCCGAGACCGCCGAGGATCCGCTTCGCTTCGCCCGCGAGCCACGCCCGCCGCTCGGGCGGGATCAGCCGGCGGAACACCGACAGCGCCGAACGCAGGCGGCGCAGGGCGACCCGCATCTGATGCACGCCCTCCGGGTCGCGCCCGTCGAGCGCGGCCGCCTCGTTGGCGCACCAGTGCTGGACGCAGCTGCGCAGGATGGCGCCGAGCGCCGCATCGACCGTGGTCCGGCGCCCGAGCGCCACCAGCTCCGCCTTCTGCCAGGCCGGCGGCTCACCCTTGGCGAGGGTATAGCCGCGCACCGACTTGCTCCGGGGCTCGACCTGGAGCGGGGTCAGGGCATCCAGTTCCAGCGCGAGATCGTAGAGCGCCTCGGGCGAGCCGTCGATCAGCTCGAGCTCGATCTCGGCGATCGGCAGCGAGCGCCCGCCGGCCTCGATCGCGCCGAGGTCGAGGGCGGCCTCGATCAGGCTGGGCCGGCCGCCGCTGGCGCCCGCGGCGAGCCGGCGGACCTGCCGGCGCACCCGGGTGGTGAACAGCGAGCGCAGCTCGCCCGGTGCCACCAGCCCGTCCAGGACCTCGCACGCCTCCGCCGGCAGCAGAGCGAGATCGGGGTCGGCCGAGCCGAGCGGGGTCTGCCATTCGCCGCGCCAGGCGACCAGGCCGCCGACATCCCCCGACTTGAGCGTCTGGACGTAGCGACGACCGTCCCGGCGCACCCGGAAGGCGAGCCCGCGCGCCCGGAGCCGTTGATCGGCGGTGTCGTAGTAGACGTTCTCGAGCCGTCGGCTGCGGCCGCGGCCGGTCGCTTTGTCGCAGATCGCGGGACCCGCGAAGACCGCCTTCAAGGCCTCCGGTTCGCCCCGGAGCTTGAGCTCGGTCTCGTTGTCGGGCGGCGGCTCGACCGGGTTGCCGGTCAGGCTTGGTCCTTGCTCGGACATCACCTCACTCTCGGCCGAACCCTTGGCGTTCGGCCAGCCTCCACTCCGTGCCCGGCGATCGGGCGATGCCGCTCGCCTGCCTAGTTGGCGATGCGACCGTTTCATGACAAGGCGGCCCTGGCCAACATCCAAACTCGCTCGCGATCGGCGGTCCGCGCCCGCTCAGATCAGGCGCTGCTGCCCGGCCGCAGCGGCGAGCGACGCGAGGCATTCGGGATCGTCGTTGGCCGGGCTGTTGACCCTGGGGCTGACCGGGATCGCCTCGAGCCAGTCCGCGGGACAGGGCCGCAGCAGCTCGCGGCCGCCGGCCTCGGGATCGAGCCAGGCGTCGTGATCGGCCTGGGCCAGGATCACCGGCATCCGGTCGTGCACGGCTGCGACCAGCGCGTTCGGCGGGCAGGTGACGATCGTGCAGGAGCGCAGCACGCCGCCGTCCGGCGGTTGCCAGCGTTCCCACAAGCCGGCGAAGGCGAACGGCGCCCGGTCCCGGCGCCGGATCAGCAGCGGCTGCCTCAGCTTGCCGTCCTTGCGCCACTCGAAAAAACCGTCCGCCGGCACCAGGCAGCGGCGGCGCTGATAAGCCTGGCGGAACGCGGGCGTGCGCTCGATGGTCTCGGCGCGGGCGTTGATCAGCCGGTTGCCGATCTTCACGTCGTCCGCCCAATAGGGCACGAGGCCCCAGCGCACCATGATCAGCTCGCGGATGTCGCCCTCCCTCGAGCGGCGCACGATCGGCACGTCCTGGGTCGGTGCGATGTTGTAGCGCGGGCCGAGGTTCGGCCGCCCGGTGAACCGGAACAGCTGCCGGAGCGCATCGACCGGCGTGGTCAGAAGGTAGCGGCCGCACATCGTCCCGCTCGCTCGAGGTCGCTGGATGCTGCCCCGGAGGTGCCGCCCGGCACAAGCCCCGAGTTGGGGGCTTACGAGTTGGGTGTCCTTAAGAGAACGGGAACGCTGGGCGGTGATATAGTGGCCGGTGCCGGACGGTCACTCGGGGGAGCCCAGCTGATGCGCATGGTCGTGAACTGCGCCGCCTATGAGGAAGGCCGGCGGGTCGCAGAGATCGACATCGAGCGGGACGGCCCGATCATCGCCGACTCCGGGCCGGGCGGCGGCAGCGGCCAGCGTTTCGTCTGGCTCGGCCTGCACGAGCCGGACGAGCAGCTGCTGCGCAAGGTCCAGGACCGGTTCTGGCTCGACGACCTCGCGATCGAGGACGCGCTCCACGCGCACCAGCGGCCCAAGTTCGAGATCTACGACGGCTCGCTGTTCGTGGTCCTGCACACCGCCCAGCTCCAGGGCACCAAGATCCAGTTCGGCGAGACCCACATCTTCGTTGGCAACGGCTATGTGGTCACGGTCCGCCACGGGCCGTCGCTGTCCTACGCCGACGTCCGCGCCCGTTGCGAGAGCGCGCCGGCGATGCTGCGGGTCGGCGAGAGCTTCGTCCTCTACTCGCTGATGGATTTCGTGGTCGACAACTACTTCCCGATCATCCACACCCTCGAGGCCGAGGTCGACGCCCTCGAGGTCGAGGTGGTCGGCGACGGGGCCGACAGCCGGGACATCGAGCGCATCTACGAGCTGCGCCGCAAGCTCATGATCCTCCGGCGCGCGATCGCGCCGCTGCTCGAGGTCTGCGACCGGCTGCTGCGCTTCGACGTGCCGCTGATCGCGCGCGACATGCAGCCCTATGTCCGCGACGTGCGCGACCACGTGATCCGGGTCGCCGAGGCGATCGACGATCTCCGCGAGCTTTTGACCTCGGCGATGGAGACCAACCTCTTGCTCGCCTCGGTGCAGCAGAACGACGTCATGAAGAAGCTCGCCGGCTGGGCCGCGATTCTCGCCATGCCGACCGCGGTGTTCGGCCTCTACGGCATGAACTTCCAGGACATGCCCGAGCTCAGGCTGCCCTATGGCTATCCCGCGGTCATGCTGGCTGTGGTCGGGCTCTGCACTTATCTCTACTATCGCTTCAAGCGCGCCGGCTGGTTCTGAGCGGTGGCCAGGGTCGACGCCGCGCCGATCACCGGTGAGCCGGGAACCGTCGCCCAAGGCGGCGACTTCGTTCTATAAGCTCGGCGGGAGTGGTTGCCGGGCAATGCTTCGTTGCGGGAGAGACCGATGACCTTGCAGGCGCTGGACGCGGATCGAGCGGGTCGCCCAGGGCCGGAGCGCGCGCGGCGAAGCCGATTCCGTGGCCGCGCACGCCGCCTGGGACGAGCGGCGGCGGGCGCTGGAGCGGCAGCGGCGCCGGAGCACGCCGGAGGGACCGCGGCGCCCGGCGGACACGCCGCGGCCGGCGCTGGCGGCGTTCCGGCTCGGCCTGCAGCTCACCGGCCTCTGGCGCCGGGGGCTCGCCAACGGTCTGGACCTGCGCGTCCGCACCCTGCGCCTCGAGCTGCCGGGCCTGCCGGAGGCGTTCCAGGGCTACCGGGTCCTGCACCTCGCCGACCCGCATCTCGACGCCGCGCCCGGCCTGCCGGCCGCGATCCTCGAGAGCGTCGCCGGGCTCGAGGTCGACCTCTGCGTCTGCACCGGCGACTTCCGCGCCGCCGATCAGGGGCCGTTCACCGAGACCGAGATCCTGGAGCCGCTCGCCGCGCTGCGCCGGACCGTGCGCGCGGCCGACGGTTTCCTAGCGACCCTCGGCAATCACGATTGCGCCGACATGGTGCCCGAGTTCGCCCGGCTCGGCTACGAGCTCCTGCTCAATCGGAGCCGGCGGCTGCGCCGCGAGGGCGCCGAGATCCTGGTGACCGGGGTCGACGACGTGCACCGCTACTACACCCCGGCGGCGGCGGCGGCGCTGACCGCGCTCGAGCCCGCGACCTTCGGCCTGGCCCTGGTGCATTCGCCGGAGTTCGCGCCCGAAGCGGCGGCCGCCGGCTATCATCTCTACCTCTGCGGCCACAGCCACGGCGGTCAGGTCTGTCTGCCGGGCGGGCGGCCGGTGGTGACCAATCTGCCGCGTCGCCACCGGCCCATGGCGCGCGGCCTCTGGCGCTATCGGGCGATGACCGGCTACACCAGCCCGGGCGCCGGCCTGTCGAGCCTGCCGGTCCGCTTCAACTGCCCGCCCGAGGTGACCCTGTTCGTGCTCGGGCGCGCCGGCGACCCGTCGGCGCCCGCCCGCAAGGACGATCGCCCGGGAGCCGGCGCCGAGGTGGTGCGCTTCGGGTCCCGGTCGGCAACCATCTGAACTCTTTCAGCCTCTCTGGTCGCTGCCGCGGCCCCGACGGAGGGTGCCCTTGGCGATCCCGAGCTTCACGCCCTTCGAGGTCGCGGCCGTCCTGATCGTGCTGGCGACGGTGCTCGGCTACCTCAACTACCGCTTCATCGGTCTGCCGCACACGATCGGCCTGACCGTGACCGGCGCGCTCGCCGCGCTTGCCGTGGTCGGGATCGGCGCGCTGTGGCCGGCGCTGCCGCTCGAGCAGGCCGAACGCTCGTTCCTGCACAGCCTCCAGTTCTCCGAGACCCTGCTGCGCGGCATGCTCTCGTTCCTGCTGTTCGCGGGCGCCCTGCACGTCGATCTGGCCTGCCTGCTCGAGCGCAAGTGGACGATCGCCAGCCTCGCGACCGCGGGCGTGCTCACCTCGACCCTGCTGGTCGGCCTCGGCTTCAAGGCGGTGACCCTCCTCCTCGGCTTCGAGGTCAGCCTGCTCTGGTGCCTGGTGTTCGGCGCCCTGATCAGCCCGACCGATCCGGTCGCGGTGCTCGGCATCCTGAAGTCGGCGGGCGTGCCCAAGGCGCTCGAGGCCAAGATCGGCGGCGAGAGCCTGTTCAACGACGGCGTCGGGATCGTCCTGTTCACGATCCTGCTGATGGCCGCGAGCGGCAGCGAGCCGGTCTCGATCGGGCGCGGCGCCGAGCTGTTCGCGCTCGAGGCGGGCGGCGGCCTCTTGCTCGGCCTCGCCCTCGGCGGCGCCGGCTTCGTCCTGATGAAGTCGATCGACGAGCACAACCTCGAGATCCTGATCACGCTCGCGATCGTCATGGGCGGCTACGCGCTCGCCCAGCGCCTGCACGTCAGCGGCCCGATCGCCATGGCGACGGCCGGCCTGCTGATCGGCAATCCCGCGGTCAAGCACGCGATGAGTGATCGCACCCGGGACAATCTTTTGAACTTCTGGACGCTGCTCGACGCGATCCTGAACTCGGTCCTGTTCCTGACCATCGGGCTCGAGGTGGTGACGATCGCGATCGGCTGGCCGGAGCTGACGGCCGGCCTGCTCGCGATCCCCGTGGTGCTAGGCGCGCGCGCGCTCAGCGTCGCCCTGCCCCTCGCCCTGCTGGCGCCGTTCCGCGCCTTCGAGCATGGCACCTACCCGATGCTGGTCTGGGGCGGCCTGCGCGGCGGCATCTCGATCGCGCTCGCCCTCACCCTCCCCTCGGGCGACCTCCAGGCCCTCCTCCTGACCGCGACCTACGTCGTCGTGGTCTTCTCGGTCGCGGTCCAAGGCACCACGGTCGGCCTCGCCGCCCGCCGCCTCTTCCGCCCCGAAGCGACTGCGTGAAGCGGCCGCGCCGGACGAAGAACGTGGTCCCAAAGACGCTTCGGGGGTATCATGATTTTATGACCAACCTTCTGGAAAAGGCCCTGCAACGGGCTGGCGCGGCTGCCCGCCGCCGAGCAGGATCGCATCGCCCGCCTCGTGCTCGACGAGATCGAGGACGAGGCGCGCTGGGATGCGACCTTCGCCGGGTCGCAGGCCAAGCTTGCCAAACTGGCCGCCGGTGCGCGCGAGGACATCGCAGCCGGTGCGGTCCAGGACGAGGATCCCTCGAACCGGGCCGAATGAGATCGACGGACCACCAGAGCGTTCTGGGACTGTTTCGATCCACCGAGCCGATCTATTCGGTCCGGATCAGCCGCGGCTACCGCGCCTTGGGGCTGCGCGACGGCGACCTCGTGACCTGGTTCTGGATCGGCTCGCACGCCGACTACGACAAGCTGCTGGTCTGAAGCGGACCTACAGGAGCGGATAGCACGTTACGGCCCAGGTGCATTTTGGCGCAGTGGTTGTATGGTCGACGGGGGGCCACGACCGCCAGGGGTTTTCGGATGGTAGCTAAGCCGCCGGACGCGCGTCTTAGAGCCGGATATTGATAGGCGCCGCCTCCCTCAGCGATTTTCCACCACCTCCGTGGAGTACGTCATGCCAAGCTGACGAGTGCCTGTGAGTGAGAGTTCTCATCCGGCCAAAGCCGTAGCGGGCAGGCCGGGACCGAGTCTTGCGGGTGTCGCGGCAACGCGGGGTCCGAAGTGTAGACAGGGGTCATGCGGGGTGCGGGATTGAGCCTCGAAAGGTGGAAGGTCGCGGAGGCCGGGAGGGTTGCCAGTCTCGAAGGCAGCACGTGCGTCATCGCTAGGCGAGATGGCGTCGCTCCGCCGGGGTCGAAGGCCGGATCACGCATGAACAGCATTCGTCGGAACATGAGAGGCCCGACCGGGTCCGCCGGATTGGTCTCCGGCGGGGGATGGTGGCGAGGCGTTGCCGGAGCCGCCATCCGAGCTGAGGTCGGGAGTCGGACTGGTTCGTAGTGCCGATGACGCCGTCGAAGGCAACGAGACGAGCCGAGGGAAGGGGCCAGCCCGGAAGGAGCCCACGCGAGGGCGACGGGGTCCGGACGCAGAGCCGGGTTGCCCTGCCATCCAACCTCGCACGGGTGAACGCGGCGGCCCGCTCGGCCGTCCGGATGCGGTTCACCGCCCTGCTGCACCACGTCGACGTCGCGGCGCTCGAACGAGCGTTCCGACGTCAAAAGCGGCAGGCCAGTGCGGGAGTCGATGGGATGACGGTGGCGGACTACGAGCAGAACCTGGTGGGCAACCTCCAAGATCTCTGCGCGCGGGTCCACACTGGGCGCTACCGGCCCCAGCCGGTCCGGCGTGTCTAGATCCCGAAAGCCGATGGCGGGCGGCGTCCGCTCGGCGTGCCGACCCTGGAGGACAAGATCGTCCAGGGTGCGATCGCCGAGACGCTGAGCGCCATCTACGAAGTCGACTTCCTCGGGTTCTCCTACGGCTTCGGGCCGCGGCGGAACCCGCACCAGGCTCTCGCGTCGCTGCACACGGCGATCATGAGCCAGCGCGTGAACTGGGTGCTCGATGCCGACATCCACAGCTTCTTCGACTCGGTCGACCACGAGTGGTTGCTGCGGATGCTGGCGCACAGGATCGCCGACCCGCGCGTCCTCCGGCTGGTCCGGATGTGGCTCAAGGCCGGTATTCTCGAGAGCGATGAGTGGCACGAGACGGACCGGGGAACGCCGCAAGGAGCGGGCATCAGCCCGCTGTTGGCCAACATCTTCCTGCACTACGTCCTCGATCTCTGGGTCCACCAGTGGCGGCGTCGCCACGCGCGCGGTCGGGTCTCGATCGTGCGCTATGCGGACGACTTCGTCATGGGCTTCGAGAGCGCGGCCGATGCCCGGCAGATGCTGACGGATCTCAAGGAGCGTCTGGTCAAGTTCGGCCTGACGCTCCATGAGGATAAGACGCGCCTGATCGAGTTTGGCCGCCTACCGGCCATGGCTCGGCAGCAGCGCGGCGAGCGGCGCCCGGAGACCTTCGCCTATCTTGGGTTCACCCACTATTGCGGGTGGACCCGGGACGGCCGGTTGATCGTCAAGCACAAGACGCAGAGCCAGCGTCTGTCGCGCAGACTGACAGCGCTGCGCCAGCAAGCGCGGCGGCTGATGCATGCGCCGCTGGCCGAGCAGCATCGCTGGTATGCCAGCATCCTGCGCGGCCATTACGGCTACTTCGGCCTGCCGCACAC
This sequence comes from uncultured Alphaproteobacteria bacterium, assembly GCA_963730195.1. Lineage (GTDB taxonomy): Bacteria > Pseudomonadota > Alphaproteobacteria > Geminicoccales > Geminicoccaceae > DATAOG01. The sequence continues at coordinate 47,287 of CAVSRN010000086.1, forward strand.
TTGGCGATCTCTCGACCGGTTCCGGCGGGAAGTCCGGCGCATCTGGTTCAACTGCCTCAAGCGGCGGAGCCAGAAGAACCGGCGCATGGGCTGGGACTGGTTCGAAGCTCTGACGGCAGGCTTGCCCTTGCCAGCACCTCGAATCACTCACCCCTGGACAGCACGAGCGGCCCGATGCGGGTGACTTCCGGGAAGAGCCGGGTGCGGGAAAGCCGCATGCCCGGATCTGTGAGGGCGAAGCCGAATGGCCGAGCTACTCGACCGCTAACTGGTCCCCCATGACCGCCCTTTGCGGCGGGGCATGGGCTGCTTAGGATCGCAGGCGGGCGTGCTTGATGGCGCGACAAGGCGGCTCGACACGGGAACCAGGCATGCGACTGCACTTCGAAACCTCGGAATTCCTGGCTCGACGGAGCAAGGCGCTGGCAGCGATCGCCGCGCGTGGCCTGGATGGGCTCCTGATGTTCAAGCAGGAAAGCATGTACTGGCTCACGGGCTACGACAGCTTCGGCTATTGCTTCTTTCAGTGCCTGGTGCTGCGCGCCGATGGCGACCTCGTGCTGCTGACCCGGACGCCGGATCTGCAGGCAGGCGCGGCACACCTCGCTGCTCGAGGACATCCGGATCTGGGTCGATCGGGCGGACAGCGAGCCGGCGCGGCAGCTTTGCGAGCTGCTCGCCGACAAGGGGCTGTCCGGAAAACGGCTCGGCGTCGAGTACGACAGCTATGGGCTGACCGCCGCGGCCGGCCGGAGCGTGGATGCGGCGCTCGATGGGTTCGCAGACGCCGTCGACGCCTCGGACCTCGTCGACCAGCTGCGGCTCGTCAAGTCGCCGGCCGAGATCACTTATGTCCGGCGCGCGGCCGAGCTCGCCGATGACGCGCTCGAGGCCGCGGTCGCGGCGACCCGGGCCGGGGCCGACGAGGGCGACATTCTGGCGGACATGCAGGGCGCGGTCTTTCGTGGCGGCGGCGACTATCCGGGCAACCCGTTCATCATCGGCTCCGGCCGCGATGCTCTGCTCTGCCGTTACAAGTCGGGCCGCCGCAAGCTCGAGCCGCAGGACCAGCTGACCCTCGAGTTCGCGGGCGTCTGGCGCCAGTACCACGCCTGCCTGATGCGCACGCTCGTGGTCGGTGAGCCCACGCCCCGCCAGCTCGCGATGCACGCCGCCTGCCGCGAGGCGCTGCTCGCCTGCGAGGCCGAAGCTTCGACCCGGCACGCCCATGGGCGAGGTGTTCGACGCCCACGCCCGCGTGCTCGACGCCCATGGCATGCGCGCGCACCGCTTCAACGCCTGCGGCTATTCGCTCGGAACGGTCTATGCGCCCTGCTGGATGGACTGGCCGATGTTCTACGCCGGCAACCCGGTCGAGATCGGTCCGGGCATGGTCTTCTTTCTTCATATGATCCTGATGGACAGCGAGGCCGGCCTCGCCATGACCCTCGGACGCACCTCGCTGATCACCGCGCGCGGGCCCGAGCCGCTCTCGAAGGCTCCGCTCGAGCTGATCCTCAGGTGAGCCGGCCGACCGGCTGGCGGCGCTCGGTCAGGATCAGGGCGCAGGCCGCGAGGCCGAGCGCCAGCGGCAACGCCGCCCAGCCGAGGCTCGGCTCCTCGCCGGCGCGCTGCAGCCAGACCGTGACCAGGACCAGGCCGAGCGCCAGACCGAGGGCGAGCGCCGGGCGCACCAGGCGCAGCGCGTTCGCCAGGCTCGCGGGCGGTTCCTGCAGCCAGCCGAGGGCCGCTTCCGCGACGTAGAGCGCCAGCCGGATGTCCCGCTCCGGCAGGTCGAGCTCGCGATAGCCGGCCTCCAGACGCCCCCGGAGATCGTCCAGCCGCCGGTAGCGGAGCGCGAGCCACAGCGCGACCAGCGCCAGCAGGGTCGGATAGAGCTGGACGAAGCTTGCGGTATCGATCGCCAGCCACTTGAGCGGGGCGCCGAGCCCGCCGAGCTCGGCGCGGATGGTCTCGAGCCGGCCATCGAGGTCGTGCAGCTGCCGGTCGATCTCGGCCTTGCTCGCCGCCAGCTTGGCCCGCTGGGCCTCGAGCCGGGTATCGGCCTCGGCCAGCTGATCGGCCGCCGCATGCAAGGGCGCCGCCGCGGCATCGAGGTCGAGCTTGACCTGGTAGAGCCCGACCTGATTGAAGGCCGCGGCCTTGCCCTCGACGCTCCGGAACAGCCGGTCGTCGGCCGGCAGACGGACCACGGCCGCAGCCGGCAGGAGCACGTCGGCCTTCGGCAGTCCCCCGCTCGACCCCGGCGCATCGGCGGCGACCGCGGCCAGGCCCTTGGTCAGCGTCGCCCGGAGCTTGGTCAGCTGGTCGTCGACCGCATGCTCGAGCAGGCCATAGCTCCGCTCGATCTCGGCCTTGAACAGCCGCTCGCTGGTCGTCGACGCGCTCGCCCAGGCGTCCGAGCCCGCCCCGCCCTCGAAGGCCTTTTCGAACTGCTTGAGATCGTCCGCGCTCAGACCGAACTCGTTCTGGAGGACGGCCGCCGCCTGCACCGGTCCCGCCGGCGCGGGCAGTCCCGGCAAAGGTGCCGGCGGCGGGGCGAACTGTTGGGCGATCGCGGCGCCGGGAAAATCGGCCGGCGGCTCGCCGGTCGACGGCAGCGCTCCCGGCTCGGGCGGCGCGCCCGGCGGCAGGCTGCGCACCAGGCCCGCGAACCGTCTGAGCCGCTCCGAGAGCGATCCGGCAAGCTGATCGGCCGAGGTCGCGGCTGCCGCCTGGGCCTGGGCGACCGCCGTCAGCAGGCCGTCGATGGCATGCGCCGCGGCAACCACCCCGTCCTGGTCCCGCTGCACCCGCGCCCGCTCGTCCTCGACCACGCGTCGCTCGTTGGTCCAGCCGACGAACGGTGCGACCACGAACACGCCCGCGAACAGCAACACCAGCGCGCCCAACAGGGCGTCCCGGCTCCACGCCCTGACCCCGACGCGATAGCCCTCGAGCGCCTGATCGAGAAACCTCTGGCGAGCGCCCTCCATGCTGATCCCGCTCCCATCCCAAAACTATGCGTCACACCCATAGAATCATAGCGCAACCGAAGCCGGCCGCCACGATTCCTCTGGCCAGACCCCGCCCCCGCCGGGCGGGGCGGGCCTTGCGCTACCGTAGAGCGGGTTCCCGCGGCGACTGGTCCCTGCACGCGGGGCGCTCGTTGGGCAGCGTTGCACCAAGCCAAAATCGGTCGCTGCAACTGACCCGCAGCGGATATGGACAGGCTTCGCAACCGACCATAGGCTGCACCGAAGGGCTTGAGCCAACGCTGACTTCTGTAGCCACACCACGAGCTGAGATGCATGGCAAAGATCCGCTCGCTGCCCGACGGCATAGAGTTCGACACGAATGCGGGCGAGACGTTGCTCGAGGCGGCGCTGCGTGCCGAGCTGCCGCTGACCCATGCCTGCGGCGGCCGGGCGAAATGCTCGACCTGCCGGGTCTGGGTGCTCGCCGGGCTCGATCGGTGCCCTTCGCGGACCGACGCCGAGCAGGCGCTGGCCGAGCGCCTCGGTCTCGGCGACGAGGTCCGCCTTGCCTGCCAGTTGCGACCCGGCGGCGATCTTCGGGTGCGGCGGCTGGTCATCGACGAGACCGATCTCATGATGACCAGCCAGCTCGACCGCTCCGCGGCGACCCGGGTCGGCGAGGTCCGCGAAGTGGCCGTGTTCTTCAGCGACGTCGTCGGCTTCACGACGATTGCCGAGACCTTGTCGCCCTATGACGTCATGTACCTCCTCAACCGCTACTTCGTGCAGGCGGGCGAGATCATCGAGCGCAACAGCGGCTATATCGACAAGTTCGTCGGCGACGGGATGATGGCGCTGTTCGGCGTCGACGGCCAGAAGGATGCGCCGATCCGGGCCGTCAATGCGGCGCTGCAGATGCTGGCCGCGATCGATCGCATGAAGCCGTTCGTGGCGTCGATGTACGATCTCGACTTCGACATCCGGATCGGCCTGCACTATGGCGAGGCGCTGCTCGGCTCGGTCGGCACGCTCGGCCACGAACGGCTGACCGCGATCGGCGATGTCGTCAACGTCGCCAGCCGGGTCGAGGGGGCGAACAAGGAGGCCGGCACCCGCCTGTTGATCTCCGAGGCGCTCTACCGCCTGGTCGAGGACCAGGTCGAGATGCTCGACTTCGTGCGCACGCGCCTGCGCGGCACCAGCGAGCGCATCACGCTCTACGAGATCCAGCGCCTCAAGCCGGGGGTCGAAGCGGCCCTTAACGAGCGGGTCCTGCACGAAACCGAACGCTATGCCGGCCGCGAGTGGCGGCGCGCGTTCGCCGAGGATGAGCTCGCCGTGGGCGAGCGCCGCATCCTCGAGCTCGACAGATATGATGTCGTCGTCCATCGCGGGCCGAACGGCTACATCGCCTTCAACAACGCCTGCCCGCACGTGCGGCTGCCGTTCTACGACCGAACCCCGCCGAAAGCGGAACATGTGGCCATGATGCCCCCGCGGCAGAGCGTCGTGACCGGCGACCTTGGCATCCTCTGTCGCTGGCACGGCAGCTGCTATGATCTGCAGACCGGCGAGATCCGCACCTGGTGCCCGCTGCTCAATCAGGACGGCACCTCTCCGGGTTGGGAATTTCTCGGTGACATCTCGAAGAATCTGGCGCCGCTCGAAGTCTTCCAGTGCCGCATCGCCGACGGCCAGCTGTGGATCTCGCTGGATTGAACTGCGCGGCGAGCAGCCTCACCCACATGGTCGAGGCCGGACCTACGAGGTAGCCGGCAGGGAAGACCAACAAGCGCGCGGCCTGGGAACGGTGCTTCAGGCATCTGGCGGCGATCGTGGGATGACCACAATCAACGGCGGCCGCTGACCCATTTCGGACTTCCCGGTCACCGCATTGACAACCGCCATACCACCACGAAAGCCTCAGTCCGCCGTCAGACGGAGCCAGCGAGCGGTCACCGGGATGGTCCAGCCCTGGAGGATCAGGAACGCCGTCATCTGCCGGAGCGGTCGACAGGGTCGCGCCCGCGTGCGAGGATGCCACAGTCGCTACCGGGGGTGGCGGACAATGCGGTGCCAAAGGGAGCGCCAGGCGCGTGGCTGCACTTTCGTACGACGAGAGCCCCAACGTCATGATCGTGGGCGTTGGACTCATGGGCCAATACCTCGCAAACCGCGTCGGCGCGTGGCTGGGCGCTGCCAAGCTCGTTCTCGTCGACGGCGCGGCTGCGATCAACGTCGACGGCGAACGTACGGCCCTTTCCGATTTCGCTCAGTCGATCGCCGCCGCCAATCCATCCCTCGAGGTCGTTGCGGAGACCGTCGATATCACCAGTGAACACGCGGTCGCCGCCCTCTTCTCGCGCCACGGCAACATCCGCTATCTCCAACACACCGCTGGCATCTCACCCAGGCCGCTGACCCCACCCGAGGAGCTCAGCAAGGAAGACATCCTCGGCGCCTGCGAGGTGAACCTCTGGGGCGCTCACAATGTGCTGAAGCAAGGCATCCACGCCCGCGCTTTCGCGCCACGCACCCACGGTGTCATCCTCCTCTCGACATCCGCTACCGTCGGCTCGGAGGGCCGCGCGAGCGCCGCCTACGAGGCGTCCAAAGGCGGTCTCCTCAACCTCCTGACCCTTCAAGCCCGCTACTTCCTCGAAGCGCACGGCCTCGTCCTGAACGGCCTCGCACCCTCGCCGCTGCGCGGCCCCATGGCCGCGCAGAACGAGATCGGCGCGGGACGCCTTCAAGCGGTGGCGGACAGCATGCCCATCGGCGGCCTGACCGACCCATCGCATATTGCCGCGGCCACCATGTACTTCTGGTCGAACGAATGCTGGTGCGTGGGCGAAGTCCTGACCATCGATGGGGGCTATACCAAGCACAAGCCGGTTTATGGGGCGCTCTGAGGTCGTCTGTTGGCGAGGCGGCTCCAACTTCCGTTCTTAGCTAGGTCCGCGTCGAGGTGGTGCACGTCGTTCCGGAGCCCGCCGCAGGCCTGATAGATCGCCTGCGCCTCGGCGCGCGTGCGGAAGTCGCTGCAATTGTCGGTTGCCGCGTCATGGCCCGGGATCGCCGACATGAGCGAAGAAGTGCTCGACCAGCACCGCTGACGTCGCGCCCGGCGCCCCATGGTGCGACCGAAGCTTGCCCCCGGGATCGCCCTCTGTTCGAGCCGCGATAGGCCGGCCCGGCCCGTGGGCGAGCCTCGACGTTGCCTTCGGCCGGCGCGGCTGATAGGTTCCGCGCGGGATTGGCCTTGGCTGCACTCGGGCGCTCTGATGAAACTTCTCGCCGGCAACAGCAACCGGCCGCTGGCCGAGGCGATCGCGGCGTTCCTGGGCCAGCCGCTGACCGATGCCACCGTCCAACGCTTCGCCGACATGGAGGTGTTCGTCGAGATCCACGAGAACGTCCGCGGCGAGGACGTCTTTCTGATCCAGTCGACCTCCTATCCGGCCAACGACAACCTGATGGAGCTTCTGGTCTGCATCGATGCGCTCAGGCGCGCCTCGGCCCGGCGGATCACCGCGGTCGTGCCCTATTTCGGCTACGCCCGCCAGGACCGCAAGCCCGGGCCCAGGACGCCGATCTCGGCCAAGCTGGTCGCCAATCTGATCACCGTCGCCGGCGCCCAGCGGCTCCTGACCATGGACCTGCACGCCGGCCAGATTCAGGGCTTCTTCGACATCCCGGTCGACAACCTCTACGCCGCCCCCCTGATCGCCGCCGATCTCAGAGAGCGCTACGACCGCAAGGACGCTGATCATCGTCTCGCCCGACGTCGGCGGGGTCGGGCGCGCGCGCGGCATCGCCAAGCGGCTTGACGTCGGTCTGGCGATCATCGATAAGCGCCGCGAGCGCGCCGGGGCGTCCGAGGTCGTCAACGTGATCGGCGACGTCGAGGACCGGCTGTGCGTGCTGGTCGACGACATCGCCGATTCCGGCGGCACGCTGTGCAACGCGGCCCAGGCGCTGCTCGAGGCCGGGGCGACCGCGGCGGTCGCCTATGTGACCCACGGCGTGCTGTCGGCCGGCGCGGTCGCGCGGATCAGCGCCAGCCGGCTCGAGACGCTGGTGATCACCGACAGTATCCGGGCGACCGAGGCGGTCCGGGTGAGCGACAAGATCCGCGTGCTGTCGGTGGCGCCGCTGATCGGCGAGGCGATCCGGCGGATCAGCGACGAGAGCTCGGTCTCGAGCCTGTTCGACTGAGGGCGCCCGCCGCCGGTTGGCAACCCGGGGGTCGGCCGCCGCCGGGCGTGGCTGGGTTCGACGAGATGGCCGCCGCGGGGCGGCCGGGTTTGACGGGGTTGGCCGCCGCGGGCGGCGGGGTGGGGACGAGAGATGGTCGAGATGATGACGTTTGCGGCCGAGGTCCGCGCGCTCGCCGGCAAGGGCCCGGCCCGGGCGCTGCGCCGCGCCGGCCGGGTGCCGGCGGTGATCTATGGCGAGGACAAGGCGCAGGCGATGGTCTCGCTCGAGGCCCGCGCGCTCCGCCGGCAGCTCACCAATCCGCACTTCTTCAACACCCTCTGCGGCCTGCAGGTCGACGGCGAGCTGGTCCGGGTGCTGCCGCGCGACGTCCAGCTGCACCCGGTCACCGATTACCCGATCCACGCCGATTTCGTGCGCGTCTCGGCGGGCGCCCGGGTCACCGTCGAGGTGCCGGTGGTGTTCACCAACGAGGACATCTGCCCCGGCCTCAAGCGCGGCGGCGTCCTCAACATCGTGCGCCGCGACCTCGAGCTCAGCTGCCCGGCGGATGCGATCCCGGCCGAGATCGTGATCGACCTTTTGCCGTTCGACCTCGGCGACAGCGTCCACATCTCGCACGTCGCGCTGCCCGAAGGGGTGCGCCCGACGATCACCGATCGCGACTTCACGATCGTCACGATCGCCGCGCCGACCGTGGTCCGCGAGGCGGCCGAGGAGGCCGCTGCCGCTGCCGAAGCCGAGGCCGAGCCCCAGGCGACCAGCGAGTAGGCGCCCGCCGCTGCCGGCGGTCTCATGCTGCTGCTGGTCGGGCTCGGCAATCCCGGCGCCCGCCACGCCCGCGATCGCCACAACATCGGCTTCATGGCCCTCGACGCGATCGCCCGGGCGCACCGCTTCGGCGCTTGGCGCACGCGCTTCTCGAGCCTGGCCGCCGAGGGCCTTTTGGGCGACCGGAGGGTTCTGCTGCTCAAGCCGCAGACCTATATGAACCTCTCGGGCCGCGCGGTCGCCGAGGCGGTCCGCTTCTTCAAGCTGCCGCTGGCCGACGTGGTGGTCGTGCACGACGAGATCGATCTCGCCCCCGGCAAGGTCCGGATCAAGGCGGGCGGCGGGGTCGCCGGCCACAACGGCCTGCGCTCCCTGGCCGAGTGGCTGGGCGCCAGGGACTTCCGCCGGGTGCGCCTGGGCGTCGGCCATCCCGGCGACAAGGAGCGGGTGATCGGCCATGTGCTGTCCGACTTCGCGGCCGCCGACCGGGTCTGGCTCGAGCCGCTGCTCGAGGCGGTCGCCGAGGCGGCACCCCTGATCGCGGCCGGCGACGATGCCGGCGCCATGAACCGGATCGCGGTCCGGACCCGGCCGCCCCGGGCGCCAGGCCAGCGCCGGCACCTGGATCGGGCGAAGCTGGCGAGGCCGGGGGTGAGGGGCGCAAGCCGCCCGGCCGCGGGCGTGGCCAACCTACCGAGAGCGAGTGAGAGCGCCGGCATGGGCTTCAACTGTGGCATCGTCGGCCTGCCCAACGTCGGCAAGTCGACGCTGTTCAACGCCATCACCAGCACCGCCGCCGCGGCTGCCGCCAACTACCCGTTCTGCACGATCGAGCCCAACCTCGGCCGGGTGCCGGTGCCCGACCCCAGGCTCGAGGTGGTGGCGAGGATCGCGCGCTCGGCCCAGGTCGTGCCGACCCAGCTCGAGATCGTCGACATCGCGGGCCTGGTCCGCGGCGCCTCTCGCGGCGAGGGCCTCGGCAACCGCTTCCTTGGTGCGATCCGCGAGGTCGATGCCATCCTCCACGTGCTGCGCTGCTTCGAGAGCGAAGACGTCGCCCACGTCGAGGGCAGCGTCGACCCCTTGCGCGATGCCGAGCTGGTCGAGACCGAGCTGCTGCTCGCCGACCTCGCCGCGCTGGAGCGCCGGGTCGAGGGCCTGACCAAGCGCGCCCGCGGCGGCGACGAGCTCGCCCGCGACCAGTTGGCGCTGATCGAGCAGATCCTGCCGGCCATGCAGGCGGGCCGGCCGGCGCGGGCGCTGGCGCTCGAGGCCGAGGACCGGGCGCGGCTCGAGACCCTCCAGCTGCTGACCGCCAAGCCCCTGCTCTACGTCTGCAACGTCGACGAGAGCGCCGCCGCCACCGGCAACGCGGAGAGCGCGCGGATAGCCGAGCAGGCCGCCCGGGAGGGGGCCGGCTGCGTCGTGGTCGCGGCCGCGATCGAGGCCGAGCTCGCGAGCCTGGCGCCGGCCGAGCGCGCCGAATATCTGGCCACGCTCGGCCTCGAGCGCCCGGGCCTGGAGCGGGTGATCGAGGCCGGTTACGAGCTGCTCGGCCTGATCACCTTCCTGACCGCCGGCCCCAAGGAGGCGCGCGCCTGGACGATCCCGCGCGGCACCCGGGCGCCCGATGCCGCCGGCAGCATCCACAGCGACTTCAAGCGCGGCTTCATCTGCGCCGAGGTCGTGGCCTACGACGACTACGTCGCCGCCGGCGGCGAGAGCGGCGCCCGCGAGGCCGGCAAGCTCCGCCAGGAAGGCCGCAGCTACGTCGTCCAGGACGGCGACGTCGTCCACTTCCGCTTCAACGTCTAACGCCGCGCGCAGGACCAAGCCATGCCCCTCCTCGCCTTCCTCATCCTGGTGATCCTGATCGCCCAGGCCGGCTTCTGGAAGACCTTCAGCGCGATCCTCGGCGGCGTCCTGATGCTGGTGCTGTTCGTGATCCTGGCGATCGTCTTCCTGGTGCTCGCCGGCGCGCTGGTCATCCGCCGCATGCGCAACTGAGCGTCGTTTCGCGCGTTCCCGACCAAGGGGTGTCAACGACACCTATTCCCGCCAGCCTTTCCCAGCTGACACCCGTTACCAAAGGAGCCGGCCCCGCGGTTGCGGGACCGGCCCTCGCGGCGTCGGCGGCGCCGGTCAGTTGCTGGCTGGCGGCGCGCCCAGCTGGGCCTTGAACTTCTCCATATCGTACTGCAAGCCGTTCAGCATCGTGCTCAGCTTGCGGGTCGAGGCCGCGACCGCGACCGCCTCCTTGATCTCCTGCTCGCTCGCCCCGGCCTTCTCGGCGAGGACGGTGTGGGCGTAGATGCAGTACTGGCACGGGATCTGAGCGGCGACGCCGAGCCCGATCAGCTGCTTGGTCTTGGCGTCGAGCGCGGCGTCCGGGTTGTTGAAGACCGCCTGGTAGTCCTGCCAGGCGGCCTGGAGCTCATGGCCCGCAAACACGTCCTGCATCCACTGCGGCGGCTGGTCCGCCGCCTGGGCGACCAGCCCGCTCGTGGCGAGCAGGAACGACGCCAAAATCAGTTTTTTCATCGGACGGCCTCCTCTGTCATGGTCGCATGACATACCCACCGCCGGAATCCGGCGGCAGAGCCTCGTCCGAACCTGCCCTGCCGAGCGAGCTTATGCTGTTCGCCAGGAATTCCCCGGGTGCTCGCTTCGCAAGCCAGCTATGCGCCGCTCCCAGGCGCGACGCAAGGCTCCAAGGGCCGGCACGAGCCCGAGGTCGCGCAGAACCACCTTGTTCCGGGTCGCACGGCGCACTCGCGGGTTGCCGTCCTCCATTGCTCTCGACCCCACGCCGGAAGCAGGTCATCACCGCCGCGTGGCTCAAGGAGCCGCTGATCCAGCGGGACGATCTGCCCGAGAACTTCACCCGCCCCGAGACCTTCGGCAGCCCGAACGTGCACTGGGTCAAGGTGACCGTCGAGCCCGCCGCGCCCGACCTGCTCACGCTCCACCCAATGCTCGTCAAGGGCAATTGAGCCGCCGCGGAGGGCGGAATACAAGGAAGCGATGCGGCGCTTCGTCTCCGCTCCACCCATGCGATCCTGAGGGTGACCGAAGCGGCGGATTGGTTCCTGATGCGTCTTTCTCCCGAGGAATACCGTGAGAGGGCAACACTCTCTCAATTCACAGTCCGGTCCCCGCAGGCGATCGCGTACGGTCGTGTCCCTGGACGTGGTGTAGGAATTGGGTGGCCGGGATTGGGGCGCGCGATCCGGTTGGCCGTAGCGTGCGGAGCGTCTCGAGCGCTACTTGAAGACGCCGCGCATGCGGTCGTCGGCGGGTCCGACAGCGGCCGCGGGGCGGATGTCCGTGTAGTCGGCGGTGAAAGGCCGGCCGGCGAACGTCACCCACAGATAGTTGACCGCATAGCGAAAGCCGATCGTCAGCATGCCTTCGGCCTTGAGCCGCCGGCCGGAGGCATACATCGGCAGGGCGAAGGTCCAGCGCACGGCGCCGACCCGGGTCAGGCGACGGGCGACGTCGGTATCCTCACCGTAAAAGGCGATGGTCCGGTCGTAGCCGCCGACCGCGAGCCAGGCCGAGCGCCGAAAGACGAAGTTGCCGCCCTGCACCATCGAGCCGATGCGCAGGACATGCCGGTTGACGAGGTAGACGACAAACGCCGCATAGTAGAATATTTGAACAAGAAATCTCCCGAAGCGGGACAGATCATAATAGATGAAGGGGCCGCTGAGGGCGACCAGGTCCCGGTCGGTCGCGAAGGCGGTCGAGAACCGTGGTGATCCAGCCCGGGGGCAGCAGCGTATCGGCATCAACGTTGGCGACCAGTTCGGCCGAGGATGCCATCAGCCCGGCGTGCCGCGCCTGGACCAAGCCCTTGGCGGGCTCATCGACCACGCGAACCTCCGGGAAGGCGGCCGCGATCGCCCGGGTCCGGTCGGTCGACGCATTGTTGACGACGACCACCTCCGCCGCGCAGCCGGAGGCCGCAATGTCCCGCAGGATCGACGCCAGGCAGCGCCCGATCAAGGCTTCTTCATTGTACGCGGGGACGATGAAGGCGATCTCCATCAGGCGGCCTCACCTCTGCAGCCTGGTCTTGAGCGTGCGGCGTCTGGCCATGAACGACCGCGGCACCGACGAGGGAGCGATAGATCTCCTCGAACCGCGCGGTGATCGTCTCCGGATCGAACGCGGCGACGCTGGCCAGAGCCTCACGGGACATGCGCGAGCGCAGATCCAAGTCACGAAATAGGGCGAGGATCGGCGGAAGGAAGGCCTGCGGCTCTTTGGCATCGACCAGAAAGCCGGTCCGGCCGTGGTCGAGGTATTCGACCAGCCCCCCGGCCCGGGCGGCGACCACCGGCAGACCGCACGCCATGGCCTGGAGCATGGTCATGGACTGCGTTTCCGACCGGCTGGTGGTCAGAAAGAGGTCGCCGGCGTTGATCGCCTCGACGAGCGGCGAGCCACGCAGGACGCCGAACATCCGCACTCGAGCGGCGAGGCCCCGGGCGCGAACCTCCAACTCGAAGGTCGCCCGATAGGGGCCGTCGCCGACCACCGCGAGCTCGGCATCGATCTGCCCGCAGACCCGCGCAAAGACCTCGAGCGCGAGATCCAGGTTCTTCTCGACGGCAATCCGGCCGAACAGCAGGACCGTCGGCCCGCGCAAGCCGAGCCTCGCCTTGAGCTCGGCGCGCCCGGGCAATGGTCTGAAGATCTGCGAGGGCACGTGGTTCGACACGACCGCTGCCGGCCGGGCAAGGCCATAGTCCTCGAGCTCCGAGAGCAGGCTGCGGCTGGGCGTCGTCACAAAAGCGCAGCGGTTGTAGTAGAGCGCCGCCGATTTCCGCGCAGCGAAACGGAAGGGCGGGTAATCGAGGCCGACATAGTGGAGATAATCGGCGGGAAAGGTGTGGTCGGTGCCGACCAGCGGGACTCCGAGGCGCCGAGCCGCAACCATGGCGGCAAGGCCGAGGGTCGAACAGCTGTGCGTGTGCACGACATCGGGCACGAACCGCCGGAGATCGCCGAGCACGCCGAAGGGCGAGACGATGGCGAGCCCGCCGCCTGACCCGGGCACGGCCCAGGCGGGCCGCCGAAAGACGGTGGCATCCGGTTCGGCATCCGGCAGATCGGGCGCATAGATCCGAACCGCATGGCCGCGTCCGAGCAGGGTTCTGGCGAGGAGATCCACCGAGTCCGCCACGCCCGAGACCTGGGGCAGATAAATGTCGGTGGCGAGGGCGATCCGCATGGCGCGCGCAGCCTCAGCGCTCGCGCTCGGACGCGGCGCCGAGGCGTCGGTTGAGCCAGGAGCCGGCGACCACGTGCAGAATGCCCAAAAGGACGATCGCGGCCACGATCAGTTGCGCGTATTGCGAGATCGACGCGACTTGCCTCAGGTGCGAGCCCAGAAAATAGCCGAGGGTCAGGAATGCGGCGTATTGGAGCAGGGAGACGGGGATCGCGTAGCTCGCCAGTTTCCAGATCGGCAGGCCGGCCCATCCCGCCGAGATCAGGCAAGGGGTCGAAAGACCGTAGCTGAGCTTGCTGATCACCATCGTCTTGACGCCGTGCTCGCGCCAGAGGGCATTGACGACCTGGGTCGAGCGGCCGATGCGGCCGTGCTTCAGCCATCGGCCGAAGGAACCGCTGCGAGCCGCGTGCCGGCCGATCAGGAAGCAAACCAGGTCGGGAACGATATCGCCCAGCATCAAAAGCCCAAACGCGGACTCGATGTCGAACAGGTCGCGCGCCGCCAGCGCCCCGACGACGAACGCGACCAAGGGTCCCTCGAGACAGGCCAGGGGAAATATGATCCAGTATCGATAGTCCAGAATCAGCGACCAGACTTCGAGCGGCGCCGTCATCGAAGGCTAACCAAAGGAAGCTCGATGCCGGGTCCGCGGCTCCGAGCCCATGGTGGTAAGGGACATGGCAGCTTGGGCACTCGCGGCCAGCGCGCAAAGGGCGTGCGCAACTCGGGTTCCCTGGCCGAGCCGCCGGTCCCGCCGGGGGACGCCGAAATGGCGCTTGAGCAGCGAAACGACCATGAACGCCAAGGAGCGGCCAAAGCAGCAGAGCCACCAACCGAAGCCGCCCGGCAGTCCCTCACCGTGGATTCGGTCATGGCGCCCGGCCCGATCGATCAGCACCCAGCAAACTCCGCACCTGGGACAAGATGGTGTCGGGAGCCAGACGCGGTTAGGGGCGCCGCCCCACGATTTGACCGGTTTCTGTAGCATCCGCTCGGCCCCGGCTGGATACGGAAGAAAAGGTGTCAGGAAAGAAAGGTATCAGGAACGTCGCAGACACCTTTGTGCTCGGGTTGCCAATGGTCGCCGCCGGACGCATCTCATGGACCCGGGCGAGACAGCGGAAAAACTTTGGCGCGCTGGCTGATCATCCTTGGCGTGGTGCTGATCCTGGCCGGTCTGCTGTGGCCCTGGCTGACGCGGCTCGGGCTCGGACGGCTGCCCGGGGACATCCTGATCGAGCGCGAGCACGTCCGGCTCTACGTCCCGATCACCAGCTCGATCCTGATCAGCCTGCTGCTGTCGCTGATCCTCTGGCTGCTCGGCCGCTGACGCGCCGGCCTGGGCGCGCTAACCTCGCGGCATGCGCATCATCGCCGGCAGCTGGCGTGGCCGGAAGCTGCTGACGCCACCTTCGGACCGGGCGGACCGGCCGGACCGGGCGATCCGGCCGACCAGCGACCGGGCGCGCGAGGCGCTGTTCGGCATCCTCGAGCAGGGCGAGCCGCCGCTTCGCGGAGCGCACTTTTTGGACCTGTTCTGCGGCACCGGCGCGGTCGGCCTGGAGGCGGCCTCGCGCGGCGCCGCCGAGGTCTGGCTGGTCGATCGGGATCCGGAGGCGCTGGCGCTCGCGGCCGCCAACCTCGCCCGCCTCGGCGGCCCGACCCAGGTCCGGGTGGTGGCGCGCGATGCCACCCGGCTCGGGCCCGGGCGCCAGGGGTTCGATCTGGTGTTCCTCGACCCGCCCTACCGCTCCGGGCTCGCCGCCCCGGCGCTGACCGGCCTCGCGGCCGGCTGGCTGGCGCCCGGCGCCCGCGTGATCGTCGAGCTCGCGGCCAGGGAGGCGCTCAGCCTGCCCGACGGCTATGGCCTCGAGCAGGAACGCCGCTACGGCGCAGCCCGGTTCGTGTTTCTGCGGCCGGTCGGGTGACCCGTGGGCCTGCACCCGCGCGGCCGCCGGCATGGGTGCGGACCGGAGTCGGCCGCTGGGGCGCCGCCTTGGTCGCAACCGCCGCCGGCTGCCAGGGATGGTCGACCACCGGGATGCGGACCTTGATCAGCGCCTCGATGTCGCGCAGATAGGCGCGCTCCTCGGCGTCGCAGAACGAGATCGCGATCCCGCTCCTGCCGGCGCGCGCGGTCCGGCCGATCCGGTGGACGTAGCTTTCCGGCAGATTCGGCAGGTCGTAGTTGATCACGTGGGTGATGCCGTCGACGTCGATCCCGCGGGCTGCGATGTCGGTCGCCACCAGGACCCGGCCGGCGCCGGTCCGGAAGCGCTCGAGCGCGCGGGTGCGGGCGCTCTGCGACTTGTTGCCGTGGATCGCATCGGCCGTGACGCCGTCGTGGGCGAGCTGCTTCACCACCCGGTCGGCGCCGTGCTTGGTGCGCGTGAACACCAGGACGCGGTCGATCGCGGCGTCCTGCAGCACCTGGCCCAGGAGCGGCCGCTTGTCGGCCTTGGCGACGAACATGACGCGCTGCTCGATCCGATCGGCGGTCGAGACCGCCGGCCGGACCCCGACCGTGACCGGGTCGGTCAGGATGCCGTCGGCCAGCTTGACGATCTCCGGCGGGATGGTGGCGGAGAAGAACAGCGACTGGCGTTTCGCCGGCAACGCCCGGATGATCCTCTGGACGTCGTGGATGAAGCCCATGTCGAGCATCCGGTCGGCCTCGTCGAGGACGAAGATCTCGAGCCGGTCGAGACGGATGTAGCCTTGGCCCATCAGGTCGAGCAGGCGGCCCGGCGTCGCCACCAGGATGTCGACGCCGCGGGCGAGGGCGTGGACCTGCGGGGTCTGCCCGACGCCGCCGAAGACCACGGCGCGGCGCAGCTGGAGATGGCGACCGTAGGTGGCGAAGCTGGCCGCGATCTGGGCGGCGAGCTCGCGGGTCGGGGTCAGCACCAGGACCCGGCAGGCCTTGGGCCCGGCCCGGCGCGGATCGCCGGACAGCCGCTGCAGGATCGGCAGCGCGAAGGCCGCGGTCTTGCCGGTGCCGGTCTGGGCGCAACCCAAAAGGTCGCGGCTCTGGAGCAGATGGGGGATCGCCTGCACCTGGATCGGGGTCGGCGTGGTGTAGTTCTCGGCGCGGACGGCGCGCTGAAGGGGCTCGATCAGCCCGAGCTCGGCAAAAGATGTCACCTGGCAGTCGCTTTCGGAATGGCCGCGCGCCGGCCAACGACCGGCGCAAGGTCGGTTCAGGCCATCCCGCGCGCGGCCGAGGCAGCCTCTCTGGTCATGGTCTCGGGATGCAGCGGCCGGCTCGGATCGGCTGAGGCCCGCTTTGCGCGCTCGCGAGGATTTTGGGACGATGGTTCGCCCTGGCCATAGATGCGGATCGGCCGCGGCACAATCAAGCCCCACGGCCAAGCCTGATCGCCAAGGCCTGATCGCCAAGCCTCATCCGCAAGCCTCATCCGCAAGCCTCATCGGCGAGCCTGATGGGCGGCCGCGCAGGCCTCGTGCCGGCGGGCCGGGTCCGCCGGCGGTGGCAATGGCACCCCGGCAGCACCATATAGAAGAAGGTCGGGTTTGAATTCGAGCCGGTCTCCGCCTCGAGGGGCGGACGGGCGACCTGGTTTCAAGAGGCTGTCGCAAAGGCGGCGGGGTCCGGCTGCGTGTGCCGGCCGGGCCAGCGTCCTGCAATGCGGTGCGGTTGAAACAGATGAGCTGGAGATGAGCTTTAATGGACGCTGCTAAATTGCCCGCCATGGAAGACGTCGCGCTCGGGATCCTGCATGAGAATGCCGAGCGCCTGGAGCGCACCGGCTCGAAGTCTCAGCAGGCTGCGGCGGCGGCCCTGATGCCGGCGATCGAGGCCGAGCTCGCCGCGCGGCGGGCCGCCAAGCTCAGCCATGCCAAAGAGGTCGCCGCGGCCAAGCGGGCGAGCAAACCGGCCGCGGCCAAGCGGACCCCCAAGGCCAAGGCTTCGTAGCGCGCCGGATCGCCAACCGCAGCGCGTGAACGGCGGCGTCGACCGCGGGTCGAGCGCGCAGCCAGCGAGCCCGCCCGGCCTCGGGTGGCGCTCACGACGAGACGTCGTAACCGAACCACTGCTGCGCCAGCCTGGCGATCGTGCCGTCGGTCCTGGCCGCGCCGATCGCCCGGTCGAACAGGGCGACCAGATCGTCGTCCGCCTGCCGGATGCCGACGCCGACCCCCGGCCCGAACGGCCCGCCGGTCAGGCCGGGACCGATCAGGGTGAGGCTCTTGCCGCTCGTGGCCGCCAGCAGCGGCTGCCAGTGGCTCATCGGGGCAAGCGCGAGATCGATCCGTCCGGCCTCGAGGTCGCCGTCCAGGCGCTCCAGGCTGACGTATCTGTGGATGTCGACCGTGTCGGCCAGGAACGTCTGCAGGAAACGCGCGGCCGGGCTCGCCACCTCGACCCCGATCGTCTTGCCCGCCAGGGCGCCTCTCAGGGCATCGAGCACCGCCTGCTCGCCGGCGTCGACCTGGCTCAGGTCGAGCCGGTCGCGCTTGCTGCTCAGGCTGGCCAGAGCGCTCGCCTTGAGCACCGCGAAGGCAGTCGGGGTCTGGGCGTAGCTGGCCGAGAACTGGATCACCTGTTGGCGCGCCTCGGTGATCGTCAGGCCGTCCATGATCGCGTCGTAGTCACCGGCCTGGAGCCCGGGGATGATGCCGTCCCAGTCCCGGGCGACCAGCTCGCAGGCCGCGCCGATCCGCCGGCAGAGGTCGTGCGCGAGGTCGACCTCGAAGCCGATCAGCGCACCGGCGTTGTCGGTGAAGTTCCAGGGCGGGTAGGCCCCCTCGGTCGCGATCCGGATCTTGGTCCAGGGCTTGGCCGGGGCGGCGCCGGGCAGCAGGCCAAGGCAGAGCGCGAGCGCGAGCGCCGCGATCCGGTCGGGTCTCCACATCAGGGACCTCGTTTGGTTTCGATGCTCAGCTCCGTTTGTCCGGGAAGTTTCGCCCGACCGTCAAGCACGGCCGCCGCGGAACTCCGACCGGGCGCCCGACGTTGTCGGTGGGCGGCGTCGGCCGCGTGCTCAACGCAGCAGTTGAAAAAAATTCGCTTTCGCGAAACGATGATCCCCAGTCCCGAGAGGAGACCAGCATGGCCACCGCCAAGTCTGCCGACCCCGGCGAGCCCGACCTGAAGAAGGACGTCGAGGCGCTGCGCGCCGACCTCGACGCGCTCCGTAACGATCTCGGGCAGATCCTCGGGACCCTCAAGAGCAAGACCGGCAACCGGGCCGAATCCGAGATCGATGCGCTCCGCAAGCGGATCGAGCGGCTGGCCGGCGACGTCCAGAGCAGCGGCCGCGAGACCGCGCGCATGGTCGAGGAGCAGATCGAGGAGCGGCCGTTCGCGAGCCTCGCCATGGCGTTCGCGGTCGGGCTCATGCTCGGCCGCCTGTTCGACCGCCGCTGAGCCGTTGCCGTCGCTCGCCGATCTCGCCGCCCTGCTCGGGCTGCCCCGATTCAGCCTGACCCGTCTGGTGCTCGCGCTCGCCCTGCTCGCGGTCGCGACCGGGCTCGCGATCGCGGCCTTCGTCGAGCTGGTCGATGCGCTCCGCTTCGCGCTCCTGACCGTGCTCCACCCGGCCTGGGCCAGCCTTTTGACCGCGGGCTTCATCTTCCTCCTGGTCCTGGCGCTCGGTCTGGCCGCCTACCGGCTGAGCCGGCCGTTGCCGCCACCGGCGCGGCCGGCGGGCGGACGAGCCGGCGCCGGCCCGGTCGATCCCGCGCTCGCGCAGGCGCTGCGCTGGGTCCGGGGCCATCCCCAGCAGGCGACGGTGATCGCCGCCGTGCTCGGCTTTTGCACCGGCGCTCTGCCCGAGGTGCGCCGCGCCCTGCAACAGATCCTGGGCGGCACCGCCGCCAAATCCAAGCGCTAGCCGCCGGACGATCCGCGCCTGCATGGGGGCGGGTCGTGATCGCAGCCGAGGGCGCGCCCTCGATGCCCCGATCGGATGTCTGCCGTGGCGCGATGTCGCCTTGCTCATCACCAGCGGTTGGATCTACTATAGAGGCATTCCAATCTGGTGCCGCTGGATCCCCGGGGCTCCCATGGCGCCGCCAGCCAGACCGGGAGTGATGCCTCATGGCCAAGGCGGAGACGGCGGCGGCGCCGATGGCGGTCCGGGTCTGGGATCCGTTCGTGCGGATCGCCCACTGGACGGTCGTGCTCGGCTTCTTCGTCGCCTATTTCTCCGAGGATGCCCAGGCCCTGCACGTCTGGGCCGGCTACGTGGTCGGGGTGGTCGTCGTGTTGCGCATCCTGTGGGGCTTGATCGGCTCCAGGCACGCGCGCTTCGTCGACTTCGTCTACCCGCCAGGCGAAGTCTTGACCTATCTGCGCGACCTGGTGACCTTCCGTGCCAAGCGCTATCTCGGCCACAGTCCGGCCGGCGGCGCCATGGCCCTGCTGCTGCTCGCTGGTCTCCTGGTAACGGTAGGCAGCGGTTTGGTTGTCTACGCGATCGACGACCACGCCGGGCCGCTCGCCGGCTTCGTCACCAGCAAGGCCTCGCCGTCAGGCGGCGAAGGCCGGTCCGGGTCCGGCGAGGCTGAGAGCGGCGAGGAAGGTTCTGCTCCGGGCGGCATGGCAGGCTCCGCCGAGCTCTGGGAAGGGGCGCATGTGTTCCTGGCCAATCTCACGCTGGTCCTGGTCGTCCTGCACGTGGCCGGCATGCTGCTGGGGAGCTATGTGCATCGCGAAAACCTGACGCGGGCAATGGTGACTGGCGACAAATTACCTCTGTGACGCTCGCCGTTCCGGGATGCCATCGTGCCGCAGGTCCATCCTTGCCCTGAGCCCGCGCCCGCCGCCGACGATCTTCCCGGCAGCGAGCTGCTGACCAGGCAGGAGCAGGTCGAATACCGCCAGCGCATGCGCGGGATGCTGTCCGCCGGTGAGCAGGGTCGGATTCGTCGCCGCTACGAGGCCCTGATCCGGCAGCGCGCCAAGGAGCAGGGCGTCGCCTTGCCCGGCCAGCCGCAGAACAGACCCGGCGGCAAGGATTCCGGTCGGCGGGGGTTGACGCAATAGGCGCCGCCCGAGCTGCCGAGCCCGAGAGCGTCGGCCCGTCCTCGTCAAAGGGGGCGGCGACGCTTCGGCGGCGACGGCCGGCGGCGTCGGAACCGATCCGGTGTCCGTGCGGTGTTGAGCCGGACAGACCTGACGCGCCCGAAGGCATGAGGGATGTCGATACGGCTGCTCTGCCTAGCGCTGCTCGTCCTGGTCGCCGGCTGCGCCACCCGGCTGCCGAGCACCGGCTTCGCCGAACCGGCCGCGCTCGAGCGGGCGATGAAGCGCTACTACGAAAGCCACGCCACCGAGGAGCATGGCTACTGCCTGATGCCCTATATCGGTGGCCTGACCCAGGTCGCGGTGGTCACGAACCAGCCCGATCGACTGGTCGTGGACGTCCGCTATCTGTACCACGACCGGTCGAAGGACGGAGGCGACAACGGTGGTCACGAGTGCACCGGCTTCGCCGGCCGCCGCTTGACCTTCGGCAAGGGGCCGACGGGGGCTGTCCAGGTCCTGGACATGACCGGGCCGCGCCGGGGCTCAGCGGTCGCGGTGCCCGGTCGCTAAGGGCTGCGCGGCCGCCCGTTGCCCCGGCCGTCGTCCGCAGGCCGGAGGGCGTCGGCGCTGGGATCGGTCCGGGCGCCGGGGATGCAGAACAGCTGGTAGAGCAGCTCGATCACCCGGCGGGCCTCGTGGCTCGCCAGCCGGTAGTAGACCATCTTGCCGTGACGCCGGGTCTCGACCAGCCGGTCCTCGCGCAGCCGGGCCAGCTGCTGGGACAGGGTCGGCTGGCGCAGGCGCAGCAGCTCCTCCAGCTGCCCGACCGACTTCTCGCCCTCGGCCAGCTGGCAGAGGATCAAGAGCCGGCTCGGATTGGTCAACGCCTTCAGGAAGTCGCACGCCTGCTCGGCATCGGCCGCCATGTCACGCAAGGATCCCATGGCTCCTTGATACCAGCCCGGCAGGGCCGCGCAAGCCGGGCGCGCGCGACGCCCTCCGCATGGTCACGCGCCGGCGACGTAGCGCTGCAGGGCGAGGGTGAGCAGGAAGCCTGCGACCGCGAGCCAGGCGACGCCGGCGGCGCCGGTGCCGGCGATCAGGAGCGCATCGAGCAGGGAGATGCCGGCGATCAGGCCGACCACGGCACGCGCCCCATCGCCCGACCGGCGGCGCCTCAGCAACCAGAGGGCGACCCCGATCCAGGCGACGAAGACCAGGAGCAGGACCGCGCCCGTAACGCTCGCGGGCGCGATCCGCAGGCCGTAGACGACCGGCGCGGCCAGGAACAGCAGCGGCCACAGGTTCCTGACCTCGCCGAGCGTCTCCTGCTTGGCGACGCAGGTCAGGCCGATCAGATAGCAGAGCACAAGGAGGGCGCCGAGATAGAGCATGACCGGTCCGGGCACCGCGAAGGCGAGACCGGCGGTGACGTAGACCAGCATCCGGCAGAGCCCCATCAGGAGCGGGCTCCAGGGGTTGGTCTTGTGGTGCCGGTCGTAGGCGATGATGGTCGCGGCCAGCGCCAGGCCACCGAGCGCCGGCCAGCCCGCATGGCCCGCGCGCAGCCCGTAGCCCATGGAGACCAGGACGCCCAGGCCCAGGATCATCATGCCGAAGCCCCAGCCGAACACCCGCCGCCGGCTGACCAGGCCCGCGGGGATCGGCCGCTCGGGCCGCTCGTGGGCGTCGATCCCGGCATCGAAGGCGTCGTTCAGATACATGCCGGCGACGTAGAACAGGGACAGCGCGACCAGCAGCGGCAGGGTGCGGCCATCGTCGATGTGGCCGCCCGCGAGCAGGATGCCGGCGAGCGTGTTGGTCCAGACGGTCGGCAGGTTGGAGACGCGGCCGAGCCTCAGCGCGACCTGCCAGGTCATGCCCGGAGCTGGTCCAGGACCCAGGCGAGCTCGCGCGTGATCGCGGGCGCGATGCCGTCTCGCCGATAGCGCACCGGCAGCACGTCCCAGGTGTAGGTCTCGACCTCGAGATGCGGCGAGATCGGCTGCTCGAGGTGCAGCATCAGGATGTCGCGGAGAAAATCCTGGGTGGTCGCGAAGTGCTGCAGCTGGTCGAGGAAGATCGGGACGTGGAAATGCACCCGCCACTCGGCGCCCTGGCTCGCGGCCAGCGTTCCGAGCGCCGGCGGCAGGTCGAGATGACGGATCAGCCGCTCATCCTGGCGCGCGATCACCTGGTGCAGATAGACCGGCTCGTCGAAGGGCCGGAGGTGGGCTGCGGTCTCCGGCCCGACCTCGGCGATCCGAAGCGCCACGCTCAGCTGCAGCTTGGGGATCGCGATCCCGGCCCGGCGCAGCGCCGCCAGGCTGTCGGCCGGATCCTCGAACCCGACCGCGGCGTGACAGACGTCGTAGCAGACGCCCAGATGGCGGCGGAGCGCCGCCTCCGCTTCGCCGGCCGCGAGCCCGGTGAGCCGGCGCAGCTCGCGGACCGCGGCCCGGCCGAGCAGATACTGCTCGAAGAACGCGATCGTCTCCTCGATGGTCCCGAGCATGCAGCAGGGCTCGGGCTCGAGCGCCAGCGCGATGGTCCGCCCGGTGCGCTCGCGGAGCTCGACCAGATGAGCCGCGTGCCGGAGCAGATTGGCGGCGATCGCCTCGACCACCCCCGGGGCCTCGGCGACCCGCTTGCAGGTCCCGGGCACCGTGCTGACGCTGCCCGCGAGCGTCGGGCCGTCCGGCAGCAGATCGACCAGCAGATCGGCCAGAAGATCGCTGTAGGCGAGCCGCTCCGCGTACTGCCAGTCGGGCTGGTAGACCTGCTCCTTGACCCGGACGCCGTGAAACGGGCCGTAAGGGAAGCCGTTGATCGTGAACACGTAGAGGCCGTTGGCGTCCAGAAAGTCCTGGAGCTCGGCCATGGCGGCGGGCTGGCGGAGGGCCTCGGCGGCGATCGCCGAGAGCCGGAGCCCGACGCCGAAATCCCGCCCGCCGGCCACCTGCTCCTTGATCGCCGGCAGGTGGCGCTTAAGGTTCGACAAGACCTCGGGCCAGGTCTCGCCCGGGTGGATGTTGCTGCAATAGGTCAGATGGCCGAGATCGGCATCGCCGGGGTTGGTGGCGGCGAGCTTCATGGGGTCCGATCCCGCTTCGGGAGCCAGGCCATGGCGGCGCGCCTGCGGCGGTCGTCGAAGACCACCGGGCAGCGGTGGCGCCGCTCGGGCTCGGGCCTTGCCAGCGCCTCGATCAGGGCCGGGTTGGCCGGAACGAACGGAGGCTCGGTGAAGTCGGCGTGATCCTCGAACGCAACCGCGAACCGCTGCCCGTGCACCGCGCTCTGCGCGCCCTCGGTCACGCCGGATTCCGAGACCATGGAACCTTGCTTCCGCCCTGCTTCCGACCCGGGTAGCAGGTCCGGGCGTCTCCCTCAACTCGTCAACATAGCTCGGAAATCGCAAGTTGTCTCGGGCGAGTGTCAGAGGCGACCGCGATTTCGCGTGTTGAAACAACGCTCAAGCCCAGCTGGCAGGCTTGGCGCTGGCGAACCGCCCCTGCGCATCGTGGATGGTTGTGGAGCTGCGGCTCGCGCCCGACCGAAGGTGGAGCCCCGCCCGGTCAGGGTGTCGCGGTCAGCAGCAGCCCGGCCTTAATCGCGCCCTCCCGGATACGCGGCGAGCGTGGGGGACCGGAGGCGGCTAGCCCGCGGGCGGCGGGCTGGGCCCGGCGCTCAGCACGATCACCAGATAGCCGACCAGCATGATCAGCACCCAGAACACCATGTTGCCGGCGCTGACCGAGCGGGCGAGGGCACCGGCCGGCCCGTGATGGCGGTAGATCTGGTCGACCGCCCGGTGAAAAGTCCTGAGCACGAGCGCGCGGGCTTTGCGGTCGAGCGGGCCGAAGGTCCGCAGGCACGCCCGGGTCAGCGCCGGCAGGCCCTTGCGATAGACGACGTCGAAGTCGACGTTCACCGACGGCAGCTCGGGCGGGTAGAGGCCGGTCCGCATCAGGAAGGTGAACGCCAGCATCGCGAACAGCAGCAGCTGGGACTGGCTGATCACATGCGCGGCCGTATAAGGCATGAACTCGACCGGATAGGGGAGCAAGGCATAGAGCGGCGCCGGCCAGACCCCGAGCCCGATGCAAAAGGCGGCGGCGATCGCCATCGCCGCCAGCATGTTCCAGGGCGCCTCCTTGACCCGGATGCCGCTGTCGTGGGCGAAGAACGAGAAGAACGGGATCTTGATGCCCGAATGGTCGAGCACGCCCGCCGACGCGAACAACAGGATCAGCCAGGCGACCAGATGGCCCTGCTCGGCGGTCGCGGCCAGGATCAGCGACTTGGAGATGAAGCCCGAGAACAGGGGGAAAGCCGAGATCGAGGCCGAGCCCACGATGCAGAAGCCCGCGGTCCAGGGCATGCTCTTGTAGAGGCCGCCGAGTTCGGACGCCTTGATCGTGCCGGTCCGATGCAAAACCGCCCCCATCGCCATGAACAGGAGCGCCTTGTAGAGGATGTGGCAGAACGCGTGCGCCACCGTGCCGTCGATCGCGAGCTCGGTCCCGACCCCGATGCCCGCGACCATGAAGCCCAGCTGGTTGTTCAGGCTGTAGGCCAGCACCCGGCGGAGGTCATTCTCCAAAACCGCGTAGAAAATCGGAAAAGCGGTCATCGCGCAGCCGATCCAGAGCAGGATCTCGGTGCCGGCATAGCCGCGCGCGAGCACGTAGACCGCGAGCTTGGTCGTGAAGGCGCTGAGCCAGACGGCGCCGCCGACGGTCGCCTCCGGATAGGCGTCCTGCAGCCAGTTGTGCAGGAACGGGAACGCGCATTTGATGCCGAAGGCGAGGAAGATCAGGGTCGTGCCGAGGCTGCCATCGAGGCCGAGCGTGCCGAAGGCGACCGAGCCGGTCTCGACGCCATGGAACAGCGTGCCCGCGAGCAGCAGCACGCCCGAGCCGACCTGGATGATCAGATAGCGCATGCCGGCGCGATAGGCGCGCTCGGTGCGCCGCGCCCAGATCAGGAACACCGAGGCGATCGCGGTCAGCTCCCAGAACACGAACAGCGTCAGGAGGTCGCCGGCGTAGACCGCGCCGATGGCACTGCCGGCATAGATCAGCCCGGCCACCTGCTGCAGCAGATCCTGGTCCTGGAGCGCGTAGAGGACGCTGATCGCGGCGGCCAGGAAGAAGATGATGCCGAAGACGTTGGCCAGGCGATCGACCCGGACCAGCTCGAGCTGGTAGCCGAGGAACGTCATGTGGCCATGGCCGCCGGGCTCGAGGAAGATGAGGCTCGCAAGGCCGATCAGCGGCAGCGCCAGCATGTAGAGGTTGCGCAGCCGGCCGCGCAGGCACGGCACCAGCAGGGCGCCGGCGATCAGGATCAGGCCGGGGCTGAAGCTAGTCATCGCGATCGTAGTAGCTTTCCTTGCGCATCAGGAGCCTGCGCAACGCCTTGGCGGTCAGCACCAGGCCGACGTAGACCACGAAGCCGAACACCGCGTAGAAGCCGAACCGCTGCTCGATCGGGAACAGCGCGTGCTTGTGGTAGAAGGCGTCCGCGAAGAACAGGAGGACGCACAACCCGACCAGCGCCCAGACGATCCTGGTGACGTTCCGGTGGTCGTCGAGCCAGTAGCGGCGCTCGCCGGGCGGTCGCCGGGTCATGGGCCGCTCACCCCGATCGGCTCGAGGAACGCATACAAACGGTCGGCGTAGAAGAACAGCAACACGCCGCCGAGCGCGGTCAGGCAGAGCGGCACCAGGCAGAGCAGCGGCGCCTCCCGGATCTGCCAGCTGGGGTCGGGGTCGGGTCCGCCCGGTGGTGGCAGAAAAGCGCGCACCGCGATCGGCACCAGATAGGCGATGTTGAGCAGCGACGAGACCATCAGCACGGCCACCAGGATCGCCTGATGGCCCTCGGCGGCGCCTTCCGCCAGCTGCCATTTGCTCCACAAGCCGCCCATCGGCGGCAGGCCGATGATGCTGAGCGAGGCCAGGAAGAAGGCCGCGAAAGTGAACGGCATGCGGCGGCCGAGGCCGCCCATCTCGCTGATCTCGGTCTTGTGGCTCGCGACCAGGATCGCGCCGGCGCAAAAGAACAGCGTGATCTTGGCGAAGGCGTGCATGGCGATGTGCATGGCGCCGCCGATCACCCCGGTGGCGCTGGCCAGCATGCCGCCGAGCACGATGTAGGACAGCTGGCTGACGGTCGAGTAGGCGAGCCGCAGCTTGAGGTTGTCCTTGGTCATCGCGACCAGCGAGGCGAGGATGATGGTCGCCGCGGCGACGTAGGCGAGCCAGCGGCTGGCGCCGGTCTGGGTCAGGAGGTCGAGGCCGAACACGTAGACCACGACCTTGAGGATCGCGAACACGCCGGCCTTGACCACCGCGACCGCATGCAAAAGCGCGCTGACCGGGGTCGGGGCGACCATCGCCGCCGGCAGCCAGCGGTGGAACGGCATCACCGCGGCCTTGCCGATCCCGAACAGATAGAGCGCCATCAGCAGCGCCACCATGCCGTCCGAGGCCTTGCCGGCGAGGATGCCGCCCGGGACGAAGTCGAGGTTGCCGGCGGCGACCCAGGTGAGCGCGATCGCGAGCAGCAGCGGCCCGATCGAGGTGCCGAGCAGGATGCCGAGATAGACCCGGCCCGCGCGCTTTGCCTCCTCGGTGCCGCGATGGGTGACGAGCGGATAGGTGCTGACCGTCAGCACCTCGTAGAACACCAGGAAGGTCAGCATGTTGCCGGCGAAGGCGACGCCGATGGTGGCGGCCAGGGAGATCGCGAAGAAGGCATAGAAGCGGGTCTGGTTGGCCTCGTGATGGCCGCGCATGTAGCCGATCGAATAGACCGAGGTCAGGATCCAGAGCAAACTCGCGACCAGCGCGAAGGTGACCCCGAGCGGCTCGGCGGTGAAGGCGAGGCCGAGGCCCGGCAACATCTCGACCAGCCGCACCTCGGGTCGCCCGCCCGCGACCACCGGCGGCAGCACGACCAGCACCAGCGCGAACAGGCAGGCCGCGGTGATCAGCGTCACCGCCTCGCGCAGATTGGGCCTTGCGCCAAAGAGCCAGATCAGCAGCGCGCCCAGCGTCGGCGTGCCGAGCGCCAGCAGCATGGCGGTGCCGGCGCTCACGGCGCCGGCCCGATCAGCGCCCGGGCGGCATCGAGCGCCAGGCCCATGGTCCAGCTCGAGTTGATCCCGAACACGATGCAGGCGCCCGCCAGGAACACCATCGGCAGCAGCATCCCGAGCGGCGCCTCGCGGACCGCCTCGCGGCCCTCGGGTGCCGGCGCGAAATAGGCCGCCTCGACGATCCGCCAGCTGTAGACGACCGCGAGCAGGCCGCTCAAGAGGACCACGAGCGCGACCGGCCAGGCGCCCATCTCGAGCGCCGCCCGGATCAGGTACCACTTGGTGACGAACCCGACCGTGAGCGGCACCCCGATCAGGCTCATCGCGCCGACCACGACCGCGGCCATGGTCACCGGCATGCGCCGGCCGAGGCCGGCCAGGTCCTTGATCGTGACCGCGCCGGCGCGCGAGAAGGCGCAGCCGATCGCCATGAACAGGGCCGCCTTGATCAGCGCGTGATTGAAGATGTGAATGATTCCGGCGGCGAGCCCGATGGCGCTGCCCATGCCCAGCCCGAGCACCATGTAGCCGATCTGCGAGACGCTCGAATAGGCGAGCAGCCGCTTGACGTTGGTCTCGAAGATCGCGACCAGGGCGGCCGCGATCATCGACAGCATGCCGAGCCCCATCAGGGCGCCCTGGAGCGCCCCGTCCGGCAGGACCAGGCCGCCGAACACCGTGTAGAGGATGCGGATCATGACGTAGACCGAGACCTTGGTCGCGGTCGCGGCGAGGAAGGTGGTCACCACGGTCGGCGCGTAGGCATAGGCGTTGGGCAGCCAGAGATGGAGCGGGAACAGCGCGAGCTTGAGGCTGATGCCGACCAGGAGGAAGGCGAGTGCCGCCTGGGTCACCCGCAGATGCAAAAGCGGCGGCAGGCGCGCGGCGAGATCCGCCATGTTGAGCGTGCCGGTCATCATGTACAGAAGGCCGATCCCGATCACGTAGAAGGTGGCCCCGATCGTGCCCATGATCAGGTAGCGGAAGGCCGCGGTCAGCGCCCGCCGGTCGCGCCCGAGGCTGATCAGGACGTAGGACGAGAGCGACGAGATCTCGAGGAACACGAACAGGTTGAAGGCATCGCCGGTGATCACGATCCCGAGCAGGCCGGTCAGGCTCAGCAGATACATCACGTAGAACAGGTAGACCCGCTCGGGCGGCAGCTCGCGCTCGACGCTGATCCGGGCGAACGGCATGACCACCGCGCCGATCCCGGCCACGATCACCAGCACGAAGGCGCCGAGCAGATCGATCCGGTACTCGATGCCGTAGGGCGGCGCCCAGTCGCCGAGCGCGTAGCTGATCGGGCCGTGGGCGTTCACCTGGAACAACAGCGTCAGCGCGATCGCGAACGCGACCCAGGTGACCAGCGCCGCCAGCAGCCAAGCCGCGCGGCCGTTGCGCAGCACGATGCAGACCGGCGCCGACATCAGCGGGATCACCACCTGCAGCGCCGGCAGATGGGTAAGGATCACGCGGCTCGTCCTCGAGCCTGGCGATCTCGTCTTCCTCGATCGTGCCGTAGGCCTCGCGGATGCGCACCACCAGGGCGAGGCCGAGCGCCATGGTCGCGATCCCGACCACGATCGCCGTCAGGATCAGCACATGCGGAATCGGGTTGGTGTAGACGGTGAAGCGCGCATCCAGGATCGGCGCCGTGCCGCCGTCCACCTTGCTCATCGAGATGTATAGCAGAAACACCGAGACCTGGAAAACATTGAGCCCGAAGATCTTCTTGACCAGGTTGCCCTGGGCGATGACGACGTAAAAGCCGATCATCATCAGGACCACGACGATCCAGTAGTTGAAAATACCGGGGATCGGCATCGGTCAGTCGTCGTCGGCCGGGCCGGCCTGGCCGGCATAGATGAAGAAGATGGTGATCATCGCCGAGGCGACCGTGGTGCCGACGCCGAACTCGATCAGCGAGATGCCGAGATGCTGGCCGTGGACCGGGTCGTGGGCGAGCACGCTATAGTCGAGATAGTTGCCGCCGAGCAGCAGCGCCGCGACCCCGACGCCGGCGTAGATCAGCACGCCGGCCGCCAGCGTCACCCGGATCACGCCCGCGGGTGCCACCCGCCGGGCGGTGCCGACCCCGAACAGGAGGGCATAGAGGATGAAGCCGGCGGCGAAGATGACGCCCGCCTGGAAGCCGCCGCCGGGGCCGAAGTCGCCGTGGAACTGGACGTAGAGCGCGAACAGCAGGATCGCCGGCATCAACAGCTTGGTGCCGATGCGCAGGATCGGGTTGCGGGTCATTCGGCGGCCTCCGGCGCGCGCCGCTCGGGCTCGGGCGCGGCCCGCCGGCGTCGGCCGTTGCGGCCGAGCAGCACGAGCACGCCGCAGGCGGCGGTGAAGATCACCGTGGTCTCGCCGAGGGTGTCGTAGCCACGGTAGCTGGCGAGCACGGCGGTGACGACGTTGGGCACCCCGGTCTGGCGCTCGGAATCCCGCAGGTAGACCGGCGCCACGTGGCGGTTGATCGGCGCGTTCGGGTCGCCGTAATCCGGCATGTCGAAGGTGCTGTCGATCAGCACCGCCCCGGTCACCAGGACGACCAGGAGCGGCCCGAGCGTGCTCCGCCTGGACAGCTTCTCGTCCTGCACCCGGGTGAGTGCCAAGGTCGCGAGCCCGAGCACGGTCGCGATCCCGGCGCCGACCGCCGCCTCGGTGAAGGCGACGTCGACCGCATCCCAGAGCACGTAGAGGAGCGCCCCGGTCAGGCTGAAGATCCCCGACAGCATGACCACCGCGAACAGGTTGCGGACGAACACGAACGCCAGCGCCGTCGTCACCATGAACGACAAGAGGACGATGTCGATCAGACCTTGGATGGCTCGCCTCCGCTCGCTTCCCGCTCGCGCGCGAGCGGTGGGGATGGCTCGCCTCCGCTCGCTTCCCGCTCGCGCGCCTGCGGCTGGATGCCACCGTGCAGGCAGGCGCGCGCCAGGGCATGGGTGGCGACCGGGCTGGTGTAGAGGACGAAGCCCAGGATCAGAACCAGCTTCACCGTGACCATGGTGAAGCCCGCCTGGACCATGAGCCCGAGCAGGATCAGGCCGAGGCCCAAGGTGTCGATCATGCCGGCGCCGTGCATGCGCGCGAACACGTCCGGCAGGCGGAGGATGCCGAGGCCGCCGATCAAGGCGAACACCCCGCCCGCGAGCAGGCAGACCCAGCTGACGAGGTCGGCGGCGACCGCGATCACAGGTCTTCCCAGTCCCGCCCCTCGAGGGGGCCGCCGAGATTGGCGAAGGCGACGTATTTGGTGACCGCGATCGTGCCGATGAAGTTGATCAGGGCGTAGACCAGCGCGATGTCGAGGAACTCGGGCCGGCCCATCAGAAAGCCCAGCACCGCGATCAGCGCGACCGTCAGGCTGCCGAAGGCATTGACCGCGAGGATCCGGTCGTAGACGGTCAGCCCGAGCACGGCGCGGGCGAGCGCCATGGCCATGACCACCAGCAGCGCGCCGGCGGCGGCCGCGAACATCTAGCCCTCGACCCGGCAGACCCGCCGGTCCATCTCGCCGCTCTCGAGCCCCTCGGCGGCGCCCGTGGTCAGCGCGTGGATGGTCAAGAGGTCGTCCTCGACCGCGATCGTCACGGTGCCGGGCGTGAGCGTGATCGAGTTGGCATAGATGACCCGGCCGAGCTCGCTCGTCTGCGACGCCCGGACCTTGAACACGGTCGGCTCGATGCCGCCGGGCAGGCGCAGGATCGCCTTGGCAACGTCGATGTTGGCGAGCGCGATCTCCTTGAGCAGCCAGGGCCAGTAAAGCAGGCCGCGCCAGGACAGCTGAATCGGGTGGCCCTCGTGATCGAGCACGTCCATCCGACGGGCGATGGCCACGACCGCGAGCACCGAGACCAGCCCCAGCCCGAGCAAGGTCGGGTCGGCGAAATGCCCCGAAAGCAGCAGCCACAGGACGGACAACGCCAAGGTCAGGCTAAACGCGTGCAGCACCTTGCATTTCCGAGCCGAGCGCGCTTCGATCGGCGACCAGACAGAGCGACGGGTTTGCCCTCATGAGCAGGGATTCTACTAGCAAGCTTGGGCAGACGCCGCCAGCCCATTGTTGAGCGGGCCGCCTGGCGCACGCGTCAGGCGGGCGCCAGCCTTACCCTGGTCGTGCTTGCGGCAACGGCAGGGGCGGCCGCATAGTCCCACGAACGCGAAGCGGGAGACGGCGATGGCATCGCTGCACCGATGGCTGCCATGGGTCGCCTTGAGCCCTCTGCTGCTGGGCCCGGCGGGCCCGGTCACCGCCGGCGAGACGCTCGATCGGGTGCTCTCGCGCGGCGTCATGGTCATGGCGACCGACGCCAGCTACCCACCCCAGTCCAGCCGCAACGACGCGGGCGAGTTCGAAGGCTTCGACATCGATGTCGGCCGCGAGATCGCCGAACGACTGGGCGTCGACATCGAGTTCGCGAGCCCGGGCTGGGAGGCGATCACCGCCGGCGACTGGGGCGGCCGCTGGGACGTCTCGATCGGCTCGATGATCCCGACCGCGGCGCGCGCCCAGGTGCTCGACTTCCCGGCGATCTACTATCGCATGCCGGCGGCGCTCGCCGTCCATCGGGACAACCGGACGATCACCACGCCCGCGGCCGCCAGCGGCAGGCGGATCGGGGTCGGCACCGGCACCCCCTACGAGAGCTATCTGAAGAAGGACCTCACGCTCTACGGTGAGGATACCGCCCCGATCGCGTTCCTGATCGACCACGCCGACATTCAGACCTACGACAGCGACGCCCACGCGCTCGCCGACCTCGCCCAGGGCGACGGCGTCCTGCTGGATGCCGCGATCACCGCGCTGCCGACGATCCTGCAGGCGATCAAGGCGGGCGATCCGCTCAAGGTGATCGGCGACCCTCTGTTCCGCGAGCCGCTCGCGGTCGCGACCGACAAGGGCGACGACGAGTGGAACGCCCAGCTCGCGACCCTGGTCCGGACCATGCGCGAGGACGGCACGCTCAGGCGGTTGTCGGAGAAATGGTTCGGCCTCGACCTCAGCCGCTGATCGATCGCCGGCCGATCGTCACCCGTGAGCTTCGAACCGCCGCCGGGCAGGTCGCCCTGCGTTTCGCCTTG
This sequence comes from uncultured Alphaproteobacteria bacterium, assembly GCA_963730195.1. Classification (GTDB taxonomy): domain Bacteria; phylum Pseudomonadota; class Alphaproteobacteria; order Geminicoccales; family Geminicoccaceae; genus DATAOG01. Next base: position 79,695 of record CAVSRN010000086.1, read on the forward strand.
ACCGCCGAGCGGGCGCCGGAGGAGAGAACATCATGACCCAGCTGACCGTCGCGGCCCTGTTCCTGCTGGCGAGCCACTTCGGCATCTCGTCGACGCCGCTCCGCCCCTGGCTGGTGGCGCGGATCGGCGAGCGGCCCTACCTCGGCCTCTATTCGCTGATCGCGCTCGGCGCGATCGGCTGGCTGATCCGGGCCTATGCGCGCGCCCCCTATGTCGAGCTCTGGCCGGTCACGCCCGGGACGGCGCTGGTGCCGCTGATCGTGATGCCGTTCGCCCTGGTGCTCGCGGTCGCCGGCCTGAGCACGCCCAACCCGACCGCGGTCGGCGCGCCGGCGGCGACGCTGCAGGGCGCCGAGCCGGTGCACGGCATCTTCCGGGTGACCCGCCACCCCTTCCAGTGGTCGGTGGTGCTCTGGGCGGCCGCCCACGTGATCGCCAACGGCGACCTCGCCGGCATCATCCTGTTCGGGGCGCTGGGCGCCCTCGCCCTGATCGGCACCCGCCTGATCGATCGCAAATACGCCCAAAGGCGCGGCGCCGACTGGCAGGCCTTCGCGGCCGCCAGCTCGAACCTGCCGTTCGCGGCGATCTCGGCCGGTCGCCAGGGCTTCGTGTTCGCCGAGATCGGCTGGTGGCGGATCGCCCTCGGGCTTGTGGTCTACCTGATCCTGCTCGCGGTCCACCCCTGGCTGTTCGGCGCGGCACCGCTCGGCGCGCTCTGAACCCTTGCCGCAGCTTTGACAAACCCACCGGCCGGGGCTCTCCTTCAAGAGCGCGTCTCACTGACGGGAGAGCCTTCATGCCCGGGGCCCTGTTGATCACCGGCGCCGGCCGCGGGATCGGCGCCGCGACCGCGCTCGCCGCCGCCCGCGCCGGCTACCCGGTCGGCGTCAACTACCAGCAGGACGCCGCCGCCGCGGACGGCATCGTCGAGCGCATCCGCGCCGCCGGCGGCCAGGCGGTCGCCATCCAGGCCGACGTCGCCGACCCGGACGCCGTCGCCCGCCTGTTCGATCAGGTCGAGCAGGCCCTCGGCCCGCTGACCGCGCTCGTCAACAACGCCGGCACCACCGGCAGGATCACCCGTTTCGCCGACCTCGACCTGGAAACGCTCCGGCGCACGGTCGACGTCAACCTGATCGGCAGCCTGCTCTGCGCCCAGGCCGCGGTCCGCCGCTTCTCGACCGCGCGCGGCGGCCGGGGCGGCGCCATCGTCAACCTGTCCTCGGTCGCGGCCACCACCGGCAGCCCGGGCGAATACGTCCACTACGCCGCGACCAAAGCCGCGATCGACGCCTTCACCCGCGGCCTCGCCCGCGAGGTCGCAGCCGAGGGCATCCGGGTCAACGCGGTCGCCCCCGGCACCGTCCAGACCGAGATCCACGCCAGGGGCGGCGACGCCCTGCGCCCGGCCCGCGTCGCCACCCGCATTCCGCTCGGCCGGGTCGGCGCGCCCGAGGAGATCGCCGCCGCGATCCTCTGGCTCCTGTCCGATGCCGCCGCCTACGTCACCGGCAGCATCCTCACCATCGCAGGCGGGCTCTGACCATGACCGACCCGGAACAGCACCCCGCGACCCTGGTCGCCCAGACCCGGCCCGACCCCTCGACCGGCGCCCTCATCGCCGCCGCTCTACGCCACCACCACCTATCAGCGCGACCCCGACAACCAGTACCGCCGCGGCTGGAGCTACGGCCGCGCCGACAACCCGACCACCGAGCACCCGCAAACCCTCCTCAACGCGCTGGAAGGCGGCCAGGGCTGCCTCCTCTTCGCTTCCGGGATGGCAGCGGCGACCACCGCCTTTCTGTCACTCGAGCCCGGCGACCACGTGATCGCCCCCAAGGTCATGTACTGGGGGCTGCGCCACTGGCTTCTGTCATTCGCCAGGCCCTGGGGCCTCTTGGTCGATCTCGTCGACACCAGCGACCTCGCCGCCCTCCAGGCCGCGATCCGCCCCGGCACGACCAGGCTGATCTGGCTGGAAACCCCCGCCAACCCGACCTGGGCGATCGCCGACATCGCCGCCGTGGCCGATCTCGCTCACACCGCCGGCGCCCGCCTCGCGATCGACAGCACCGCCGCGACCCCGGTCCTCACCCGCCCGCTCACGCTTGGCGCCGACCTCGTCATGCACTCGGCGACCAAATACCTGAACGGCCACAGCGACCTGATCGCGGGCGCCCTGGTCACCGCGCGCGCGGACGACCTCTGGACCCGGATTTCCGGACTTCGCCACGACGCCGGCGCGATCCTCGGCCCCTTCGAAGCCTGGCTCCTGCTGCGCGGCATGCGCACCCTTTTCTTGCGGGTCGAGCGCGCCTGCACGACCGCCCTCTACCTCGCCGAACACCTCCGCGACAACCCGAGCGTGGCCGCCGTCCTCTACCCGGGCCTTCCGGACCACCCCGGCCACGCCATCGCCCTTCGCCAGATGCAGGGCGGCTTCGGCGGCATGCTCTCGATCCGCGTCAAAGCCGGCGAAGCCGCCGCCATCGCGACCGCCGCCACCGTGAAAATCTGGCAACGCGCAACCTCCCTCGGCGGTATCGAAAGCCTGATCGAACACCGCGCCTCGATCGAAGGCCCCGATTCTCCAGTTCCCCCCGACCTGCTCCGCCTCTCGGTCGGTATCGAACACCCAGAGGACCTCCTCGCCGACCTCGAGCAGGCGCTCGCCAGCGCCGGCTGACCGCTACTCCTCCTCGAGGAAGTGCCAGATCGACCCCGAGGCGGCTCGCGCTTCGCGATCGAGGGGGATGCTCAGTCGGCGGTCGGCGGGGCGGCGATCAGGGTGCGGGCGTGGGCCAGGCAGGCGGCGTGGCCGGGCGCGAAGTCGTGGTCCAGCCACCAGCTCTCGACCGCGGCCAGGATGCTTCCGAGGCGCGGGCCGGGGCTCAGGCCCAGCGCCAGGAGGTCGTCGCCGCCGAGCGGCAGTTTCGGGCGTCGCCAGCCGACCAGCTCGGCAAGGGCCGGACCGGGATCGCCGTCGGTCTCGGCGGCCGCGAGCTGGATCAGATCGGCGTAGAGCTCGGGGCCGAGGCGATAGAGCGCCCGTCGGAACTCCGCCGTGGTCGCCTCGAGCGCCGGCAAGGCGGCCTGGACCATGGCTTCGAGCCGGGTCGCGGCGCGGTTCGAAAGACGCCAGCGCTCGGCCAGGGTCCGGACCAGCGCCGGATCGGCGGGCGGCGGGCGGAGCAGCGCGGCCAGGCGCAGCAACGGGTCGGCCTCGGGCGCCAGCGCCAGGAGACGCGCCAGACGGTCCTGCGCGACCGGCCCCGGGATGACCTCTTCGAGCACCCCGGTCTCGGCCATGAGGTGGAGCGCCGGCAGCGGGTCCGCCGCCTCCAAGAGGCGCAGCATCTCGGTCTGGATGCGTTCGCCCGAGAGGCGGGCGAGCTCGGGCGCCGCCTCCCTGCAGGCCGCGAGCGCTGCCGAATCGGCGGGCACTCGCCCGTAGTGGGCGAAGAATCGAAAAAACCGGAGAACCCGGAGAAAATCCTCGGCGATCCGTTGTTGTGGGGTGCCGACGAAGCGGACGCGGCCGGCTTCGAGATCGGCCCGGCCGCCGAAATAGTCGTAGAGCCGGCCGGCGCGATCGCAGCTCATGGCGTTGATCGTGAAGTCGCGCCGGGCGGCGTCGGCCTCGAAATCGTCGGTGAAGGCGACCAGGGCGTGGCGGCCGTCGGTCAGGACGTCCTTGCGGAGCGTCGTGATCTCGAAGCGCCGGTCACCGACCACGGCGGTGACCGTGCCGTGCGCGAGGCCGGTCGGGATCGCCTCGAGGCCGGCCGCCGCCAGCAGGCGCATGACCTCCTCGGGCCGCGCGGGGGTGGCGAGATCGAGATCGGCCCGCGGCCGGGCCCGGCCGAGCAGGCCGTCGCGCACGCAGCCGCCGACGAAGCGGGCCGGGCGGCCGTCCGCCTCGAGGGCCTGCAGCACCTTGCGGCTCGCGGGCGCCCTCAGCCAGGGCTGGCCGGCGAGCGGCCGGGCGCTGGTCATCGGGTCGGCCCGGCCATGGCGCTCAGCGCGCGATCGTGGTGCTGGGCACGATCCGGCCGTTCTCGAGGTGCGGCGGGACGTAGATCTCCTCCGGCGGGGCGCCCGTCATCAGGCTCCAGGTGACCAGGCTGATCGCCGCGAGCACGAGGCCGGCGCCGGCCAGCTGCGGCCAGGGCGCGTCCTGGAGCCAGCCGGGGGCGGTGCCGCGCGCAAGCGCCACATAGGCGAGCCAGAGCAAAAACGGCAGCAGGAGCGGCAGCAGATATTCGAGCAGAACCCGCAGCATCGCCCTCACGCCCCGAGCAGGCTCGAGAAATTGACCAGGATGCCGGCGGTCGCGCCCCAGATGAAGCGGCCCTGCCAGGGCAGGACGTAGTAGCCCCGGGTCAGCGCGCCCCGGCGGTAGCTGTGGCGGCGCTGGTTGGCCGGATCGGCGAGGAACCGGAGCGGCACCTCGAAGGCGTCGGCGACCTCGAAGCGATCGAGCCGGAGTGCCAGCGGCGGCTGGATCCAGCCGACCACCGGATGGATCCGAAAGCCGGTCACCGTGTCGTAGGGGGCGAGCTCGCCCAACAGCTCGACCTTGGCCGGCTCGAGGCCGATCTCCTCCTCGGCCTCGCGCAGCGCCGCGGCCGCGGGCGAGGCGTCGCCGGGCTCGATCCGGCCGCCCGGGAAGCTGATCTGGCCGGCGTGGTCGCGCAGATGCTCGGTCCGCTGGGTGAGCAGGACCGCGGCGCCGCCCGGGCGCTCGACCACGCCGATCAGCACCGCCGCCGGGGTCCGCTGCGTGATCGCGGCCGTGAGCGCGTCGCGCGCGGGGTCGTCGCCGTGCAGCCAGCCCTCATCCAGGCCGAGCCCGCGCCGCCGGCCCCGCGGCATCCGGGTCAGGCACTGGCGCAGCTCCTCGCGGGTCACCATCGCTCCGCCTCAGCCCGCCTCGTCGAGGGTGAAGAAGCGGCCGCCGCTCCAGACCCCGAAGCGCGCCCGGCCGTCCAGGCGCCGTTCCTCGCCGAGCTCGACCAGCTGATAGTAGACCGACCTCACCAGGCGCGCCTCGAGGCCGGCGCCGAGCTCGACATAGGGCACCAGAGCCGCGTCTTCGCCGGACGCTACCGATCGCCGCAGACGTAGCGGATGGTCGGGACCGACGGTCACCCACTGGTCGAGATTGCTGCGCAGGCGGACAGCGCTGCCCGGGGCCCCGGCCGTCGAGCGCGAGCTCGACCGCGACGAACGGCACGTCCTCGACCTCGATCCGGCCGCGCTCGATCGGGGTCACCAGCCAGTAGCTGCCGTCCGGGGCGCGCCGGAGCACCGAGGCGAACAGCTTGACCAGAGCGAGCCTTCCGATCGGCCGGCCCTCGTGCCACCAGCTGCCGTCGCGCGCGATCTTCAGCCCGAACGCGCGCTCGGTTGCGGCGCCAGCCCGGGTCGGCGATAATCTCTGCGCCTCGACCCTGCCTGGGGGTTGATCGGACGGGGAGTCAATACCCATACTCAGCTCATGTCAGCTCGTCGACGCGACCCGGCCGTCTGACCGCCGTCCGAACCGCCCCATGACCGCCAGCGGATCACGCTGCTCGAGGATCGGCCCATGAACGATGTCCAGGACGCGGCGATCCTCGACCAGGTCGAGGCGACGATCGAGCGTTTCAGCCGGGTCCGAGCCGAGATCGGGCGGGCGATCTTCGGCCAGGAACGGGTCATCGAGGAATCTCTTATCACGCTGCTCGCGGGCGGTCATGTGCTCCTGGTCGGCGTGCCCGGGCTCGCCAAGACCCGGCTGGTCGAGACCCTGGGCGTGGTCCTCGGGCTGACCCAGAAGCGGGTCCAGTTCACCCCCGACCTGATGCCCGCCGACATCCTGGGCTCGGAGGTGCTGGAGGAAGGCGCCAGCGGGCGCCGGAGCTTCCGGTTCATCCCGGGGCCGGTGTTCTGTCAGCTGCTGATGGCGGATGAGATCAATCGCGCCAGCCCGCGCACCCAGGCGGCGCTGCTCCAGGCCATGCAGGAGCGGCAGGTCACGGTCGCCGGCCACGATCACGAGGTGCCCCAGCCGTTCCACGTGCTGGCCACCCAGAACCCGATCGAGCAGGAGGGCACCTACCCCCTGCCCGAGGCCCAGCTCGACCGCTTCCTGTTGCAGGTCAACGTCGATTACCCCGATCGGGCGGCCGAGCGGCGGATGATGATCGAGACCACCGGCGGCGGCATCCAGCCGGCCCGGCCGGTGTTGACCGCGAGCGAGCTGATCGACGCCCAGGCGCTGGTCCGCCGGATCCCGGTCGGCGACCGGGTGGTCGATGCGATCCTGCAGCTGGTGCGGGCCGGGCGGCCGACAACCGGACGCCGGCGAGCTGGCCGAGCTGATCGGCTGGGGGCCGGGGCCGCGGGCGAGCCAGGCGCTGATGCTGGCGGTGCGCGTGCGGGCGCTGCTCCAGGGCCGGTTCGCGCCCTCGGTCGAGGACGTGATCGAGCTGGCGCCGCCGGTGCTGCGCCATCGCATGGCGCTGACCTTCACCGCCCGCGCCGAGGGCGTGACCCTGGATCAGATCATCGAGCGACTGTGCGCGGTGATCGCCGGCTGATGGCCGCGGCCGCGAGTTCGACCGCCAAGCCTGACCGGGCTGCGTCAACAGGCCGAGCGGCTGGCCGACCGGCTGCCGCCGCTCCTGGTCGCCGCCGAGCGGGTCGCCGCGACCGTCGCCCAGGGCGTGCACGGTCGCCGGCGGGTCGGGGTCGGCGAGACCTTCTGGCAGTTCCGGCCCTACAGCCCGGGCGATTCGACCAGCCGCATCGACTGGCGCCAGTCGGCCCGCACCACCCAGCTGTTCCTGCGCGACCAGGAATGGGAGGCGGCCGAGAGCGTCTGGCTGTGGGCCGACGATTCGGCCTCGATGGCCTATCAGTCGGCGCCGGGCTGGCCCGCCAAGGCGGACCGGGCTTTGCTGCTGGTGCTGGCGCTCGGCTCGCTGTTGACCCGGGCCGGCGAGCGGATCGCGCTGCTCGGCCGGCGGCGCCGCCCGACCGGCGGCCGGGTCGGCATGGCGACCTTGTGCGAGGACCTGCTGGCGCGGTCGTCACCCGCGCCCAGCCTGGCCCCGATCCAGCCCCTGCCGCGGTTCGCGCGCATGGTCCTGATCAGCGACTTCTTCACGCCGCTCGCGCCGCTGCGCGAGCGCCTGCGCGGCTTCGTCGCGATGGGCGTGCGCGGCCATCTGCTCCAGGTGCTCGACCCGGCCGAGCCGGAGCTGCCGTTCACCGGCCGGGTGCGCTTCGAGGGCCTGGAGCAGGATGGCGTCGCCCTGATCGGCAACGTCGACGGCGTCCGCCGGCGCTATCGGGGGCGCCTGGAGGCCCATCGTGCGGGCCTGCGCGACCTCGCCCGGTCGTTCGGCTGGACCTTCGCAAGCCACGTCTCCGACCACCCGCCCGAGCCGTCGCTGCTGGCGCTGTACACGGCGCTCTCGACCAAGGCGCAGGGCTGAGCGATGCTCGACCTCGGGGTCCTCGGGCTGGCCAACCCCTGGCTGCTGACCGCCCTGGTCAGCCTGCCCGCGCTGTGGTGGCTGCTGCGGATCATCCCGCCGGCGCCGAAGCAGATCCGCTTCCCCGCGATCCGCTTCCTGCTCGGCCTCGAGCCCGAGGAGGAGATCTCGGCGCGCACGCCGCTCTGGCTGCTGATCCTGCGTCTGGCCCTGGCGAGCCTGGTGATCCTGGCGCTGGTCGGGCCGGTGCTCAATCCGGAGCCCGAGCTGTCCGGTGACGGCCCCTTGGTGCTGGTGGTCGACGACGGCTGGGCGGCGGCGCCTGGTTGGGCCCACCGGACCGAGATGCTCGAGCGCTTCGCCGACCGGGCCCAGCGCCAGAACCGCGAGGTCGTCCTGCTCGGCACCGCCGCCGACCCGGTGAAACCCAGGCTGCAGCGCCTGAGCGCCGCCGACGCGGTGCGCACGGTCGCGAGCTGGCAGCCCAAGCCCTGGCCGGTCGACCGCGCGGCCGCGCTCGAGCAGCTCAAGCGGGAGCCGCTCGACGGCGCCGAGGTCGTCTGGCTGAGCGATGGCGTCGCCGGTGACCGGGCGGCGCGGGACGAGGCGGTCCGGTTCGCCGACCAGCTGAGCCGGATCGGGCCGCTCCGGATCTTCGCCGACCCGGTCGGACAGCGGGCGACGCTGCTGCTGCCGCCGGACCTGACCAAGGACGCGCTGGTGGTCACCGCTCGCCGGCCGAGCCCGGGTGGCGTCCAGGGCCAGATCCTGCGCGCGGTCGGTCCGACCGGCGAGATCCTGGCCCGCCAGACCTTGACCTTCGAGGACGGGGCGACCCGCGCCCAGGCCCGGATCGACCTGCCGATCGAGCTGCGCAATCAGATCGCCCGGCTGGAGCTGGAGCCGGCCGCGGGCGTCGGCGGCGTGGTCCTGCTCGACGAGCGCTGGCGCCAGCGGCTGGTCGGTCTGGTCGGCGAGCCGGCGGCCCAGGCGGCGCAACCGCTGCTGTCCGAGCTGTACTACGTCGAGAAGGCGCTGGCGCCGCACGCCGAGCTGCGGCGTGGCTCGATCGCCGAGCTGCTGGCCGCCGGCGTGCCGGCGATCGTGCTCACCGACAGCGCCCAGATCGGGCCAGACGCGCGCCGCCGGCTGGCCAGCTGGATCGAGGCCGGCGGCGTGCTCCTGCGCTTCGCCGGCCCCAGGCTCGCCAACGCCGAGGACAACCTGGTCCCGGTCAAGCTGCGCCGCGGCGACCGGGCCCTCGGCGGCGCCTTGTCCTGGGCCCGGCCGTTGCCGCTCGCGAGCTTCGACGACAGCGGACCGCTCGCCGGCCTGACGTGCCCAAGGGCGACATCGTGGTGCAGCGCCAGGTGCTGGCCCAGCCCGGACCGGAGCTGGCCGCCCACACCTGGGCGCGGCTCGCCGACGGCACGCCGCTGATCACCGGCGCGCAACGGGGCAAGGGCTGGCTGGTGCTGGTCCACACCACCGCCAACACCGCCTGGTCGTCGCTGCCGCTGTCGGGCACCTTCATCGAGATGCTGCGGCGGATCGCGGCGCTGGCGCCGGGCGCCGGGGGCACGCCGCGCGGGCTGCTGTCGCCGCTCGAGGTGCTCGACGCCAAGGGCCACCTGGGCGAGCCGGGGCCGACGGCGCAGCCGGTCGCGGCCGCGGACTTCGCCACCACCGTCGCCAGCGCCCGCCATCCGGCCGGCCTCTACGGCCGGGTCGGCGCCGCCGCCGACACCGCCCGCCAGGCGCTCAACCTCGCCTCGGCGGTGCCGGACCTCCAGGCCCTGCAGGCCGCCGATCTGCCGGTCCGGGCCCGCCCCTACGCCGGCGGCTCGGCCGAGATCGACCTGATGCCCTGGCTGCTGCTCGCGGCCCTCCTGCTGGCCATCGCCGACACCGTGATCGGCCTGCAGCTGCGCGGCCTCCTGATCCGGCCGGCGCGCGCGGCCGCCGGCCTGATCCTGGCCCTGGCCGTCCTGCCGCCGCTGCTCGGCGCCCGCCCGGCGTGGGCCGCCGACGACGAGGCGGTGATCGCGGCGACCTCCGAGACCCGGCTCGCCTACGTCCTGACCGGGGTCGCCGAGGTCGACGCGATCAGCCTGGCCGGTCTCCAGGGCCTGAGCCTGATCCTCAACCGGCGGACCGCGGTCGAGGCCGGCGAGCCGCGCGCGGTCGATCTGGCGGTCGACGACCTCAACCTGTTCCCGCTGCTCTACTGGCCGATCCCGCCCGACCATCCCGACCTGCACGCGGGCGTGGCCGAGCGGCTCGACGCCTATCTGCGCCAGGGCGGCATGATCCTGTTCGATACCAACGACGCCGGCGTCATGATCCCCGATCAGGCCGGCCCGGGCCCCGGCGAGCGGCGCCTGCGGCAGCTGCTCGCCGGCCTCAACCTGCCGCCGCTCGAGCCGATGCCCGAGGATCACACGCTGACCCGCTCGTTCTATCTGCTCCAGGACTTTCCCGGCCGCTGGACCGGGCGCCCGGTGTGGGTCGACCGGCCCGAGCCGGGCGTCAACGACGGCGTGTCCTCGATCATCATCGGCGGCAACGGCTGGGCCGGCGCCTGGGCGATCGACGAGTACGGCATGGCGATGTTCCCGGTGGTGCCGGGCGGCGAGCGCCAGCGCGAGCTCGCCCGCCGCTTCGGGGTCAATCTCGTGATGTACGCGCTGACCGGTAACTACAAGACCGACCAGGTGCATATTCCGGCGCTGCTGGAGCGCCTCGGGCAATGATCAGCGGCACCTCGCTGAGCTTCGCTCCGCTCCTGCCCTGGCCGGCGCTGGCGGCGCTCGCGCTCGCGATCCTGGCGGTCACCGGGTTCGGGTTGTGGCGGCGGGCGCGCGGCATCCTCTGGCGCGGCCTCATGCTGGCGCTCGGCGTGCTGGCGCTCGCCAATCCGGTCGTGATCCGCGAGCAGCGCCAGCCGCTCGACGACGTCGCGGTGCTGCTGGTCGACCGGTCGCCCTCGCAGACCGTCGGCGAGCGGCCGCAGCAGCTCGATCAGGCGCTCACCAAGCTGCGCGCCGAGCTCAAGCGGATCGACGGCCTCGGGGTGGTCGAGGCGACCACCGCCGGCGACGGCAAGGGCGGCACCCGGCTGTTCTCGACCCTCGGCACGACGCTGCCCGAGATCGACCGCTCGCGGCTCGCGGGCGTCCTGATCCTGTCCGACGGTCAGGTCCACGACGTCCCCAAGAGCCTCGATGCGCTCGCCATCGACGCGCCGATCCACCTCCTGCTGACCGGCCAGCACGACGAGCGCGACCGCCGCCTGGTGGTCGAGCAGGTGCCGAACTATGGCATGGTCGGCGACCAGCAGCAGATCACGCTCCGGGTCGACGAGCTGCCGGCCGGCAGCGCCAGCGAGCCGATCACGGTCACGCTCCGCCAGGACGGCGAGGTCAAGCAGCGGGTCGCGGTCATGCCGGGGGTGTCCCGCAGCCTGCCGTTCCAATTGACCCGGGCCGGCCAGACGGTGCTCGAGCTCGAGGCCGACCCGGCGCCGGGCGAGGTCACCACCCTCAACAATCGCCAGGTGTTCTTCGTCAACGGCGTGCGCGACCGGCTGCGCGTGCTGCTGGTGTCCGGCCAGCCCTACCCGGGCCTGCGCGTCTGGCGCAACCTGCTCAAGGCCGATCCCGCGGTCGACCTGGTCCACTTCACGATCCTGCGGCCGCCGGAGAAGCAGGACGGCACGCCGATCCGCGAGCTGGCGCTGATCGCCTTCCCGTCGCGCGAGCTGTTCGAGGTCAAGCTCAAAGAGTTCGACCTGGTGATCTTCGACCGCTACTCGCGCCGCGGTCTGCTGCCGCTCGCCTATCTCGACAATGTCGCGCGCTACGTCGAGGACGGCGGCGCCCTGCTCGAGATCGCCGGGCCGGAGTTCGCCCATCCGCTCAGCCTCTATCGCACGCCGCTCGCCCATGTCCTGCCGGCGCGCCCGACCGGGATCGTCTACGAGCGCGGCTTCACGCCGACCCTGACCGAACTCGGCCAGCGCCACCCGGTGACCGCCGGCCTCGCCGACGGCCTCGAGAGCAGCCAGCAGCAGGCCGACGGCAAGCCGCCCTGGGGGCGCTGGTTCCGCCAGGTCGACGTCGAGACCGAGGGCGCCCAGGTGCTGATGAGCGGCGCCGCCGAGCGGCCGCTCCTGGTGCTCAACCGGACCGGCAAGGGCCGGGTCGCGCAGCTGCTCTCGGACCAGGTCTGGCTGTGGGCGCGCGGCTTCGAGGGCGGCGGGCCGCAGGGCCTGCTGCTGCGCCGGCTGGTCCACTGGCTGATGCAGGAGCCGGAGCTCGAGGAGGAGGCGCTGCGCGCCGAGCCGGGCAGCGATTCGATCGCGATCGAGCGCCGCTCGCTGCACCCGGGCGCGGAGACCGCGACCGTGACCGCGCCGTCCGGGAAGACCAGCCAGGTCACCCTCGAGCCGTCGGACCAGGGCTTGGCGCGCGCGACCGTGCCGGCCAAGGAGGCCGGGCTCTACCGGATCTCGGACGGCAAGCTCACGACCTACGTCGCGGTCCGCCCGATCGGCGCCGAGGAGCTGTCCGACATGCGCGCGACCCCGGACCGCCTGGCGCCCCTGGTCGAGGCGAGCGGCGGGGCGGTCCACTGGCTGGCCGACGGCGGCGCGCCCGAGGTCCGCAAGGTCGCGGCCGGCCGGGCGCTGTCCGGGCGCAACTGGGTCGGCCTCCGGCGCAACGACCGCTATCTGGTGACCGGCGCCTCGCAGCTGCCGCTGCTGCCGGCGGTGCTGGCGCTCATGCTCCTGCTCGGCACCCTCGGCTTCGCCTGGTACCGCGAGGGCCGCTGACCACCCGCTGCCACGCGGCCTACAGTCGCTCGCCGCCCTGGAGCGGCGAGAAGCGGACCGGCATGATGCCCTGCTGGTGCACCTTGCCGTCCTGGTCCTTGGTGACCAGGGTCAGGGTCTGGACGCCCTGCTCCGGGCCGAGCGGGATCACCATCCGGCCGCCGCGCTTGAGCTGCTGCAGGAGCGGCGGCGGCACGTGGTCGATCGCCTCCTTGATCACCATGGCATCGAACGGCGCCTTGGCCGGCCAGCCATAATAGCCGTCGGCCGCCTGCACGTAGACGTTGTCGTAGCCCTGGTCCTTGAGGACGCGCGCGGCCTGATCGGCGAGCGGCTCGACCACCTCGACGCTGTAGACCCTGGCCGCCAGCAGCGAGAGCACCGCGGCGTGATAGCCGGCCCCGGTACCGGTCTCGAACACCACGTCCGTGGGCCGGGGCGCCACCAGCTGGGTCATCAGGGCGACCAGCAGCGGCGCCGCCAAATTCTGCTCGTGCCCGACCGGCAAGGGATGCGGCTCGTAGGCATAAGGGCGCAGCGCCTCCGGCACGAAGGCCTCGCGCGGGACCCGGCGGAGCGCCGCCAGAACCCGCGGATCGAGCTCGGAAACCCCGGTCTGGCCGCTGATCATGAGGGTCTCGAGCTGGACCAGGCGGACCATGTCCTCGCGCTGCCCGGCGAGGTCCGCCGCCGGCGCCGGCGCGAGGCCGAGCCCCAGGACCAGCGACCCCAGCACCAGAACCAGACCGCTGCCTCGCACGCTCATGGTGATCCTCGCTCCCGACGCTCCGCCGCCTCGCCGGCGGCCGATCGAGATTAACCATCCCGCCGCCGGTCCGGCCAGACGCAACTTCGGCGCCGCGCCGCACCGCGCGCCCTCAAGCGTATTCCGATATGCGGGGCCGGGCTCAGTCGGGGGTGATCTTGGTGCCGACGCCGGCCTCGGTGAAGGTCTCGAGCAGGAGCACGTGCGGCAGCCGGCCATCCAGGATATGGACCGCGCCGACCCCGCCGAGCAGCGCCGCGAACGCGGTCTCGAGCTTGGGGATCATGCCGCCGCTGGCGGTGCCGTCGGCGATCAGGGCGCGCGCCCTCGGCGCCGGGAGCTCGGAGATCAGCTGGCCGTCGGCATCCAGCACCCCCGGCACGTCGGTCAGCAGCACCAGCTTGCGCGCGTGCAGCGCCGCCGCGATCGCGCCGGCCGCGGTATCGGCATTGATGTTGTAGGTGTGACCGTCGGCGCCGAACCCGATCGGGGCGATCACCGGCACGATCTCGGTCCGGGCGAACACCTCGAGCACCTCGGTGCGGATCCGCACGGGCTGGCCGACGAAGCCGAGATCGAGCACCTGCTCGATGTTGCTGCTGGGATCGCGCCGGGTCCGGGTCAGCTTGGCGGCCTCGATCAGCTGGGCGTCCTTGCCCGAGAGGCCGACCGCGCGGCCGCCGACCGCATGGATCGCCGCCACGATCTGCTTGTTGATGTTGCCCGCGAGCACCATCTCGACGATCTCGACGGTCGCCGAATCGGTTACCCTGAGGCCCTCGACGAACTCGCTCTTGATCTTCAGGCGATCGAGCATCGCCTTGATCTGGGGCCCGCCGCCATGGACCACGACCGGGTTGATGCCGACCTGCTTGAGCAGCACGACGTCGCGCGCGAAACCCTCGGCCAACTCCGCCGAGCCCATCGCATGGCCGCCGTACTTGATCACGAAAGTGGTGCCGGCGAACCGGCGCATGTAGGGCAACGCCTCGATCAGCGTCCCCGCGATCTGATGCTGCGCCTGGTCGGTCATGCCGGCGTCCCGGCCGGCTGCCGGGCGAGCGCGGCGAGAGCCGCGCGCAACCGGTCGATGCCGGCGCCGCTGCGGGCGCTGGTCGCGATCAGCTCCGGATGCGCGCCAGGCTTGCGCTCGAGCTCGGCGGCCAGGGTCGCGAGCAGGTCGGGCAGCTCGCCCGCCCGGATCTGATCGACCTTGGTCAGCACGACCTGATAGGCGACCGCGGCCTCGCCGAGCAGCGCCATGAACTCCCGGTCGACGTCCTTGAAGCCGTGGCGCGAGTCGATCAGCACGCAGGTCCGCAGCAGCCCCGGGCGGCCGCGCAGATAGCGCCGGACCAGCGCCTGCCAGGCCTGGGCCGTGGACTTGGGCGCTTCGGCATAGCCGTAGCCGGGCAGGTCGACCAGCATCAGCCGGCCGCCGAGATCGAACAGGTTGATCTGCTGGGTGCGGCCCGGCGTCTGCGAGATCCGGGCGAGCTGCCGGCGGCCGGTCAAGGCGTTGATCAGGCTCGACTTGCCGACGTTGGAGCGGCCGCCGAAGGCGACCTCGGGCAGGTCCGCCGCGGGCAGCCGCGCGAGGTCGGCGACCCCGGCGACGAACGCGCAGGGCCTGGCGAACAGCCGGCGGCCGGCCTCGAGCGCCTGGTCGTCGTCCGGCCGTTCGAGCGCGCTCGCGGACCGGTCCGCCATGGCGTCAGGCGGACACGCCCATCCGCTTCATGATCACCCACTGCTGCGCGATCGAGAGCGTGTTGTTCCAGGTCCAGTAGATCACCAGCCCGGCCGGGAAGGTCGCGAACAGGAAGGTGAACATGACCGGCAGGAACATCATCACCTTGGCCTGCATCGGGTCGGCCGGCTGCGGGTTCAGCTTCTGCTGCAAGAGCATGGTCACGCCCATGATCAGCGGCCAGATCCCGATCGCCAGCATCGCCGGCGGCGTCCAGGGGATCAGGCCGAACAGGTTGAACACCGTGGTCGGGTCGGGCGCCGACAGGTCGTGGATCCAGCCGAAGAACGGCGCGTGCCGCATCTCGATCGACACGAACAGCACCTTGTACAGCGAGAAGAACACCGGGATCTGCACGATGATCGGCAGGCAGCCCGACATCGGGTTGACCTTCTGCGTCTTGTACAGGCTCATCAGCTCCTGGTTCATCCGCGCCTTGTCGTCGCCGTAGAGCTCGCGCAGGCGCATCATCTCGGGCTGCAGCTTCTTCATCTTGCTCATCGAGGTATAGGACTTGTTGGCAAGCGGGAAGAACAGCAGCTTGACCATGAGCGTCAGGAGCAGGATCGCCACCCCGTAGTTGCCGACGACGCTGTAGAAGAAGTGGAGGACGTGGAACAGCGGCTTGGTCAGGAAGTAGAACCAGCCGAAATCGACCGCGCGGTCGAACAAGGGGATGCCGAAGGCGGCGCTGTAGCGGTCGAGCAGCTTGACCTCCTTGGCGCCGGCGAACAGGCGCTCGGTGATCTCGATGCTCTGGCCGGCGGCGACGGTCATGGCCGGGCGCAGATAGTCGACCTGATAGTGGTCCTGGTCGTCGGCCTTGACGTGGCGGAAGGTGGCGGTGAGATCGCTGGTCTGATCGGGGATCAGCGCCGCCAGCCAGTATTTGTCGGTGATGCCGAGCCAGCCGCCCTGGCTCGGCAGCTGGACGTCGCCGTCCTTGACCAGGTCCTTGTAGTCGATCTCGTGGAGCTTGCCGCCGAGGACCCCGATCGGGCCCTCGTGGAGGATGTAGTAATGACGGGTCTGGGGCACGGTCCAGCGGCTGATCAGGCCGTAGGGCAGGAGCGTCACCGGCTCGGTGCCGGTGTTCTCGACCCGCTGGGTGACGGTGAACATGAAGGCGTCGTCGACCGCGACCTCGCGATGGAAGCGCAGGCCCTGGCCGTTGTCCCAGCTGAACGCGACCGGCTGGCCGGTGCGCAGCTCGCCGCCGTCGGTCTGCCAGACCGTGTCGCGGCCGGGCACGGGCGTGCTCTTGTCGGCGGGCACCCAGCCGAACTCGGCGAAATAGGTGGCCGGCGCGCCGGGCGGGTTGAGCAGGGTCACGGCCGGCGAGCCGGGATTGGTGGTCACGTGGTAGTCGGACAGAATCACGTCGTCGATCCGGCCGCCGGCCAGCGCCAGCGAGCCGCGCACGCGGTCGCCGTCGATCGCCAGGCGCTGGGAGCTCGCGAGCACCTCGGCGCGGGTCTGGCCCTGGGGTACGGCCTCGACGCCCGGGGTGACCGTCGCCGGCGCCACCGGCGCACCGGCCTGGCCCTGGCCCTGGCCACTATCGGTCGCCGGCGCCGGCGCCGTCTGCTCGGTCCGCTGCGCCGGACTGGTGCTGCGTCTCCTTCATCCGCGGCAGCTCGTAGAAGTACTGAAAGGCCAGGATGATCGTCACCGACAGGACGATCGCCAGGATCAGGTTGCGCTGCTCGGGCATGTCGGCCCCGGCCTCCTCTGCTCCGCACCAGCCGATCGCTGATCCGTCGTCAACGCGGCGCCCGCCCAGGCTCGGGCCCCGGCACCGGATCGTAGCCGGAACCGCCCCACGGATGACAACGTAGGATGCGCCGGAGCGCGAGCCAGCCACCGCGCCCGACACCGTGCCGCGCCAGCGCCTCGAGCGCATACTCGGAGCAGCTCGGCAGGTAGCGGCAACGTGGCGCCAGCGCCGGCGCCAGCAGCAGCCGGTACAGCCGGATCGGCGCGCTCACGAGCCCGACGGCCGCGCCGGCGGCGAGCTGCCGGGCGCGCCCGGACGCCGCGTGACCCGCGCGAACGCGGTCCCGAGGTCGGAGAGCAGACGATCGAACGGGCATGTCAGGACCGCCGGACGCGCTACGATCACATAATTGTACCCCGGCCGCGCCGGCCCCGGCAGCACGGCCCGGGCCGCCTCGACCAGGCGCCGCCTTGCGCGATTGCGGGCGACCGCCTTGCCGATCCGCCGGCTGGCCGTGAAGCCGACGCCGATCTCGGCGGCCGCCGTCGCGCCAGGCGCCGGCCGCGGCCCCGCCTGGAGCACGAACGCCGGCGTCACCCAGCGCTGCCGGGTCGCCGCCACCGCGACGAACTCGGCTCGCCGCTTCAGGCGCGTCACCCG
This sequence comes from uncultured Alphaproteobacteria bacterium, assembly GCA_963730195.1. Taxonomy (GTDB): domain Bacteria; phylum Pseudomonadota; class Alphaproteobacteria; order Geminicoccales; family Geminicoccaceae; genus DATAOG01. The sequence continues at coordinate 96,912 of CAVSRN010000086.1, forward strand.
CGGCTCGGACCCATCGGCGCCAGTCAAGGCCTGACGTGTCGAGGCCTGGCGGGGCCGTCCGACCGCTCAGCAGGACAGCCGCTTGCGGCCGCGGGCGCGGCGCCGCGCGATCACCCGGCGCCCGCCAACCGTGGCCATGCGCGCGCGAAAGCCATGCCGCCGCTTGCGAACGATGTTGCTCGGCTGATAGGTACGCTTCACGGCGGAGCCCTTCGCCACCCCGGGTCAGACCGGTGCGCTGTATAGGCTGGGCCGGCCCGCCTGTCAAACTTCGCCGCGGTCGGCAGGGGTTCACCGGCTTGTGAGCACGGGCAATTCGGATCGCCGAGGCAATCCGCTATATCGCTGATCCTGGCAAGCGAGGTCGGGTATGGCGTGGTCAAAGGGCGACCATCGGTCGCGGCGTGGCAGGACGGGCGCGACGAGCATGGCGAAGCTGCTGCTGGGGACATTGGGTCTGGCCGTGCTCCTGATCGCCGGCACGGCCGCCGCCGCGCCACGCGCCGAGCTCTGGCAGCGCTGGACGGCGCACGATCCACACTCGAGCCAGCACATCGACCACCACGCCTGGGAAGCGTTCCTGACCCGCTATCTGCGGATCGGCGCCGACGGCGTCCACCGGGTCGCCTACAGCCGCGTCACGCCCTCCGACCGGGCGGCGCTCGACGCTGACATCAAAGAGCTCGCCAGCCTGCCGATCAGCAGCTACGACCGGCCCGAGCAGCTCGCCTACTGGATCAACCTGTACAATGCGCTGATCGTGCGCGTGATCCTCGACCACTACCCGATCTCCAGCATCCGCGACATCGCCCCGTCGTCGGCGCCGGGCAGCACCGGGCCCTGGGCCGACAAGCTGGTCGAGATCGAAGGCCAGCCGGTCTCGCTCAGCGACATCCAAAACCGCATCCTGCGGCCGATCTGGCAGGATCCGCGGGTGCTCTACGCGCTCAGCTGCGGCGCGGTCGGTTGCCCGAACCTCGCGCCCGAGCCCTATCAGGCGGACCGGCTCGACCACCAGCTGAGCAAGGCCGCGATGGCCTACATCAACGACCCGCGCTGCATCCAGATCGAGGGCAACCGGCTCGGGGTCTCCAGCCTCTACCGATGGTACGCGGCCGATTTCGGCGGCTCCGATACCGCGATCATCAATCATCTGATGGCCTACGCCGAGCCCAAGCTGGCGATGGCCCTGGAGCGGTTCGAGCGGATCAGCGACGACGGCTTCGACTGGCGCCTGAACGACGCCACCTCCTGACGGCGGGCCGGTCGAGCGGCAACTAGGAGCCGCCCCTGACCGAAACCTTGGTGACGAAGCCGGTCCGCTGGTCGGCTTCCGTGGCGACGAAGAACACGCTGCCCTCGCTCAGGAAGATCTGACCGAGGGACGGCGAGGAGCCGGCGACCCGGACCTCGGCGATCTGCTCACCCGTGGTCAGGTCCAGAACCACGAGGAAGAGCCTGCAATTCTGCCCCGAGTCGTCGCAGCGGCGATCGTCGATGTAGATGTGCTGCTGGTCGGACGCGATTGCCGTTCCAGCGCTCGACTGATAGCGGTTGGTCTCCCACAGCTTGGTGAGTGTTGCTCCTTGCCGGCGCCAGCCAGCCAGGATGCCGTTGATGGTGTCGCCGGTGACGATGACTTGCGTATTGAAGGGATCTGCGGTCAGCGAGGGCCAGGAGCCCCCGGGAAGCATCGAGGAGTTCGCATCGAACTCCTCGATCGTCGGCGCCGTGGTCTCCGTCTCCTGGGTGAAGAGCTTGAGGGGCGCGGTCACGCCGGCGATCACGGTGTTGTTGTTCTGAAAGACGACGAAGTCGTCATCGCCCATGTAGGTCAAGCTCACCGCCGGGGTCGAACCGTCACCCGCCGCTCGATAGGTCTGCGACCAGGGCTCGTCGACGACGAAGCCCGAATCGCCGATGGCGACGCGCTTGGTCTGCGTGGCGTCCGCCACGTAGATGAACTGGGTGCCGTCTTGGGCCACCGTGGTCAGGCGGGTGGCTCCGACGGCGAGCTGATCGTTCCGATAGCGGATCGTGAGATCGGAGGGATCGACGGCCAGGAGGATCGACGGCTGCGAGCTGTCGAGGAAGTTGAAGCCTTTGAGGATGATGTCGCCGCTCAGCGGGGCCAGCGTCATGCCGTTGTAGACCGTGGCCAGCGAACCCCTCTGATACCTTGGCAGGTCGAGGGTCCCGGTGATCTCCATGGTGGTGGGATCGATTTCGTACAGCGTCGAGGTGGCAACCGCGTAGAGTTTGCCATTCTCGTGCAGGAGAATGTTGCCGACGTAGTTCAGCGTCTGCAGGTTCCCGAGCAAGCTGCGCCTGCCCGAGCGGCAGGCTGCGCCGTGGCGGTGCCCGCGGTGCCAGCTGTGGCGGAACCCGCAGGCGAGCTCTTGGTGCAACGTCCTGGCCGACCTCCCCAGCCAGCTGGAGGGTCGCGGAAACCTGAGGATGTCGACCACGGTCATGGTTTCCGGGTCGATCTTGGCGACGTAGGGGCGGACGGCCGCCGCCTTCAAGGCCTCCGTCAGGATCAGGGCCGGCGACAGGATGTCGACGTCGGCCGCCGTGACGAAGGAGAACGGCTCCAGGATGAAAGGCTGGCCGCCCAGCACGAAGATCGCATCCTTGGTGTAGGTGACCCCCCAATAGGGCGTCTTCGGCAGCTCGACGCTCTGGGTCACCAGGGACTGGGAAGTGACATCCGCCGGCAGGCCCGCTCCGGTGGCTGCTCCGGTTCGCCAGGTATCGGAACGTCCATAGGGCCAGGTGCTGTCGAAGAAGCCCGCGCGCGGCCCGGCCGTGGGCCCGGCGTTGGCGCCGGCGGTGGCGAACAAGCTCAGAACCAGCAGCGCGAAGCCGAAAACCGCCTTCGAAGTTCTCGGATCCAACATCGGCCTCCCTCTGCCACGGGCGCCGAATTGCCCGCGATTGCCTCCGCCTCGGAGGCTGCCTGGTTTGGGGGCGCCAGGCAACCCCATGCGATGGCTCGATCCGTCTTCGATCCGACGCCGACACGGCTTGGCCGGATGTCGCCCGGTCGAGCCCGGCCCCGGCAGCGGGAGCCGGCTGTCCCGCAGCGCGCTTCCCGTTTATAACGACGGCGATGGCCCAACCGCTGCATTTGCCGTCGCCGCACCGCTCGCTGTCGGCGCGCCTGCTCGTGCTGACGATCGCCTTCGTCCTGCTCGGCGAGGTGCTGATCTACGTCCCGTCGATCGCCCGCTTCCGCCGGGGCTGGCTCGACGAGCGGATCGCGGCCGCCCATCTCGCCACCCTGTCGCTCCAGGCGGCGGGCGAGCGCGGCATCGATGCGGCCCTCGAGGCCGAGCTCCTGAGCCAGGCGGGCGTGCTCTCGGTGACCCTGCGCGAGCCCGCCGCCGAGCTGATGCTGGGCAAGCTGCCGGCGGTCCAGAAGATCGTCGACCTGCGGGCGCAGAGCGCGCTCGGGATGATCGGCGAGGCCTTCGACACCCTCTGGCAGGGCGGCCAGCGGACCATCCGGGTGATCGGGCCGTCGCCCCAGCGACCCTCGGTGCTGGTCGACATCAGCCTGCACGAGGCGGGCCTATGGCAGGACATGGTCAGCTACTCCTGGCGCATCCTGACGCTCTCGATCGCGATCTCGCTGCTGACCGCGCTCCTGGTCTACGCCGCCCTGCAGCTGATGATCGTCCGCCCGCTGCGCCGGATCACCGAGAGCATCATCGCCTTCCGCAGGCGGCCGGAGGATGCCAGCACGGCCCTGCCGGCATCCGACCGCGGCGACGAGCTCGGGCTGGTCCAGATGGAGCTGCGGCGGATGCAGGAGGGGCTGCGGGCGGCGCTCGCGCAGAAGACCCGGCTCGCCGCGCTCGGCAGCGCGGTCAGCAAGATCAACCACGACCTGCGCAACCTTCTGGCCAACGCCATGCTGCTGTCCGATCGCCTGGAGCAGAGCCAGGACCCCGAGGTCCGCCATGTCACCCCGCGCCTGGTCGAATCGATGGACCGGGCGGCGCGCCTGTGCGCCGAGACCCTGAACTTCGCCCGCGCCGAGGTGGTGGCGCCGAACAAGACCCGCTTTGCCCTGGCGCCGCTCCTGGACGAGGTCGGCGAGGCCGTGCCCGGACCCGACCAGAGCGGCGTCCACTGGCGCAACGAGGTGCGCGCCGAGGTCATGGTCTACGCCGACCGCGATCAGCTGTTCCGGGTCCTGATGAACCTCAGCCGCAACGCCGTCCAGGCGCTCGCGGCCGGCGGCGGCCTGATCTCGGTCGGCGCCTGGCAGGCCGGCAACGATCTGGTGATCGAGCTCGCGGACACCGGCCAGGGCATCCCGAACGCCGCCCGGGCGCATCTGTTCGAAGCCTTCTCGGGCTCCGCCCGGCCGGGCGGCACCGGGCTTGGCCTGCCGATCGCGCGCGAGATCATGCGCGCCCATGGCGGCGACGTCGAGCTGGTCCAGACCGGCGCCGAGGGCACGGTGTTTCGCTTGACCCTGCCCGTTCACTAGCGTTCTTGAAGAGCGGGTTGGTCCGCGCGGCCCAGGCCCAGCGCGCGCGAGGAGTACCGGAGCCGATGCCGTCCCCATCCCCCTGGCCCTGGGTCCTGATCCTCTGTCAGCTCGGGCTCGCCGCCTGCGCGGGCGGGGCCACCGGCGACCTCGCCGGGCAGCCCGGCCTGCTCCCGGAGGTCAAGCGCTATTACGATCGCTACGCGATGGAGGAGGGCGGGCTGTGCGGAAGCCCGCGGCTCGGCCTGGTGACCCGGAGCAGCGTCGAGGAGCAAAGCGCCGATCGCCTGGTCGTGCGGGTGAGCTACGCCTACAGCCAGCCAAACGTCCAGCCCAGCTATGGCAAGCCCTACCCCCCGCCCAGCGTCCCGAACGGCGAGGTCGCCATTACCCAGCCGGGCGCCAAGGGTCCGAGCCAGTGTCGGGGCTTCAGCAGTCGCCAGTTCACGATCGCGAAGCGCGCCGACGGCTTCGATGTCCTGGCGATGACCGGACCGCAACGACGCGGGATCAAGATCAACAAGATCGACGACAGCAAGGTGTGGTGACGATGGCCGGGTCCGATGGTTACCGGACGGGCGCCGTGGCCGGCTGAGAGCGGGGCCGCGAGCCGCCGGCGATGGCTCCGGCTCGGCTTGCTGATCCTCGGCCTCGCCGCCTGCGGCGACCCGCGCGCCAACCCGGCCTGGACGCTCGGCGGCGAGCCGGGCCTGCTGTTCACGATCAAGCAGTACTATGAGCTCAACGCGCTCGAGGAGAACGGCCGCTGCACGGCGCCGCTGCTCGAGGGCGTGACCCACAGCGAGGTCAGCCAGACGGTGCCGGGCCGGCTCGAGGTCGAGCTCGGCTACTATTACCGCGACGCGTTCCGCAACGGCGACGACTGCAGCCGGCTGCGCCCGCTGCGCTGCGGCGTCATGCGGGCATGCCAGGGCTTCGCCGCGCGCCACTTCGTGATCGCCCAGGACAAGAGCCAGGATCGGCTCCAGGACCAGCTCAAGGTGGTCGAGATGAGCGGCCCCAGGCGCGGCACCGTCTGGCAGCCGTAGCCCGCGATCAGCCTTCGCGCAAAGCGGTCGCCTGGAGCCGGAAGATCCGGTCGGTGAGGTAGGAGAGGATGGTCCGCTCGCCGACCAGGAGGTCGACCTCGACCGCCATGCCCGGCACGACGCTGAACCGGTCCCCGGCCGGGCCGAGCTCGGCGCCGTCGGCGCGCACGGTGATGCCGTAGGTGAGCGCGCCGGTCTTGGGGTCGACCGCGGCATCGGCGGCGATCCGCTCGACGGTGCCCGCAAGCGTGCCGTAGCGCAGGAAATCGTACGCCTGGACCTTGACCTTGGCCGGCTGGCCGAGCCGGATCTGGCCGATGTCGCGGTTGGCGACCTTGGCCTCGATCACCAGGCCGCCGTCGGTCGGGACCAGCTTCATGAGCGGCTGGTTGGAGCCGACCGACTGGCCGGGGGTGGTCACGCCGAGGTCCTGGACGATGCCGGCGACCGGGGCGCGGACCACGAGGTTGCGGAGCGTCGCCGCCTGGCGCTTTTGCGCCTCGGCCAGCCGGTCGCGCTCGGCCTTGGCGGCGCCGAGCTCGGCGAGCACGCTCGAGCGCCACTCGCGCGCCAGCCCGTCGCGCCGGCTGCCGGCCTCGGCGAGCGCCGCCCGGGCGGCCTCGTGCTGGGCCTGGGTCTTATGGGTGTTGCCGGCGAGGTCGTTCAGCTGGCCCTCGAGCGCGGCCAGACGGAGACGCGGGTACAGGCCCTTCTCCGCCAGCCCCCGGACCGCGACGAACTGCTCGCTGAGCAGCGCGTAGGCGTCGCGCAGACGGGCCAGCTCGGCGGTGATCGAGGCGAGCTCGTTGCGCCGCTGGGCGATCTCCTGGGCCAGGCCTTCGGCGCGACTGGCGTAGGCCTGGCGACGGGTCTCGAGCAGCGCCCGCTGGGCCTCGATCAGGCCCGGCCGAGCCGCCGCGAGCTCGGGATCGACCACCAGCTCGCCGCCTTCGGCGCCGGCCTCGGCCGCGAGCCGCGCCGCCTCGGCGCTCTTGACCTCGAGGCGGCCGGTCAGCTCGGCGAGCTGGGTCCTGATCAGCTCGGGATCGAAGGTCACGAGCGGCTGGCCGGCGACCACCCGCTCACCCTCCACGACGAGGACCTCGGCGATCCGGCCGCCGTCGGGATGGTTGACGATCTTGACCCGGCCGGCCGGCTCGACTTCGCCCTCGGCCTGCACCACCTGCTCGATCCTGGTCAGCGCCGCCCAGCCGAGCAGGCCGCCGAACACCGCCGCGATTACCAGAATCAAAAGTCCGGCGACCGGCGAATGGCCGCGCTCGACCACGCCCTCGGCATCGGGCAGGAACTCGGCGAACCGATGGGCGCCGCTCAGGCTGCCGCGGAGCTTGGCGAGCATCGGCTCAGACCCGGGCGAGGTGGGACCGCAACGGCCCCGAGGGTGGCTGGCGGGAGCGCGCGAACGCCACCACCTGGCCGGGCGTGCCTTCGCGCTCGATCCGGCCGTCGCCGAGCAGCACGACCCGGTCGGCGATCGCCAGCGCGGCGAGGCGATGGGTGACCATGACGATGGTGCGCCCGCGTGAGGCGCGCTTCAGGTTGAGCAGCAGGACCTCCTCGGTCGCCGCGTCCAGGCCGCTGGTCGCCTCGTCGAGCACCAGGAGGCGCGGGTTGCGGATCAGCGCCCGGGCGATGCTGATCAGCTGCCGCTGGCCGGCCGACAGGCCGCCGCCGCGCTCGCTCAGGCGGGTGTCGTAGCCGGCCGGCAGGCGCTGGATGAAGTCGTGGGCGCCGACGAACTTGGCCGCGGCCACCACGCGCTCGAACGAGCGGTCGAGGGCGCCCAGGCCGATGTTCAGGGCGATCGAGCCGGCGAACAGCTGGACCTCCTGCGGCACCACGCCGACCTGCTGACGGAGCACGGCTGGCGACCACAGGCGGACGTCGAGATCGTCGATCAGCACGCGCCCGTGGTCGGGCGCCGCCAGGCCGAGCAGCAGCTTGGCGAAGGTGCTCTTGCCGGAACCGGGCGGGCCGACCACGCCCAGGACCTGGCCCGGGACGATCTCCAGATCGAGCCGGTCGAGCGCCGGCGGCGCGTCGGCGGCGTAGCGGTAGCTGACCTGCTCGAAGCGGACGTGGCCCCTGAGGGCGAGCGCCGGGGCCGGCATCGGCGCCAGCTCGCTCGGCTCGTTCATGAGCTCGTCGAGGCGCGCGAAGGCGGTCCGCACGGTCTGCAGCTGCTGCCAGGCGCCGACCACCTGGCGGAGCGGGGCGAGGGTGCGCGCGGTCAGGATGGTGGCGGCGATCAGCGCGCCGATCGACATGTCGCCGGCGATGATCGCGCGCGCCCCGACGTAGACGACGACCAGCGCCACGACGTGCTGCAGGGCCTGGCCCGAGCTCGCGATCAGGCCGCCGAGGTTGCTCACCCGGAAGCCGGTCCAGGCGGCTTCGGCGAGCCGCTCCTTGAAACGCCGCTCCATCTCGGGCTCGAGCCCCAGCGCCTTGACCGTGAGCGCCTGGCTGACGGTCTCGCCGAGGCTCGACGCCTTGGCCGCGGCGGCGGTGAAACCCGCCTCCACCAGCCGCCGGTGCGGCCCCCGGGCGAACATCGAGAGCAGCCAGAACAGCGGCATCGCCGTCAGCGTGATCGCGCCCATGCGCGCGTCGAGATAGAACAGCACGGCGACGAACACCCCGACGAACCCGAGATCGGCCAGCAGCATCGGCATCTGGCTGGTGAAGAACTGGCGCAGCTGGTCCAGCTGCCGCGCCCGCTCGAGGATCTGGCCGGTCGGGACCGCCTCGAAGCTGCGCAGCGGCAGGTGCACCAGATGGTGGATCACCTCGCTGCCGAGCGCGGCGTCGAGCCGGGCGCCGGTGTGGCTCGCGATGTAGCTGCGCAGCGAGCGCAGCAGCCACTCGAACACGAACAGCGTGATCATGCCGAGTGCCAGCACGTCCAGGGTCTGGAGGGCGCCGTGATTGATCACCTTGTTGTAGACGGTCATCAGGAACAGCGGCGTCGCCAGCGCCAAAAGGTTGATGACCACCGAGGCCAGGCCCAGCTCCCACAGCACCGGGCGCAGCCGGCGCATGATCGTATCCCGCCACTGGCGCCGGTGGACCGGCTCGGCGAGCGGCTTGAGCAGGACCACGCGCGCCGCGAGGTCGGCCACGGTCTCGAGCTGGACCGCGCTCCGGCCGCTGTGCGGATCGTGCAGCACCAGGTGATCGTTGATCCGCGCCTCGGCCAGCCAGCCCTCGCCCGGGTGCCGGCCGAGGACCAGGAAGGGCGGCGGCATCTGGGTCAGATTGTGCGCATCCGGCTTGACCTCGACCGCCTTGAAGCCGAGCCGCTCGGCCGCGAGCAACAGATTGCCGACGGTCATGCCCAACTCGCCGGGCGGCGCCGCGGCCCGGATCTCGGCCGCCGAGAACGGTCGCCCGAGCACCCGGCAGATCTGCTCGAAGGCTAACGCCAGGCTGGCCGAGGGCGGCGCCTCCGGCTGCGGCGCCGAGCCTCCCGACCTTCGGCCGCCGCAGTCGGCGGGCGGCCTTCAGCGCCGAGGTCAATCGACCCGGCAGCCCGGCCAACCAGCTTACGCCGGCGCCTCGCCCAGACCGGCAGCCGCGGCGGTGCCGGGCGCAGCCTCCGGATCCAGCGCCCGAGGTCGGGCAACGCCAGGCGTCCGGCGAACGGGCGGAGCCAGATCAGACGGGCGCGAGTCCGCGGCGGCTGCGAGCGCGCGCGGCGCCGGGCCCGCCTGGGCCGCCCGCCGTCCAGCCGCCTGGCCATCGATCGGAGCCATCGCCTCATGGCTTCCGTTATAAACCAAAAACCCCTATCTCAGCAACGACAAGCAACTATAGCGCGATATGGCGCGTCGGCGACACCGACCACGATGGACCGCAGCGGGTTACGCCAGCGCGTACACCAGGAACTTGAGGTAGGCGGACTCCGGCAGGGCCGGGTGGCAGGGATGGTCCGGCGCGGCGCCCGCCTGCCAGATCAGGCGCCCGGACCGGCCGGCATCGCGCAGCCCGCGCCGGACCTCGTCGGCGAAGGCCTCGGCGGGCACGTTGTGGGAGCAGCAGGCGATCGCGAGGATCCCCTCCTCGGCGACCAGCGTGGTCGCCGCGCGGGCGAGCTTGCGATAGCCGCGCAGGCCCGGCTTGAGCTCCTTCTTGGAGCGCACGAAGGCCGGCGGGTCGGCGATCACGACGCCGAAGCGCTCTTTGGCCGCCGCCAGCTCGTCGAGGGCGGCGAACGCGTCCTGGCGCTGCACCGACAGCCGCTCGGCCAGACCGTTGCGCCCGGCGCTCGCCTGGGCCAGATCGAGGCCGAGCTCCGAGCGGTCGACCGTCAGCACGGCGCTCGCCCCGGCGGCCGCCGCGACCAGGCCGAAGCCCGCGCTGTAGCCGTACAGATCGAGCACCCGCTCGCCGCGGCAAAGGCGCGCCACGAACGCGCGGTTTTCTCGTTGATCGAAATACCAGCCGGTCTTCTGGCCCTCGAGCGGGTCCGCGAGGAAGGTCAGGCCGTTCTCCTCGAGCTCGATCGGCGGCGCCAGCTCCCCCTTGACGACCCTGACCTCGACCGGCAGGCCCTCGAGCTCGCGCACCGGGCTGTCGTTGCGCAGGACCACGGTCCGGGGCGCCAGCAGGCGCTCCAGCGCGCCCAGAAGCTCGCTCTCGAGCGCCGCCATGCCGGCGCTGTTCAGCTGGCAGACCAGGACGTCGGCGAAGCGATCGATCACCAGCCCGGGCAGGCCATCGGCCTCGGCGTGCACCAGCCGGTAGCAGGGCTTGTCGAACAGCCGCTCGCGCAGGCGCAGGGCCCTGGCCAGCCGGCGCTCGAGGAAGGTCGTATCGATGGTCGCATCGGTGTTGCGGGTCAGGAGGCGCGCCGCGATCAGCGAGTGCGGGTTGAACTGCGCCAGCGCCAGACGCCGGCCGTCGGCGGTGTACAGGCAGACCGGCGCGCCCGGCGGCAGCGCCTTGGCAGCCGCGTCCATGCGCAACTCGTTGGAATAGGCCCAGGGATGGCCGGCGCGCAGGCGCCGGTCCTGGTCGGGCAGCAGTTGGATCTTGGGATAAAGCATTGGCGATCCGGAGATCTGGAGAAGCCGCTCAAGCTAGTCGGATCGGCCGCCAGATCAAGCCATTGCCGCGCGCGCCACGCTGCGATGGGCGCGCGAGCCTTCAGTCGCGCGGCTCTCCGGCCGGCCGGCCGGGGCCGGCGACCGGGGTGAAGGAGGGCGGATCGCTCGCCGGGAAGCTCTCCTCGTCGGCCTCGGTCACCGCCGCGTCGCGCTCGGCCGCCGCCCTGAGCCCGGCGTAGAGCGCGTCGTACATGACCATGCCCTGGCGCAGCAGCTCCTGGTCGTCCTCGAACAGGGACGCCAGGCCCCGCGACAGCACGAGCAGGCCCGGCGCCTCCGGCGCCAGCTCGAGCCGGCCGGTGTCGGCGGCGCGCACGATGGTCGCGAGCTCGAGGAGCGCCGGCGCGCTCAGCTGGTAGCGGCGCAGGAAGGCATCGAAGCTGCAGCCCTCGCCGGCGTGCCCGAGCTCGACGCCCGGCACGTCGAACGGGATCGCGCCGGTCTGCTCGGCGACCTGCAGCACCTCCTCGGCCGGCACGTAGAGGAACTCCGGGTCGTCGTCGATGAACCGGGCGATCAGCCAGGGACAGGCGATGCGGTCGATCTTCGGGCGCTCACGGGTGACCCATTTCATCTCTCGCCCTCCGCGGTTGCGAGCAGGCTCCAGATCCTGAACTCCAGATTCTGACATGGGGCATTCGGGCGCCGCTGCCACCGGCCAGCCCGCAAGCGCGCTGTATCGATGGCCGCCTCGGCCTATAGTGCGCGGCCGGCGTGCCCATTCGAGAGGGAGGCAGACGATGCACCGACGATGGCTCCACGGCCTGGCCGGGCTCATCCTGGCGGTGGTTCCCGGGCTCGCCCGGGCGGCGCCGGCCGGCGACAGCGAGCGCGCCATCGTCCATCCGGTGTTCGCCCTGCACGGCATGGTCGCGAGCCAGGAAGCGAGCGCGACCCGGATCGGCCTCGAGGTCCTCGAGCACGGCGGCAACGCGGTCGATGCCGCGGTCTCGGTCGGCTTCGCGCTCGCGGTCACCTTGCCCAGCGCCGGCAACCTCGGCGGCGGCGGCTTCATGCTGGTGCATGTCGCCGCGCGCCACGAGACGGTCGCGATCGACTATCGCGAGAAGGCAGGCTCCAACGCGTTCCGCAACATGTTCCTGGACGAGCGGGGCAACGCCGATCCCGAGAGGTCGCGCGAGAGCGGGCTCGCGGTCGGCGTCCCCGGCACGGTCGCCGGCATGGCGCTGGCGCTGCAGCGCTACGGCACGATCACGCTCAAGCAGGCGCTGGCGCCGGCGATCAGGCTCGCCGAGCAGGGCATCCCGGTCAGCCCGGAGCTCGCCGCCTCGCTCAAGAATTCGTCCGAACGCCTGCACCGCTGGCCGGCCTCGGCGGCGATCTTCTACCACCCGGACGGGACGCCCTACGAGCCGGGCGAGACGCTGGTCCAGCAGGATCTCGCCAACTCGCTCCGGACGATCGCCGAGCAGGGGCCGAGCGGCTTCTATGACGGGCCGGTCGCGCGCGCGATCGTCGCCGCGGTCGGCCGCGCCGGCGGCCACCTGACCCTGGACGACCTCGAGGCCTACCAGGCGGTCGAGCGGCCGCCGGTCGCCGGCAGCTACCGCGGTTACGAGATCCGCTCGATGCCGCCGCCGTCCTCGGGCGGGGTCCACATCATCGAGATCCTGAACACGCTCGAGGACGTGCCGATCGGCGCCCTCGGGCCGAACAGCGCCGAAACCATCCACATGATGGCCGAGGCGATGAAATACGCCTACGCCGATCGCAGCGCCTATCTGGGCGATCCGGACTTCGTCGACGTCCCGATCAAGGCCCTGACCTCGAAAGCCTACGCCCGGGCGATCCTGGCCAGGATCGATCGCGACCACGCGACCCCTGCGACCGCGATCAAGCCCGGCGACCTCACCCCTTACGAGAGCCCGGACACGACCGATTTCTCGGTCGTCGACCAGGCCGGCAACGCGGTCGCCAACACCTATACGCTCAACTTCGGCTATGGCCTGGGCCTGGTCGCGGACACGACCGGCATCCTCTTGAACAACGAGCTCGACGACTTCTCGGCCAAGCCCGGCGTCGCCAACGCCTACGGCCTGATCGGCGGCGCCGCCAACGCGGTCGAGCCCGGCAAGCGCCCGCTGAGCTCGATGTCGCCGACCATCGTGCTCGAGAACGGCAAGCCGTTCCTGGTCACCGGCAGCCCGGGCGGCTCGCGGATCATCACCACCACGCTGCAGGTGATCATGAACGTGATCGACCATGGCATGAACATCGCCGAGGCGACCTATGCGCCGCGCATCCACCACCAGTGGCTGCCGGACGAGCTGCGGGTCGAGCAGGGCCTGTCGCCGGACACCATCCGCCTGCTGGGGGAGATGGGCCATCACGTCGTGGTCAAGGACCCCATGGGCAGCACCCAGTCGATCATGGTCACCGATCACGGCCTTTACGGCAGCTCCGACCCGCGCACGCCCGGCGACCTGACGCTCGGCTACTGAGCGCGGCTTTCGTGCTCGAGTGGAGCGGACGGAGGACCTTGGCCATGGCCCGCGCGAAGCAGGAAACCGGGGGCGGGCTCTATGAGCGCGACTTCGGTCTCTGGGTCGAGGAGCAGGCCCGACTGCTCAAGGAGGGCCGGCTGGAGCGCCTCGATGTCGGCAACCTGGTCGAGGAGATCGAGGATTTGGGCATCGGCCAGAAGAGAGCCGTCAAGAGCAACCTGGTGGTCGTGCTCATGCAGCTGCTGAAATATCAGTTCCAGCCCCGCCGCCGGAGCCGGAGCTGGCGGGCGGGCATCCTCGAGCATCGCCAGCGCCTCCGGACGACCTGCGCACCAGCCCGAGCCTGCGGGGCACCCGCGCCGGGGCCTGCGCTCCGGCGGGGTGCCCGGCCCTCAACCCGCGAGATGCGCCACGAACCAGTCGCGGGCGGCCGCCGAGGCGCTCTCGAAATCGGCGACATAGGCATCGAAATGGCCGCCCTTCAGGGCCACGAGCTTCTTCGGCTGGAGCGCCTGCTCATAGGCCCGGAGCGCCTCGTCGACGACCGTCAGATGATCGCCGAGCGCCACGACCATGAGCAAGGGCGTCGGGCTGACGTAGCCGATGTAGGCGCCGGGCTCATAGGCCAGAAACAGCTCGACCGAGCGCAGCGTGACCTCGTTTTTCCAGCTCGGCGCCCGGGTCCGGCCGGTCTCGGTGAACCACTGCCAGCTGTCCGGGGTCGGCAGCGCCGCCGGCCCGGCCGGGTCCTCCGAGACCACCGGGATCATCCCGGGCGGCTTGCCGGCATAGCGGTTCCTGCGATCCTCGGCGCACAGCGCCTCGACCCCGGCCACGACGTCGGCCCGGATCAGCCGCCTGCGCGTTGCGATGGCCGCTGATCAGCGGTACCTGCGCGGCGACGCATTTGATCCGCCGGTCGATCGCGCCGAGCACGAGGACATGCCCGCCCGAGTAGCTCGAGCCCCAGACCCCGATCCGTTCTTTCCGGGTTTCGGGCAAAGTCTCGGCAAAGCTGATCGCGTCCCGATAGTCGCTGATCTGCTCCCAGGGATCGATCTCCTGACGCGGCTCGCCATCGCTCGCCCCGAAATTCCGGTTGTCGAACACGATCGCCGCCAGCCCCGCGGCCGCGAACACCTCGGCGAACCGGTCGAGATACATCTCCTTCACCGCCGAATAGCCGTGCGCCATGACGATCGTCGGCCACGGCCCCCGGCCGCCCTCCGGCCGATAATGCCAGCCGCGCAACATCACCCCGTCCTCGGTCCTGAACTCGACATCGGTACGCATGATTGCCTCCCCTGTTTTGGTGCTGGGCTCCAGACGCCGATCTGAAGCTACAACAATCGATCGTCCCAGGCGAAGGGCACCAGACGCGGCGGCGGGATCCGGGCGGTGTCCGGATGCCGGGGATTGAGCAGGACGTTGTTTTCGACCGCAATGATCGCAGACGGCACGATCAGGATGGCATGCGAGCATGTTTCCAGCCAGTCGTCCCCGATCGCGCGGCAAGCGTCTTCGCCGCCGGAATTCTGCCAACCGGGTGGCAGATCTGCGGCGCTCACGGTCCGGGCGGCAACCGTTTCCGGCACCGTGATCTCCATGAGCACGTAGTCGCCGGGGGTCACCGCCAGATCCAGATGGACGCGCACCTCCAGCACGGCGAGCGCCGCCGTCGCCGCGCCGTAGACGATCGGGCGCCCCCGCGTGTGCCAACGGCCGTCGGCGACCTCACCGCCCCGGCCCGAAAGATCGGCATACCGTCGCTTGGTCAGTCGCCAGACGACCATCAGGCGGCGATGCCATGGGCGATCCGATAGAGGAGCTGCTCGACCAGATGGGCGCCGATCTCCGTTGCCAGCAGGTCGATCGGCCGCTTGCCCCCGAAGACGGTGGTCGGGCGACGAAGCCAGGCACGCGCCTTGTCCCGGTCGGCGAACGTGTCCTCGGCCAGCGCGATGATCGAAGCGACCCGCACCGCCCGCTCCGATTCCACCTGGTTCAGGGGCTGCTTTCTCGCCTTCCGGTGCGACAGGGTCCGGCGGGGAATGATCAGCCTGTCAGCTTCCTCGGGCGACAGTCCCTCCTCAGTGAGCGCGGCCAGCGCGCCCAGGGGCAGGCGGCGCTCGACGACCGCGAGCAGGTCCGCCTCCGAGCTGACGTCGACGCCGAGCAGTTTCTTGCCCCCGAGCTTCTGCGACGTCAGTCGTGCCCGCGAGCGGACCGCGCCGGCCGGCTTCTCGATCATCCTGGCTCCCGCTGCGCAACTTGCCAGGATATGATAGGCATCTTGCCGACCACCCGCAAGGCCCCCTTGACCAGAGCGAGGACTTTCCGCGGCGGGCTGAGCCCGCTATCTAAGTCGGCGAACGCACCCAGGCGCCGCCCGAGAAGCCCCGAGAAGCCCCGAGAAGCCCCGAGAAGCCCCGAGAAGCCATGCCCAGCTCGAACGAGATCCGCCAGGCCTTCCTCGACTATTTTGCCCGCAACGGCCACGAGGTCGTGGCGTCGAGCCCGCTCGTGCCGCACAACGACCCGACCTTGCTGTTCACCAACGCCGGCATGGTCCAGTTCAAGAACGTGTTCACCGGGCTCGAGCGCCGGCCCTACCAGCGCGCCGCCACCTCGCAGAAATGCGTGCGCGCCGGCGGCAAGCACAACGATCTCGACAACGTCGGCTACACCGCCCGCCACCACACCTTCTTCGAGATGCTCGGGAACTTCTCGTTCGGCGACTACTTCAAGGACGTCGCCATCGAGCTCGCCTGGAAGCTGATCACCGAGGAGTACGGCCTGCCCGCGGACCGCCTGCTGGCCACGGTCTACGCCGAGGACGACCAGGCGTTCGATCTCTGGCGCAAGATCGCGGGCCTGCCCGAGAGCCGCGTGCTCCGGATCCCGACCTCGGACAACTTCTGGCAGATGGGCGACACCGGCCCCTGCGGCCCCTGCTCGGAGATCTTCTTCGACCACGGCCCCGACGTGGCGGGCGGCCCGCCCGGCAGCCCGGACGAGGATGGCGACCGCTTCATCGAGATCTGGAACCTGGTCTTCATGCAGTTCGAGCAGCTGGAGCCCGGCCGGCGCGAGCCACTGCCAAAACCCTCGATCGACACCGGCATGGGCCTCGAGCGGCTCGCCGCCGTCCTCCAGGGCCAGCACGACAACTACGACATCGACCTGTTCCGCCGGCTGATCGGCGCCAGCGAGGAGCTGACCGGCACCCGCGCGGCCGGCGCCAACCGGGCCTCGCACAAGGTGATCGCCGACCATCTGCGGGCGTCATCCTTCCTGATCGCCGACGGCGTCATGCCCTCCAACGAGGGCCGCGGCTACGTGCTCCGCCGGATCATGCGCCGCGCCATGCGCCACGCCCACATGCTGGGCGCCAAGGAGCCCCTGATGTGGCGGCTCGTGCCGGTGCTGACAGCCGAGATGGGCCAGGCGTTTTCCGAACTTTCGCGCGCCGAGCCGCTGATCACCGAGATCCTGCGGCTCGAGGAAAGCCGCTTCCGCGATACCCTCGAGCGCGGCCTCCGGCTGCTCGAGGAGGCGACCGCGGGGCTGGCCTCAGGGGGCGTGCTCGCGGGCGAGACCGCGTTCCGGCTCTACGACACCTACGGCTTCCCGCTCGATCTGACCGAGGATGCGCTCCGCGCCCGCGGCATGACCGTCGACAAGGCGGGCTTCGAGGCCGCGATGGAGCGCCAGCGCGCCGAGGCGCGCGCCAGTTGGAAGGGCTCCGGCGAGCAGGTTCAGGAGCGGATCTGGTTCGAGCTCCGCGAGACGCTCGGTGCCACCGAGTTCCTGGGCTACGACACCGATCAGGCCGAGGCCCAGGTGCGCGCGCTGGTCGTGGACGGCCGGCCGGTCGAGCGCGCCGAGCCCGGCACCGACGTCATGGTCGTGACCAACCAGACGCCCTTCTATGGCGAATCGGGCGGCCAGATCGGCGATCTCGGCAGGCTCCGCCGCGGCCCGGCCGTGGTCACCGTCACCGACACCCAAAAGAAGGCAGGCGACCTCCACGTCCACGTCGGCCGGCTCGAGGGCGGCCCGCTCGAGGTCGGCGACACCGTCCAGCTCGCGATCGATGCTCGGCGCCGCTCGCGCCTCCGCCGCGCGCATTCCGCGACCCACCTCCTGCACGCGGCCCTCCGCCGCCACCTCGGCAACCACGTCACCCAGAAGGGCTCGCTCGTCGCCCCCGACCGGCTGCGCTTCGACTTCAGCCACCCCAAGCCCGTGACGGCCGACGAGCAGGCCGCGATCGAGGCCGAGGTCAACGCGTACCTTCGCCAGAACGACGAGGTCACGATCCGCCTGATGGACCGCGAGGCGGCGATCGGCGCGGGCGCGATGGCGCTCTTCGGGGAAAAATACGGCGACGAGGTCCGGGTCGTGCGCATGGGCCGCGAGCCCGACGGCCGCACCACCTCGACCGAGCTCTGCGGCGGCACCCACGTCCGGCGCACCGGCGACATCGCGCTGTTCGAGATCGTTTCCGAGTTTGCGGTCGCCGCCGGCATCCGCCGGATCGAGGCCCTGACCGGCGAGGCCGCCTACCGCCACATCAAGGACGAGGGAGCGCCTGCTCGGTGCGGCCGCGGGCGCGGCTCAAGGTCGCGCCGCGACCAGCTGCCCGCGCGGGTCCCTCGCCCTGGTCGCGGAGCGCCGGCGGCTCGAGCAGGAAATCGGCAAGACCCGTAAGCGAGCTGTGAGCGCCGCCACCGGAACGGCCGCGGCGAAAGCCACCGGAGGGTCGGGCGGCGCGCAAGCGACGTCGCCGACATCCGACTACTTAGGCGCGCCAGCTCGAGGGCGTCCCCGCCAAGGAGCTACGCGCCATGGCCGACGCAGCTCGCTAAGGAGACGGGAACGGCGTCGCCGCGCATCGTCGGCCGTGGCAGACGGCAAGGCCTCGCTCGTGGTCTCGGTGTCCAAGGACCTGACCGACCGGATCAACGCGGTCGAGCTGGTGCGCGCAGGCGTCGCCGAGCTCGGCGGCAAGGGTGGCGGCGGGCGGCCCGACTTCGCCCAGGGCGGCGGCCCCGACGGCGCCCGCGCCGAAGCCGCCCTGGCCGCGATCGAGCGCAGCCTGGCGCGCCATCCGGCAGCCGCCGGCTAGCCCCCGCCGTCTGCAGCATCTTGCTCACCACCCTCGCCGACTGGCAGCGCGCCAGCCTCAGGTCCTGGCTGACCCTCTCGCGCGCCGCCTGGCCGCCGTTCGCCGGCGCCAACCCGCTGACCGCCTTCGCCGACCTCGCCCTGCTCAACCTCGGGGCCGGCGAGGCGACCGAGCACGACCTGCGGGCCGCGGTCGAGCGCGACGCCGGCCAAAAGGTCGAGCTCGAGCCCGTCCTCGAGCACCCGTTCGCAGCCCTCTGCGCACTCCGTCTCAAAGGCGCCGGCGGCGCGCGTCGGATCCTGCTCGCCGCCCCCTATTCCGGCTACGCCACGACCGTGCTCTCCGGCCTGATCGCGGCCCTGATCGAGGATGCCGAGATCATCGTCACCGACTGGCGCGACGCGCGTCTCGTGCCGACCGCGGCCGGTCCCTTCGATCTCGAGGGCCACACCCGCCTGCTCGAGCGCCTGATGCGCGCGCGCGGCCCCGGCCTGCACGTGATCGCCCTCTCCCAGGCGACCGTGCCGGCCCTGCTCGCAACCGCCTCGCTGGCCGCGGCCACGCCGGCGGCGGCGCCCGCCACGCTCAGCCTGCTCGGCGGCCCGATCGACCCGCGCCTCAACCCGACGACCGCCAACCACCTCCTGCTCGCGACCCCGCCCGAAGCCCTCGAGGCGACCTGGCTCGAGACCGTCGACGCCCACCACCCGGGCGCCGGCCGCCGCGTCCTGCCGAGCCTCCACCACCTCCTGCTGTTCGCCGCCGCTCACCCCGAGCCCTATCTCCACGCCCAGCTCGGCGTCTTTCTCGAGCTCGCGGGCCACCCGGGCAACGGCTTCCGGCGCAGCCTCGAGGACCTGCACGCCCTGATCGACGTCCCGGCCGAACTGGTCCTCCAGTCCCTCCGGGACGTCTTCCACAACCCCCGCCTGTTCGACGGCGGTTTTTTCCACGAAGGCCGCCCCTTGCGCCCGGACGCGATCAGAACCACAGCCCTCCTCACCATCGAAGCCGCCGCCGACGCCCTGGTCGGCCCCGGCCAGACCCACGCCGCCCACACCCTGACCCCCGAGCTTGCCGACGCCTGCCGCGCCCGCCTGACGCTCGCGGGCGCCGCCCACTACGACCTGTTCACCGGCCCCCTGATGACCAGAGAAGTCGCCCCGACGCTCCGCACCTTCATGGCCGCCTTCGACCGGTTTTGACGCACCATGAGCGACAAGCTTACCAGAACGCGTTTGGGCGAGGGACTTGACCACGGCCAGACCGACTGGCCGCGGCTCGACGCCTTGACCGACGAGCAGATCGCCGCGGCGATCCGGAACGATCCGGACACCTTCGAGCCCGAGCCCGGCTGCCTCGATCATGCGCTGGTCGTACGCGCCAGCCGACCCAAGCAGCGGCTCACGATCCGCCTCGACGCCGACCTGGTCGACTGGTTCAAGGCCCAGGGCCCCAGCTACCAGACCCGCATGAACGCCGTGCTCCGCGCCTATGTCGAGCGCGCGCGCAAATCCACACCCTGACCACCCGGTCTGCTCGGTGGGTTTGCAGGCCCGCGAGGGCAGGACCGCAACGCAGCCCGGCGCCGCGGGCGGTCCGCCGGGTGGGTCGGCGCCGCGGCCAACGATCGTTGCCCAACGGACTGTCACCCGATACCATGGTTTGGGATTCGTCACAGGCTTACAGAAATGAGCAGCCGCAAGACCGTCACCATCTCGCTGTCGGAGGAGACGATCGCCGAGCTCGATCGGGTGCGCACGAGCGAGGATCGCAGCCGTTCCGAGATCGTGGACGAGGCGCTGCGCTGGTATTTCCGGCGCATCCCCATCGAGACCCCGACGGCGGCGGAGGTGGCGGCGATCGAGGAAGGACGGGCGGCGATCGAACGCGGCGACTCCGTGAGCTTCGAGCAACTCCTGCATGACCTGGACCTTGATCGTCGCCAAACCGGCGCAAAGGCAACTTGAACGGGCGCCCCGGGCCGACCGCGCGAGGCTCCTCGAAGCCATTCAGGCGATGCGGCGCAACCCCTTCGAGGGCGACATCGCGCGGCTGAAGAACCAACCTGCGAGTTTCCGCCGGCGGACAGGCGCGTGGCGGATCTTCTTCGATCTCGATCCAGACGCACGGCGGATCGAGGTGCTCGCCATCATGCGACGGACCTCCACGACCTACCGCCGCCGCTGATCCGGCTTGCAGGCTGCTCGGTGAAAAAGATCCTGGAAAAGGTTCCTGCCACCTTTTCCCCCGGCCCCGGTCAAGGACGCGCGAACCGAGCCGGCTGCGCCGGTCGATAGATCCTTGACCGGGGTCATGATCGGTGCGTAAGGAAGCGGCACGCAGCGGACGAGCGGATGGTGGGATAGGTTTGGGGCTGGAAAAGGTTCCTGACACCTTTTTCCCCCCGAGCGGATGGTGGGATAGGTTTGGGGCTGGAAAAGGTTCCTGACACCTTTTTCCCCGAGTTCGGCAACCGTGCGACCACGGCCTATGGCCTCTTCCCGGCGACGCGCAATCCTTGGGACCTCGGCAGGACCGCCGGCGGCTCGAGCGGCGGCTCGGCCGCCGCGGTCGCTGCCTGCCTCTGCCCGATCGCCGAAGGCTCCGACGGCGGGGGATCGATCAGGATCCCGTCGAGCTGCTGCGGCGTGGTCGGCATCAAGCCGTCGCGCGGTCGCATCTCGAACCATCCGAACGCGAACCCGCGGGGCGGGCTGATCACCCACGGGCCGATCGCGCGGACGGTGAGCGATGCCGCCCTCATGCTCGACGTCATGGCCGGCTCGGAGCCCGGCGACCCGTTCGTCGCACCGGTCCAGACCCCGTCCTTCCTCGAAGCGAGCGGGCTTGACCCGGGAAGCCTCCGGATCGGCATACTCGTCACGAGCGACAAATGGATCGACCCGCAGGTCGTCGCCGCCGTCCAGCAGGCTGCCGATCTGCTCGCATCCCTCGGGCACCGGGTGGAGCCGGCCGAAGTCGATCTGACGGGCCTCGGCACGGTGTTCCGGGTGATGGTCGAGGCCGAGAGCGCCGCCAACGACGTAGGCGACCCCGCGCTGTTCAGCGACCCCTACTCGAGGTGGTGCTACGAGCGGGGCGCGCGACAGACCGCGGTCGAGTACATCCGCGCCACGGAGGAGATGTTCCGTCGCAGCCGGGAGATCATCCTGACGTCGATGCATTGGGACTGCCTTCTCACACCCACCGTCACCCTGCCGCCGCAACCGCTCGACACGTTCCTCGCCGATACGGAGCGGGTTGCCGAGGACGATCTCGCCTACATCCCGTTCACCTATCCGTTCAACATCTCGGGACAGCCGGCGATCTCGCTGCCGCTGGGCTGGACGGACGACGGGCTGCCGATCGGTGTCCAGCTGGTCGGGCAGTCGTACGGTGAGGCGCTGATCATCGCGCTCGCCGCGCAGGTCGAGCGGGCAGCACCATGGGCGGCCGTGTACCCGGCGCCACTGAGCGATCCCGCCGGATCGGCTGGCACAGCTCTCCGATAGGGCTGGCGAATGCAGGGCTATCGCGTTGCTCTCGAACTGAGTCTGCTCACGGTTCCCACTCGGGTCGCGCGTCGCCGAGCCCGCTCATAGGAGTCGCTGCCGCTGCTTCTCCCACTCGACCGGGAATGGCTTCAACAACTGCGGCAAGCCTGCCGTCGGCCTGCCGTCCAGGATGCGTTCCACGATGTGCGCCCGCCGCGGCGGCGCCAGGTCATGGGCAGGAACACGGTGATCGTGCTGCCGTCAGGGCTCAGCTTGATCTCGCTCACGCAGCTGTCCTTTCTGGCTTTCGACGGCGCAGGTCCTCGACAACGCTGCTGATGCCGTCGACCCGCAGGCTGATCTCCAGACCCTCCAACCCGACGATCACCCGCTCGACCAGCAGCTGGATGATGCGCGCCTGCTCCACCGGAAAGAGACGGTCCCACAACGGGTCCAGGCGCTGCAGCGCCTCGACCACCTCGCGCTCATCGATCTGGGCGTCCTCGAGGTAGGCGGCGCGCCACACCCGCACGACCACCTCCGGCGCACGCAGCAGGGCACGGATCTGCCCGATCACGGCGGCCTCGACGTCGCCCGCGGGCACGCTGCGGATCGGGCAGGCGTCGCGGCCGAGTTTCAGGGCCGTGGCCGTGCGGTAGAACCGATACAGCTTGCCCCGCTTGCGGGTGTGGCTCGGCGCCATGGCTTTGCCGTCGGGGCCGAAGGTGAGCCCTTTGAGCAGCGCCGGGGTCGCGGCGCGCGTCCGGCTGGCCCGGCGGTGAGCGTTTTCTGCCAGGATTGTGTGCACGTTGTCCCAGGTGCTCCTGTCGACGAGCGCCTCGTGCTGGCCCGGATAGGCAGCGCCCTTGTGCTCGACCTCGCCGACGTAGGTCCGATTGTGGAGCAGCTTGTACAACACGTCCTTGTCGAACGGCTTGCCTCGCTTGGTCCGATGCCCTGCGGTGTTCAGCTCCTGAACCAGCTTGGTCGCCGAGCCGACCTGCAGGAAGCGCTGAAAGATATGCCGGACGAGGCTCGCCTCGGCGTCGTTGATCACGAGCTTGCGGTCCTGCACGTCGAAGCCCAAAGGCGCGTGGCCGCCCATCCACAATCCGCGCTGACGTGATTGTAAAAACTTGTCTCTAATCCGCTCGCCAGCCAGTTCTCTTTCGAATTGAGCAAAAGATAGTAAGATATTGAGTGTCAGTCGACCCATGGATGTTGTAGTGTTGAATTGCTGTGTTATTGAAACGAAAGTGACATCGTGTTTGCCGAACAGTTCGATTAGCCTGACAAAATCGGTGAGGTTGCGGCTCAGTCGATCGAGCTTGTAAACTGCAATCACATCGATCTTGCCGACTTCGACATCGCGCAGCAGCCTCCGGAGCGCCGGGCGGTCCAAAGTGCCGCCAGAGAAGCCCGGCTCGTCGTACTGGTCGTCGATGGCCAGCCAGCCCTCGTGCGCTTGACTCTTCACGTAGTTCAGGCAGCTCTAACGCTGAGCGTCCAAGGAACTGAACGCTTGGTCGAGTCCTTCGTCCGACCTTTTGCGACAATAAATCGCACATTTGACTTTATGCGGAATGGCTTTCATTTGGATAAATGGCCTGATCGTAGACCGAAGAATAACCAACCATTCCACCTTGCGTTGGTTATTGCTCTACCCCGGATTTCTCAAACTAAGGCGTGCATCGGGGCTCTGGATCGGCGATAACTCTTCTGTGACAAAGGGTTAACACGACGCAGAGGAGGTCCCCGATGCCGACAGAGTGTAGCCGCGATCGGTTCGGATTTGAAGCCGTCGAAGGGCGCCAGGTGGTGGCCGCGTTCGACGGCGGGCAGGTGACCTCGGACGCCGGCGCGCTGCTGCTGGGGGCCGTGAACCGGGCGATCGGTCTGGTGGGGCGCCTGGCCGGCTGTTTCGCTGACGGGCGCTGCCAGGAGCTGGTCGAGCCCAGCGTCGAGACCATGCTGATGCAGCGCATCTGCGGCCTCGCGCTGGGCTACGAGGACCTGGTCGACCACGACGAGCTGCGCCACGACCCAGGACTGGCGACCCTGGTCGGCAAGCTCGAGGCCCGGCGCCAGGACTGCGCGCCGCTGGCCGGCAAGAGCACGCTGAACCGGCTCGAGCATGCGCCGGCCGCGGCGTTCGACCGCGACCACAAGATCGGCCACGACGCGCCGGCGATCGAGCAGCTGTTCGTCGCGCTGTTCGTGGAAGCTGACGCGAAGCCGCCCGAGCGGATCGTCCTCGATCTCGATGCCACCGACGACCCGCTCCACGGCCACCAGGAAGGCCGTTTCTTCCACGGCGACTACGACTGTTACTGCTACCTGCCGCTCTATGTCTTCTGCGGCCGCCATCTGCTGGCGGCCAAGCTGCGGCGTTCCGACATCGACGCCTGCGCCGGTGCCGTCGAGGAGATCGCCCGGATCGTCGCCCAGATCCGCGAAAGCTGGCCCAAGGTGGCGATCGTCTTGCGCGCCGCGCGCCGCTCCGCACCGACCTCTGTGGTCGGTGCTGGGAGCCAGGCGCGGGCTTCGCCCGCAACGAACTGATGGCCCTTCGAGCGCTGTACGCTCGGCTCCTTCGGAGACGGCGCCGCAAGAGCGGCGGGTGTGAAGCCCACGACGTCGACGACGTCTTCGGCCTCGCCCGCAACGCCCGCCTGCTGGTCGCGATCGAGGACGCGCTGGCCGAGGCCAAAGCCGAGCATGGCACAACCGGCCAGCCGGCCCGCCGGTTCGACGACTTCACTTACGCCACGCTCGACAGCTGGAGCCGCGAACGCCGGGTGGTCGGCAAGGCCGAGCACCTGGCCAAGGGCCCGAATCCGCGTTTCATCGTCACCTCCTTGCCGACGTCCGAGATCGACGCTCAGACCCTCTACGAGGACATCGACTGCGCCCGCGGCGAGATGGAGAACCGGATCAAGGACTTGCCTGGCTCCCAGGGGCGACCACCGGAGGTCGCCCCGGAGCGGCAAGCAGCTCGATCTGTTCGCGGACCGCACCTCGGCGGCCACCATGCGCGCCAATCAGCTCAGGCTGTGGTTCGCCTCGTTCGCCTACGTGCGGCTCGAAGCGTTGCGCCGCATCGGCCTGCGGCACACGCAGTTCGCCAATGCCACCTGCGGCACGATCCGCCTCAAGCTCTTGAAGATCGGTGCCCAGGTCCGGACCAGCGTGCGCCGCATCAAGATCGCCATGGCGTCTGCCTGCCCTTACCGCGACGAGTATCACCTCGCCTATCTCTACCTGAAGCGCGTCGCCGCCTTCTGAGCGTCCCAGCATATCCCAATACGCACCAGTGCCGGGTGCTCGCCTCCGCTCGTCCCAGAATTCGTCCCCACGGCGTCCACCCCTCCCGAATCCGGACCCGACCGGATTCTCCCGTCGGCCTCGCTCACGTGGCCCGTCCGGCGATTGGTGTTTGAGAAATCCGGGCTTCTGTAATCGGGCCGCGGATGTCAACCCTCACGCACTGCTCTTGCCGTCACACCGCGGGGCTCGTGCTTCTGTCCGTGGTCGGCGCCCGATGTCGGAAGCCGCCACATGATGCGATCAGACGGAGCGAGCGAGCCGATCTAACACACGTGGTCCGGTCCAGATGAACCGGCCACTCCCGGATTTGCGGCTTCACCCGATCCGCGCGTCCCCGCGACGGGACCTGGTTGCCGAGGCTGGCGGTCGTGCTCTGCCGTCGCCTCAGTCGGCGCGGCGCTCACCTCGCCCCAGCGAAAGGTGGTGCCATCGAGCCACATGCGGTGCATCACCACCGCCAGCTTGCGGGCCAGCGCCACCTTGGCCTTCTTCATGCCGTGCCGGCCGGCGACGCGCAGCGCCCAGGCCTTGAGCGCTGAGAAGCGGACCGCGCGGGTCAGCATCACGTTGGCAGCCTCATACAGCGCCGTGCGTGCCATGGCATCGCCGACCTTGCTGATCCGGCCGGTGCGGTCGATCTCGCCGGACTGGTACTTCTTCGGTGTCAGGCCGAAATGGGCGCCCACTGCCTTCGACCTGGCGAAGCGTTCGGGCCGGTCGATGGCGGAACGGAAGGTCATGGCGACCACCGGGCCGACGCCCGGGACGGTCATCAGACGGCCGCACACGTCGTCCTCGCGGACCGTCCCGAGAAGGTCGCGATGCAGCGTGGCGTATTCGGCACGCAGTGCGGCTCGTGCCCGAAGCAGTGGCTCGGCGACCCGCCCCAGCATGGCCTGGCCAACCACGAGTTCGCGGATGCGGGCTTCGAACTTGCCTTTGCTCACCGCGCCCACCTTGAGCCCGAAACCGCGTAGGATGCCGCGGATGCTGCTCTCGACGTCCCGCAGCTTGGCCACCAGGAGTTTGCGCGCGGTCAGCAACGCGCGGATCTCCTGGGCCTGAAGCGTCTTGACGTGAACCGGTCGGAACCAGCCCATGCGCATCAGCTGCGCCATGCCACGGGCATCGTTGCGGTCGGTCTTCACGGTCATCGCCTTCAGCGCCGCCTTGACGTGGCGGGTCTCGATCAGGATCGCCGGCAGCCCGGCCTCGATCAGCCCCGCATGGAGCCACTGCGACAAGGGGCCGGCCTCCAGCCCGATGCGCGCGATGCGCAACCCGCTTGCTGCGAACCATGCGACCAATGCCTCAGGCTCGCTCGACACCTTGGCCTCACGCACGATCTCGCCGGCGGCGTCGACCACGCAGACGCTGCTCCATTCCAACGACACGTCGATCGCGGCATAGTGCTCCATGGCTGTCCCTCCTGCTCGATGCTTGGGGCCGACCATCGGACCCCGTTCCATCATCAGCGTGGGGGACAGCTGCCTCCCAGAGAAGCCCCAGACGGCG
>CAVSRN010000087.1:0-35897 GCA_963730195.1 uncultured Alphaproteobacteria bacterium
AACGTCCCGCCCGGCGGGTCAGGTCTGCTCGAAGAAGGCCTCGATCTGGCGCAGGTGCCAGACCCCCATCGGGTCGTGGAAGCCGAGGTGGCCGCCGCTCTTGGGCAGCAGCGGCGTCAGGTGCGGCTCGCTCGACCACTTGCGCGCGAGATAGGGGTCGGCCGGCACGAAGGGGTCGTCCTGGGCGTGGATCAGGAGCGTCGGGACCCGGATGCCGCCGAGGAAATGCTGGCTCGAGTTGGCGCCGTAGAAGTCCTCGGCGCCGGCGTAGCCGTGGCGCGGGGCGGTGAAGCCGTCGTCGAGCTGCCAGAGCGAGTCGGCGCCGAGGATCGCCTTGCGCTCGGTCTCGGTGAGCGCGGCGCCGTGGGCGGTGCAGTTGCGCTTCAGGTGGGTCAGGATGTAGCGGTGGTACAGGTAGTTGCGCCAGCGCATCAGCGAGCGGCAGCTGTGCGCGAGATCGAGCGGCGCCGAGACCGTGGCGGCGCGGCGCACCGGCCCGTTGCTGCCGGTCTCGCCCAGATATTTGAGCAACAGGTTGCCGCCGAGCGAGAAGCCGATCGGCAGCACGCCGTGGCGGACGAGCTTCGGGTCGAGCCGGTCGAGCAGCCCCGCCAGGTCTTCGGTGCGGCCGCCATGGTACTGCTGGCGGCAGAAGCGGCGCGACGGGCCGGCGCCGCGCTGGTTGATCCGCAGCACCGGATAGCCGCGCGCCAGGAAGTAGGCGGCGGCCAGGATCATGTAGCAGCTGGTCTCCGAGCCGGAGAGGCCATGGATCAGCAGCACCAGCGGCCGCACGCGCAGCTGTTCCGGCAGATGCAGCGAGGCGACCAGGCGATCGCCGCTGCCGTCCTTGAGCCGCACCACCATGCGGCGCGCGGCCCGGCTGGGCAAAGCGTGATCGACGCTCCACGCGTAGTTGCGAATGGTCTGCAGATCACCACCCCACCAGGGCAGGGCAGGATTGAAGTCGGACAGGGTCACACCAGCTACTCTCAAGGCATTTCCTCCGTCCACCGACCCCGGGAGGTCGTTGTCTCAGCCTCCTTGTCTGCCTGCCTGTTAGCTAGGGCACAGTTTTGCGGCAATTTTTGGACAGAACAAGGCAAGTTTACATGGTTGTTACGGGATATGATCGGCGACCGTCCCGGAGTACGACCTCCAGCGGCGCCAGTCCTAACCAGTAGCTGAGCTCCGCCGGGCGCTGAATCCGCCAGAGCGCAAGGTCGGCGCGCCGGCCGACCGCGAGCGTCCCGCGGTCGGCGAGCCCGAGGGCCCGCGCCGCGTTCCGGGTCACGCCCGCGAGCGCCTCCTCGGGGGTCAGGCCGAACAGCGTGCAGCCCATGTTGAGCACCGCGAGCAGCGAGACGATCGGCGAGGAGCCGGGGTTGCAGTCGGTCGCGAGCGCGATCGGGACGCCCAGCCTGCGCAGCAGCTCGACCGGCGGCCGCTGGCTCTGGCGCAAGGTGTAGAAGGCGCCGGGCAGCAGGACCGCGACCGTGCCGGCGGCGGCCATCGCCCGGACACCCGTCCGCGCTGGCATATTCCAGGTGATCGGCCGAGAGCGCGCCGAAGCGCGCGGCGAGCGCGGCGCCGCCCAGGTCCGAGAGCTGATCGGCATGCAGCTTGACCGGCAGGCCGTGGCGCCCGGCGGTCTCGAACACCCGCGCGACCTCCGCGGGCGTGAAGGCGATGCCCTCGCAGAACGCGTCGACCGCATCGGCGAGGCCCGCCGCCGCGACCGCCGGCAGCATCTGGTCGCAGACCAGGTCCAGATAGCCCTTGCGGTCGCCCGCGTATTCGGGCGGCAGGGCATGGGCGCCGAGGAAGCGTCGTGCGGACCTCGATCCCGGGGCCGCGGCCGAGCTCGCGCGCGACCTCGAGCATCCGCAGCTCGGTCGCCAGATCGAGCCCATAGCCCGACTTGATCTCGACCGTGGTCACGCCGTTCGCGCGCAAGGCGTCGCAGCCGCCGCCTGGCGCTGGCTTCGAGGGCCTGCGGCGCTGGCCGCGCGGGTCGCCCTGACCGTGCTGGCGATGCCGCCGCCGGCGCGCGCGATCGCCTCGTAGGAGACGCCCTGCAGGCGCTGCTCGAACTCGCCGAGCGGTCGCCCGCGAACACCAGATGGGTGTGGCAGTCGATCAGGCCCGGCGTCAGCCAGCCGCCCCGGCCGTCGATCAGCGCGCCGGCATCGCGATGCGGCAGCTCCGCCTCGGCGCCGACCCAGGCGATCTGCCGGTCTCGGATCGCGAGCGCCCCGTCCGGGATCGCGCCATAGGGGCCGCGACCCTCGGTCATGGTGGCGAGCTGGACGTTGGTCCATAGGCTGTCCCAAGTCGGCATGGCACGACTCCGCAGAGCTCCAGGCCCGGCACGATCGCAGCCGAGGCGGCGCCGCGTCGTCAAGGCGGTTGACCTGGGAGTGGTGGGTGAGTAACGCGCGATGGTCGAGACCGGTTCCTGGGGCCAGCCATGACCGTGCTGTGGGCCGAGACCGCCTTGCTGCCCGACGGCTTCGCCGCCGGCGTCCGGCTCGAGATCGACGCCGGCGGCAATCTCGCCTCGGTCCGGGCCGACTCCAGCGCGGCGGGCGCGGAGTGGCTCGCGGGCATCGTGCTGCCGGGCATGCCGAACCTGCACAGCCACGCCTTCCAGCGCGCCATGGCCGGGCTCGCCGAGCGCCAGGGGACGGACGAGGCGTCGTTCTGGAGCTGGCGGGCGGTGATGTACCGCTTCCTCGAGCGGATCGGCCCGGACGAGCTCGCCGCGATCGCCGCCCAGCTCTACGTCGAAATGCTCGAGGCGGGCTACACCGCGGTCGGCGAGTTCCACTATCTGCATCACCAGCCGGACGGCCGCGCTTATGCCGATCCGGCCGAGCTGTCGCGGGCGATCCTCGCGGCCCAACGGCAGGCCGGCATCGGCCTCACCCACCTGCCGGTCCTGTACCTGGCGGGCGGCTTCGGCGGCGCGCCGCCGGACCCGGGGCAGCGCCGTTTTCTCCACGATCTGGATGCCTTCGGCGCGCTCCTGGAGCGTCTGCGCGCCGCGGTCGCCGGCGATCCCGAACCTTCGCCTCGGCCTGGCGCCGCATTCGCTGCGCGCCGTGCCGGACCGGGCCCTGCTCGAGGCGCTCGCCATGCTCGACCGGATCGACCCGGAGGCGCCGGTCCACATCCACGTCGCCGAGCAGGTCGCGCGAGGTGCGCGACTGCCTGGCCTGGTGCGGCCGGCGCCCGGTCGCGCATCTGCTCGAGGTGGCCCCGGTCGGAGCGGCGCTGGTGCCTGATCCACGCCACCCACATGGACGACGACGAGACCCTGGAGCTCGCCCGCAGCGGGGCGGTCGCCGGCCTGTGCCCGACCACCGAGGCCAATCTCGGCGACGGTCTCTTCAACCTCGCGGCCTTCCTGGAGGCGGGCGGCCGCTTCGGCATCGGCTCCGACAGCCACATCTCGGTCAGCCCGGTCGAGGAGCTGCGCTGGCTCGAGTACGGGCAGCGGCTCGACACGCTCCGCCGCCTGGTCGCGAGCAGCCTGGAGCAGCCGCACTGCGGCGCCCGGCTCTGGCAGGCGGCGCTCGCCGGCGGCGCTCAGGCGCTCGGCCGCCGGATCGGCCGCCTGGCGCCGGGCGATCGCGCCGACCTGATCCGCCTCGATGCCGACCACCCGGTGCTCGCCGGCCGCCGCGGCGAGAGCCTGCTCGACAGCCTGGTGTTCGCGGGCAACGCCAACCCGGTCCAGGACGTCATGGTCGGCGGCCGCTGGCTGGTCAGGGACGGCCGCCATCGCGCGCGCGCCGAGGTCGCCGGGCGCTATCGCGCGGCACTCCGGCGCCTTTCCGACTGATCCCGGCGATGTTCGACGTCTGCGTCATCGGCCCGGTCGCGCGCGACATCAACACCGTCGGGACGATCGAATACCCGCCGCAGCCGGGCGGTGCGGCCTACTATTCGACCATGGTCTACGTCGCGCTCGGCCTGCGGGCCGCGGTCGTCACCAGGGTCGCATCGGCCGACGAGGCGGTCGCTGCTCGGGGAGCTCGGCGCCCGGGGGGTCGAGGTGTTCAACCTGCCGACCAGGAGGACCAGCAGCTTTCGCAACTTCTACGACCCGGTGCGCCCGGACGCGCGCCGGCAGCGGGTCGACGCGGTCGCGGCGCCGATCCGGGTTCGGGATCTGCCGGCGATCGACGGCCCGGCTCTGGCAGATCGGGCCGTTGACCAGCCGCGATGTCGAGCGCGGGGTGATCGGCCATTGCGCCGCCCGGGGCGGCCTGGTCGGGCTGGACGTCCAGGGCCTGACCCGGCGCCTGGTCGCCGGCGCGGTCGAGGCCGCCCGGCCGACCCGCAGGCGGCGCGAGCTCCGCCGGCTCGACGTGCTCAAGGCCGACGAGGCCGAGCTGCTGATCCATACCGGGGTGAAGGACCTCGCCGCGGCCGCCGCCAGAGGTTCGGGACGCGGGCGTGCGCGAGGTGCTGGTGACCAAGGGCGAGCCGCGGCTCGACCATCTTCGGCCCGGACGGCGCGATCGAGGTCGACGCGGTGGCGCCGCGCCGCCAGGTCGACCCGACCGGCTGCGGCGACACCTATCTCGCGGCCTATCTCGCCGGCCGGCTGGCGAGCGCCGACCTCGGGGCCTGCGGCGCCTTCGCGGCGGCTGCGGCGGCGCTCGAGATGGAGAGCGTCGGACCGCTGCGCGCCGGCCGGGCCGAGATCCTGGCGCGGCTCGAGGCCGTGCTCAGGAGCCCCGGACCTGCTTGACGTCGAGCCGCAGCAGCGGCCGCCGGTTGACCCATTCGAAGTCCTCGATCGAGCCGGTGAACGCGACCTCGCTGCCCGCCACCATGCCATCGGCGAACGAGGCCGAGACCGGGAACACCACGTCCGGGTCGGTCGTGCCGCCGGCCAGGCCGTCGAGGTCGACCTCGAGCAGGGTGGTCTCGGCGGACTCGACGCCGGTGCTCGGTCTTGACCTCGACCACGCGGCCGCTCCAGGCGACGCGCTGGCCCTTGATGTCCTTGAAATAGCTGCGGAAGGCCGCCTCGTCCTTGCCCTCGGCCGCGGCCCGGACGCTGGCGTAGCTGAGGTTCGAGACCTTGGGCTCGCCACAGGCGGCCAGCAGGCTCAAAGCCAGGCCGATCGCGCCCAGATCGCGCAGGTTCATGGGTCGCCTCACAGTCGATGGCGGGCCGATCGGGGCCTTTCAGGCCCAGAGCGGCGCGCTCGGCGGTGGCTTACGCGCCGCGCCGGCCGGCGGTCAAGCCGGCCCGGCACCCTGCTCCGAGGGCGTCGGCTGCGGTGCCGGGCCGCGGAGCCGGGCGAGGCCCCGGCAGGCGACGTAGAAGACCGGCGTGAAGATCAGCCCGAACAGGGTGACGCCGAGCATGCCGAAGACCACCGCCGTGCCGAGCGACTGGCGCATCTCGGCGCCGGCACCGGTCGCGATCGCGAGCGGGATGACGCCGAAGATGAAGGCGAACGAGGTCATCAGGATCGGCCGCAGGCGCGTACGCGCGGCCGCGGTCGCCGCCTCTCGCCGGTCGAGCCCCTGCTCCTCGCCCTGGCGCGCGAACTCGACGATCAGGATCGCGTTCTTGGCCGCCAGGCCGACCAGGACGACGAAGCCGATCTGGGCCAGGATGTTGACGTCCATGCCGCGCGCGAGCAGCCCGCTGACCGCGGCCAGCAGGCACATCGGCACGATCAGGATCACCGCCAGCGGCAACAGCCAGCTCTCGTATTGGGCGGCCAGCAGCAGGAACACGAACACCACCGAGGCGACGAAGATCAAAAGGGTGCCGCCGCCCGCGAGCTTCTGCTGCAGCGCGAGCTCGGTCCACTCGTAGCCGAAGCCGTCGGGCAGGACCTGGGCCGCCAGACGCTCCATGGTCGCGAGCGCCTCGCCGGTCGACGTGCCGGGCGCCGCGCTGCCCTGGACCTCGGCCGCGGGATAGAGATTGTAGCGCGGCACCCGGTAGGGCCCGCTGATGTCGCGGAAGGTCGCGACCGAGCCGAGCGGCACCATCGCACCCGAGGAACTGCGCGTCTTCAGCTGCTCGACGTCGCGCAGCTCCTTGCGGAACGGACCGTCGGCCTGGGCCGTGACCCGGAAGGTCCGGCCGAGCAGATTGAAGTCGTTGACGTAGGTCGAGCCGATATAGACCTCGAGCGCCTCGAACACCTGCTCGGGCGTGACCCCCAGCATCTCGGCCTTGACCCGGTCGATGTCGGCGAAGATCTTGGGGGTCCCGGTGTTGAACAGGGAGAACACGCGGCTGAGGCCGGGGGTCTGGTTGGCCGCACCCACGAGCTCGTGGGTCGCCGTCTCGAGCGCCTGGGGGCCGCGTCCGCGCTGGTCCTGGACCATCATCTTGAAGCCGCCGGCGGTGCCGATGCCGCGCACCGGCGGCGGCTGGATGACGATGATGAAGGCCTCCTCGATGGCCGCATAGCGCTTGGATAGGTCGGCCAGAATGTGGTCCGATGTGAGCCCCTTGGCAGCACGCTCGGCGAACGGGGCGAGCGGCGTGAAGATCGCGCCGGCATTGGACGCGTTGGTGAAGGTCGCACCGTCGAAGCCGGCGAACGACACCGCGTGCAGCACGCCCGGCGTGCCGAGCGCGATCTCGGCGGCATGGCGCACGACCGCATCGGTGCGGGCGAGCGAGGACCCGGGCGGCAGCTGGATCACGGTGATCAGATAGCCCTGGTCCTGCTGCGGGATGAAGCCCGTGGGCGCGCGATTGAACTGCCAGCCGGTCAGCCCGATCAGGCCGACGTAGACCAGGAGCACGACCACGGTCAGCCGCACCAGACGTTGGGTCAGGCCGCCATAGCCGCGCGACAGCCGGTCGAACAGCCAGTTGAAGCCGGCAAAGAAGCCGTGCACCGGGCGCAGCATCAGCGGCGGCGGTCCGGTCTCGGTCCGGCGGGGCTTGAGCAGGAGCGCGCAGAGCGCCGGGCTGAGGCTCAGCGAGACCAGACATGAGATCGCGGTCGCGGCCGCGATCGTGACCGCGAACTGGCGGAAGAACTGGCCCGAGATGCCGCTGATGAAGGCGGCCGGAATGAACACCGCGCCGAGCACGAGCGCGATCGCGACCAGGGCGTTGCCGACCTCGTCGATCGTGCGGTGCGCCGCTTCCTTGGGCGCCATGCCCTGCTCGAGGTTGCGCTCGACGTTCTCCACGACCACGATCGCGTCGTCGACCACGATCCCGATCGCCAGCACCAGGCCGAACAGCGACAGGTTGTTGAGCGAGAAGCCGAACGCCGCCATGACCGCGAAGGTGCCGATCAACGAGATCGGGATGGCGACGATCGGGATGATCGAGGCGCGCCAGGTCTGCAGGAACAGGATCACTACAAGCACGACCAGGATCGCCGCCTCGTAGATCGTGTGGATCACCGCCTCGACCGACTGGGCGATGAACTCGGTCGGGTTGTAGACGACGTCGTAGCGCAGGCCCGACGGAAAGCTCTTGGACAGCTCGGCCATGGTCGCTAACAGGCGGTCGGCGGTCGCGAGCGCGTTCGAGCCCGGCTGCTGGAAGATCAAGAGCGGCACCGCCGACCGCCGGTCGAGATAGCCGTTGGCGGTGTAGTCCTGGGCGCCAAGCTCGACCCGCGCGATGTCGCGCAGACGGGTGACCCGGCCGCCCGGCTCGGTCTTGACCACGATGTTCTCGAATTCCTTGGCGTCCTTCAAGCGGCCGAGGGTCTCGACGTTGAGCTGGAAGGCGCCCTGGTCCGGAATCGGCGGCTGGTCGAGCACGCCCGATGCCACCTGGACGTTCTGGCCCTGTAGCGCCTGGACCACGTCGCCCGCGGTCAGGTCGCGCGCCGCGACCTTGTTCGGGTCGAGCCAGATGCGCATCGAATAATTGCGCGCGCCGAACACGCGCACGTCGCCGACGCCGTCGAGCCGGGCCAGCACGTCCCGGATCTGCAGGTTCGCGTAGTTCGAGATGTAGAGCTGGTCGCGCGAGCCGTCGGGCGAGCTGAGGTGGATCACCATCAGCAGGTCGGGCGAGTTCTTGCGCACCGTGACGCCGATCTGGCGGGCCTGGTCTGGCAGCCTCGGCAAGGCGATCGCGACCCGGTTCTGGACCAGAACCTGGGCGATGTCGAGATCGGTGCCGAGCGCGAAGGTCACCGACAGCGACAGCGAGCCGTCGGCGGTCGCCTGGCTCACCATGTAGAGCATGCCCTCGACGCCGTTGATCTCCTGCTCGAGCGGCGTCGACACGGTCTCGCTGACGACCTCGGCCGAGGCGCCGGGATAGCTCGCGGTCACCTGGATGGTCGGCGGCGCGATTTCCGGATACTGGGCGACCGACAGGCCGAAATAGGCGGCGGCGCCGACCAGGGTGATCAGGATCGCGACGACCGTCGCGAAGATCGGCCGGTCGACGAAGAAATGTCCGAAGCGCATGGCAGGCGGATCCGCTCAGCCCTGGGCCGGCGCCGCGGGCGGCGGCAGTTCGATCTTGCCCTCCTTGGGCGTCACCTGGATGCCCGGGCGGACCCGCAACAGGCCGTTGATCACGATCCGGTCGTCGGCCGTGAGGCCGCTGCGCACGATCCGCAGGCCCAGCTCGTGCGGCCCCGGGCGGATCACCTTGGGCACGATCTTGTTGTCCGCGGTCACGGTCATCACCAGCTTTTGCGACTGATCGGTCACGATCGCCGCGTCCGGGATCAGCATCGCCGGGTATTCCGGCGAGCCCGGGATCCGGATCGTGCCGAACTGGCCGGGCTGGATCAAGCCGTTCGGGTTGAGGAACTCGGCGCGCGCGCGGACCGTGCCCGAGCTCTGGTCGACCACGTTGTCGACGAAGTTCATCTGGCCCTGCCGGTGCCAGTCGTCTTCGTCGACCAGCTTGACGTTGACCAGGGTCGAGCGCTCGCGGGTCGAGGGCAGCTCGCCCGCCAGCACCGCCCGCTGATAGCCGAGGAAGTCGGCCTCGCTCATGTCGAAGTCGAAATAGATCGGGCTTTGCGAGACGATCGTGGTCAGGAGCGTCGTTTCGGTGACCAGATTGCCGATGTCGACCCGGCGGTCGGAGATTCGTCCGGCGATCGGCGCCGAGATTTCCGTGTAGTCGAGGCTGAGCTTGGCCTGCTCGACGGCCGCCTGCGCGGCGCCCACGCTCGCCTCGGCGGCCCGGCGCTCCTGCAGCCGCTGGTCGTAGTTGGTCTGGGCGAAGGCCGGGCTGCCGACCAGCTTGGCGACCCGCTCGAACTGCAGCTTGGCGAGCTCGAGCTGCGCCTGGGCGCTGGCGAGATCGGCCCGGGCGCGATCCAGGGCGGCCTCGAATGGCCGCGGGTCGATCAGGAATAGGTTCTGGCCCTTGTTGACGACCTCACCGTCCTGGAAGTCGATGGTCGCGAGGTAGCCTGACACCCGGGCCCGGATGTCGACCTGCTGGACGGCCTCGAAGCGGCCGGTGAACTCGGTCCACTCGACCAGGTTCTCGACCCGCGGATGGGCGACCGTGACCTCGGGCGGCGGCGGTGCCGCCGCGGCCTTGCCGCCATCGGCGCCGCCATCGCAGCCGGCGAGCGCCAGCGCGCCGAGCAGCGCCACGGCCACCGCCGGCCATTCGATCGGCACGGTCGGGTTCCGCACCAGGGCTCGTTGCATCCCGTCACTCCCTCGCCCTGCCGCTAACGTAGCGTGAGCCGTCGGCATCACCACGGCAGTCCCGCACGGGACCAATGCGCGCGCAACTCACCGACCGCGGAACCTGGCGGCCAGCTCGATCTTAGCAAAGAACGAGCCACAGACGCGCGCCAAAGTGTCCCGGTCCGAGGCGGCGCGCCGGTGCTCAGTGGTAGGGGTGGGCGGGCGCGTCGACCGGCCGCAGCAGGTAGCGGCGGACGATCTCGCGATAGCCCCGGTAGACCAGGCCGCCGTTCTCGGCGAGCAGCTCCGCGCGCCTGGCCCGGTAATAGGCGGGCAGCGCATGCCAGGGCAGGTCCGGGCGCTTGTGATGGGCGAAGTGCAGATTGTTGTTGAAGTAGAGGATCGAGAAGAAAGGCCCGGCCTCGACCACCGCGGTCCGCTCGTAGGGCGTCCAGGCCGCCTTGTGCTCGGCGAACGAGCGCACCAGCGTCAGGCTCACGCCGGGCAGGACGAACATCAGCAGATACTGCCAGAGCGGCAGGCCGCAGACGCAAGGCGACCCAGAGCACGACCAGCGCCAGCGCCGGCAGATGCCAGAGCCAGATGCCGAGATGGCGGCGGTCGCCGGCGGCGAGTGCTTGCGCCTCGGCCCACAGGAACTGGCCGATCACCAGGAACGGCCCGAGCAGGAGGCGCCCGAGCAGGGTGTTGTGGGCGCGCAGCAGCCAACGCATGGCTTCGGGCAGGCGCCGCCAGGTCGCCTGATCGACATAGAACAATTCGGGGTCCCGCCAGGGCTCGGTCAGAATCTCGAAATCGTGATGCGCCCGATGGGCCGCGCGATAGATCGGGAACGGCAGCCACAGCGCGAGCGGCGGCAGCGCGGGCAGATCGTTGAGCCAGCGCCATGGGGCGAGCTGGTCATGGACGGCCTCGTGCTGCAGCGAGCCGTGCCAGGCGATCAGGACGCCGCCCAGGATCGGCAGCAGCCACCACGGCAGGGCGCTGTGGAACCAGGTGGCCAGACCAAAGCCACCATAGATGACGACGGCCACGATCCAGGACGGACCGGACCGTCTCAGCCAGGTCGAACGACCTGGCAAGGCGCTCGTTGTCGACACGCCACGAACCTCCAAGAACACGCCGAAACGCATTCCTTCGAACGCTCGCGACTACGCGAAGGAAGTCAGGCCAAGGCCGGTTCCCCGTTCCGAGACAGCCGCGTTCCGGGAACCGGCCCTGTTTAGGCGCCTGCGTTAGCCTGACAGTTTAGCAGGATCGGCGGCAATTCTGCCATCGGAAAGTTGGAAGAGCCGGTCGGAGCCGGCGGTTCACCACGGGTTGCGGCCGGCGGGCCGCAGGCCGCACCAGGGGCGGCGGTTGACAGCCCCGGGTGATGGGGTACTCTCGCGCGCAGAGGCGGATTTCGGCGGCCCGTAGCGTCTTCGACCCGGCAAGGGCCGCGCATGCGGCGTCGGAATCTGGGGGACGCAACGCGACAGCGACGGAGAACGACCGTGGCCAAATCCGACGAGCGCAGAACTCCATCCCTACATTCCCAAGCTGGTCGAGCAGCTCGAGGCGCGCCGCATCGACCGGCGCGAGTTCCTGCGCACCTCGACCCTGCTCGGCCTGTCGGCGACCACCGCCTACGGCATCGTCGGCCGGGTGTTCGGCGAGAGCGCGATCCCGCAGGCCCGTGCCCAGGGCACGCCCAAGATGGGCGGCATCCTCAAGGTCGGCATGGAGGTCCAGAAGATGGAGGATCCGGCGACCTATTCCTGGGTCCAGATGTCCAACCAGACCCGGCACATCGCCGAGTACCTGGCGATCACCGGCGCCGGACAACATCACCCGGCCGATGCTCGCCGAGAGCTGGGAGGCCTCCGACGACCTCAAGACCTGGACCTTCAACCTGCGCCAGGGCGTGATCTGGCACAACGGCGACGAGTTCGTCGCCGACCACGTCGTCTGGAACGTCAAGCGCTGGCTCGACCCCGATCTCGGCTCGTCGAACATCGGCCTGTCGACCTTCGCCTCGATGACCGAGGACAAGGACGGCAAGAAGGCGATGATCCCGGGCGCGGTCGAGGAGGTCGACGACTACACGGTCCGCTTCAACCTGTCGAAGCCGGTGCTGTCGGTGCCCGAGGACTGCTACAACTATCCGACCGCGATCCTGCACCCGTCGTTCAAGGCGCCGTTCTCGGACAACCCGATCGGCACCGGGCCGTTCACGCTGACCGAGCTCGCGGTCGGCGACCGCTGCATCCTCAAGCGGATCACGAAGACGACCGACGGCAAGGACTTCAAATACTGGGGCGGCGAGGTCTATCTCGACGAGATCCACTACTACAACTACGACGCCGACAACCAGCTGACCGCGTTCGCCTCGGGCGACGTCGACGGCATCTACGAGTTCGGCATCGAGCAGTACGAGTTCGCCCAGGCGCTCGAGGGCGAGATCGTCGAGGCGCGCACCGCGCAGACGCTCTGCTGCCGCATGCAGGTCACCCAGAAGCCGTTCGACAACACCAAGCTGCGCCAGGCGATCGTGATGGCGGCCGACAACAACGTCTATCGCGACCTGGTCTTCCAGGGCGGCGGCGACGTCGGCGAGAACCACCACGTCGTCCCCGATCCACCCCGAGTACTTCAAGCTGCCGCCGCTGGTGCGCGACGTCGACGGCGCCAAGAAGCTGCTCGCCGACGCCGGCTATCCCGACGGCATCGAGCTCACCATCGACGTCGGCAACACCGACGGTCCGTGGCACCAGACGGTCTGCGAGATCTGGCGCGACCAGCTCAAGGACATCGGCGTCACGCTCAACATCAACGTCATGCCGGCGTCCAAGTACTGGGAGATCTGGGACAAGACGCCGTTCGGCGCGACCTCCTGGACCCATCGCCCGCTCGGCACCATGGTGCTCTCGCTCGGCTACCGCACCGGCGTGCCGTGGAACGAGAGCGCACTACGCCAACCCGGAGTTCGACGCCGCGCTCGACGACGCCGAGGCGACCCTCGACGTCGAGGCGCGCCGGGCCAAGATGGAGAAGGTCGAGAAGCTCCTGCAGGATTCCGCGGTCATGCTGCAGCCGGTCTGGCGGCCGGTGTTCACGATGATCGCCAACCAGGTGCACGACTATCCGGCCCATCCGACCCAGTACCACCAGTTCAACAAGGTCTGGCTGGACGCCTGATGATCAGCGGCGCGCGCTCCGGGCCCCGGCCCGGGCGCGCGCCGCCGCCGTACCCGGTTCGGGCGTCCGGCGCCTGCCGCCCCGGCGGGCGCCGGCCCAGGACTAAATCCGAGAGCGCCGAGGCCCGCCATGCTGCCGCTGATCCTCCGCCGCCTGGTCCAGATGGTCCTGATCATGGCGGTGGCGTCGTTCATCCTGTTCCTGATCTTCGACAGCGACCAGTTCAAGAAGAAGATCGCGGTCGCCGAGCTCGGCGGCTTCGCGGTCTCGGCGCTGACCGAGGAATCCTATCACAACTGGCTGGCCGAGAAGGGCCTGGACGAGCCCTTCTACGAGCGCTACGCGCACTGGGTCGGCGACGTCCTGCGCGGCCACTTCGGCAAGTCGTTCGAGAAGAACACCGCGGTCGGCCCGCTGCTCGCGGACCGGCTGCTCAACACCGGCATCCTGGCGTTCTGGGTGTTCGCGCTGATGATCCCGATCTCGCTGGTCACGGGCGTGCTCGCGGGCATGAAGGAGGGCTCGGCGCAGGACCGGGCGATCACCGTGCTCTCGGTGATCACGACCTCGATCCCCGAGATCGCGACCGCGATCATCCTGACCGTCGTGCTCGCGCTCGGGCTCGGCTGGCTGCCGGCCAAGTCGGCGATGATCAACGGCTTCAACTGGAAGGAGCTGGTCCTGCCGGTGCTGACGCTGGTGCTCTACGACTTCGGCTACGTCGCGCGCATGACCCGCGCCTCGATGGCCGAGGTCATGACCTCGCAGTACATCCGGACCGCGGTCCTCAAGGGCATTCCCGTATCAGCGCGTGATCATGAAGCACGCGCTGCGCAACGCGCTGATCGCGCCGTTCACGGTGATCGTGCTGCAGCTCAACTGGCTGCTCTCGGGCGTGGTCGTGGTCGAGGTGTTCTTCGAGTACGACGGCTTCGGCAAGCTGCTGCTGCAGGCGGCGCTGTTCGGCGACGTCTACGTCGTCCAGGCCTGCACCCTGGTCGCGGTGATCGTGGCGGTGCTGTCGCAGATCATCTCGGACGTCGGCTACACCTTCTTGAACCCGCGCATCCGGTTCGCCTGAGGAGGCCGAGCACCATGGCCACGGCAATCGCGACCGCCGCCGCCCGCCGCCCTCCTTGATGGAGCGGCTGACGCACGCCGCGCGCCGCTGATCGTGCTGGTGGTGCTGATGTGGGTGCCGCTGACCCTCCACGTGATGTTCGGCCACGCCCTCGGCGGCGCCCGCGACATCGTGCTGCTGCCGGCGATCCCGGCGACCGTGCTGCTCTACGTCATCGCGATCCGGGCCTGGCGGGAATCCTGGATCGCCATGATCGGCATCACGCTGGTGATGTTCTGGCTGCTGATGGCGGTCACGGCGCCCTTCCTGCCGCTGATCGATCCCGAACAAGCCGATCGCGCCCTTCACGCTGCCGTTCACCGAGAAGAAGGACATCTTCTTCTGGCTCGGCACCGACTTCAAGGGCCGCGACATGCTCTCGCGCGACATCTGGGGCTGTCAGCGGGTGCTGGTCTGGGGCGTTACGGCGACCGTGGTCGCCTACGTCGTCGGCACGCTGTTCGGCCTGCTCGCCGGCTATCTGGCCGGCTGGTGGGACGAGGTCATCTCGTTCTTCGCCAACGTGCTGCTGTCGTTCCCGGTCATGGTCCTGTTCATCGTGGTCCTGAACTATCTGGGCCCGACCGGCTTCAACATCGTGATCGCGGTGACCTTCGCCTCGGCGCCGGCGATCATGCGGATCGTGCGCGGCCTGACTTTGGACATCAAGACCCGCGACTACGTGTTCGCGGCCCAGACGCGGGGCGAGAGCCCGCTCTACATCATGATCGTCGAGCTGCTGCCGAACGCGCGCGGCCCGATCATCGTCGATGCCTGCCTGCGGCTCGGCTACACCACGGTCGCGATCACCACGCTGACCTTCCTCGGCCTCGGCCTGCAGCCGCCCGGATCCGGACTGGGGACTGATGATCAAGGAGTCGGCCAAGACCGCGATGCTGTTCAAGTTCTCCTACATGCTGATCGTGCCGGCGCTGTCGGTCTCGAGCCTGATCCTGGGCTTCAACCTGCTCGCGGACGGCCTGCGCGAGATGAGTCTGCGCGACTGAGGAGCCTGCGCCTGCCGAGCCGATGACCGATCCGACCCCGGTGCTGGAGTGCAAGGATCTTTGCATCTCCTACTTCACGCGTGCGGGCGAGATCCCGGCGGTGGTCGACTTCAACCTGACGGTCATGCCCGGCGAGGCGGTCGGGATCGTCGGCGAGTTCCGGCTGCGGCAAGTCGACCGTGGCGCTCGCGATCATGCAGTACATGGGCAAGAACGGCCGCGTCATGTCCGGCGAGATCAAGTTCAAGGGCCGCGACATGACCGCGATGAGCGAGCAGGAGCTGCGCCAGCTGCGCGGCTCCCAGATCTCGATGGTCTATCAGGAGCCGATGGCCTCGCTCAATCCGTCGATGAAGGTCGCCGACCAGCTGATGGAGGTGCCGAAATACTACCACGAGGGCTGCTCGGACAAGGAGGCCTACACGCGCGCGCTCGAGATGCTGGGCCACGTCCGCCTGCCCGACCCGAAGCGGATCATGGAGAGCTTCCCGCACCAGATCTCGGGCGGCCAGCAGCAGCGGGTGGTGATCGCCATGGCGCTGCTCTCGAACCCGGCGCTGCTGCTGCTGGATGAGCCGACCACCGCCCTCGACGTCACGGTCGAGGCCGGCATCGTCCAGCTGATCAAGGAGATCAGCGGCCGGTTCGGCACCTCGAT
This sequence comes from uncultured Alphaproteobacteria bacterium, assembly GCA_963730195.1. Taxonomy (GTDB): domain Bacteria; phylum Pseudomonadota; class Alphaproteobacteria; order Geminicoccales; family Geminicoccaceae; genus DATAOG01. The sequence continues at coordinate 15,617 of CAVSRN010000087.1, forward strand.
GATCTACATCTCGCACAACCTCGGCCTGATCCTCGAGACCTGCGATCGGATCACGGTCATGTATTCGGGCGAGGCGGTCGAGGTCGGCACGGTCGCCGAGGTCTTCGACCGGATGCGCCATCCCTACACCAAGGGGCTGTTCAACTCGATCCCGCTTGCCCGGCGCCGACAAGCACGCGCGCCCGCTGGTCGCGATCCCGGGCCAGCTGCCGCTGCCGCACGAGCGTCCGGACGGCTGCAACTTCGGGCCGCGCTGCGACTTCTTCCGGGCCGGGACCTGCGATCACGGCTTCATCAAGATGGAGGCGGTGCCCGACCAGAGCGGCCACATGACCCGCTGCCGGCGCTTCAAGGAGATCGACTGGCGGGCCCGGCCCAAGCCGGTCGAGGCGGTCGCGGCGGCCGAAGCCGGCCCGATCGTGCTCCGGGTCGAGGAGCTGAAGAAGTACTACGAGATCCGCGACAGCTCGCTGATGGCGATCATCAGGGGCCAGCGGGTGCGGACCGTCAAGGCCAACGAGAAGATCGACTTCGTCGCCCGCGAGGCCGAGACCGTGGCTCTGGTCGGCGAATCCGGCTGCGGCAAGTCGACCTTCGCCAAGGTGCTGCTCGGCCTCGAGACGGCAACCGAAGGCAGGGTCGTGCTCGACAACCAGGATCTCGGCCAGGTGCCGGTGCAGAAGCGGCGCCCGCAGATCGTGAGCCACCTGCAGATGGTGTTCCAGAACCCGTTCGACACCCTCAACCCGAGCCATTCCGTCGGCGGCCAGATCTCGCGGGTGATCCGCAAGTTCGGCGTCGAGCAGGACCCGGAGAAGGTGCGCGAGCGGGTGATGCAGCTCCTCGACATCGTCAAGCTGCCGCGCGACTTCTACTTCCGGCGGCCGCGCCAGCTCTCGGGCGGCCAGAAGCAGCGGGTCGGGATCGCGCGCGCCTTCGCCGGCAACCCGCGGGTGGTGGTCGCCGACGAGCCGGTCTCGGCGCTCGACGTCTCGGTCCAGGCGGCGGTCAGCCAGCTGCTGATGGAGATCCAGCGCGAGAACCGGACCACGCTCTTGTTCATCAGCCACGATCTGTCGCTGGTCCGCTATCTCGCCGACCGGGTGGTGGTGATGTATCTCGGCACGATCGCCGAGCAGGGCACGACCGACGAGGTGTTCGCGCCGCCCTATCACCCCTATACCGAGGCGCTGCTGTCCGCGATCCCGATCGCCGACACCTCGGTGCACAAGAAGGAGATCGTGCTCGAGGGCGACATCCCGTCGGCGATGAACCCGCCCTCGGGCTGCCCGTTCCAGACCCGCTGCCCGCGCAAGCTCGGAAAAATCTGCGAAGAGCAGGCGCCGCCGATCCGGGTGTTCGGCAAGGGCCACAAGATCGCCTGCCACATCGCCCCCGAGGAGCTTTTGCGCATGGAGCCGGTGATCGTGATGGGCGCCAAGGAAGCCGCCGAATAGGCCGCTCGCGCCGGCGCGGTAGTGTCTCGGTTTGAATTTCGGCTAGGGTGAAGCATTGCGCTTAGACATTGAAATGCCCCACCGAAGTAGCTATCCTTAGGATAACGCTCTTTGGCGATCAGGGGATGGATATGCACCCTCTATTCGACAAAGACTGCGACTTGGTAGGATGGATTGATCCGGGCCATCATATATTTGATACAGATATGGGATGGGTTGCGTACATAAGCGCCAATCACGCTTGGTCGCCCAAAACTGGCAACTGGCTTGGCCCGGTTAAGGGATTGCTATGCCTTGATCAAAGTGGATCACCAGTCGCATGGAACCCGAAGGAAGCTATCCAGGGCACTGCAAGACCCGCGCGACCGGCAAGGGCGGCAAGGGCAGCACAGCCGGCAAGACCCGCGCGCCCGGCGAGACCTGCTCGCCCTGCACGTCCAGCGACCCCCGCGGGTGGATGGTCCAGCCAATCCTTTTTTGCTTGGTTGGCGCAGTAGTCGCTCCGAAGCAAATTGACAATCCTGTTGCGCATGTCTGCTCCCACCCAGGCCGGGAGTTGGCGCCTCTCGGCTTGAACGGCAGCGATGGATCGTGAGCCGAAATTCAAACTGAGACGGTATCATCGCCGCTCGGCTTTGCCGCACAGGGTCGATCGGGTGTAAGATCCGACGCCATGGCAACCCAGCCTGCCGATCTCAAGCTGACGCTGGCCGAGTTCCTCGACTGGGACGACGGTACCGACACCCGCTACGAGCTGATCGACGGGCGGGTGGTGGCCATGGCGCCGCCGAGCCCACGCCACAGCGCGCTTACAGGGCGACTGGCGCGGCTGATCGGTGACGGTATTCGCCACCCTGTCGGGTCTTCGTCGAAGCCGGCATCGTGACGCCCGATCGGCCCGATAGCTTCTGCAGGCGGATCTTGCGGTCAGCTGCCAGCCTCTCGACCAGCAGGAGCACGACGTCGCCGAGCCGATCCTGATCGTCGAGGTCGAATCCCCTGGTACGGTGCGCCACGACCGCGGGGTCAAGGTCGACCGCTACCGCGAGCTTGCCTCGGTCCAGGAGATCCTCCTGGTCGCGAGCCAGGAGCGGCGGGTCCAGCTCTGGCGCCGCCAAGGCGAACGATGGAGCGTCGAGGACGTGATCGGCGACGCGACGCTCCGGCTCGAGAGCTGCGCCCTCGAGATCCCCCTCGCCGATCTCTATGCCGGGCTCTGAGGCCGCGCCGAACGCGACCCGCGTCGCTTCGGCCGACCTTGATGGCGCGCGGAAGAGGTCCAGATCCGTGGCCGGACGCCCGGGGGATCGGATGGCTCATGACAGCCACGCGCTCGAAGGGAGAAACAGCCGTGAGCGAGGTGCTGGCCGTCGCGTTCGACGATCGGAGCGCTGCCGCCGACGTCCTGCACAAGCTGCGCAGCCTCGGGGCCGGGCATCTGGTCGAGCTCGAGGACGCCTGCATCGCCCAACGCGGCACGGACGGCCGGTTGCAGCTCAGCCAGGCGATCGGCCACCGGCTCCCGCTGCATGGCCGGTTCTGGCACGACCTGGTCCATCACCTCCTGCACCATGGCCGGGAGCGGGACGGGGACTGCAGCACGCCGGAGTGCAGGCTCGAGCGCAGCTTCTGCCGCCAGCTCGCGGACGCGCTCCGGCCCGGCACCTCGGCGCTGTTCGTGCTGGTCCGCGAAGCCTCGGCCGACGCGCTGATCGAGAGCCTGGAGCGGCACCAGGGCCGGGTCCTGCGCTCGACCCTGCCCGAGAACGAGGAGGCGGCGCTCGAGGTGGCGGTCGGCATGCGGCCGCCGAGCCCGCCGCCGGCGGCCGAGTTGCAGGCCTTGATCGTGCAGGAGGAGGAGCAGACGACGCACGCGATGCTGGACAAGCGGGCGGCGGCCGAGGCGCGCCGGCGCCACGAGATCGAGCGCCTGCGCCACGGCGGCTTGGGGCCGGACGACATCCGCGCCGTCATCCAGCGCTGCACCGACGCCGCCCACGCCGGGCAGGGCAGCGTGCTCGCCTACCGCTTCCCGAGCGAGGTCTGCCTGGATGGCGGCCGGGCGATCAACAATGGTGTCCCGGACTGGCCCGCGACGCTGACCGGCCAGCCGCGCGCGCTCTACGAGTACTATCAGAACGTGCTGCACCCGGCCGGCTATCACATCCGCGCCACGATCCTGAACTTTCCGGGCGGCATCCCGGGCGACGCCGGCCTGTTCCTCAGCTGGGTGAGGTGACCCCGGGGTTTTCGTGTATCCTCGGTGGCGGAGCTGCTGCACGGCGGGGCACGGGACCATGGAGCTGAACCGACGCGACAACCAGCGGGTGATCCGGGCGCCGCGCGGGCCCAGGCTCAACGCCCGCAGCTGGCAGACCGAGGCGCCGCTGCGGATGCTGATGAACAATCTCGACCCCGAGGTCGCCGAGCGCCCGGAGGAGCTGGTGGTCTACGGCGGCATCGGCCGGGCGGCGCGCGACTGGCGCTGCTACGACGTCCTGGTCGAGACCCTGAAGACGCTCGGCGACGACGAGACGCTGCTGGTCCAGTCGGGCAAGCCGGTCGGCGTGTTCCGGACCCACACCGATGCGCCCCGCGTCCTGATCGCCAACTCCAACCTGGTCGCGCATTGGGCGACCTGGGACAAATTCCATGCCCTCGATCGTCTCGGCCTGATGATGTACGGCCAGATGACGGCGGGCTCCTGGATCTACATCGGCAGCCAAGGGATCATCCAGGGCACCTACGAGACCTTCGTCGAGGCCGGGCGCCAGCACTACGGCGGCGACCTCGCGGGCAAATGGATCCTGACCGGCGGGCTCGGCGGCATGGGCGGCGCCCAGCCGCTGGCCGCGACCATGGCCGGGGCCTCGCTGCTCGCGGTCGAGTGCCGGGCGAGCCGGATCGAGCGCCGGCTCCAGACCCGCTATCTCGACCGGATGGCGACCGACCTGGACGAGGCTCTGGCGCTGATCGAGAGCAGCTGCGTCGAGCGCCGCCCGCTCTCGGTCGGCCTGCTCGGCAATGCCGCCGAGGTTTTTCCCGAGCTCGTGCGCCGTGGCGTGCTGCCCAACCTGGTGACCGACCAGACCGCGGCCCACGATCCCCTCAACGGCTATCTGCCGGCGGGCTGGACGCTGGAGCAGTGGGAGGAGATGCCAGCAGACCGACCCGGCGGGGGTCGAGCGGGCGGCCAAGGAGTCGATGGCGCTTCAGGTGCGGGCGATGCTCGACTTCCATCGCCAGGGCGTGCCGACCCTCGACTACGGCAACAACATCCGCCAGTTCGCGCGCGAGATGGGGGTCGCCAACGCTTTCGAGTTCCCGGGCTTCGTGCCGGCCTACATCCGGCCCTTGTTCTGCCGCGGCAAGGGGCCGTTCCGCTGGGCGGCGCTGTCGGGCGAGCCCGCGGACATCGCGAAGACCGACGCCCGGGTCAAGGAGCTGATCCCGGACGACAAGCACCTGCACAACTGGCTCGATCTCGCCGCCGAGCGGATCGCGTTCCAAGGCTTGCCGGCGCGGATCTGCTGGCTGGGCCTGGGCGAGCGGGCGAAGGTCGGGCTCGCCTTCAACGAGATGGTCGCGAGCGGCGAGCTCGAAGGCGCCGATCGTGATCGGCCGCGACCATCTGGACAGCGGCTCGGTCGCGAGCCCGAACCGCGAGACCGAGGCGATGAAGGACGGCTCGGATGCGATCGCCGACTGGCCGCTGCTCAACGCCATGCTGAACGTCGCCTCGGGTGCGACCTGGGTCAGCATCCACCACGGCGGCGGGGTCGGCATCGGTTTTTCCCAACATGCCGGCATGGTGATCGTCTGCGACGGCACGCCCGAAGCCGCGCGCCGCCTGGAACGCGTCCTGACCAACGACCCGGCCTCGGGCGTCATGCGCCACGCCGACGCCGGCTACGAGACGCGATCGCCTGCGCCCGACAGCATGGGCTCAAGCTGCCGATGCTCCGAGGCTGACGCGCGGAGCTTCCCCCGCGGGCGGTCAGCGGCTGGCGAGCGGAAAGCCGTTGCGGTCGAAGCGCCAGTCCTCGAAGGCGAAATCGTAGTCGTCGGCCGCGCCGGCGAGCCGCCATTGGTTGCGGTGGTTGAAGTGGATCGCCCGCTGGCTGCTCGCGAGATCGAGCCGCCACGCGCCGTCTTCGCGCACCAGGAACCAGGGCGCACACTGGCGCTGCCCGACGGCGTAGCGAACCACCGCGCGCCGTTCGCCAGGGCCGACGCGGGTCTCTCGCCCGGTGCAGTTCCGATAGGCGCGGGCGATCTGGTCCATCTGCGCCGGCGTGATGGTCCAGCCGCGGAGCATGGCCTGGGTCGCGCGGCTGTACAGGTCGAGGTCGGCGCGCGCGTTGCGGGCGCGCATGGCGGCGAGATAGGCGGTGACGGTGGCTTCGGGCGTCGCACCCGGCGCCGCCTGGCCCGCCAGGCTCGTGACCGGCTCCCGTCCTTTGCCCAGCCGGGCCGCGGTGGAGGCGCCGCCCCCCAGGCTGAAGGCATCGAGCGTCGCCGGATCGAACGCCCGGCCGGCGGTCGCCTCAATCGCGCGGGCGAAGATCAGCTCGGTGGTCGCGAGGATGCCGTCGGCCACCCGGCCGGCCTCGAAGAACGGCACCATCTGCCGGTGCTGGAGGTAGGCGGCAAAGCCGTCGGTGTAGATGCCCTCGAGGGCCGCGGCGACCTCGAGGCGGACGCGATCGCCAGCGGGATCGATCACCAGCAGCAGGCCACGTCCGGAGCGGCTGGCGCCACCGACCCGGAGCCTGCCGAACTGCTCGTGGCTCAGGCTCTCGAGGTCGCCCGCGGCCGGAGCGGTCAGGACGCGGTAGTCGATGTCGTAGTCTTCGAGCAGTCGCGCGTGGTAGGCGGCGATGAAGTCTCGCTCGGCGGCGGTCAGCAGCGCGGCGCGGTCGACGACCGAGCTGGTCGCCGCGTGGTCGGACCGGTCGAGCGTCAGCAGGAGGGCGCCGAGCGCGCCGACACTGACCAGGAACAGGACCCGGAGCGCCGCGCGGCTAGTCAAGACCAAGCTCGGCAGCGGAACTCTCCTGGGCCTGGAAGTAAGCTTTGCGGCGGAAATGCCCGAGACCGGCCACCAGACTGCCCGGCAACCGGCGGATCGCGCTGTTGAATTGCTCGACCTGTCGGTTGAACTCGATCCGGGCGACGTTGATCCGGTTCTCGGTGCCCTCGAGCTGGGCCTGCAGCTCCAGGAACTGGTCGGCCGCGCGCAGCTGCGGGTAGCTCTCCGCCAGCCCGAAGAAGCGGCCGAGGCTCTGTCCGAGGGCCTCCTGCGCCACCGACAGGCGGTCCAGCACGGCCTCGGCTTCGGGCTTGGCTTCGGCGGTCGGCGCCTCCGCCTCCCTCCGGGCGGCGTCGAGGTCTTTGAGCGCGGCTGCGAGGGGGTCGAGAGCAGCCGTCCGCTCTGCCGTGACGTCGACCAGGGTCCCGCGCTCGTGGCTCAGGTAACGATTGACCGCCTGCACCAGGTCCGGGATCAGGTCGCTGCGCCGTTGGTAGTTGGATTCCACCTGCGCCCAGGCGGCGTACACCTGCTCCTCCTGGTCGACGATATCATTGTACAGCCAGACCAGCCAGACGAGCGGCAGAACCAGCGGCAGGCCGAGGAGCCAGAGGCTGATCAGGTTCTTGAAACTGCCGTTCATCTCACCCGCGGCTCCTGCGTCATTGAGGTGTGCGGCAACCGTCTCGAGCGGCGCCGGGCCCGAACCCCCGAGGACCAGCCAGGACAATCCGCCGCCGAGCAGAAGGGCGGTCATCAGGAGCGCGAGCGGCGCTCGGCGCGCGCTCTGGCCGGACCGCGGTCCGGCATCCGGCGGCAAGGCCTCGGGCTGCGCCACGTTCGATCAGCTCCGCAGTTGCGCATCGAGCCCTATCCGGAGGCCCGAGCTGCTTCGACGATCGTCAGGATCGCACAGTTCGGTAAACTACCTTTTGAGATGCCATCAACCATGCGGGGTCCGCCGCCCCACGAACCAGCCTGCTGCGGCGACAGGATCGGGGACTCCGAGGGGAATCCATGAGAGCGCTCGTCACGGTCGTCATCCTGCTCGGCTTGCTCGGCGCCGCAGCGATCGTGGGGCTCCGGTTGTGGGACGAGGGCGGCGACGTCCAGATCAGCACCCATGGCCTGATCGCGCTCGGGCTCGGCGCCGGGCTCAGCTTCCTGCTCGGGGCGGGCCTGATGGCGCTGATGTTCTTCTCGAGCCGGCGCGGCTACGACGAGCGCGCCCACGAGGCGGACCCGACCCGGCCCGATCGAGCCGGCGAGGACTGAGCGGGCGCGATCAGAGCCGGGGAAAAAGCTCGCTCGCGATCCGCGGCAGGATCGCATGCAGGCGGGCGAGCTGCTCGAGGTCGGGCGCGTAGCCGCCGCCGACCACGCCGGCGACCGGAACGCCGGCCCGAAGGCAGGTCTCGAGCACCAGGCGCTCGCGCCGCCAGAGGCCGGCCTCGCTCAGCGCCAGGCGGCCGAGCTTGTCGTCGACATGGGGATCGACCCCGGCGTTGAAGAACACCAGGTCCGGGCGCACATCCTCCAGCAGGCCCGGCAGATGCCCGGCCAGGAGCGCCAGATAGGCGTCGTCCTCGAGCCCGGCGTCGAGCGCCAGGTCGAGGTCGCTCGTCTGCTTGCGCAGCGGAAAGTTGGTCCGGCAGTGCATCGAGAAGGTGAACACCCGCGGCTCGTCCCGGAAGATCGCCGCGGTGCCGTCGCCCTGGTGGACGTCGAGATCGACCACCAGCGCCCGCTCGATCCGGCCCTCGGCGAGCAGGACGCGGGTCGCGACCGCGACGTCGTTGAACACGCAAAAGCCCGACCCGTAGTCCGCGAAGGCGTGATGGCTGCCGCCCGCGGTGTTGCAGGCGAGGCCATGCTCGAGGGCGAGCCGGGCGGTGAGCAGGGTGCCGCCGTTGGCGGCCCGCGCCCGGGTCGCGACCTTTGCGGTGATCGGCAGGCCGATCCGGCGCACCGCCGAAGCGTCGAGCGTCTGGCCGAGCACCGCCTCGACGTAGGCGGGTGCATGCGCCCGCTCGAGCCAGGCCGCCGGCGCCAGCTCCGGGACCTGGATCTGGCCCGGCACGACCACGCGGTCCTCGAGCAGGAGCGCCATCAGCCGACCGAACTTGGCCATCGGAAAGCGGTGGCCCGCCGGCATCGGCGCGACATAGGCGGGGTGGTGGACCACAGGCAGCATGGCGCCAGATCTAGCATCCGATGCCGATCGGGGCGAGCCATGACGCCGGCCGGCCGTGGCCTGGTCGAGCCCAGCCTGACCCAGCCTGACCTTGACAGGGCGGAGCGATGCGACCCAAGATCGTCTTGGTAACAAGCTCCCGTTGTCGATTCCTCGAAATGGTTGAAAGATGTCGATCATTTAACGTGCCGATTACGCACCTCGATATAGCTTGCTAGAAGAGCTTGGTCTGAGGTCGGGGAAAGGTCGCAGTGGAACGAGTCGGGACCATGGCCGTGCCGGGCGAGGCGCCATCCCCGCCCGGGCTCGAATGGGGCCGGGTGATCGGTCTGCCGGTCACCGTCGGCAACCCGACCAGCGTCGGTCGGGAGATCCTCCGGCTGAGCCGGGAGCGGGTCGGTGGCCAGGTGTGCGTCGCCAATGTCCATATGCTGGTCGAGGCGCGCCGCGATCCGGCGTTGCGGCACGTGCTCGAGGAGGCCGCGCTGGTGGTCAGCGACGGCAAGCCGCTGGCCTGGCAGCTGCGCCGGCACGGCTTCGCCCATGCCGAGCAGGTGCGCGGGCCCGATCTCACGGTCAGCCTCTGCGAGCAGGCGGCGGCGGCCGGCCTGCCGGTCTATTTCTACGGCGGCGACCGCAGCCTGATGGCCGAGCTCGAGAGCGTGCTGCACGCCCGTATGCCGACGCTCCGGATCGCCGGCGCCGAGCCGGCGCCCCTGCTGCCGCGGCAGCCCGGGGTGGACGCGGCGGTCGTCGAGCGGATCCGCAGCTCCGGCGCCCGGCTGGTGTTCGTCGGCCTCGGCTGTCCCAAGCAGGAGTTCTGGATGCACGCCCATCGCCCGCATCTGGATGCGGTCCTGGTGGGCGTCGGCCAGGCGTTCGGGATCATCGCCGGCCAGGTCCCCGAGGCGCCGGCCTGGATGCGGCGTTTGGGCCTGGAGTGGCTGTTCCGGGTCGCGTCCGAGCCGCGTCGCCTCTGGCGCCGCTATCTGGTGACCAACAGCCTGTTCACGGTCTTCCTGTTCCGCGAGGCCTTTGTCCGGCCCCTGAAGCTCAGCTCCTGGCGGCGCGGACCAGCAGAAACAGGCCACCGACCACCAGCAGCAGGGCACTCGCCTCCGCGACCCCGACCGGCTCGCCGAGCAGCCAGGCCGAGCTGATCACCCCGACCGCCGGCACCGCGAGCACGCTGATCGCGGCGACATGCGCCGGCAACAGGCTGACCAGCTTGAAATAGGCGGTGTGGCAGAAGATCATGGCGACGAACACGGCGTAAGCCAGACCGATCGCCGAGGGCAGGCTGAGCGCGCCGAGGTCGGGGAACGGCTCCAGCAGCCACCAGCCGACCACGATCGGCAGGCCGCCGATCAGCTGCTGCCAGCCGGTCAGCGCCGTCACCGGCATGCCGTCCCAGGCGAACTTCTTGATCAGGACCGTGCCGATCGCCCAGCTGAGCGCCGCACCCGCCATCAAGAGGGCGCCGACCGGCGCGCTTCCGACCACGGCCAGATCCTGGCCGATCAAGAGGACCAGCGCCGCCATGCCGAGCAGCAGGGCGAACCCCTGGCGCAGGGTGAGCCTTGCGCCGAGCAGCAGCACGCTGAGCAGCGACGCCCAGAGCGGCATCGTGTAGCCGATGATCACGGCCCGCCCGGAGCCGGTGTTGATCAGCGCGTAGGCCGAGAGCAGATGCCAGGCGGTGATGTTGAAGGCCGAGACCAGCACCAGCGGCAGCAGGCGCCCGGCCGGCAGCCGGATCGAGCCGCCGCTGGCACCGGTCAGGAGCAGCAGCGCGCTGCCCCCGACCATCAGACACATCGAGCGGAACGCCCAGGGCTGCACCTCCTGGAGCGCCAGCTTCATCATCGGCCAGTTGACGCCCCAGGTGATGGTCAGGGCAACCAGCAGCAGGATGCCGGAACGCGGCAGGCGGCCCGTGGCGTGCGCCGCGGGCGCGACCAACCGGTCGCTGGTGCTCGGGCTCGCCATGGGCTGGCTCGGCTCGGGTCAGGCGCGCTCAGGGATCAGAAGTCGGTGCACCGGCCGCCCTTCTCCCAGTCGCCGTAGCGGGTCGGCTCCGGGCCCTTGGGACCGCCGATCTCACGCACCGCGGCCGACCCCGGCCGGGCACCCGCAGGCGCCGGTCCCGGCCGGCCCTCGTCGCGTGGCGCCGACGCTGCCGGCCCCCGGTCGCCGACCGGCGGCTGCGGCTCTCGAGTAGGGCTGGTCACCGGCGGCTCACTCGGTCTTGATCTGCTGGGCGGCCAGCTCGCGACATTCCACGAGGTGCTTGCGGAGGATGTGCTCGCTGAGCTCGATCCCCTTGGCGTCGAGGTCCGCCTTCACCTTGGTGAAGATGTCGTCGTCGCCCGGCAGCTCGAAGTCGGCCAGGACGACGTCCTTGGCATAGTCGGCGGCGGCCCCGCCGGTCAGGCCCAGCTGGTCGGCGATCCACAGGCCGAAGATCTTGTTGCCGCGGTTGCGGGCCTTGAAGAGCAGCTCCTGATCGTGCTTGAAGCGGGTCTCCTCATGGCGCTCGCGATCATCGAAAATGGTCATCCTGGCCTCCCGCTTGCTGGCGTTGAGTGCTACGCTTGCTGCCCAATATAGCCGCGCGCGGGCCGCCAGGCCAGCCGGCCGGACGGAGACCGGGGAAACGGATGTGCACGGTGGTTCTCCTGCGGCGTCCGGGCTCGCCCTGGCCGCTGCTCCTGGCCGCCAACCGCGACGAGCTGAGGAGCCGGCCCTGGCGGCCGCCCGGGCGGCACTGGCCGGACCGGCCCGAGGTGGTCGCCGGGCTCGACCAGCAGGCCGGCGGCAGCTGGCTCGGGATCAACGATCACGGCGTGGTCGCCACGGTCCTGAACCGGGTCGGCACCCTTGGCCCGGAGACCGGCAAGCGCTCGCGCGGCGAGCTGGTGCTGGACGCCCTCGACCATGAGGACGCCGCTACCGCGGCCGCCGCGCTCGCCGACCTCGAGCCCGCGGCCTATCGCCCGTTCAACCTGATCATCGCCGACCGGCGCGATGCCTTCTGGCTGCGCCACGCGGGGGTCCTGCCGAGCTTCGCCTTCCGCGCCCGTGACGGCAGCCTGCGCGCGATCGACCCGATCCACCTGCCGGGCGCGGGGCTGCCCGAGCGGGATCGAGCGGGCGCCATCGAGTGCCACCCGATCCCGGCGGGCCTGTCGATGCTGACCGCGCGCGAGCTCAACGATCCGGGCTCGCCGCGCATCGCGCACTACCTCGATCGCTGGCGCGCAGCACCGCCGCCCGATCCCGGCGCCGACGACTGGGCGGCCTGGAGCCTGCTGCTGGCCGACCGCACCGGCCCGGACGACGACCCCCGCAACGCCATGGCGATCGTCACGCCCGGCGACTATGGCACCGTCTGCAGCAGCCTGGTCGCGCTCTCGGCGGCCGGCCGCGACGGTCATGAAGTTCGCGGCCGGTGTCCCGGGCGAGGCGGCCTTCGAACCGGTCGCTGGCTGACCGGGGGCCGCGCTGCCGGCGCCGGTCAGCCGAATTGGGCGACGAGGCCCGCAAGGCCGATCACGATCAGGTAGATCGCCACGATATAGTTCAACAGCCGGGGAAAGATCAGGATCAGGACGCCGGCGATCAGCGCGACCAGCGGCTGGACGATGACGATCTGCATGGCAAGCTCCCTTGCGTGTCCACCCTTCGATCCGAGAGGTTGTACGCGATGATCAACGGCAATACGACGACCACGGTTCCGAGCGCGCCATGACCAGGTGGGCAAGGCTGTCCGGGCGCCGCGGGCGCTGGGCCAGGCGGCCGCCGCCCGGCTCCCCGCCCGGGACCCTGGTGGCACCAGCTGAGGAGGCGATCCCGCCGGGCATCCGGATGATCGCCTACGGCCCCGAGCGGATCGAGGAGCGGCCGCTCGCGACGTTGAGCGAGCTCGATCGGCCGGCAACGGCCTTCGAGGTCACCTGGATCGACATCCAGGGGCTCGGCGATCTGGAGGTGATGCGCGCCCTCGGCCAGCGCTTCGGCCTGCATCCCCTGGTGCTCGCCGACATCGTCAACGCCCATCAGCGGCCCAAGGTCGAGGCCTACGAGGAGCATCTGTTCATCGTGCTGCGCATGCCCCACCTCGACGACGATCTGTGGACCGAGCAGCTGTCGCTGATCGTCGGCCGGGACTTCATCCTGACCCTCCAGGAGCGCCCCGGCGACTGCTTCGACCCGGTGCGCGCGCGCCTGCGCCAGGACAAGTCGCGGATGCGCACCCTGGGCGCCGACTACCTCGCCTACGCCCTGCTGGATACCCTGATCGACAGCTATTTCCCGGTGCTCGAGCACTTCGGCGAGGCGCTCGAGACTTTGGAGCGGGAGGTCGTGGAGCAGCCGGACCCGGGCCTGGTCCCACGCATCCACAGCCTCAAGCGCGACCTGCTCGAGCTGCGCCGGACGCTGTGGCCGATGCGCGAGATCATGGGCCACCTGCTGCGCGACGAGGCCACCTTCATCGGCGCGGCCACCCGGGTCTATCTGCGGGACTGCGCCGACCACGTGTTCCAGCTGATGGACATGCTCGAGATCGACCGCGAGGTCGCCTCCGGCCTGATGGACCTCCACCTCTCCAGCGTCAGCCTGCGCACCAACGAGATCATGAAGGTGTTGACGATCATCGCCACGATCTTCATCCCGCTCGGCTTCATCGCCGGCGTCTACGGCATGAACTTCAAGCCCGACGTCTCGCCGTTCAACATGCCGGAGCTGGACTGGTATTTCGGCTATCCGTTCGCGCTCGGCCTGATGCTGGCGGTCGCCCTCGGCCTGCTCGGCTATTTCCGGCGCAAGGGCTGGATCGGCGGGCGACGACGCCCCTGACGATCGACCGGCGCTCAGCTGCCCCAGCGGGCGGCGGCTTGGTCGTCGGTCGCGCGGGCCTCGACCCAGTGGCTGTCCGCGGGGGTCTCCTCGAGCTTCCAGAAGGGTGCCTGGGTTTTGAGCCAGTCGATCAGGAAGGCGCAGGCCTCGAGCGCGGCCGCGCGGTGGGCGGCCGCGGTCGCGACCAGGACGATCGGCTCGCCCGGCAGCATGCGGCCGTAGCGATGCACGATCAGGCTCGCCTGCAGCGCCCAGCGCCGGTTGGCCTCGGCCTCGATTTCCCCGAGTTTCTTCTCGGTCATACCAGGGTAGTGCTCGAGGGTCATGGCCGTGATCGGCCGCTCGCCGGCGAGATCGCGGACCAGGCCCACGAAGCTCGCGAGGCCGCCGATGTCGGTCCGGCCGCGGGTCAGGGCCGCAAGCTCGGCGCCGACGTCGAACGGCGCCTCCTGGACCCGGATCATGCGTCCTCGGGCAGGCGCTCAGCCGCCGGTCACCGGCGGGAAGAACGCGACCTCGTCGCCCGGCCGGACCGGATCGCCGAGCTCGGCATAGTCCTGATTGACCGCCGCCCGGACCACCCCCGGCGCCGCCAGCGCGGCCGCGAAGCCCGGCCGCTGACCCGCAAGCCAGTGCATCAGCTCGCCGACCGTGGTGACCTCGGCCGGCGGCGCCACCTCCTCGCTCGCGGTCCCGGTCTTGGTCCTGAGCCAGGCGAAGTAGAGGATCTTCATGAGCGCGCCCCGCTCGATCGCGACCCGACCAGCCCGGCGTCCGGCCGCGGGGAGTCGGCGGCCGCCGCCTTGGCCGCCGCCGGCGTGCTCGAATGGCGCAGACCGACCACCAGGTAGTCGAAGCCCGTGATCAGGGTCAGGGCGGCGGCCAGCCACAGGCCGTACAGGCCGACCTGATCGGCGAACAGCCACCAGGGCGCGGCCGTGCCGGCCAGCAGGAAGCCGATCGCGGTCATCTGGACGCCGGTCTTCCACTTGGCGAGCCGCGACACCGGCAGGCCGACCCGGACCTCGGCCAGGAACTCGCGCAGGCCCGAGACCAGGATCTCCCGGCACAGGATCACCAGCGCCGGCAGGATCGGGGCGCGCCCGAAATGGACCAGCATCAGGATCGCCCCGCCGACCAGGAGCTTGTCGGCGATCGGATCGAGCATGCGCCCGAGCGGCGACTGCATCGACCAGCTGCGCGCCAGATAGCCGTCGAAGAAGTCGGTGATCGCGGCGAGCGTGAAGATCGCGCAGGTGGCCCATTTGCCGAAGTCGCCCTCGATGTAGAAGGCGGCGACCAGCGCCGGGACCGCGGCAATCCGCGATGCGGTCAACAGGTTCGGCGGATTGGTCATCATCGGGCCGCGCCCTCAGCTGCCGTCGTGAAACGCATCGTAGACGGCCCTGGCAACCGCCTTGTTAATCCCCGGCACCCGCTCGAGGTCGAGCAGGCCCGCGGTCTCGATCGCGCGCACCGAGCCGAAATGGCTGAGCAGCGCCTTCTTGCGCTTGCCGCCGACCCCCGGCACCCGATCCAGCGCCGAGCGGCCGACCGCCTTGCCCCGCTTGCTGCGGTGGCTGGTGATCGCGAACCGGTGGGCCTCGTCACGCAGACGCTGGAGAAAGTAGAGGACCGCGTCGCGCGGGTCCAGCTTGAGCGGCGGCCGGCCCTGCAGATAGAGGGTCTCGCGGCCGGCATCGCGGTCCGGACCCTTGGCGATCGCCAGCACCGGCAGGCCGCTGACGCCGCACCCGCCCAGGCTCTCGAGCGCCGCCGACAGCTGGCCCGGGCCGCCGTCGATGATCACCAGATCCGGCCACTGGCCGCTCTCGCGACCCGGATCCTCCCGCTGCAGCCGGGAGAACCGGCGGCCCAGCACCTCGCGCATCATCGCGTAATCGTCGCCCGGCGTAAGCTCACGTCCCCTGATGGTAAACTTCCGGTAGCCGGCTTTATTCAACCCTTCCGGACCGGCGACGATGAAGGCGCCGAGCGCGTCGGTGCCCATGATGTGGCTGTTGTCGTAGACCTCGACCCGAGCGGGCGGTTCCGCCATCCCGAGCCGCTCGGCGAGGCGCTGCAGAAGCTTGGCCTGGGCGCTGCTCTCGGCGAGCTTGCGGGCGAGCGCCAGCCTGGCGTTGGTCTCGGCCTGGGCGACCAGCTGGCAGCGCTCGCCGCGCTTGGGGCAGATCAGCTCGACCCGGCGCCCGGCGCGCACCGCCAGCGCGTCTGCGAGCAGGGCCTGCGAGGCCGCCGGATGGCTCAGGAGGATCAGCCGGGGCGGCGGCCGCTCGCTGTAGAACTGGCCGAGGAACGCCTCGACCAGCTCGGCCGGTCCGGCGTCCTGGGCATGGCTCGGGTAATAGGCGCGATTGCCGTAGTTGCGCCCGCCCCGATAGAAGAACACCTGGACGCAGGCCTGGCCGCCGTCCTGCGCCAGCGCGATCACGTCGGCGTCGTCGACCGAGCTGACGTTGATCCCCTGGCGCGCGCCGATGTGGGCGAGCGCCTTCAGCCGATCGCGGATCGCGGCCGCCTGCTCGAAGTCCAGGCGCTCGGCCGCCGCGGCCATCTCGGCCTGGAGCTGGGCCTGGATCGCGCCGCTGCGGCCGACCAGAAACTCCCGGGTCTGCTCGACCAGGCGGGCGTAGGGGGCCGGATCGATCCGGCCGACGCAGGGTGCCGTGCAGCGCTTGATCTGGAATTGCAGGCAGGGCCTCGTGCGGTTGGTGAAGATGCTGTCCGGGCAGGAGCGGATCGGGAACGCGCGCAACAGCGCCCCCAGGGTCTCGTTGACCGCGCCCGAGGACGCGAACGGCCCGAAATAGTCGCAATCCTTGCGCTTGGCGCCCCGGTGCCGGCCGATCCGCGGGAACGGCTGCTCGGGCGCAATCTTGCCGACGTAGATGTAGGGGAAGGATTTGTCGTCGCGCAGGACGATGTTGTAGGTCGGCCGGTGGCGCTTGATCAGGTTGCATTCGAGCAGCAGCGCCTCGACGTCGCTGGCCGTGCTCACGACCTCGAGGCCGCGGGTCAGCGCCACCATGCGCTGGAGGCGCGCGCTGAGCGCCGCAGGCTTGGTATAGGCCAGAACGCGTTTTCTGAGCGACTTCGCCTTGCCGACGTAGAGCACCTCGCCCTTGGCATCCAGCATCCGGTAGACGCCGGGCCCGTTGGGCAGGCTCGCGACCTGCTTTTGGATCACGGCCGCGCCGCTCAAAGCGCCCACGGCGTCTGCGGGCGCCCGACCCGTGGCGGCCGCGAAGCTGGTCTCGGTTGGAATCGCCCGCTCGGCGCTCTGGTCCATGACTCATCAGCACTTTCGCTCCTTTACTTGGCGAACCCGAGCCAGAGCGTCAACTCGCCGGGCGGGCTTATTGTCTGAACCGGTCCGAGGGGGTGGGAGGGGACCGCGGAGCGCGGAACCTGGCGCCGTTGCGGGTTCTGGAGCCGGGTCTGGCGCGCCGGGGGCCACAGCTCACCACCGTGGCCTCCAGGCGCGCCAGGAAACTCAGAGGATCGCGGCCGAGGCCACGAACACGGTCAGCCACCACCAGCCGCAGATGTGCTGGATCACGGTGACCCCGCGCATCGGCCACCATTCGGGGTAGTAGCTGGAATAGGCGTGCAGGTCGATCACCGGGATCATGGTGTCGATGCTGTAGCGCAGCGCGGTGAACCGGGTCGGCCGATGCTCCTTATTGAAGGCGCTGAAGCCGTAGACTTCTGGTCTCTCCGAACGGCGCCCCGGCGCGCTGGAGCAATCGATCGACGGCGAGCCGCAGCCGTCGGCTGTCGCCGGCCCGCAATCGGAGCTCAGGCGCGATCTCCTCCCGGATGATCCTGATCGCTTCATCGTGCCGCTCCAGCCCCGACAGCATTTCGGCCGCGGTGACCAGCTTGTCGTCGTCGCCCTCGGGCGACGGCTTGCGTAGCCGCGCGAAGTTTCGCGCCTCATTGCGGACGGCCGTGAGCAGCATCCGGTATTGTGCCTCGTACAGCCGAATATAGCCCCAATAGACCACGGCAAAAAATACCATCCCGCCAATCAGCAGGAGAATGGCACGCTCCGGCTGGGCACCGAACCCGCCCGGCCATAGCAGCACCAGCTTGAAGGCCTGCCAGACCCGCTGCCAGGAGGCCGGCCGGTCACCGTCGGCGTCATCGGGGACTAGCGGCCGCCTGCGCCGAACTCAGCCACGGAAGTTGCGGCGCGCCGAACAGCCGGCCGACGCACTGCCAGAGATTTTCGTGCGGGGGACAGTCGGGGGCGTAGTTCAGCCGCTTGGCTTCGATCTGGATGTCGCGACTGGCGACGTAAGCCCCTTTGCCCGCGAGGTAGCGGCTCATCATGTCAAGCGAGGCGGGCTCGTAGGAGCTGAGGGTCGTCCGCCAGGCGTGGAAGGCGGCTTCGCGTTTCGTGTAGCTGGGATGCACGAGCCAGAGATCGTAAGTGAGACCAAAGCCGGACCAGCGATAGTCGCAGGTGATCGGCATGTACCATTTGAGGGTGCGAATCTGGGTCGCCATGAGGTCCACGGCCAGAGGCTTGGCCGAGGTCTCTCCGGCCGGACCGCAATAAATGCCCCGCAGCCGCTCGGTCGTCGATCCGGAACGGGCCGGGGCAGGTCAACTCGTCATCGTCTGGCGGGTCGCTGCCGGCCAGCTGCTGGCCATCGGTGCCCGCCGACCCATTCAGGCCGATCGTCAGGGTGCCGGCATAGCTGCTGCCGGCGAGCTTGACGTCGCCGCGCCAGGTCGGGGGCAGGCAGATCTGCGAGCCGTTGCCGACGTGATTGCTCCTGAGGTCGAGTCGAGCGGGGAGACTCCCGGCCGGGAGGTTGAAGCCGAGGCCGCCGCCGATCCGATTGCTGGTGATGCGAATCGCGGCCATCGGCACCGGCGGCGCATCGACACCCTCGACGAAGAAATCGTTGGCGACCCGGTTGTAGTTGATCGAGACCGTCTTCGCCAGGTAGCCGCTCTGGGTCTGCACCGTGCCGATATCGTTGTCCTCGAGGTTGAGCTCCGCGCCGAAATTGCTGTCGGCGACCAACAAACTCTCGATGTTGTTGCTGGTGATCGAGAATTGGCCGAATGTCGATCTAACGATCTTCAGGCTGCTCGAGAACTGAGTGGTTCCGATGTGCACGAACGGCTGTGCCGCGCCCGGACGGGCCTGGCAATCGGCGGGATATTGCTGAATCTGGATCAAATCCAGGTTATCGAAAAAATGACTGTCGTAGATTCGGACATCGCCACAGATCTCGACGTTGGAAAACAGGACGTGAGAGTTGAACTTGGAATTGAGAATGGAAAGGGCCGTGCCCGTGATGTCGCCCTGACCGAAGATGGCTTTGCTATACCGGCTACCCTTGAAAATCACGTTGGTGAACACGAGCGGGGTGGTCAGACGCAGGTCGTAGAGCAGCAGCGTCCCGTCGATGATCGCGTTGCGGATAACGATGCCGCCGAAGGCGGTGCTGGGCAGCAGGCTCGGCGAGTTCAACAGGCGGACCAGCGGACCCGGCGCGATCGCGGTTTTGTGGACCTGCCCTTCCGAGTCTTCCCGATATCCAAGATCAAGCACGACCGCGCCATGCTCGATCCGGCCATCCTGCGGCGACGAACCGTTCACCCGATCGGGCAGCGCGGCATGCCAGGCGGCGACCACTTCGGCGCACGCCAGAAGCGTGCCGAAACCGCGGTCGGTCCTATGAGTGGACCCAGGTCCGATGAGCCAGGCGGCGGCTTGCTCGTCGAGAGTCTCGGCGCTTTCTCCGTCGTCGGAGCCTTGCAAATTCTTGAACAGGTCGGGCGCAAGTCGGTCAGCGTCGCGATCGTCGGCGATCGCCAGACAGGTGCGCATGTTGGTGACCGCGCCTTGGCGCAGATAGGCGGGATCGTCCGCGAGCGATCGATGCTGGATCAGCGCGTCCACGGGAGTCGGGACATGATGTTCGGACGTCGGCGCGCCGGCGGTTGCAGAGCCCGAAAGAATGACGGCGGCCACGCCCGCCGACGCCGCGACGTAGCAGGTCCAGTGCCGCATGGCACCCACTCCTGGAAATCGTCAGGCCGACCTTGAGCGGCGGGCGAACCGGTCGGCCTGACCGGTGAAGTCAGCCGCAGTCCGAGATGCAATTGCCGCGGGCGAGCACCGTCGAGATGCCCGATTGGACCCCCGCCCAGGTCGCGACGCCGGCCAGAGCCAGGAACGCCACGGTGAGCCACACGGCCAGCTTCTTGTTCATCGCCTTTCTCCCAATCGCAACGCGACTAAAACCATCGATCCAAGCACGATTCATCGATCCGTTCCGCTGATCTATGAACTGGTTCACACTAACCATAGATTGTTCGTTCAAGCGACCGCCGAAGTCGGCTCTGCGATGCAGGGTCAAAATCGTCAGACTGCAGGTCGGTAGTGAGCGGCGGCCGGGGGAAACCGCTGCTTGACAGCGAGGTCAACATATTCAACACCCGCTGGGCTCCAGGCGGAAGCCCCGCTGCTGAGTCGAACCAGGAAATTGCTCCAAGGCGAACCCGCGATGCAGCCGCTGAAGAGGATCCGGAACGGCGTCAAGGCAGAGCCGACCTTCTCGGCCGCGGAAATGGACCGGCGCCTCGGCGCGCTCCGTCGCCACATGGCCGACCAGGCGATCGACGCCGTCCTGTTCACCTCCTACCACAACATCAACTACTACGCCGATTTCCTGTATTGCGCGTTCGGGCGAC
>CAVSRN010000088.1:0-64967 GCA_963730195.1 uncultured Alphaproteobacteria bacterium
CGCCTCCAGCATCTCGACGTAGAGCTGGGCGGCGATCGCGGCGAGCTCGTCCGGGCCGATCCGCTCGAGGAAGCGGTACATCACCGCCCGCCAGCTCCAGAACGAGGCCTCGTCGGCCCCCTGGCGCTCGGCGAGCCCGGCCATCGCGCGCTGGAAGGCGTGGCTGTGCAGGTTCGGCATGCCCGGGAGCACGATGCCCGCGAGCCACTCCGCGCCCGCCGCGCTGGAGTCGGCCCGGACCGAGGCGAGATTGCCGCCGGCGTCGATCTCGAGCCGGACGCCGGCGGCGAAGCCGTCGGGCAGCAAGGCGGTCTCGGCCCACAGCGCGGTCATGGCGGTCCCAGGAACGGTCTCGACCAGCGGGCGTTACTCACCCACCACTCCCAGGTCAACCGGCTTGACGACGCGGCGCGCCTCGGCTGCGATCGTGCCGGGCCTGGCGCTTGGGAGTCGTACCATGCCGACTTGGGACAGCCTATGGACCAACGTCCAGCTCGCCACCATGACCGAGGGTCGCGGCCCCTATGGCGCGATCCCGGGCGGGGCGCTCGCGATCCGGGACGGGCAGATCGCCTGGGTCGGCGCCGAGGCGGAGCTGCCGCATCGCGATGCCGGCGCGCTGATCGACGGCCGGGGCGGCTGGCTGACGCCGGGCCTGATCGACTGCCACACCCATCTGGTGTTCGCGGGCGACCGCTCGGCAGAGTTCGAGCAGCGCCTGCAGGGCGTCTCCTACGAGGCGATCGCGCGCGCCGGCGGCGGCATCGCCAGCACGGTCAGGGCGACCCGCGCGGCCAGCGCCGAAGCCCTCGAAGCCAGCGCCAGGCGGCGGCTCGACGCCTTGCGCGCGAACGGCGTGACCACGGTCGAGATCAAGTCGGGCTATGGGCTCGACCTCGCGACCGAGCTGCGGATGCTCGAGGTCGCGCGCGAGCTCGGCCGCGGCCCCGGGATCGAGGTCCGCACGAGCTTCCTCGGCGCCCATGCCCTGCCGCCCGAATACGCCGCCGACCGGCAAGGGCTATCTGGACCTGGTCTGCGACCAGATGCTGCCGGCGGTCGCCGCGGCGGGCCTCGCCGATGCGGTCGACGCCTTCTGCGAGGGCATCGCCTTCACGCCCGGCCGAGGTCGCGCGCGTGTTCGCGGCCGCGGGGCGCCATGGCCTGCCGGTCAAGCTGCACGCCGATCAGCTCTCGGACCTGGGCGGCGCCGCGCTCGCCGCCCGCTTCGGCGCGCTGTCGGCCGATCACCTGGAATACGCGAGCGAGGCGGGCGTCCGCGCGCTGGCCGCCGCCGGCACGGTCGCGGTCCTGCTGCCCGGCGCCTTCTACACCTTGCGCCAGAGCCAGCGGCCGCCGGTCGAGCTGCTGCGCCGGCTGGGCGTCCCGATCGCGCTCGCGACCGACTGCAACCCCGGCTCGTCGCCGGTGGTCTCGCTGCTCGCGGTGCTCAACATGGGCTGCACGCTGTTCGGCCTGACCCCGGCGGAGGCGCTCGCGGGCGTGACCCGGAACGCCGCGCGGGCCCTCGGGCTCGCCGACCGCGGCACGCTCGCGGTCGGCCGGCGCGCCGACCTTGCGCTCTGGCGGATTCAACGCCCGGCCGAGCTCAGCTACTGGTTAGGACTGGCGCCGCTCGCCGCCGTACTCCAGGACGGTCGCCGATCATATCCCGTAACATATAGATAAACTTACCTTGTTCTGTCCAAAAATTGCCGCGAAACTGTGCCCCAGGTAACAGGCAGACAGACGAGGAGGCTGAGACAATGACCTCTCGGGGTCGGTGGACGGAGGAAATGCCTTGAGAGTAGCTGGTATGACCCTGTCCGACTTCAATCCTGCCCTGCCCTGGTGGGGTGGTGACCTGCAGACCATTCGCAACTACGCGTGGAGCGTCGATCACGCTTTGCCCTGCAAGGCCGCGCGCCGGCATGGTGGTGCGGCTCAAGGACGGCAGCGGCGATCGCCTGGTCGCCTCGCTGCATCTGCCGGAACAGCTGCGCGCGCGGCCGCTGGTGCTGCTGATCCATGGCCTCTCCGGCTCGGAGACCAGCTGCTACATGATCCTGGCCGCCGCCTACTTCCTGGCGCGCGGCTATCCGGTGCTGCGGATCAACCAGCGCGGCGCCGGCCCGTCGCGCCGCTTCTGCCGCCAGCAGTACCATGGCGGCCGCACCGAAGACCTGGCGGCGCTGCTCGACCGGCTCGACCCGAAGCTCGTCCGCCACGGCGTGCTGCCGATCGGCTTCTCGCTCGGCGGCAACCTGTCTGCTCAAATATCTGGGCGAGACCGGCGGCAACGGCCCGGTGCGCCGCGCCGCCACGGTCTCGGCGCCGCTCGATCTCGCGCACAGCTGCCGCTCGCTGATGCGCTGGCGCAACTACCTGTACCACCGCTACATCCTGACCCACCTGAAGCGCAACTGCACCGCCCACGGCGCCGCGCTCACCGAGACCGAGCGCAAGGCGATCCTCGGCGCCGACTTGCTCTGGCGGCTCGACGACGGCTTCACCGCCCCCCGCCACGGCTACGCCGACGCCGAGGACTTCTACGGCGCCAACTCGAGCCAGCATTTCCTCGGCGGCATCCGCGTCCCGACGCTCCTGATCCACGCCCAGGACGACCCCTTCGTGCCCGCCGACCCCTATCTCGCGCGCAAGTGGTCGAGCGAGCCCCATCTCACGCCGCTGCTGCCCAAGAGCGGCGGCCATCTCGGCTTCCACGACCCGATGGGGGTCTGGCACCTGCGCCAGATCGAGGCCTTCTTCGAGCAGACCTGAGCCGCCGGGCGGGACGTTCCTCGACCGCAGGCACACCGCGCACCAGGTTCCGCCGATCCTCGAACTCTACGCATCGCCGGCCTGCGACATCCATATCGAAAAGGATATATAAGGGCCGCGGATGGCCGCTGGACCGTCGAGGTGACCCCGGCCGCCGCGAGATCGCTCCGCGCGACGGATGAAGGGAGCAGGACCGTGGCTAACAAGACGCTCAGCCAGCTTCGCGAGGAGCTCCTCGCCGAGCCGGGCGTGCGCCAGGCCTACGAGGACCAGGCGCCCGAGTACGCCATCGCGCGCGCGATCATCGCCGCCCGGGCGCATGCCGGCCTGAGCCAGGCCGAGCTCGCCGCGCGCATGGCAACCTCACAACCGTTCGTCGCCCGCCTCGAGAGCGGCCGCACCCTGCCGAGCCTCCGCACCCTGCTCCGGGTCGCCGAGGCCACGGGCACGGTGCCGGAATTTCACCTGCGGCCGAAGCGGTCACCGGACCGAACGGAGGCCGCGGCCTGATCCTGACATCGTCCTACTGTGCGGTCGGCCTGAGCGCTCACGCGCGCGAGCCGTTCCTCGATCGTCGCTGACGAAATACGCATCGGTCGGCGCCAGCCGGCCGCTCGCGTCCAGCTCCTTGGCGATGTCGAGCGCGGCCTGCTAGTGCGCCGTGCCTCCGCCGGCTCGCGCCGCTGCTCGGCCAGATCGGCGAGCCGCCAGTGCGAGACGATCAGGTCGCGCTGCCAGCCGGCGTTGCCGGGGTCCTGCGCGGCGAGCTTCTCTCGATGGCGAGGCTGTCCTGGTAGGCCTTGAGCGCGCCGTCGAGATCGCCCTTCGCGCTCTGCACGTCGCCGATCTTCTCGAAGCTGACCGAGAGGTCGCGCTGCCAGCTCGGCGTTGCCGGGGTCCTGCGCGGCGAGCTTCTCTGCGGATGGCGAGGCTGTCCTGGTAGGCCTTGAGCGCGCCGTCGAGATCGCCCTTCGCGCTCTGCACGTCGCCGATCTTGCTCGAAGCTGACCGAGAGGTCGCGCTGCCAGCCGGCGTTGCCGGGGTCCTGCGCGGCGAGCTTCTCGGGATGGCGAGGCTGTCCTGGTAGGCCTTGAGCGCGCCGTCGAGATCGCCCTTCGCGCTCTGCACGTCGCCGATCTTGTTCGAAAGCTGACCGAGAGGTCGCGCTGCCACCCGGCGTTGCCGGGGTCCTGCGCGGCGAGCTTCTCGGCGATGGCGAGGCTGTCCTGGTAGGCCTTGAGCGCGCCGTCGAGATCGCCCTTCGCGCTCTGCACGTCGCCGATCTTCTCGAAGCTGACCGAGAGGTCGCGCTGCCAGCTCGGCGTTGCCGGGGTCCTGCGCGGCGAGCTTCTGGCGGATGGCGAGGCTGTCCTGGTAGGCCTTGAGCGCGCCGTCGAGATCGCCCTTCGCGCTCTGCACGTCGCCGATCTTGTTGAAGCTGACCGAGAGGTCGCGCTGCCAGCTCGGCGTTGCCGGGGTCCTGCGCGGCGAGCTTCTGGGCGATGGCGAGGCTGTCCTGGTAGGCCTTGAGCGCGCCGTCGAGATCGCCCTTCGCGCTCTGCACGTCGCCGATCTTGTCGAAGCTGACCGAGAGGTCGCGCTGCCATCGGCGTTGCCGGGTCCTGCGCGGCGAGCTTGTCTGGGCCGCGGCCTCGCTCGTAGGAGTCAAGGCGCCGCCGAGATCGCCCCGCGCCACGCGCACATCGCCCAGAGAAGCGCTTGGCCACGTTCCCTCTCGTTCCGCAGTGCGCTCGGCGGCATCGCGCGCTCGCTCAAAGGCGTGCTCTGCGGCCGCAAGGTTGCCGGCTCGCTGGTGCAGGCGGCCAAGAAAGATCCAGGACCAGGGTCATCGGGTCGAGCTCCGTCGCGGTCCGGTACGCCTCGATCGCTTTGGCGGTATTGTTGAGGTAGGCGATCGCGCCGAGGTTCCTCGCGGCTTCGGCCGCTTCCTTGGTCGCCTCCGCCTCTGACTTCTTGCTGCAGCGCGGTCCTGCAAGCGCCGGTCGAGGATCTCGGAAAGAGCGGTCTCCGCTGCCCCGGTTTCGCCTTGCCGCAACAGCTCGATCGCGCGCGCGATCGTCGGGTTCCCGCTCTGCCCGAGGAGGGCGACGATCGCATCGCGAAGCGCGTTGCTGTCCTGCAGCTCGGTCAGGCGCTTGATGCTGTCGAGCTTGCTCTCGCTGGCCGCGGCCCTTTCCGTCGCCGCCTTGAGGTCGCGGATGATCTGATCGGCGTCGACCGTCGTGCGCTGCGTCTGATAGAACGCGAGGCCGAAGCCGAGAACGATGACGAGGACCGCGGCGAAGAAGCCGAAGTTCACCGCCCGCAGCAGCGCCTGTCCGCTGGTCTTCTGCGTGAGGATCGCGACCTTCGGCGACTTGAGAAGCGCGCGCAGCAGGCCGAACAACAGGAGCAGCGCGAAGCCCGCGAGCACCAGCGGGTTGGTCAGATAGGGCGCAATCTTGGCAAAACCGGCCAAGTCGGGCATGGCGACCTCAAATCCGGGTCACCGAGGACCACCTCGCCGTGGTCGTCGCGTGACGTTCCCGGCATATTACCCGTTGCGCCGACTTTCACCAGCGGTTTCGCGCTCATGGCATCGGGTGAGCACGACCAGCATTCGCGCTCCTCGCCGACCCTCCTCGATGCGTCACATGGCACACTTCTGCGCCATCCTGGCGCATGGCATCGGGATTGATGCCTCCATGGAGGATCAATGGAGTGGGCGAATCGAGGTGAGGATTTCCGCGCTCCGGCGGCGGGCGCCTCCAGATTTGGGATCAGCGTTGAGACCAATGGGTTGATGCGCCAGCGCCCGCGCGCGATCGCCAGGCTCGGCAAGTCAAAAGTGGCGCATATGTGGCGCATGGATGCGACACCTGAAGTCGAAGATGCGCCACTTGTGAGTAATTGGGCGTGACCTGGGCGATGGAGGCGAAACCCGGGCGGCGGCTCAATCGGGATCAATCCGAGGCTCGGATTGATCCGGCTGGAGGCCGCCTACTGGGCCGAAGACGCTCTTAGCAGCGAGGTGGTGCGGGCGGCCGGATTGGTCCGGATCGCCGCTTCCTCCTGGCCAAGGTAGAAAAGATCGCCTTCTCGGCGTAGGTGACGACGTGGCCGGTGAGGTCGACGTCGAGCGCGCCGCCGACCAGCGGCAGCGAGCGGTATTCGCCGGCGATGCTCTCGAACGCCTGGACGGCGCCGGCATCGGCCAGCTGCTGGTCGACGATCGGGCGCATCTTCTGCGCCAGCGGTTTTGCGGTTTTGCGCTGGAGATAGCGGGTCGCGGCGTCGTTCGGGCCGCTCAGGATCGCCGCCGCATCCTGGAAGCTCAGGCCCTGGATCGCCTGGATGATCAGGTCCTTGGCGATCGGCGTCGCGGCCTCGGCGGCGCGGTTCATCCGGACCTCGAGGTCGTCGACCATGCCCGACATGCCGGCCATGCGGAGCGCTGTCTGCGCCTGCTCGAGCGGCCCCGGCAGGGGGATGCGCGCCTTCGGGTCATCGAGAAAACCGCCGGGCTTGCCGAGCTGGGCCACCACCCGCCCGGTCCCGACTTCCAGAGCCTCGGTCAGCCCGGCCGCGATATCCTGAGCGCCCGCCGGCGCGACCGCCAGCAGCCAGAGCAGGGCTGCCAGCGGAGCCACCGCCGCCGCCCGGTCATACCGTCGCGCCCATGCCGCCATCGAGGTTGATCGCGGTGCCGGTGATGAAGGCGGCGCGCGCCGAGACCAAAAAGGCGACCAGATCGGCGTACTCCTCGGCCTTGCCCATGCGCCCGAGCGGCACGCGCTTGCCCATCTCGGCGTAGAGCTCGGCGACCGGCCGGTTGCCGGCGCGGCGCTGCCATTGCGCGCTCTTGATCAGGCCGATGCAGATCGTGTTCACGCGGATGCCTGGCGGCCGCGTACTCGTTGGCGAGCGACTTGGTGAGGTTGATCCCGGCCGCGCGCGTGACGCTGGTCGGCAGCGACCGGGCCGCCGGCGCCTTGCCGCCGACGATCGTGGCGTTGACGATCGCGCCGCCGCCGCGCTCGCGCATGATCGGCACCACCGCCCGGCACAGCCGGACCGCGGCCATCAGCTTCAGCTCGATGTCGGCATACCAGGCGTCGTCGCCCACCTCCTCGAGGCCGCGCGCCGCCGAGGTGCCGGCGTTGTTGACCAGGATGTCGACGCCGCCGAAGGCCGCCATGGCCGCGTCGACGAAGCGCCGGCAGTCCTCGGCCCGGCTGACGTCCGCGACGATGGGCACGGACTCGCCGCCGGTCGCCTGGCGCAGCTCCGCTGCCGACCTGCTCCAGATGCGCCGCCCGGCGGGCGCAGATCGCGACCCTGGCGCCGGCCGCCGCGAGCCGCGCCGCGGCCGCCCGCCCGAGCCCGTCGCTGCCGCCCGTGATCAACGCCACCTTGCCGCCAAGCTCGAGATCCATCGTCCGCCCTCGCTCTGTCCTACGACTGGCGCGCGCGCCGGTACGGCGGCGGCGCGGACGCGTTCGTGCCCATCGCCCTCGGTCTGTCCTACGACTGGCGCGCGCGCCGGTGGCCGATCATGCTCCCGGCGCCCGGTCCGGACAACCCGTCGCCCTTCGCGGTCGCGGTTCTGTCACCGGCACCGGCTCCATGCGCGGGCTCTGATGGCCCTCGGCGGTGCCGCGCTGCTCGAGCTGCGCGTGCTCCGAGATCGGAGCGCCATCACTCCCGGATGAGCGTGATCGCCGCCCCCTGACGCCAAAGGCGCCATTGGACGAAGACCCCGGCAGCATCGTACCAGACCACCTGCTCGAGCTGGCCCGCGACCTCGTATTTCTCGGTCTCGACCGGGCCGCTCGCGAGCTGCAGGGTCTCATGGCCGGCGGGAGTGACCCGCGCCTCGAGCAGCTCGCCGGTCCTGGTGTCCATGAACGTCGTGCGCAGGATCGCGGCCGCGAGCGAGGGCTGGCTCGGCACGGTCATGGCCGGGGCCTCGAGCCGGCCGGTGCTGCCCTCGATGATCAGGTGGTCGCCTTCGGCCCTGGCGCTGACCTCGAAGCGCTTGCCGTTGTCCAGGGTCACGCCGTCGAACCTGATCAGGCGGTCGCCCTGCCAGACCTCGCGGTAGTGGGACTGGCGCTCGAAGGCGGTGAAGGTGAGGATCTTGACCGCGAGGCGTGCGGCGTGCTCGACCACCACCATGCCGGCCTCATGGCTGACCATGATCTGATGCTCGCCGATGTCGCCGAAGATCTGGTGGTGGATCCGGTAGTGATAGACGCCGGGCACGGCCTCGAGCCCGAGCGCGCTCGCGTTCGCAAACAGGACGAGGCCGACGGCCAGGCTGGCGATGCGCATGGGTCAGGGCTCCCCTTCGGCGCTTCGAGCTTAGCGCCGCCCTGCCCTCTCGTGCGAGGATCGCTTGCGAGCGGCAACCTTCGACGGTAGCATTTTTTGACATTGAGCGAAGGCGACCGGACGACGAGCGCCAGTCGTGTCGAGATCGAACCAGAGCGGCCGGATGCAGGTCGGCGCGGCGCGAGCGGCGGCGCTGGGGCGGCTTTGTGCATTGGTGATTTTGTTCCTGGCCGCGTTTCCCGGGCCGCTTGCGGCGGCAACCCGGGTCGCGCTGGTCATCGGCAACGGCGCCTACCGACATGCCCCGACGCTCCTCAACCCCGTGCATGATGCCGACGCCGTCGCGGCCGCCTTGCGCCGGCTCGATTTCACGGTCGAGGAGGGCCTGGACCTCGACATCGCCGGCACGCCAGCGGCGCTCAGCCGGTTCGCCGACGCGCTCCAGGTGTCAACAGCACGTAAAGATGTCCGGTTTTTGTAGCCCGTCAAATGTCCGCTGCTGCTGTTGGCCCGGTGGGGTTGTGGGCAACGCGGAGCGTTGTCCAGCAAATCCACCGGGCGCGCCGCCGAGCGGGCTTAGGCGGCGGGTTTGATCGTCGCGTCAGCGCCCGCGAGGCGACCGTCGGGCTGGTAGCGCGCCAGGCAGCGCGGGCCGTGGAAGACCGCGAGCCGGCCGTCCTCGTAGGCGTGCACGCGGACCTTGACCTTGACGAAGTGGTGGCGGTGCCGTTGCGGTGGGATTTGCAGGCCAAGGCCGCCGTAGCGCACGCAGTTGTCGTTGCCGACCACGCGCTCGACCTGCACGCACAGGACCTCGGCGAGGTCGCCGGCGTAGGGCACGAACGCGCTGCCGGGCTCGGCCGCGGCGACCGCAAAGCGCGCGTTGTGGGCGGTCACGAAAGCCTCGGCGAGGAAGCGATTGGCGGCCTCGATCGATCCGACCCCGGCCAGGCGCAGCTCCTGCGGCAGCCGGTTCTGCAGCGTGCCGAAAACCCGCTCCATGCGGCCGCGCGCCTCGGGCGAATAGGACGGGATGGGCTCGATGCCGAGCTGCTCGAGGGCGCGCCCGACCTGGGTCAGCTGACCCCGCGCAACCTTGCCGCCGGCCTTGGGGGTCACGAAATAGTGGCTGCCGCGGTCGGTGTAGAGCGAGCAGAACAGGCCGTGCCGGCCGATCACCTCGGTGAGGCCCCGCAAGCTCGAGAACGTCCCTTCCTGCTCGACCAGAAAGGCGGAGTAGAGCTCGCTGGTCGCGTCATCGAGGGTCACGATCAGGTCGAGCGGCGGCCGGCCAGCGAGCCACGCATGGGTCGAGCCGTCCTGGAACAGCATCATGCCCGGCAACGGCCGGCGCGGCCGCCTTTTGCGGTGCGCCGAGCGCTTCGCCGCCCGCTTGACCAGGCCGGCGTCCTGCAAGGTGCGCTTGGTCCAGCTGTAGCCCAGCTCGAACTTGTGCTCCGCCCGCAGCCGCTCGTGGAAGTGCTTGACGGTGAAGTCGAAGTAGCGCGTCCGGTACTGCTCCAGCAGCCACTCGATCCGATCGACCGGCACCCGCCGGCCCGAGACCCGGCCCCGCCGCCGATCGATCAGCCCCTCCGCACCCTGTGCCTCATAGCGATCTCGAAGCCGCCGGAAGTGCCGCTCGCTCATCCCCAGCACCTCCGCCGCCTCGCTACAACTCAACGCCCCGCTCCGCCACCGACCAATCGCCTCGACGATCCGAGCCACCCGAACCTCCACCAGCACGCGACCTCCCCGATTTTCCCGAACCGGACAGATCGTGCGCTACAAAACCCGGACATACCTCATGCTACGGACAGCCGACGCGCTCCAGGATGCCGACGTCGGCCTGCTCTTCTATGCTGGTCACGGCATGCGGGTCCGGGGCCAGAACTACCTGGTGCCGATCGACGCCACGCTGACCAAGGAAACCGATCTGACCTTTCAGGCGGTCGACCTCGGCAACGTCCTGAAGCTGCTCGATGACCGGCCCCGCACGAGCCTCGTGTTCCTCGACGCCTGCCGGGACAACCCGCTCGCCCGCAACCTGGCGCGGAGCCTGGGTCGGACACGCTCGCAGGCGGTCGGCCTGGGGCTGGCGAAGATCGACAGCGGCATCGGCACGATGATCGCCTACGCGACCCAGCCCGGCAACGTCGCGA
This sequence comes from uncultured Alphaproteobacteria bacterium, assembly GCA_963730195.1. Classification (GTDB taxonomy): domain Bacteria; phylum Pseudomonadota; class Alphaproteobacteria; order Geminicoccales; family Geminicoccaceae; genus DATAOG01. The sequence continues at coordinate 10,278 of CAVSRN010000088.1, forward strand.
GCGATGGCGGCGGCGCGCACAGCCCGTTCACCGGTGCGCTGCTCGCCAACATCGAGACCCCGGGCCTCGAAGTGCGCCAGATGCTCACCCGGGTCCGCAAGACGGTGATCGAGCAGACCTCCTACCTACAGGTCCCCTGGGACTCGTCGTCGCTCACCGGCGACTTCTATTTCAAGCCACCAGAGCACCAGAGCCCATTGCCAAGCAGCCGTCCGCGCGCGACGCCGTGGTCTGGAAAGCGATCGAGGACAGCACCGATCCCGAGGATTTTGCGACTTTCATCGAGCAGTACCCGGACAGCGCGCTGGTGCCCTTCGCCCACAAGCGCATCGCTGCGCTGCGTACCCAAGAACGCGGCGAGACAATCAGCCGACCTGCGCCGCCGGAGCCCACCAGCGGCGAATCCAAGCCCGCGATTGGGACCGAGGCCGCGCTGGCGCCGGCCCCGGAGTTGCAGCCCGAGCAAGCCGAGCCGACTGCGCCAGCGCCCGACCCAGCGGCGATCGAGGCAGCCCTCGATCTCAGCCGCGAGCAGGGCCAGGAGATCCAAATCGCGCTGACCGCGCTCGGCCACGACACCCACGGCGCCGACGGCGTCCTCGGCCCCAACTCGCGCGCTGCGCTGAGTAGCTGGCAACAGGCTAAGCGGAACTTCTTTTTTGGATTGGGCGCAAGGGTTTGATCTGGCGTGAGATTGGCCTGCGGGCGGGGGTTGTTACTGGGTACGGTCGGGGGTGAGGGCGAGGAGGTCGAAGGCCTTCTGCTGGATCGGGGTCGGGCGGGTGGTCAGGGTGAAGGGGTGCTCGGGCGCGAGCGCGCTGACCACGCTGTTGCGGCTGAGCGTGGCGAGATCGGCGAGCAGGCTTTGGAAGCTGTGCACCGGCAGGCCGTCGGCGGTGCGGCCGGTGGTCTGCTTGGCGAGCGCCGCGGGTGAGCGCTCGGCCCTGGCGACGATGCTGGCGCGGGCCGCGGCGGCCGCCTGCTTGTCGGCGTCGTCGTAGAGCATGGGCGCCAGACGGGCGCGCAGGTGCCATTCGACATGGTAGGCGAGCATGCACAGGAAGACGTGGGCACGCACCCGCGTTGCCCGCCAGTGGTAGATCGGGCGGATCTGGAGATCGACCGTCTTCAGGCAGCGGAACGCGCGTTCGACGACCGCGAGCGACTTGTAAGCGCGCACGGTCGCGCGATCGTCGAGGCGCTCGGCGGGCAGGCTGGTGCGCACCACGTAGAGGCCGTCCAGCGCCGCCTCGGCGGCGATCGCCGCGGTCCTGCGGGCAAAGCTGAAGCGGTCGTCGGTGATGGTCAGCTCGAAGTGCTTGGCCATCTTGTGCCGATCGAGCACCACGCCGACCTCGAGGCCGATCGCGGCAGCACCCCTGAGCGGCCGGCGGCGGCGCGTGACGGCGGCGGCGATCGCCGCCAGATCGCGCTCGGTCGCGGCCAACAGCGCCGCCCGCTTGCGGGTGCGCTCGCGGGCGAGGTCGGGATTGCGGCCGACGATCAGTCGCTCGCCCGGCGCGGCGCTCCAGGGCGACCACCGGAGGTCGCCCTTGGGAGCCAGCCGCGCGGGCGCGGTGATCGCCGCCAGGTCGCGCTCGTCGAACAGCGACAGTTGCAGCGCCCCGCCGTCCACCAGGGCCTTGATCGCCAGGGCCTTGATCGCCGGGGCGCGCAGCGCGCTGATCCAGTCCAGCCCGGCCGGCCTGAGGTCCTCGTCGATCCGGGCCTGGGTGATCAGGCCCCAACTCCCAGGGCTCTTGGCGCCGACCAGCACCACGTGGCTGAGGTCGAAGCGCTGCTTGAGCTTGCCGACCTGCGTGGCGAGCGTCTTCGGGTCGGCGACATCGCCCGCGAACACCTCGATCGCCACCGGGCAGCCATCGGCGGCGCACAGCAGGCCATAGACGATCTGCAGCTTGCCCTTCTTGCCGTCCCGGTGGTCGCCCAGGCGCGCCAGCGCGCAGCAACGGCCTTCGAGATAGCTCGACGACACGTCGTAAAGCACCAGCGTGTCGCCCCGCAGGTGGCGCCGGGCGAGCGCGGCCTCGATCGCCGGCTGGCGGGCGAGCAGCCCGTCGAGCGCCGCATCCAGCTCGTCCTCGGCGACCTCCTCCAGCCCGAGCACCGCGCCCAGGCTGGAGGCGGCGGTCGCGGGAGCGAGCGCCTTGGCGGTCGCCAGCTTCGAGGTCGGGGCGAGGATGCGGCTGACGATCAGGGCGATCGCGAGCTCGCGGCCGCGCTCGCCGGCCGGGCCGAGCAGGCGGTCGAGGCCGATCTTGCGCAGCGTGCCGAGCACGGCGGCGACGTGACCATGCGGCAACGAGCGGATGACGCTCAGCGCTGCCTGCCCGGCCGGGATGACGGTGCCGCCCTTGAGCAGGGCACGCAACCCTTCGACCAGCTCGCGCGGCCAGTCGGTCAGATTGAGCAGGGTCCGCTTTCTGACCCGGTTGCCGTCGCGATAGCTCTCGCGCAGCAGGATCGCCGGCGGCGACGAGCGGTTCGGCACAGCCTCGATATACATGGCCGAATGATCGACCTCTGGATCGCAAAAATCAGCCCGACCAGCAGGGCGACCCCGGCCAGCAGGCGCAGGGCCAGGTCGCGCAGCAGGCCGAGCAGCGCGCCGGCCTCGAGGCCGGCGGCGGTGACGATCCGGGGCCCGGCCGGCCAGAGCAGCGCGATGGCGGTCGCGCCCACCAGCGCGATCTTGACGATCCCTTTGCCGAACTCGATCAGCGAGCGGAGCGAGAACAGGCGCTTGGCGCCGGCGGCCGGCGAGATCCGCTCCAGCTTCGGGACCAGCGGCTCGGCGCTGACCATCAGGCCGTTCTGGATCAGGCCGCTGGCGAGCGCGGCGCCGACCAGCAGCAGCGCGCCGAGCAGGAGCGCGCCACCGACCTCGCCGAGCAGCGCCGCCGCGGCCCGATCGAGCGCGGCGGGATCGAGCCCGATCTCCTGCGGCCGCTCCAGCAGCCGGCGCAGCGCCGCCCCGAGATCGCGCGCGATCCCGGGTGCCAGGATGCCGACCAAAAGCGCGCCGGCGCCGAGCATCAGGGTGTGATTGACCTCGCGCGAGCTCGCGACCTGGCCCTTGGTCCGGGCCTCGTCGAGGCGCCGCTGGCTCGGCTCCTCGGTTTTCTGTCCCGCGTCCTGGTCTTCCGCCACCGGCGCTCAGCCGCCCCCCAGGCCGGTGCCGAGAGCGTCCTCGAACATCGCGAAAAACGCCAGCAGGCCGGTCGTGAACGACAGCATGATGGTCGTGAACGCAACCAGGATCTGCAGCGGCAGGGCGATGAAGAAGACCTGAAAGGTGGGCATCAGGCGATTGAGCACGCCCATGCCGAGATACATCAGCAGGCTGACCAGGAGGAGTGGCGCCGCGATCCGGACGCCGAGCGCGAAGGCCTGACCGAGCAGCTGGGTCAACAGATCCGCCATGTCGCCGAGCGGCGGCGCCATGCCGGCCGGCAGGCGGGCATAGCTCGCGGCGAGCGCCTGCAGCAGCATGCGGTGACCGTTGGTGACGAACAGCAGGACCAGCGCCGTGGTGGTCAGGAAATTGCCCGGCAGCGTGCCCTGGGTCGCTTCGTTGGGATCGAAGATCGCCGCCGCCGCCAGGCCGGACTGAAAGGCGATCGTGGTGCCGGCGACATGCAGCGCGGCGAAGGCCACCCGCGCGGTCGTGCCGAGGAACAGGCCGATCAGCAGCTCGCCCGCAATCAGCCGGGCGAGCTCGAGCGGCGCCGCCGGCTAGGCCGGCAGGCTCGGCGCCAGAGGGCCGGCCAGCACGACGCTCACCGCCAGCGCCAGCAGCAGGCGGATGCGGCCCCCGACGTAGGCCTCGGCGAAACCCGGCATGAGCATCAACGCGCTGCCGGCGCGCACAAAGTTCAGCAGAAAGGCGAACAGATCGCCCGGGATCAGCTCGGACATCATGACCGGTCCGGGCGGGCGAGCGTCAGCCGATCCCGGCGATGCGCCGGAACAGATCCTCGCCGAAGCCGACCAGGGTCTGGATCATGAACGGCAGGGTCAGCACGATGGTCAGGGAGATCGCCAGGATCTTGGGCACGAAGGACAGGGTCATCTCCTGCATCTGGGTCAGCGCCTGGAGCAGGGCGATCAGCACGCCGACCACCAGCGCCACGCCCATGATCGGCGCGCCGAGCTTGATCAGGACGAAGATCGCCTCGCGGGCGACATCGAGGACCTGCTCCGGGGTCACGTGGCGATGGCCGGGCTTGGCGTCGGGCGCGACTGGCGACCACGTCCCTCACATCGGCATGCGCATGATCTCCTGATAGGCGGTGATGATTCGGTCGCGGACCGCGACCACGGTCTGGAGCGTGATCTCCGCGGCATTGACCGCTTCGACCACGTCCTGGAGGTTGGCGCCGCCGGCGACCGCCTGGATCGCCTGCGCCTCGCTCTGGCGCCCACCGTCGACGGCATCGGTGACGACCTGCTTGAGCAGGGCGCCGAAGCTGACCCCTGACGGCTCACCGCCGGCGCCCGGACGCGGCGCCGGATCGAGCGCCTTGGCGAAGCTCGCCGGGGTCGGGCGGAGGCTGGCGGTCGGGTCGGCCACGGGCGGGCTCCTTGATGGCGCGCGAGCGCGCCAGGCGGGGGTCGTCAGCGCAGCAGGTCGAGCGTCCGCTGGATCATCGAGCGGGCCATGGTCATGGCGTTGAGATTGGCCTCGAACGACCGCTGGGCCTCGCGCAGATCCATCATCTCGAGCAGCGGGTTGACGTTCGGCATGAGCACATAGCCATCGGCGTTGGCCGCAGGATGGCCGGGGTCGTAGCGGAGCGGAAACGCCGAGCCGTCGACCCCGGTGCGCGCGACCTCGACCAGCTCGACCCCGAGCTCGCGATCGAGCACATTCTCGAAGGTGACGGTCTGGCGGCGGTAGGGCTGGCCGCCGGGCGTGCTGGCGGTCGACTCGGCATTGGCCAGGTTCTGCGCCAGCATCCGCATGCGCACGCCCTGAACCTTCATGCCGGCGGCCGCGACCTGCATCGCCTGGGTGAGATCCATCTCGATCCTCCTGGTCGTCCGCTAGGGCTGGGTGCCCAAGGCGATCCGCATCATGCCGAGGTACTTGCGGTAGAGGTTGCTGGTCAGCTGGTAGTCGAGAGCGGTCTGACTGACCTTGGCCATCTGCTCCTCGAGGATCACGGCGTTGCCGTTGGGCGTGGTCTCGTAGACGGTCTCCGCCGGGTGGCTGCCAAGCCCGATCCGGACCCGCGCCCCGGCCCCGAGATGGGCCGGATCGGTGCGCGTCATCTCGACCCGGCCGGCCTGCGCCGCCGAATCCTTGGCCAGGCGGGCGAAGTCCGCCGGCCGCAGATCGCGGGGCCGGTAGTCCGGGGTGTCGGCGTTGGCCAGGTTCTGGCCGAGGACCACCTCGCGCTCGCTGAGCCAGGCCAGGCGCGCCGACATCAGCTTGAACCGGGGCGGTTGGACAGGCGGCATCCGACGACTCTCGCTGGCGGTCGCGGGCGCCGGCCGCCGTCGGTCCGGCCGCACCGCCACCCGTGAATTGTTGCAGGCTAGAGTTGGCGGGGTTAACAACCCCTTAAGCAGTGGCACCTAGGTTCGCCGCCGCGCCGCTCGTTGGCGGGCGACCGCAGGCCGCGGGAGACCACCGATGCTCTATCTGATCCGCAAGCCGGGTGAGGCGGTGATCGTCAATCACTCGATCGAGATCCGCGTGGTCGAGGTGCGCGGCAAGACGGTCAAGCTCGGGTTCACCTTTCCGCCCGAGGCGACGGTCCTGCGCGAGGAGGTGTTCGAAGCGATCAAGCAGGCCAACCGGGCCGCGCTCGAGACCGCGCGCACCCTGCCGGCAGGCGGCGACGCCCCGGGCAGCGGCGCCCCGACCCGCGAGCCGCGCTGAGATGAGCCCGGCGCCGCCGGCCCGGGTCGGCCTGATCATGGGCAGCCAGTCGGACTGGTCGACCCTCGAGCACGCCGCCCGGGTGCTGGACGAGCTCGGCGTCGGCCACGACGATCGGATCGTGTCCGCCCATCGCACGCCGGAGCGCCTGGTCGCCTACGCCACCGGGGCGCGCGCGCGCGGCCTCCAGGTGATCATCGCCGGCGCTGGCGGCGCCGCCCATCTGCCGGGCATGGTCGCCTCGATGACGCCCTTGCCGGTGCTCGGCGTGCCGATCCAGAGCCAGGCGCTCCAGGGCCTCGACAGCCTGCTCTCGATCGTCCAGATGCCCGCCGGCGTGCCGGTCGGGACGCTCGCGATCGGCCGCGCCGGGGCGGTCAACGCGGCCCTGCTGGCGGCTGCGGTCCTGGCGTTGCAGGACGAGCACCTGGCGGCGGCGCTGGCGGCGTGGCGCGCCCGCCAGACCGCGGCCGTGGCCGAGCGGCCGGACCCCCGCGAGACCGGCGCGCAAGCGTGAGGCTCGCGCCCGGCGCCTGCATCGGCATCGTCGGCGGCGGCCAGCTCGGCCGCATGACGGCGCTGGCGGCGGCGCGCCTCGGCTATCGCTGCCACGTGTTCACGCCCGAGGCCGACAGCCCGGCGGCGCAGGTGACCAACCGGGCGACCGTCGCCGCCTATGACGACCAGGGCGCGCTCGAGCGCTTCGGCCAGGCGGTCGACGTGGTCACGATCGAGTTCGAGAACCTGCCGGTCGAGCCGCTCGCCGAGCTGGCCCGGCGGGTGCCGGTGCACCCGTCACCCGCGGTCCTGGCGATCTGTCAGGATCGCCGCCTCGAGAAAAGCTTCCTCGACCGGATCGGGGTCGCGACCGCCCCCTGGCGCGCCGTGGCCGATGCTGACGATCTGGCCGCGGCGCAGGCGGCGCTGAACGGGCCGATCGTCCTCAAGACCGCCCGCTTCGGCTACGACGGCAAGGGCCAGCTCGGGCTCGCCCCCGGCGACGATCCGGTGGCCGCCTGGGTACGCTTTGGCGGCGCGCCGGCGGTGGCCGAAGCGCGGATCGATTTCGCCTGCGAGGTCTCGGTGATCACCGCCCGCGGCCAGGATGGCGCCGAGGCCGGCTATCCGCCGGTCGAGAACCGGCACGAGCACCACGTCCTGGCGCGGACCATCGCGCCGGCGGCGCTGCCGGCGGCGCTGGCCGCCGACGCCCGGGCGCTGGCGGCGCGGATCGCGCGCGCGCTCGACGTCGTCGGCCTGCTCGCGGTCGAGATGTTCGTCACCCGGGATCAGCGGCTGCTGGTCAACGAGCTGGCGCCGCGACCGCACAATTCCGGCCACTGGACGATCGACGCCTGCGCGATCAGCCAGTTCGAGCTGCTGGTGCGGGCGCTGTGCGGGCTGCCGCTGGGCGAGCCCGAGCGATTTGCCGACGCGGTCATGGACAATCTGCTGGGCCCGGCGGTCGCTGCCTGGCCCGACCTGCTGGCGGAGCCGGGCGCCCGACTGCATTTATACGGCAAGCATGAGATCCGGGTCGGGCGTAAGCTCGGCCACGTCACGCGTCTGACCCGCTTCGTCTGACCAAGATGGTCCACCAAGCCGGCGCCGGCGGCAAATCCGGGTTTGCGTCCGCCTCGAATTCCGATCACATTCGAGCGGGGCTTGGACTCTGGTCGCAACCATGGCGCAGTCGATCGAGGTCGGCCGGCACCGAGGATGAAGATCCGCGACAGGGAGTTGCTCGCCCGGCTGCGGGCGCTGGGCGGTAAGGCCCCCGCCGACGCTCCGGTGCCGGCGGGCGCCGCGCCGGCGACCGAGGACCCGGTCAGCCTCCTGGGCCTGCCGGAGCAGGAGCTGACCCCGAGCGTACGCTCGGCGTTGCGCCAGCTGATCGAGGAGGTCCTGGGCGTCCGCCGGCAGCTCGCGGTCATGCAGACCCGGGTCACCGAGCTCGAGCGCTTGGCCGATGAGGATTCGCTCGTGCCGATCCGCAATCGGCGCGCGTTCCTGCGCGATCTCGCCCGGACCATCGGCCACGTCGAGCGCTACGGCACGCCCTACGGCCTTTTGTATTTCGACGTCGACGGCCTCAAGGCGATCAACGACCGGTTCGGCCATGGCGCCGGCGACGCGGCGCTGATCCACGTCGCCGGGGTGTTGACCGCCAACACCCGCCGCTCCGACGTCGTCGGGCGCTTGGGCGGCGACGAGTTCGGCGTGCTGCTGGCGCGCGCGGACCCGACGGTAACCCTGCACAAGGCACGCGCCCTGGCCGAGGCGATCGCCGGCAGCGGCGTTCCGCTGGGAGGGGGACCCGATCCCGCTCAGCGTCGCCTACGGCACCTATCGCCTGCCAGGCCGGCAGGATGCGCAGGCCGCGCTCGCGGCCGCCGATCTGGCGATGTATGAGCACAAGCGCAACCGGGCGCGACGCGGCTGACGGTCCCGCCGGTCGCCTCATCTTGGTGGTCGCCCCGGAGCGCCACCCCCTTCAGGCGATGATGTCGGGCAGGCGATCGCTCTCGAGACGCATGATCCGATCCCGCAGCGCCAGCTTCTGCTTCTTCAGGCGCTGCAGCTCGAGCTGATTGCGATAGCCGTCCCGGATCAGCTCGTTGATCCGTTCGTCGAGGGCCCGGTGGGCTGCCCGCAGCTCTGCCAACCTTTGCTCGATTTCCGGCAATTGCAAGGAATCGGTCATGGTGACCTGGCGCAGGTTCGGCGACACTTCGGCTCTGATTGTGCTCGACGAGCGTAGCGTATAGTAACAGACGAGTGGTCGACGCGCCAGAATTCTCGCGCGCCCGCCATGGCGGCGTGACGTGATCCAGGAGGTCCGATGCGCATCGGGTTGTTGACGAGCGGCGGCGATTGCGCCGGCCTGAATGCCGTAATCCGGGCCGTGGTCAAGCGCGCGGTGCTCGGTCATGGCTGGCAGGTCCTGGGGGTTCGCCAGGCTACCCACGGCCTGCTCAAACGCCCGGTCGACGCGGTCGAGCTGACCCCCGACACCACCGCCGGCATCCTGCACCTCGGCGGCACGGTGCTCGGGACCACCAACCGGGGCGATCCGTTCGCCTATCCGGCCGAAGGCGGTGGCACGGTCGATCGCTCGGACGAGATCGTCGCCGGCTATCACGAGCTCGGCCTCGGCGCCCTGATCGGGATCGGCGGCGACGGCAGCCTCGCGATCCTGCGCCGGCTGGCGGAGCAGGGCGACTGGCGCCTGATCGGCATCCCCAAGACCATCGACAACGATCTCGGCCACACCGAGAGCGCGGTCGGCTTCAGCTCGGCGGTCGAGATCGCGACCGAGGCGGTCGACCGCCTGCACGTCACGGCCGCCAGCCATAACCGTGTCATGGTGCTCGAGGTGATGGGCCGCGACGCCGGCCACATCGCGCTCTCGGCGGGCGTCGCCGGTGGCGCCGACGTGATCCTGATCCCCGAGATCCCGTACACGCTCGAGGCGGTGTGCGCCAAGATCGACGCGCGCCGCCGGCGCGGCCGCAACTTCAGCATCGTGGTGGTCGCGGAATCGGTGCGTGGGCCGGCGGGTGAGACGATCAAGTACAAAGACGCGCACGGCCAGTCGCGCTACGGCGGCGTCGGCGCGATGATCGCCCATGAGATCGGCCTGCGCACCCAGGCCGAGACCCGGGTCACGGTGCTGGGCCACGTCCAGCGGGGCGGCTCGCCGACCCCGCTCGATCGCTTGCTGGCCTCGGCCTTCGGGGTCTACGCGGTCGATCTGGTGGCCGCCGGGCGGTTCGATCGCATGGTCGCCTGGCAGAACCGGCAGGTGGTCGACGTGGCGATCGAGGAGGCGGTCGCCCAGTATCAGGCGGTCGATCCGGGCGATGCTCTGGTGGTGACCGCACGCGGTCTTGGCATCAGCTTCGGCGACCAGCCGAATGGCGGAGGGTGAACCATCGCGACCGCTCGCCTGATCGCCGACATCGGCGGCACCAACGCCCGCTTCGCCCTGACCGGCGCCGACGGCCGGCCGGCCGGCGTGCAGAAGCTGACGGTCGCCGACTATCCGGGCCCGGTCGAGGCGGCGCGCGCCTATCTCGCGGGGCGACTGGTGCGCGACGCGGTGCTGGCGCGTGGCGACGCCGGTGACCTCGGACCGGGTGGCGCTGACCAACTCGCCCTGGGCGTTCTCGATCCGGGAGACCCGGGCCGCCCTCGGGCTCGACCGGCTCGAGGTGATCAACGACTTCACCGCCCAGGCGCTGGCGGTGCCCTGGCTGACTGCCGGTGAGCGCCGCCAGATCGGCGGCGGCGCGCCGGTGCCGGGGCAGGTGGTCGGGATCATCGGGCCGGGCACCGGCCTTGGGGTTGGCGGCCTGATCCCGGTCGGCGATCGCTGGCAACCGCTCCCCGGCGAGGGCGGGCACGTGTCGTTCGCCGCCCACGACCAGGTCGAGGCGGCGATCCTGGCGCAGCTTCAGAAGCGCTTCGGGCACGTGTCCGACGAGCGTGTGCTGTCGGGGCCGGGTCTGGTCAACCTGGCCGTGGCGCTGGCCGCGCTCGAGGGCGAGACCCTTGCCATCGACGATCCGCTGGAGGTCGCCGAGCGCGCCCGGACCGGCGGTTGCCGCTTCTGCCGCGCGGCGCTGGAACGGTTCTCGGGGCTGCTCGGGGCGGCGGCGGGCGATCTCGCCCTGACCCTCGGCGCGCGCGGCGGCATCTACATCGGCGGCGGCCTCGCCAAGCGGCTCGGCCCGCTGTTCGACGAGGCCCGCTTTCGCGCCGGCTTCGTCGCCAAGGGCCGGCTGGCCTACTTCCTCGAGCCGATCCCGACCTATCTGATCACGCGCAGCGATCCGGGCCTGCTCGGCGCGGCAGCCCTGGCGCTGACCCTCTGAGCCGCTGGATGGACTGGCCGGCCAACCCGTTCTGGGACTATTCGGTCGAGCTGTATCGGCGCCCGGGCGTCGAGGTCGCCTGTCTCGAGCTCCAGCGTCGGCACGGCCTGGACGTCAATCTGGTGCTGCTCTGCTGCTGGCAGGCGGGCCGCGGCGGCCGGCTCGACCGGGAGCTGCTCGGCCGTGCCGGCGCGGCGGCGGCAAGCTGGCAGGCCGAGGTGGTGCGACCGCTGCGCGCGCTGCGTCGCCGGCTCAAGGCGAGGCTTGCCGATCCCGAGCCCGGCAGCGTCGTCGAGCTCTGGCCCGGGCTCGCCTCGGCGATCCGTGAAGAGGCGCTGGCCCTGGAGATCGCCAGCGAGCATCTCGCCCAGCTGGGCCTGAGCCGGGCGCTCGCGGAGCTGCCGGCGAGCGCGCCGCCGGGGGTCGCTCTGGCGAGCGCCAATCTGCACGCCTGCTGGCCGTTCGACGGTCGGGATCGCCACGCCCTGCGGATGCTCCTGGCGAAGGCTTTCCCGGAGGCTACCGCGCCCGAGCTGATGGCGAGCCTCGCCTGGCTCGAAGACTGAGTCCGGCATTTTCTCTAATGTCATGAAAATGCCATGTTTTTCCGGTATTGATGAAAGATTCTTCGGAATTTCGCTGGCGCGGCAGCGGCCGGTTCCCTAGTATCATGACATCGGGGAACCTAGCCGGAGGATGGCAAAGGATGTCCATGCACGACTACGTGGAGAGCCTCCGCAGCAAGCATGCCCATCTGGAGCAGGAGATCGACGACGAGCTCCATCGACCGCTCCCGGATCAGTCGGTCCTGACGCGCCTGAAGCGCGAGAAACTCCGGATTAAGGACGAGATCGCCCGCTTGGGCCGCAATAATACTCCCTATGTTGCATCCGCGAACGCGGAGCTGCATTAACCGGCACCGCGTCGGCCCGCGGCGGGCTCGAAGTGGCGCCGCAATGATCACGCCGCTCCTCGGTCCAGACCAGGAGCGGCGTTTGATTCGGGGAACCGGCGGCTGCCGGCGGCGGCCTACAGCAGACCCCGCGCCGCCAGATTGCGCAGCAGGGCGCCGGTGCCGAAGGTCCAAGGCGCGATCTGGTCGCAATCGCTGACCCGGTTGACCAGCGTGCCGAGCTCGGGACAGGCGATCAGCACGCGGTCGCCCTGCTTGTGGGTGAAGCCGCTGCCCGGCCGGTCGCGATCCTGAATCGGCGCGAACATGGTGCCGCAGTAGAGCATCAGGCCATCCGGATACTGGTGGTTGGCGCCCAGGGTCTGACCGACCAGATCGGTGACGTCGCGGCTGATCCGGCTCATCGAGCTCGCGCCCTCGAGCTCGAAGCCATCCTCGCCCCTGACCCGGAGGCTGATCGTGGCGGCGCGCAGCTGCTCGAGCCCGAAGCTGTCGTCGAGCAGGCGGACGAACGGCCCGATCGCGGCCGACGCGTTGTTGTCCTTGGCCTTGCCGAGCAGGAGCGCGCTTCGCCCTTCGACGTCGCGCAGGTTGACGTCGTTGCCGAGCGTGGCGCCGACGATCTGCCCTTGCGCGTTGACCGCGACCACCAGCTCGGGCTCCGGGTTGTTCCAGGACGAATCCGCGCGCACCCCGATCTCGCTGCCGGTGCCGACCGCCGCCATCGGCGGGCATTTGGTGAAGATCTCGGCGTCCTTGCCGATCCCGACCTCGAGATACTGCGACCAGGCGCGCTCGGCGATCAGGTGCTCCTTGAGGCGCATGGCGGCCTCCGAGCCCGGCCGGATTTTGGAGAGGTCGGTGCCGATCACGTCCGAGATCGTGCGGCGGATCGCCTCGGCCCGGCCGGCATCGCCGCGCGCCTGCTCCTCGATCACCCGCTCGAGCAGGCTGGTCGCGAAGGTCACGCCGCTCGCCTTGACCGCCTGCAGATCGCAGGGCGCCAGGAAATAGGCTGACGCCGGGTCACGCCGATCATAGGCGCTGTTGGCCAGGATCTCGGCCAGGCTGCCGAGCCGCTCGCCGGGCGCGTGGGCGAGCGCCAGGGGATCGTCGGCGTTCAAAAGCTCGCTCAGCGTCGGCGCGCTGCGGCCGAGATCGTAGACCGCATCGTGGCGGATCGCGACCGGGCTCGGCCCGGGCACCCGGCCCGGGACCCACGCGCGCCCGACCAGCGTGCCCACCATCCCATCCACCGGCAGGCTCGCCGCCGGCGTCAAGTGCTCCTGCATTTCCGCCTCCCCCTGCTTCAGGCGCCGTCGGTCAGGGCGCGATCAGTTCGACGGTCGGAAAGTAGCTCCGATAGCGCCTGGCATCGCGCGTCAACAGTCTGTAGTCGCAGACCGCGGCATGCGCACCGATGTAGAAATCCGGCAATGGCGAGCGGCGGACACCACCCCGCCTGCGGTAGGCGAGAAACGCTCTGCCGGCGGCAAAGGCGGCCTCGTAGGGAAGAGGCTCGCGCCGGTAGCCGTCGGTAGGCAGCACCGCCTCGACATCCTCTGGACCATCGAAGCCGATCGCGACTTCAGCATAGATGATTGGATTGATCACGAGAACGGTCTCATTGGCGAGCCGTGCGAGGGCGGCCAGTGACCAGCTGAGCCAGCGCGGATCATGCTCGACGAGATCGAGGATGACGTTGCTGTCGACCAGCACCGGCGTCACCGGGTGTCCTCGTTCAGATCCTCCCAGTCGCCGCGCGTCAGGGCCATGATCTCATCGGTCGTCATCCTGCCGCTGCCACTTCCGAGCAGGAGGCGAACTAAGCGCTCGCCCCGCGTCTCACCCTTCGGCGCCTTCGACCGGACGATCCGGACCGTGTCCCCGTCGCATTCGAATTCGACCTCGGTCCCCGGCAGCAGCCCCGCCCTCTCGCGGACCGCGACCGGGATGGTGACTTGGCCTTTCGACGTGATCCTCATCCGTACGCCCTCGGATTCTTACCTCGAGAAGTAAGACTTGCCAGCCGTTCCGTCAACGCGCCCTCGCTGGTGTCAGAGCGCCCGGGCCTGGGCGCGGAGCGCGTGCTTTTGGATCTTGCCGGTCGAGGTCTTGGGCAGCTCGGCGAACACGATCGTCTTCGGGCATTTGAAGTGGGCGAGGAGGCTGCGGCAGTGGGCGATCAGGTCGTCGGCGGTGGCTTCGGCGCCGTCCTTGAGGGTGACGAAGGCGCAGGGGCTTTCTCCCCACTTCGGATCAGGCCTGGCGACCACCGCCGCTTCGAGCACAGCGGGATGGCGGTAGAGCGCGCCTTCGACCTCGATCGAGGAAATGTTCTCGCCGCCCGAGATGATGATGTCCTTGGCGCGATCCTTGACCTCGCAATAGCCGTCGGGGTGCATCACCGCGAGGTCGCCGGTATGGTACCAGCCGCCGCGGAACGCCTCCTCGGTGGCCGCCGGGTTCTTGAGGTAGCCCTTCATGACCGTGTTGCCGGCGAGCACGATCTCGCCGATCGTGGCGCCATCGCGCGCCACCGGCTGCAGGGTCTCCGGATCGATCACGGCCAGCGCCTCGAGGTTCGGATAGCGTACGCCCTGGCGGGCCTGGAGCGCCGCCAGCTCCGGCGCGGACAGGTCGTCCCACGCCTCCTGCCCGGCGCAGACCGAGGCCGGCCCGTAGCACTCGGTCAGGCCATAGAGGTGCACCATGTCGATGCCGAGCGCGGCCATCTTCTGCAGGACCGCGGCCGGCGGGGCGGCGCCGCCGGTCATCGCCTGGACCCGGTGGTCGAACGGCCGGCGCAGGCTCTCCGGGGCGTTGGCGATCAGGTTCATCACGATCGGCGCGCCGCACAGATGCGTGACCCGATGCGCCGCAATCGCCGCATAGATGGCGCCGGCATCGACGTGGCGGAGGCACACATGCGTCCCCGCCTGCAGCGTCACGCTCCAGGTGAAGGTCCAGCCGTTGCAGTGGAACATCGGCAGGGTCCAGAGGTAGACCGGATGCAGCCCGATGCCGTTGGCGAGCGCCTGGCCGATCGCCGCCAGATAGGCGCCCCGGTGGTGGACCACCACGCCCTTGGGCCGGCCGGTCGTGCCCGAGGTGTAGTTGAGCCCGATCGCCTGCCACTCGTCGGCCGGATAGAGCGGCTCGAACCCCTCGTCGCCCTCCGAGAGCAGCTCCTCATAGGTCAGCTCGCCCAACCGCTCGCCCTCGCCCCGATACTGCCGGTCGACGACGTCGACGACCAGCGGTCGCGGCTGAACTTTTCCGAGCGCTTGTTTGATGACCGGCGCGAACTCGGGGTCGGTCAGCAGCACCTTGGCGGCGCCGTGCTCGAGGATGTAGGCCACGGTCGAGGCCTCGAGCCGGATGTTGATGCTGTTCAGCACGGCACCCGCCATCGGCACGCCAAAATGCGCCTCCAGCATCGGCGGCGTGCTCGGCAGCATCACCGCGACCGTATCGCCCGGCCCAACGCCCCTGCCCGCGAGCGCCGAGGCCAGTCTCCGGGCGCGCGCCCGGAACGCGGCATAGCTCGCGCGCATGTCGCCATGGATCCAGGCGGTCCGCCCCGGCCAGACGTCGGCCGCGCGCTCGATGAAGCTGATCGGCGTCAGCGGCGCGAAGTTCGCGCCGTTGCGCTCCAGCCCCTGCTCATAGGCGGAGCCCTTCGGATGCCCGGCCCGTCTCACCCTTCGCCTCCGTTGCTCTCGAACCCGAGGTCTAGCACGAGACGGGCGCCGGCGGCAGCGCTCAGCCGCGACGGCCGGTCTGATACTTGCTCGCGTAGTGCTTGCCGAGCCGCTTGCGCGTCTGGTCCGCAAGCTTCGGGTTCTGCCTTCCCGCCTTCGCCCTACGGCCATCCGGCAGGTCCGACGCGCCGCCCCTCGGCGCCGCCCGGCCAGGCCTGCTCCGCTTCATCGCTGGATCTGCGGCTCGGTCTTCGCCGGTTTCGGCCCGACCCGCCTCAGGAACTCCCAGACCGGCAGCGCGGTCAGCCCGCCGATCATGCCGGCGACATAGCTCGGCAGGGCAAACCCCAAAAGATTCGCCCAGATCAGCCCGACCACGAAGCTGGCCGCCAGCATGGCGGCCACGGTGATCAACAGCCTCTGCCAGAACGGCATCGCCAACTCCCCGCTCGCGTCCCGCCGCCCCCCTTACCACCGGCAGGTGTCGACCGTCATGTGGCAGCCTTGCTGCGCCACGACAAGACGCTCAGACCATGGCCGCAGGTGGCGACCCGCTGCCTTTCGCTTCGAGCTCAGGCCGGATGTTCCGGACTGCGGCTTTCAGAGAGGCCGAGGTCGTGGGTCACGATCGCCCGGACGCGCCAGCGGGTCGGCCCTCGCGTCGGTGGCCTGGCCCCGCCCGCCTGCTCGCTCACCTCGCCGCCAGCCAGCGCAACCTCAACGAGCCCCGCCGACAGCGACCCCGCCAGCTCGGCAGCTGTCCCCTCATCTTATCTTAGCGCACATGGTGTCAGGGGCTGTTGCGGCTACACTGCTGAAAAAGCCGAAGAATCCTGACCAAGGCCCTCACCTAACCGCTGCGGAGGACCTGCTCGAGCAGGGCCAGCGCCTCCTGGGCAAAGCGCCACATGTTGGCCTCGCGATCCGACTGGCCGGTCTCCAGGGTGAAGCTGCGGCTCTTCGGGCCGACCACCGCGATGCAGCTATGTCCCGGAGCATCGCCATAGCGGTTGCCGGAGGGGCCGGTGGCGCCGGTCTCGCCGAGACCCCAGGTCGTGCCCAGGCGGGCGCGGATCGCGCTGGCTTCGAGGAGCGCGTAGGCTTCGGTGCTCGGGCGCATGCCGGGATGACGGGCGAGGTCCGCCTCGAGCAGCACTTCGCGGGCTTTGTGGGTGTAGATCACGCCGCCGCCGACGAACCAGGCGGATGCCCCCGGTGCTGCCAGCAGGGCCGCGGCGATCAGCCCGCCGGTCGAGGATTCCGCGACCGCGACCGTCTCGCCGCGCGCCTTCAACAGCGCGCCCACGGCCTCGCCCATGGTTGTCAGCGTCGGCATCGGTCCCTCCACGAAGATGGCGCACGCTCAGAAGGTCTCGACCCAGGGGCGGAGCTCGACCTCCCAGCTCCAGGCGCTGCGCGGCTGCTTCAGGACCGCGAGGTAGCTGTGGGCGATCGCGTCCGGGTCGAGCAGGCTGTCGGGCCGGCCCTCGGGCACCGGCCGGCTGGCGCTGCGGACGCCGCCGTCGATCACGAAATGGGCGACGTGGATGTTGCTGGGCGCGAGCTCGCGCGCCAGGCTCTGGGCGAGGCCCCGGAGCGCGAACTTGGCCATCGCGAACGGCGCCGAGCGCGGATAGCCCTTGACGCTCGCCGAGGCGCCGGTGAACAGGATCGCGCCGCTGCCCCGGCCGAGCATGCGCCGCGCCGCCTGCTGGGCGACGAGAAAGCCTCCGTAGGCACTGACCATCAGCGTCTTGCGGACCTCCTCGGGGTCGAGGTCGACGAACGGGCCCTGGGTCCGGTAGCCCGGGTTGTAGTGCACGACGTCGAGCGCGCCGAGCTGCTCGTCCGCCTCGGCGAACAGCCGCTCGACCTGATCCACCTCCGTGACATCGCAGCCGAAGGTGCGGCCGTCGATCTCGGCGCGCAGCGCTTCCAGCTTCTCCGGCCGGCGGGCCGCGAGCCCGACCTTGATGCCGTCCTGCGCGAGCAGCCGCGCGAACGAGGCGCTGATGCCATCGCCGACCCCGACGATCAAGGCATTTCCGACCATGGCTTCTCTCCCTCCCACCGGCGTGCCCTGCCGGCATGACCCGGATCGTGACCTTAACCGAATCTTAACCCTGCGGTCGTCAACTCTTTCTTGGGATGGTCCATCCATGGACGCCTCCCGCTCTGCAAGGACTTTTTTCGAGGTTCTGACAGGGGTCTTGGCTGCTGCCATCGATTCGGCCTGTGGGTGCGGCCGGCGGGCCGCTGGCCTTGATGAGATCCGCGGACCGGCACCCAATCATGCGAACGAGCTCGGGGCTCGTGGACCGTCACGGGTTCTGCCGGCCTCGGTCTGACCGATCCTGCGCAGCGTGATCGGCCTCAAGGCCTGCGGTGGGGCGCACTACTGGGCCCGCGAGCTGCGCAAGCTCGGGCACTGCCCGACCGTCATCCCCGACCGCCATCCCCGACTACCATCCCCGGAACGCCGTTCCCGAACCGCCGTTCCCGACCGCCGTCGCCTGAACGCCGTCCCCGGAACGCCGTCGAGGTTCGGCAGCCGTCAGCCCTTGAGCCCGGTCAGGGCGACGCTCTCGATGATCCGCCGGCGCAGGATCAGGAAGGTGATCAGCATCGGCAGGACGCTGATCACCGAGCCCGCCATCAGCTTGCCGTAGTCGCTGCTGAAGCGGAACTGGAAGGCGGTCAGGCCGATCTCCATGTTGAACAGCAGCTGGTCGTTGGCGACCAGCAGCGGCCAGATGAACGCCGCCCAGGTCTGGATGAAGGCGAAGATCCCGATGGCGCCGAGCGCCGCCGCCGACAAGGGGGCGAGCACCCGGACCAGGATCCACCACTCGGACGCGCCGTCGACCCGCGCCGCCTCGAGCAGCTCGGTCGGGATCGCCGACGCGATGTGCTGGCGCAAGAGAAAGATGCCGAAGCTCATGAACAGATAGGGCAGGATGATCCCCTGATAGGTGTTGATCCAGTGGATCTTCACCAGCTGCAGATACAGCGGAATCATATAGCTCTCGAACGGCACGATCGCGGTCGCGATGATCAGCAGGAACAGGAAGGTACGGCCGGGGAACCGATACTTGGCGAACACGGCGCCAGCCATCAGCGAGGTGACCGCGACGCTGAGGGTCGCGACCACGGACAGGCCGACGCTGTTGAGGAAGAAGCGGCCGAAGGGGGCGACCTCGAAGATCCCGGTGTAGTTGGCAAGGGTCGGCGCCTGCGGCAACAGCTCGGGCGGCCAGATCGCGATCTCGGTCGGCGGCTTGAACGAGGTCGCGACCATCCAGAGCATCGGCAGGACCATGAAGATCGCGCCCAGCATCAGGACGGTGTGGATCAGCGCGGTGCGGATCCGGGCGCCGATCGAGGCCCGGGCCGGCGGGCCGCCGCGCCGCCGCATCCTAGACCTCCTGCTCGCGCACGAGACTGAACTGGACCAGCGTGAAACCCAGCACGATCAGGGTCAGCGTGACCGCCTCGGCCGAGGCGTAGCCCATGTGAAAATACTGGAAGGCGTTCTGATAGATGTCGAACACCAGCACGCGCACCGCCTGGCCGGGTGCGGCCTGGGAGCCCAGCGTCATGACGTAGACCTGGGTGAACACGTTGAAGGCATTGATCGTGGCGGTCACCAGGACATAGAGCAAAATCGGCTTCAGGAGCGGCAAAGTGACGTGCCAGAAGCGCTGCCAGGGCGAGGCGCCATCAAGGTTCGCCGCTTCCAGATAGACCGAAGGAATGTTGCGCAGCCCGACCAGGAACAGGATCAGGTTGTAGCCGAGGACCTTCCAGATCCCCATGATGATCAAGGCCCAGAGCGCGATCGCCGGATCGGTCAACCAGGCGATCGGGGCGATCCCGACCAGGGACAGCAGATAATTCAGGACGCCGTAATTGTAGTCGTAGATCCATTTCCAGGCGATCGCCATCGGCACCATGGGCGTGATCACCGGCAGGAAGTAGACGGTCTGGTAGAAGACCGAGAGGCGGCGCTTGCCGGCGAGCAGCAGCGCCAGCGGCAGGGCCAGCAGGGCGCTGAAGACCACGGTCGCGAGCGAGTAGATGGTGGTGTTCTCGAGCGCCAGGAGAAAGTTCGGGTCACCGATCAACTGGGCGTAGTTGGCCCAGCCGACGTAGGGCTTGATCGGGCTGATCAGGTTCCATTTGTGAAAGCTGAGGACCACGCCCCAGGCGATCGGCCACACCCGGACGTAGGCGAACAGCGCCAGCACCGGCACCAGGACCAGATAGCAGAACAGGACCAGGCGCCAGCGGCCGAGCCAGAACCGGCGCCAGCTCGGCGCCCGGCCAAGCACCGCGACCGCCTGGGCAGGCATGCCGGCGCCCGGTCCTGGGGCTGCGGCCGGGGGGCAGGGGCCCGTCGGCGCCCGAACCTCAGGAAGCTTCGTACAGGTCCGCCTCCTGGAGCAGCTGATCGGTCTGCTCGGCCATCTGCTTGATCGCGTCCGCGACCTTGGCCGGGTCGCCGTTCAGGGCCGGATCGATGTAGGCCGCGGTCAGCCGGTCGGCCATCCGGCTCTGAATCTCGTCCCACACCGGCAGGATCGGCTCGACGTAGTAGACGACATCCTTGGGCGGCGAGACGAAGGTCGCGAACTGCGGCGTCTGCTTCAGCAACGGCGCCCAGTCGACGTCCTGGCGCCCGGACAGCCACCCGGTCATGGTCGTCAGCCGCAGGCCGTTGTCGGCGCTGGTCAGGAACTTGAGGAACTCCCACGCCGGCGCCTGGTTGGTGCTCTGGCCGTTGACGTAGATGCCCCAGGGCTGCAGCAGCATCTTGTGGGGATCGCCCGCCCGCCAGGTCGGGATCGGCGCCACCCCGAAGTCGAGCGACGGGTTCTTCTGCTGGATCTCGCCGATCACCCAGGCCTCCCGGAACAGCATCGCCGTGGTGGCGGCGACGAAGGCATCGGCGTCGTGCTGGATCTTGGGGTCGTCGATCTTGTCCTTCTGGACCGCATCGACATAGAACTGGAGCGCCGCGCGGCCGGCATCGTTGTCGAAGCCGTTGTGATACTTGCCGCCCGCGGTCTTGACCAGCAGGGAGCCGCCGGCCGGCTCGAGCACGAAGCGGAACTTCTCGGTGATGCCGCTGCCCTGGCCGGACAGGCGAAGGCTGATCCCGCTCCGGGTCATCCGGCCGGAGGAGTCGATCTTGGTGAGCTTGCGGGCGGCATCGACCAGCTCCGGGAAGGTCGCCGGTGGCCCGGCCAGGCCCGCCTCCGCGAACATCGTCTTGTTATAGTACATCGAGGCCCGACTGCCTTCCATCAGCGGCAGGCCGTAGCTCTTGCCGTCCGTGGTGAAGAAATCGACCACGAAGTCGTTCCAACCGCCGCTCTTCAGATACTGGTCGATCCCGGCCTCGTTGGGCTGGATCAGGCCGGCGGCGATGAAATTGACGCTGATGTTGGTGCCGATGTCGAAGATGTCCGGGCCGGTGCCGGTCGGCACGGCGGCCGACAGCTTCTGCTCGGCCTCGCGCAAGCGACGTGCTGAAGAAGGTGAAGCCGACCTCCGGATGCATTTTGCCGTAGGCGTCCGCGACCGCCTGGTAGAACGGCACCAGCTCGGGGAAGCCGGTCCAGATCGCGAGCGTCGTCTCTGCGGCCGCCCGCGCCGGCACCGCCGAGAAGCCCCATCCACCCGCGGCCGCCAGCCCGGCGCCGGCGGTGATCTTGAGGGCGGTGCGGCGATCGATGCTCAGGTCGTCGAGCTGGCTGGTCATTTCCTCCATCTCCCTTGGGCCCGTTATGGGCGTTGGCGAGCTGCCGCCCGCTTCGATGCATCGGCCGGCGCCGCGCTCGACCGTCATACTGGCGCGCCAGCGGCCGGGCGATCAAGCAACATTCGCGCCAAGGCTCGGGAAACTTGACGCTTGGCCGATCTGATCGTATATCGACGATGAACGATGGGGCTCGAAAGCATGCTCACGGACTTCGATCCCGAGGACGTCAAGCTGGCCGAACGGCTGAAGGCGCTCGGCCATCCGGCCAGGCTCAGGATCGTCGATCTCCTGGCCGCGCGCGGCAGCTGCGTCTGCGGCCAGATCGTCGAGGTCCTGCCGCTCGCCCAGGCGACCGTCTCGCAGCACCTCAAGGTGCTCAAGGACGCGGGCTTCCTCAAGGGCACGATCGATGGCCCGCGCTCCTGCTACTGCCTCGACGACGCGGCGCTCGCCCGGTTCCGGCAGACGCTCGATGCCCGCCTCGCCGGCCGCGAAGACGCCGCCTGCGCCCGCCCCCAACCCGAAGCGGAGACCATCCGATGACCGCTGTCGCCAACAAGATGACCAACGCCGACCAGATCAAGGCCGTCGTCCGCGATCGCTACGGGGCGATCGCGAGCAGCGGCGGCAAAGGCTGCGGCGACCAGGGTTGCGGCTCGGGCGCGAGCTGCTGCGACGACGGCGAGCTCGACATGATCGGTGGCGCCTACGCATCCCTGGAGGGCTACGTCGCCGATGCCGATCTCGGGCTCGGCTGCGGCCTGCCGACCCGGCACGCCGGGATTCGGGAGGGCGAGGTCGTGCTCGACCTCGGCGCCGGCGCCGGCATCGACGCGTTCGTTGCCAGGCGAATGGTCGGCGAGCGCGGCCAGGTGATCGGGGTCGACATGACCGCGGCCATGGTCGAGCGCGCCCGCGCCAACGCCGCCAAGCTCGGCTTCGCCAATGTCGAGTTCCGCCTCGGCGAGATCGAGGATCTGCCGGTCGCGGCCGGCTCGGTCGACCTCGTGATCAGCAACTGCGTCCTCAACCTGGTGCCGGACAAGGCCGCGGCTTTCGCCCAGACTTTCCGGGTCCTGAAGCCGGGCGGCCGGTTCTGCATCTCGGACATCGTCGCGAGCGGGCCGCTGCCCGACGGCATCCGCAAGGCCGCGGCGCTGTACGTCGGCTGCGTCGCCGGCGCCTGGCCCGAGGCGGACTACCTCGCGGTGATCCGCGGCGCCGGGTTCGCGGACCTGCGGATCGTCGAGCGCAAGCCGATCCCCTTGCCCGACGCCGTGCTCGCGCAACACCTCTCGGACGCCGAGCGCCAGAGCTTCCGGGCCAGCGGCATCGAGCTCTCGAGCGTCACGGTGCTCGGCGTTAAACCCGCGTAGCTCACGGCGGCCGACGCCGGCCGGCAACCCGACGCGGTCACCAGGGCAGGGTGCGCCTGCTGTGCTGCCGGCCGATGGCCGCGGCTTCGGGCGTGGCGGCGCCGATCATGACGCCGTCCTCGAGCTGGGCGAGCACGTTCTCGGCCCGGACGATGTCCATGAAGGCGACGCCGCCGCGCTCGCAGGCGGTCTTGACCCGTGCCCGCGCCGCCGTCATCTCGGGCGGATAGGGCGGGTCGTGGGCGTCCTTGTGGCCGAACGCCATGCCCATGTCGCCCGGCCCCCACTCGGCAAACGCGATCCCCGGCAGCGCGAGGCTCGCCTCGGCGTTGTCGAGCGCGCGCCGGTTCTCGATCTTCAGGCCGAGCATCAGCTCGCCCGCCGGATTGAGCGGCCAGGCGTCGGCCAGGTCCAGATAGGCGTCCGCCGACAGCCCCCAGATCGGCGCGGCCCGGACCTGGCCGCCGGCGCCGCGCCGGCCCTGGTCCAGCCCCTCGCCGACGCCTGCCGTCTGGAACGGATAGCGCGCCGCCTCGACGAACGCCTTGACCGCCGCGGGGGTCTCGGCGTGGCAGAGCAGGAGCCCGTGGACGCCCGCGGCCAGCGCCTGCTTGATCATCCAGCTGTTGGCGCGCACCGCCCGCTCGTCGGTGCCGTCGCAGGGCAGGGTGACGATCACCGCGGGCGTCCGATGGCCGCTCCGGGTCGGCCCGCCGTCGACCAGGCCGCGCATGAACGCGTGCAGAGCCGCCGGCGCGAACGGATGATGCTCGAGATCGAGCGTCAGATAGTCCGCCCAGGTCTGGGCCTGCTCGCGCCCGCGCTCGTAGTCCGGCTCGGTCACCACGGTCGAGTAGACGGGCTGCCCGTCGATCAGCAGCTCGATCGCCCGATTGACTCTCGGCATCCGATGCTTTCCTCATGCTCGTCGGCGCGCGCATCTTAGAGCAAGCAGCGCGCACCGCCAGCGCCGTTGGACTCCAGGACGGTCGGGCTGACGATCCACGCGGCTGCTCATCCGCCGCGGAGCCCGGACGGCCCGTCGGCCGCGCCGGATCCGCGCCTTCGGCGGGCGCCGGCCAGAGGGATGCTGGAGGTCAAGATCCGGGGCGGAAGAACCCGGGGGATCGGTCAACAGGCGGTGGTGCAGATCGCTTCCGGCTTGAGCGGGGTGAGCTGGTCGCGGACGTAGGTGATGTCCGCGCCGTGGCGCTGGAACTCGACCTTGACGATCTGGCCGGCGCTGTCGAACCACAGGTCGCGCTCCTCGTCGCCGGACATGCGATAGTGGTCGACGTCGAGCATCTGGCCGTGCAGGCCGAGCTGCTCCCGGCCGATCAACTGGAACGACACTTTCAGCGTCTGGTCCTCGACCACCGAGAAGAAGTCGTGGTGCTTGAGCGTATCCTTGTTCCACACGGCGAGGATGCGCTTGGAATCGTCGAACCGGTCGACCCGGCCGTTGACCGTCCGGACGTAGCCCTGACCATCGGGCCGGACGGTGATGTCGAGCTTCTCGCCGTTGTCGTTGGTGGTCGCGTCGACCCGGACCACCTTGCCGTCCTGCCACAGCTCGCGCGCCTGGTGCTCGAAGGTGTAGATCGGGATCATGGCGAGCTTGACCTCGATCTCGGTCGCCTCCCGGATCTCGATCCGCCCGCCGTCGCGATCGAACACGAAGCGGTGGTGGCCGACCGGGTCACCGTCCTTGAGCACGGTGAAGGTGTAGCCCCCGGTCTCGTCGGCCCGCGCCGACGCCGCCGGCAGCGCAAGAAACATCGCCGCAGCCACCCACAGAGCGTGCCTGAGTGTCATTTGGTCCCACATTCCTCGAGCCGGAAGATAGGCGTCCGCCGGCCGATAGGCAAGAGCAACGCCGAAGCCCGGTCTGGGGCAGCCTGGCGCGTCACGGCCGGGCGCGACCGGCGGCGCCGTCGGGCTCAGTCCCTCGGCTCAGTCTCGGGGTCAGTCTCTGGGCTCGGCCTCCAGGGACGGTGAGCGGGCCGGCTTCCTCGCCCGCTCCAGGCGGCGCTGGATCAGAAGGCCGATCTCGGCGAGCCCGAGGCCGAGCGTGCTGCCGATCGCGGCGATCAGCCAGTCGCCGGCCGCGGGCGCGCGATCGGGCGTCAGCAGCTGCAGCACTTCGGCGACCGCCCCGACCAGCAGCCAGCACGAGCAATGGACCAGGAGCGGATCGCGCGGCCGGCCGATCCGGACCAGCAGCGCCAGCAGGCCGAACACCACGGCGTGGCCGAACGCGTCCGGGTCGGGCAGGCGCCAGCCGAAGCCGGTCGCCAGACGGTCGATCAGCTGCTGGCGCAGCAGCGCCGGGATGAACAGGCCGATCACCAGCACGGCCAGGGTCCCGAGCAGCCAGTGGCGCACCAGCGGGATGTGGATGCTGCGATAGACCCCGCTCGTGACCCGAAAGGCGAGCAGGCTCCAGCCGCACACCAGGAGCGCGGCGGCCAGGCGGAACGGGGTCCGCTCGTCGACGATCGAGACACCCAGATGGGCGATCTCCATCCGTCCGGTGGTGAAGGGCAGCTCGATCCCGAGCATCACCGCCGGCACCGTCCCGGAGACGTCGAAGATCGTCTCGAAGTGCTGGCGCGGCGTGGTCCCGACCAGGTTGACCAGCTGGTGGGGTTGATTCCAGAGACGGGTACCGTCGGCGGTCTCCGGGACCAGATAGATCCGCGCCGTCTGCCAGGGCTCGGGGCCGTGCTCGACCCGGCTGGTCGCGACGTCGGCGCGCAGCCGCAGGCTGGTCGGGCCGTCCGGCAGCGGGATCGTACGCCGGATGTAGACCTCCCGCGTCCGGTCCAGGTTCTGAAGGATGGCGTGGCCGAGCTCGGCCTCGTCGAGGGTCACCAGACCGTCGATCTGCCAGCCCTGAAAGCCCTCGCGGAAGTCGGCGTTGTCGAGCACCGGCCGGCCGTCCGGCTGGTAGCGCGGCATGTAGCCGAAGGTGACGATGGTGAGCAGCGCGAGCAGGACCGCGGCGCCGACCCCGATCGTCAGGGCGCGCAGCGCGTCGCCGTCCAGGGTGGCCCGCCGGCGACGCGTCGACCGCCGTTGATACGGGCTGGCGTCGGCGGTGGCGTTCATGGGCGCCGCCCGGCGCGGCCCGGCGGCCTCCGGTCCGACGCCGGACCACGACCGCGGCGCGGCCGGCGCGAGGTCTTGCGCAGCTCGCTAGACATTGAGCAGCAGATGCTCGCGTTCCCAGGAGCTGATCACGCGCTGATAGGCCTCCTGCTCGGCCTCCTTGACCATGATCAGCGCCTCGACGAACTCCTCGCCGAGGATCTGGCGCAGCGGCCGCGCGCGCCGGAGCAGGTCGAGAGCATCGGCGATGTGCCGCGGCAGGGTCTGGGCCAGGCGATAGGCGCTGCCCTCGATCGGCTTGGTCGGCTCGAGCTCGTCGGTCATGCCGAGCAGGCCGCAGGCGAGCGACGCCGCGATCGCCAGATAGGGATTGGCGTCGGCGCCGGCGACCCGGTTCTCGACCCGGCGCGCACTGCCCGCCGAGTTGGGCACGCGCAGGCCCACGGTCCGGTTCTCCCAGCCCCAGTGGAGGTTGATCGGGGCATCCGAATAGCGCCGCAGCCGGCGGTAGGAGTTGACGTTCGGGGCGAGCAGCGGCATCGCCGCCGGCAGGTACTTCTGCAGCCCGGCGATGTGCTGGAGGAACAGGTCGCTGAAGCCGTCCTCGCCGGCGGCGAACAGGTTGGCGCCGGTGGCGAGGTCGACCACGCTCTGGTGGATGTGCATGGCGCTGCCGGGCTCGCGCTCCATGGGCTTCGCCATGAAGGTGGCGTAGATGCCGTGCTTGAGCGCGGCCTGGCGCAGCGTGCGCTTGAACAGGAACGCCTGGTCGGCGAGCTCGAGCGGGTCGCCGTGGTTAAAATTGATTTCCATTTGCGCCGCGCCACTTTCGTGGGTCAGCGTATCGACATCGATCTCCTGCGCCTCGCACCAGTCGTAGACGTCCTCGAAGATCGGGTCGAACTCGTTGACCGCCTCGATGCCGTAGCTCTGACGGGCCGATTCGGGTCGGCGCGAGCGGCCGATCGGCGGCTCCAGCGGATAGTCCGGATCCTCGTTGATCTTGGTCAGGAAGAACTCGAGCTCGGGCGCGACCACCGGCCGCCAGCCGCGGTCCTCGTAGGCCTGCAGCACGCGTTGGAGGACCTGGCGCGGCGCGATCGCCACCGGCTCGCCATTGTGATGATAGCAATCGCTGATCACCTGCGCCGTGGCTTCCTGGTACCAGGGCACGAGGCGCAGCGAACGCGGGTCGGGGCGCATCCGGACATCGCGCAAGGCCGGGTCGGTGACCCGGTCCTCGGCCGGATAGTCACCGGTGACGGTCTGCACGAACACCGCCTCGGGCAGGCGCAGCGTGTCCTCGGCGAGCGAGCGGATGAACTTGGCCGCGGGCAGGATCTTGCCGCGCGCGATCCCGTTCAAATCGGCGACCAGGCATTCGACCTCGGTGATCTCACGCTCCCGAAGCCAGCGCTCCATCTCGCTCATGCTGCAGTCTCGCCTCGGCGCGGGCGCGGCAGGCGGCGCCAAAGGCCGCGAACAGGCGCCTGGAGATCGGATGCTCGAGCACCCGCCATTCGGGATGCCATTGGACGCCGAGCACGAAGCCCGGGGCGCCCTCCACGCGGACCGCCTCGATCGTGCCATCGGGCGCCCGCGCCTCGACCGCCAGACCCGGCGCCAGGCGGTCGATCGCCTGGCCGTGCAGGGAATTGACGGCGATCCGCCGGGCGCCCCCGAGCAGCTCCTGGAGCCGGCCGCCCTCGGTCAGGAGCACCTCGTGCGCCGGGGCGTAGCGCTGCGGCGGCGACACCGTCTTGTCCGAGCGATGATCGAGCCGGCCAGGCAGCTCGTGGACCTCCTGGTGGAGCGAGCCCCCGAGCGCGACGTTCAGCTCCTGGACGCCGCGGCAGATCGCGAGCAGCGGCACCGCCCGCGCGATCGCGTGGCGGATCAGCGGCAGCGTCGTGGCATCGCGCGCCGAATCCCTGGCGCCGGCGGGCGGCGGCGGCGGCCCGCCATAGTGATGCGGCTCGACATTGGACGGGCTGCCGGTCAGCAGCAGGCCGTCGAGCCCGTCGAGCAACGCATCCGGATCCGCCCGGCTGCCGACCGCCGGCAGCAGCAGCGGCAGGCCACCGGCGCCATCGATCACGCTGTCGACGTATTTGGCGCCCACCTGATGGAAGCCGAAACCGTCACGAGCAATCAGGCAGGCCGGGATGCCGACGACGGGCGGACGCTCACGCGGAGTCATGGTCAGGTTGTAGCGGAGCGCCCGGCCCGAAACAAGGGCAGCCGATGGCCTGGGCGTCGGGCTCGGGGCCGAGCGGAAAGACCCGCGGTGCCGGGCCTTCGCGGGCCCGGCACCCTGGGTTCCGTGGGGTCGCGAACGGCTTGGCTTACGCCGCCGTCGGCTGGTTCTCGATCACCTTGGGCCCGGACTCGCCCTGGCCGATCGCGATCTTCTGCGGCTTCAGCGTCTCGGGCACCTCGCGGGCCAGCTCGATGTCGAGCAGGCCGTTGGTCAGCCTGGCGCCGGTCACCTTGACGTGGTCGGCGAGCTGGAAGCGGTGCTCGAACGCCCGGCGGGCGATGCCGCGGTGCAGATAGGCGACGTTCTTCTCGGCCTCGGCGTCGTTGGCCTTGCCGCGCACGGTCAGGAGGTTCTCCTGGACGACGAGGTCGAGCTCGTCCTCGCCGAAGCCCGCGACCGCGAGCGTGATCCGGTAGGCGTCCTGACCGGTCTTGACGATGTTGTACGGCGGATACGACGGCTCCTGCGTCCCGCGGAACGCCGTCTCGAACAGATCGTCCAGTCGATCGAAGCCAACCGAGTAACGGAACAGGGGGCTCAGGTCGAAGCTGCGCATCGTCACATCCTCCTTGGAGCGATTGACTGCGGGCCCGTCTTACAACCGGACCCTGCCGACTTGTCGGTCCCGGTTCGGCAACCGACGAGCCCTATGTGGTCAAGGCGGGCAAGAGTTCAAGAGGGGGGATCGCCAAAATTGGATTACCTTCGGGCTTGGCCGGGACCACCTTGGCCGCCGGCCGGGCGCGCCCTATCCTGCCCGCCATGACCCTGGAGACCCTCCTGTCGCTCAAGGCCCTGCTGGTCGGCGGCGCGTTCGTGTTTTTCCTCACTTACGAGCGCCTCTGGCCGGCGGCCGAGAGCCCGCTGCTGGTGCGCTTCGGGCACGCGAGCCGGGCGGCCTGGCGCCGGCTCGCCCGCAACCTCAGCTTCTTCGGCATCAATGCGCTGCTGTCGCCGCTGGTGGTCGTGCCGATCACCGTCTGGGCGGCGAGCCAGGGTTTCGGATGGCGGCCGGCCTGGTGGTCCGGCTGGCCGGGCCTCCTGCCCGACCTCGTGCTGCTCGACTTCTGGATCTACTGGTGGCACCGGGCGAACCACGAGCTCCCCTGGCTCTGGCGCTTCCACCAGGTCCATCACCTGGACGAGCTGCTCGACACCACGAGCGCTGTCCGCTTCCACTTCGGCGAGGTGCTGCTGTCCGCCCTGGTGCGGGTCGTCGTGATCATCCTGCTCGCCGTCCCGCTCACCTCGGTGCTGCTGTTCGAGGCGCTGCTTCTGATCGGCACCCTCTTCCACCACAGCGACGCCCGCCTGCCGCCCCACTTCGAGGCGGCGCTCGCGCGGGTGATCATCACGCCCTCGATCCACTGGGTGCACCACCACGCGGTCCGCGCCGACACGGATTCCAACTACGGCACCATCTTCAGCTTCTGGGACCCGCTGTTCCGCTCGAAGAGCCGGACGCGCCGCTGGCTGACCATGCCGATCGGGGTCGAAGGCCGGCGCGAGCGGCCCCTGCTCCGACTGCTCGTGACGCCGTTCGAGCGCGACCGCTGAGATGGCGCCGACCGGCCCGCGTCGTGGTGCGCTGGAAGTGCGGAGGCCGCAGCGGCCGCGCCGCGTGGCACGAGGGACTTGACTTTGCGATCAAAAGGTTCCTGACACCTTTCCTGTCTGACACTGACACCTTTTCACTGACTGACACCTTTTCACCCGAGGCCAACATGTGGTGCTTTGCGAAGGAGGCGCTCGCGCTGCTCGAGGCGCTTCTCCACAGTGGCTAGGTCGCCTTTGGTCGACCGTTGCTCCCGCCGGTGAAAGCGCCTACCATCCCGTCGAGACCCGTGAACAGTAACTCGACGCCGTAGCCCGCGAGAAAGGCGAGGCCGAGCGGGGTGACAGCGGCAAATCCCGAAAAATGGACCGGGTCGAAGAACAGCCCGACGGTCACCCCGCCAAGCATGCCCAGCGGCCAGCGCAGAGAGTAGCGGATCTCGGACCCGCGCGTGAAAGTGACGCTCTGAATTTCGTTCGACAATGTTCGCAGGATGTACGCTAGTGCGCCAAGTGTACCGTATAGCAGCGGCAACACATATCGGCTCAGGATTGCGAGTATCCATTTCGACTTCGACAAAGCCCGCTCAACCTCCGGTGGCTGAAGTGCTGCCTTGATATCATTCTGCTCGTTTTTGTATTTCTTCTTGAGTTCATCATACCTGGTCGGCGTTTTTGCGTCTACAGTTGGATCAACTGTGGATCCATTTTCAGCCTTAGGTTTATCATCATCATGAGCAGTCATTTGTACGTAAGCCGAATTGGCGAAGAAATGCTCCAATTTCGTTAAGATATCCCACCCTTGTAAAATCGCACTGTCACTTTTATACATCGATATGACACGTTCGCTGCGATTTATTTTATTTTCGACATCCAATGACGCTAAAATTCTTAGCCGTTCCGTCGGATTTAAATCTGCGATGAACTTCGTTATAGATGGATCAAGGTCTGGAAAGTCGGGCATTGGCGCCGGCGCTGTTCCGGTTGCTGCCACCAAACCTATTGTTTTCTCGTTGGCATTGGCGGCTTCTAGAATGTCATTGGCAGGTTCTAGAACATGCAGAATCTTCAACACTCCTGACGCGCAGAACGCCGGCAATGCCGTCAAGTTCGGCGCGATCGGCCTCCAGATCGGCGCGCGATGTGGTTCCGACAAACCAATACATTTGAACGATCAGCAGACCAACCAATACGCCGACTGCTGCCCAGCCATAGCGTTTCTTGGTCGTCATGGCATCCACTATGCGGCGCTTGCCGGTTTGGCTGTGATAGTCGCCAAATGGGTAACTGTAGGTCGCCAAAATCGAATCGACGGACGCCGGTTTGGCGGCGGCCGCCAGCTCCCGCAGGGCCACCCAGAAACGACCCTCGACCTCCGGGTCTCGGGTCCCCGCGCTCAGGGACGACTGGGCCAAAACGATGTCGCTTATGGTCTTTTCCGTGACCTGCTTGCCCTCGCGGGTCGCGTACCATAACAGCACGCTCGCATCCGCGAGGGATTCCTTCAGCGGCTTTTCGTGCACCGCTGAGAGCGGTTCCGCGTTCTCGTTCTCTCCGTTCGGCTGGTCCGTCGGCATGAACGTCGTCCCGTCTGGAATGGCTAAAGCCATAAATCACCGGTCGGCGCTGGCAAAATTGTGGACCAGTTCACAGCTTCGAAGAAAATCCTCCTTCCTCGTACGGCGAGCGACCTATCGCTTTGCTATCATCTCCTGCTCACACCCGGGTCAGGATCTCGCCGGCGGCGGAGAACTGGAGGGGGGCGGGGTCGGAGAGGCGGTGGGCGTCGGGGCGGCCTTCGAGGTCGGTGAAGAGACTGGGAGAAACCAGGATCTCGTGGAGGAAGAGGGTCGAGCGGATCTGGCAGAGGCGGGCGTTCTCCGGGTCGGCGCGCCAGCAGGTCGCGACCATGGCCTGCAGCACCGCCCGGTCGTCCTTGAGCACCGCCGGCATCCGGGCGCCCTCGGTGCCGGCGGCGGTGATCGAGTTCATGTACATGGGCAGGAGGTCGATGCGCGTTGGCGACCTTGCGGGTCGTGTAGTCGGCGTTGCCGAGGCCGACCGCGTTGCCGGAGGAGTCCTCGGTCACGCCGAGGACCGCGAGCTTGTTGACGAACGGCTTGCCGGGATCGGGGACGCTGCGGATGCCGGTCCGGCCGACCACCGCCGGGTCCATGCCGGAGCCGCTGATCTCCTTGCCGATCCATTCGACCACGAGGCCGTCGAGGCGCTCGAACGGCAGGCGCGCGATCAGGGATTTCGCCAGTTTCAGGAGGCGCTCGTCGGTCGCGGCGAAGTCGGGAGGCTCGGCGCCCTCGACCACCACGAGCTGCTTGTCGGCGTTCTCGACCAGCGCGATGCCGTAGGCGATCGGGGAATGCTCGATCGCGATCCTGGCCAGCGCCGGCAGGACCTCGGTGTAGCCGCGCGGGCCCAGGCGATGGACGTTCGAAGCCCCCACCTGCTTGCCCAGGCCGACCGCGATCAGCTTGGTGAGCCCGCTCTCGATCGGGCGATCGAAGCTGGTGTGGGACTTGACCCGGTTGATGCAGAGGACGGCGTCGGCCGAGGCGGCGTTCTTGTCGAACCGGCAGGGGATGCCGTGCAGGGTGGCGCCATACTCGACCGTCTCCATGGTCGCGCGCACCGGCGCGCCGACCGAGTCGCCTCGGTGACGCCCAGATGGGCGAGCACGCCCGCCTGGCCTTCGGCGGTGGCGCCGCCGTGGCTGCCCATCGCCGGCACGATGAAGGGCTCGAAGCCGCGCTGCTTCAGATGCCGGACCGCGGCCGCCACGACCTTCGGGATGTGGGCGATGCCGCGGCTGCCGACCGCGACCGCGACGCTCGACCCGCGCCGCAGATCCTCGAGCCGGCGCGAGCGGGCGAGCGCGTCGTCGACCGCGGCGGCGAGGTCGGCGACCGGCTCCTTCTTGGGATGGTCGAGGCGGACCCGCAGCATCGGCGGCAGCGGCACGTTGGCGAGATGGGGCAGGTCGACCACCGGAAAGGTCGGGCTGAGCATCCTTCGAGCCTCCCAAGGGCTAAGCCGGCATTTGGCAATTCCTAGCACTGGTGTAGGCTCGGCGACAGCCTAGATGTGGGGGGCGCGCAGGTTTTGAGGTGACGACCATGCAGCGGGTGGAGCTGAACTACGATCGAGGGCGGCTTGCGGTCGACCTGCCCGCGGGCCTCGATCTGCGCCTGATCCGCAAGCGGCCGATGCCGGTGCTCGCGGACCCCGAGGGCGCGATCCGGGCAGCCCTCGCGCGCCCGGTCGGGACGCCGCCGCTGGCCGAGCTCGCGCGCGCGCAAGCGGAGCGCCTGCATCCTGATCTGCGACATCACCCGGCCGGTGCCGAACGGCCTGTTCCTGCCGGCCCTGATCCAGGGGCTGCTGGCGGCCGGGCTCGAGGCCGATGCGATCACCGTGCTGGTCGCGACCGGCCTGCACCGGCCGAACGAGGGTGCCGAGCTCGAGGAGCTGGTCGGCTCCCGCTGGGTCATGGACCACGTCCGGGTCGAGAACCATTTCGCCCGCGACGATGCCGCCCACGTCGACCTCGGGACCACCAGCGGCGGCGTCCCGGTCAAGCTCGACCGGCGCCTGGCGCAGGCCGATCTCAAGATCGCGACCGGCCTGGTCGAGCCGCATTTCATGGCCGGCTATTCCGGCGGCCGCAAGGTGATCGCTCCCGGCGTCGCCCACAAGGACACGATCACCACCTTCCACAGCGCCCGCTTCATGGAGCACCCGAACGCCGCCAACTGCGTGCTGGACGGCAACCCCCTGCACCAGGCGCAGCTCGAGATCGTCGAGATGCTGGGCGGTGCGCTCGCCCTCAACACCGTGATCGACGAGGAGCGGCGCCTGTCGTTCGTCAATTTCGGCGAGATCCGGGCGAGCCATCTCGCGGCCGTCGACTACACGCGGGCGTTCGCCGAGGTGCCGGTCGCCGAGACCTTCGGGACCGTCGTCACCAGCGCTGCCGGCTATCCGCTCGACAAGACCTACTACCAGACCGTCAAGGGCATGGTCGCGCCGATGGCGATCATGGCCGAGGGCGCGGATCTGATCATCGCGTCCGCCTGCTCCGAGGGCATGGGCTCGGCCGAGTTCGTCGACGCCCAGCGCCGGCTGGTCGAGCGCGGGCCCGAGCGTTTTCTCCAGGACATCAGCGCCAAGCGCTTCGCCGACATCGACGAGTGGCAGACCGAGATGCAACTCAAGCCGATGCGCCAGGGCAGCATCCAGCTCTATTCCGACCGCCTGCCCGAGGCGGACTGGCCGCTGACCGGGGTCGAGCGGGCGCGCTCGATCGCGGCCGCGGTCGAGCGCAGCGTCGCCCGCACCGGCGACCCCCGGGTCGCGGTGATCCCGGAGGGACCTTACGTGGTTCCCGTGCACCGGCCAGGCGCCTGAGCGCGGCCGAGCGGATGGCGCCCCTGCACCTCCATCTCGATCCTCTGGGCGGGGTCGCCGGCGACATGTTCCTGGCGGCGCTGCTCGACGCCTGGCCCGAGCACGCCGACGGCACCTTCGAGGCGATGCGGGCGGCCGGGTTGCCGGACGACTGGCGGGCGGAGCTGGTGGCGCATGACGACGGCGTGCTCGCCGGCCGGCGGGTGCTGATCGAAGGCCCGGCCGCGGGCGACCATGGCGGCCCCGGCACGGTTTCGCGCGATCCGGGCGAGCCTGGCCGAGGCGGCGCTGCCGGCGCCGGTGCGCGCGCGGGCGATCGCGATCTTTACCCTGCTCGCCGAGGCCGAGGCCAAGGTGCACGGCATCGCGCTCGACGAGGTCCATTTCCACGAGCTCGCCGACTGGGATTCGATCGCGGACGTGGTCGGCAGCGCCTGGCTGCTCGAGGCGCTCCGACCGGTCAGCGTCTCCTGCGCGCCCTTGCCGCTCGGCAGCGGCCGGATCGCGACCGCCCATGGCTCCCTCCCGGTGCCGGCGCCGGCGGCGGCCCTGCTGCTCGAGGGCCTGCCGATGATCGACGACGGCGTCCCGGGCGAGCGGGTGACGCCGACCGGGGCTGCCATCCTCCGGCATCTCCGGGTGCGCGTGGGCCTGCCCGAAGGATCGTGGCGGATCGCCGGGACCGGGATCGGCTTCGGCACGCGGCGCCTGCCCGGTCTCAGCAACATCCTGCGCATCCTCGCCTGGGAGCCGGCGGCAGCCGGGGGGCGGGTCGACGATCGGGTCGCGGTGCTGGCCTTCGAGGTCGACGATCAGAGCCCGGAGGAGCTGGCGCTCGGCCTGGACGCGCTGCGCGCGAGCGCGGGCGTGCTCGACGTGATCCAGCTCGCGGCGTGCGGCAAGAAGGGCCGGCTCGCGACCCAGGTCCAGGTGCTGGCGCGCCCGGAGCGGCTGGACGCGGTGATCGAGCGCTGCTTCGCCGAGACCACCACGATCGGCCTGCGCTGGCGGCTCGAGGCGCGCGCCGTCCTGGCGCGGGCGACGGTGAGCGTGACCACGCCCGGGGGCGACCTGGGCGTCAAGCTGGTGACCCGGCCGGGCGGCGAGCGCACCGCCAAGGCCGAGATCGAGCCGTTGCGGGCGGGATCGGACGGCCATGGCGGGCGGGCCGGCAGACGGCGGGATGCCGAGGCTCGTGCTTTGAGGAGCGAGCAGGATGCCGAGCCCGACTGAGCGCCCCGCCGCCGCCCTGGACGCGGTGTTGGGAGCGATCGGCGAGGTCGCGGTCGCGGTCAGCGGCGGGGTCGACAGCATGACGCTCGCGGTGGTCGCGGGGCGGCGGCTCGGACGAGGGGCGGAGATGCTGCACGCCGTCTCGCCCGCGGTACCGCCGGAAGCGAGCGCCAGGGTGCGCGCCTACGCGGCCCGCGAGGGCTGGCGGCTCGAGGTGATCGATGCCGGCGAGTTTGCCGACCCGGACTACCTCAAGAACCCGGCGAACCGCTGCTTCTTCTGTAAGGCCAACCTCTACGGCACGATCGCGACGCGGACCGCGGCGACCATCTGCTCCGGCACCAACCTCGACGACCTCGCCGACTGGCGGCCCGGGCTCGAGGCGGCAAAGAGCGCACGGTGTCCGCCATCCCTACGTCGAGGCCGGGATCGACAAGGCGGGCGTGCGCGCGCTCGCCCGGAGCCTCGGTCTCGACGATCTGGCCGAGCTGCCGGCCGCCCCCTGCCTCTCGAGCCGGCTCGAGACCGGGATCGAGGTCACGGCCGAGCGGCTGCCGGCTGGTGCACGCGGTCGAGCGGCTGATCCAGCAGGAGCTGGAACCCAGGACGGTCCGTTGCCGGCTGCTGCAGGACGGGATCGCGATCCAGCTCGATGCCGAGGGTCTGGCCCGAATCCTGAGCGCGCCCGGCGCCCCGGTCCGCCAGACGATCGAGCAGCTGCTCGGCCGGCATGGCCATACCACGGCCGTGCGCTACCAGGCCTACCGGATGGGCAGCGCCTTCCACCGACCGGCGGCTCATGGCTGACGTCACCTTCGACTGGCAGCGGCGGGAACGGATCGGCCTCGGCGAGGCGGTGCTGTGCGCGGGCAAGACCGCGGCGCAGATCGGCGAGACGATCGCACTCGCCCGCGCGCGCCGCGCGGCCCTGCTCCTGACCCGGCTGCCGCCGGAGCTGCTCGCGGAGCTGGCGCCGGCGGAGCTCGCCGCGATCGACTATGATCCGCGCTCGCGGACCGCGATCCTCGGCACGCCGCCTGCGCCTGCGGGCGCGCCGCCGGTCGCGGTGGTGACCGCCGGCACCAGCGATCTGCCGGTCGCGCGCGAGGCGATCCGGACGCTCGCGTTCTACGGCGTCGGCGCGCGCGAGATCGCCGACGTCGGGGTCGCCGGCCTCTGGCGGATTCTCCGCCACGAGGAGGAGCTCCGGCGCTATCGGGTCGTGATCGTCGTCGCCGGCATGGAGGGGGCGCTGTTCAGCGTGGTCGCGGGTCTGGTCGGCGGCGGTCGTGATCGCGGTTCCGACCTCGACCGGCTACGGCGCCGCGCGCGCCGGCGAGACCGCGCTCCATGCAGCGCTCGCGAGCTGCGCGCCGGGCCTGGTCACGGTCAACATCGACAACGGCTACGGCGCCGCCAGCGCGGCCCTGCGCGTGCTCGCGAGCCACGGCCATCGGGCCGGGGCAGCCGCCGAATCCGGGCAGGCATCCGGCGCCGGCGATTAGGCTGACTAATGTCCAGTCGTCAGGACCATCCGGAACCGGGCGGCGCCGCTCATCATCCGTTCATAGGCTTCAGCCGCACGTTCGAGCGGCATTGTTTCAATCATCGGCCGAACGTCGGAAAGAACACTGAAGGCCATCGTTTCCTCGGAATCGCTCGACGTTCCGGACGGCCATCCCTGAATTGATCGACGCGCCGCGATCAGTACCAGAGGCGAGACTTCGATGGCGTCGGGCGATGCACCGATCACGATCAGTTTGCCGTTCACGCCAAGTCCGCCAATGGCCGCACTCATCGCCTTGGCACTGGTCACGGTGCACAGGATCACGCGCGCACCACCCAGCTTGTTGAGCTCACCTGCGACATCTTGCTCGACGCTGTCGAGGTAGTGATGGGCGCCGAGCTTTCGGGCCAACGGCCCCTTGTCGGCTCCGCGCGCGATCGCGACCGTGCGATAGCCCATTTTGGCCGCGAATTGCACGCCGAGATGGCCCAGTCCGCCGATGCCAAGCACCGCAACGATGTCACCTGGCCGGATGCCGCTGTTACGCAGGGCATTGTAGGTGGTGATGCCGGCGCACAGGAGCGGCGCCGCCTCCGCGGCCCCCAGTTCGTCCGGTATCGAAGCCAACGCCTCGAAAGGGGCATTCATGTAATCGGCATAGCCACCATCATAGCTTATGCCGGGAATCTGACCGTTGACGCACGTAATGAAGTCGCCGCGTCGGCAAGAGTGGCAGTGGCCACAGTGACCACCGTGCCAGCCGACACCGACGCGTTGCCCCGTCCGCCATTCAGGCACATTTGCTCCGACTCGGTCGACGATCCCCACGACTTCATGGCCCGGGACCCGTGGATACTGGATTCCGGGGAACAAGCCCAATTTGGTGAAGGAATCACTGTGACAGACACCGCAAGCCTGGACTTTGATTCGGACCTGGCCCGCCGCTGGATCTGGAACATCGCGCTCGACCAGCTCGAACGGCCCGTCGGCGCTCTTCACCTGCACCGCACGCATGCGCAACATCGCGACCTCCTTCAGAGTTCCACCGCTTCGTCGCTCGGTGAAACGGCTTGCTGGAAGGGGGGAACTCTGGAAACGCACGTCCAGAGTCCTCACAGACTTGTGACCCGCGTAGATGTGAATTGGTGAGCTGGGCGCTCCTCAGGATGATCTCCGCCACCCTCACCGAGGCCAGACGAAGCGACCGCGTTCCAGCCACTTGGCAAACAAGCACAGTCCGCTGCCATCCAGGGCCAGGGCGTGATTGATCGCGTTCTCGCTAGCTGGACGAGCCGGCCGCGCTCGGCGGCGGCCCGGGCTTGGCCCGGCATTCGGCGAGCAGCCAGGCGCGGAAGTGGGTGATCTTCCGGCGATCGGCCTTGGCCCGCGCGGCGACCAGGAAAAAATCGCCGTCGCCGCCAAGCTGGAGCGCGAGCGGCGCCACCAGACGCCCGGCGGCGAGGCCGTCGGTCACGAACGGCGTGTGGCCGATCGCAACCCCCAGGCCCGCGATCGCCGCCTCGAGGGCGTGGCTCGAGCTCGCGAAGGTCAGCCAGCCGCGCGGCTCGAGCGCCGGCACGCCGGCGGCCGCGAGCCAGCGTTGCCAGTCGCGCTCGCGCGGCTCGGCCTCGACCCGGAGCAGCACCTGGCCGGCGAGATCGGCGGGTCGCTGCACCGGCCGGCGGGCGAGCAGCGCCGGGCTCGCGACCGGGAAGATCTGGTTTTCGATCAGAAAATCGGCGCGGCAGCCGGGCCAGCGGCCGGAGCCGGCGCGGATCGAGAGATCGACGTCCTCGCGCGCGAGGTCGACCAGCCGCGAGGTGGTCAGGAGGCGGACCTCGAGGTCCGGATGGGCGCGCTGGAAGCCGGCGAGACGCGGGATCAGCCAGCGCTGGGCGAAGGTCGCGAGCAAGGAGAGGGTCAGCACGCGGGCATCGGCGCCGGTCGCCAGGAGCTCGTCGGTCGCCCCCTGCAGCTCCTGGAACGCCCGCCGCAGGCGCGCGGCATAGAGCTCGCCGGCCGCGGTCAGAACCAGGCTGCCACCGACCCGGCGCAGGAGCGGCCGCTCCAAAAACGCTTCCAGCTGGCGGAGCTGCTGGCTGACCGCGGGCTGGCTGACGCCGAGCTCGGCCGCCGCCCGGGTCACGCTGCCAAGGCGCGCGGTGGCCTCGAAGGCACGCAGGCTCGGAAAGGTCGGCAGACGGCCGGGCATGGGTCCATGCATAAGCCATGCTTATGAGGTTCGCGACATTCTAATTTGCACCCGGCCGAGACCAAGGCATGAATCCGCAGGCTGCATAAGCGGCACGCGAGGGAGGCCCGGTCTTGGAACTCTGGATCCCGATCACGCTCGGCGCGGCGTTCTGTCAGAACCTGCGCTCGGCGCTGCAGAAGCATCTGAAGGCGCGCCTCAGCACGACCGGGGCGACCTTCGCGCGCTTCGCCTACGCCGCCCCGCTCGCCACCCTCTACGCCCTCGGCCTCGCCCGGCTCGCGGGCTTCGAGGTGCCGAGCCCGAACCCGACCTTCCTCGGCTACGCGCTGATCGGCGGGCTCGCCCAGATCACCGCGACCGCACTCCTGGTCCACCTGTTCTCGTTCCGCAACTTCGCGGTCGGCACCACCTACTCCAAGACCGAGACCGTGCAGACCGCGATCTTCGGCATCCTGATGCTGGGCGATCCGCTGCGCCTGGGCGCGGTGCTCGCGATCCTGATCAGCCTGGTCGGCGTGATGGCGATCGCGGTTGCCAAGACCCGGATCAGCTTCACGAGCCTCCTGACGAGCCTGACCGACAGGACCGCGCTGATCGGCATCGCGTCGGGCACGTTCTTCGGCATCTCCGCGGTCTCCTACCGGGGCGCCTCGCTCGCCTTAGGCGACGTCGGCTTCCTGATGCGCGCGGCCTTCACGCTCGCCTGCGTCACCTGGTTCCAGACCCTGGTCATGGCGATCTACATGCGCCTGCGCGAGCCCGGCCAGCTCGGCGCGGTGTTCCGCTCCTGGCGGGTCTCGGGCTGGGTCGGCTTATCCGGCATGCTCGCGTCCGCCGGCTGGTTCACGGCGATGACCATCCAGAACGCCGCCTACGTGCGCGCCCTCGGCCAGATCGAGCTGGTCTTCACCTTCATCGCCTCGACCCTGTTCTTCCGCGAGCGCACCAGCCCGATCGAGCTGCTCGGCATCCTCCTGGTGATCTCCGGCATCCTGGTCCTGGTGCTGGTCTGACCGCGCAACCTGGCCGATGGAGTTGACCGGCGCCGGCAGGCCGTGGTTTGACCGTGCTGGGATGAGGGCTTGCCGGGCGCGAGCGCCGCGGCGGGTCGCGAAGCGGCATCAGGTGGAAGGGGAGCGAGGATGATTCGAGACGAGGGCTCGAGCGGCGACTGGCGGGCGGCGGTGCGCTATCCCGATCCGGCGGTCGAGGTTCTGGACGAGCGGTTCGCGAAGTACCGGATCTTCAGCGCCGCGGTCGAGCGGCTCTATACCGGCTGCCGCTGGGCGGAGGGGCCGGTGTGGTTCGGGGACGGGCGCTTTTTGCTGTGGAGCGACATCCCGAACGACCGGATCTTGAAGTGGGAAGAGGAGACCGGCCGGGTTTTCGCGTATCGCCGGCCGTCGAACTACGCCAACGGCAACACCCGCGACCGCCAGGGGCGGCTGATCACCTGCGAGCACGGGCGCCGGGTCACCCGCACCGAGCACGACGGCACGCTGACCGTGCTGATGGACCGCTGGCAGGGCAAGCGGCTCAACTCGCCGAACGACGTGGTCGTCAAGTCGGACGGCTCGATCTGGTTCACCGACCCGCCGTTCGGCATCCTTGGCCACTACGAGGGCCACAAGGCCGAATCGGAGGTGGCGCAGGCGATCTACCGGATCGACGGCGAGAGCGGCGAGGCGAGCGTGGTCGCGGACGATGTACTGGGGCCGAATGGCTTGTGCTTCTCGCCCGACGAGCGACTGCTGTACGTGGTCGAGTCGCGCGGCGTGCCGAATCGAAAAATCCTGGCGTTCGACGTCGCGGCCGACGGCCGGGCGATCACGGGCAAGCGGGTGCAGATCGACGCCGAGGGCGGCACCCCGGATGGCATGCGCTGCGACGTCGACGGCAATCTCTGGTGCGGCTGGGGGATGGGCAGCGAGGCGCTCGACGGCGTCCTGATCTTCGCGCCCGACGGCACCAGGATCGGCCGCATCGCGCTGCCCGAGCGCTGCGCCAACGTCTGCTTCGGCGGGCTCAAGCGCAACCGCCTGTTCATGGCCGCGAGCCAGTCGGTCTATGCGCTCTACGTCAATACCCAGGGCGCTCCCGGCGGCTGAGGCCGCGGCAAACCTCGGAGGCTTGGCCATGACGATCGCGATTCGCCAGCTCCACCCGCTGTTCGCGGGCGAGGTCGAGGGGGTCGACCTCCGCCGGCCGCTCGGCGCCGACGAGGTCCGGGCGATCGAGGCGGGGATGGATCGGTACGCCGTGCTGGTCTTTCACGACCAGCCGCTGAGCGATCGAGCAGCAGGTCGCGTTCAGCCGCAACTTCGGGGCGATCGAGCTCGCGGTCGGCAGCAACGTCACCAAGCCGGAGGACCGGCGCCTTTCGGTCGAGCTCGCGGACATCTCCAACCTCGATCGCGACAACCGGGTGTTCGCGCGCGACGATCGGCGCCGGATGTTCAACCTCGGCAACGAGCTCTGGCATTCGGACAGCTCGTTCCGCGCGGTCCCGGCCAAGTACTCGCTGCTCTCGGCGCGCGCGGTGCCCATGACCGGCGGCAATACCGAGTTCGCCGACATGCGCGCCGCCTACGATGCCCTGGACGCCGCGACCAAGGCCGAGATCGAGGACCTGGTGTGCGAGCACTCGCTGATCTATTCGCGCAGCCTGCTGGGCTTTGCCGACTTCACGCCGGAGGAACAGAAGACCTTCGCGCCCGTGCGCCAGCGACTGGTGCGCACGCACCCGGTGACCGGCCGGAAGTCGCTGTTCCTTGCCTCGCATGCCGGCACGATCGTCGGCTGGCCGATGCCGGAGGCGCGCGCGCTGCTGCGCGATCTGGTCGAGCACAGCACCCAGCGCGAGTTCGTCCACGCCCATCGCTGGCGCCGGCACGACCTGGTGATCTGGGACAACCGTCAGACCATGCACCGGGCGCGCCGCTACCAGGCCGACGAGGTCCGCGACATGCGGCGGACGACGATCGCGGGCGACGGGCCGACCGCGCCCCAGGTCGAGGGCGCGCTGGCGGCGAGCGCCTGAAGCTCAGGGGACGAGGCGCTCCGTCTGCAGGCGCTGGTAGACGTCCCGGAACGAGTTCAGGCTCGCCTGATAGTCGGCAAAACCGAGCAGGCGGCTCCGGGTCATGTCGGTGAAGCACTCGATCGGGCGGCCGAGGTCGGCGTCGGAATGCCACCAGGAGGCGAGGCGCTCGACCGGGTTCGGCTGGAGGCCGTGGCGCTCGACGATCCGCTGCCAGACCGGCGCCGCGTCCTGCATCTGCTCGACGAGCGGGGTCGCCTCGCCGGGATAGGGGGCGGCCTCGATACCGTAGAGGTCGGCGAGCCGCGGCCAGAGCCAGCGCCACCGAAAAACCTCGCCGTTGACGACGTTGAAGGCGAGGTTTTGGGCAGCGGGCGTGGTTGCGGCCCAGGCCAGATGGCGGGCGAGCAGGCGGGCGTCGGTCACGTCGCTCACGCCGTCCTGCTGCTCGGGCGAGCCCGGGAACACGAACGGCCGGCCGGTCGCCTTGCAGATCGCGGCGTAGACCGCGAGCGTCGAGCCCATGTTCATGGCGTTGCCGGGCGCATAGCCGATCAGCGTGTGCGGCCGATGCACGCTCCAGGAGAAGCCGCGTTGGCGCGCCGCCTCGAGCACCAGATCCTCCTGGACGTAATAAAAATTCTCGAGCGGCACCCGGGGCTGCTCCTCGCGCAGCGGGGTCTCGGGCCGGTTGCGGGCAAAGTGCTCGAAGGGGCCGAGATAGTGCTTGAGGCCGGTGACCAGGGCGACGTGGGCGAGATCCCGGGCGTCCGCGAGGGCGTCCAGCAGGTTCTCGACCATGGCGCCGTTGACCGCGCAGTTTTCGGTCTCGGTCGGCTGGCGGAGCCAGGTGGTGATGAACAGATGGGTGGGCGTGGCGCCGGCGAGCGCCGCGCGCACCGCGGCAGCGTCCCGGAGGTCGAGGGCGATCGTCTCGACGCCCGCCGGCGCCAGCTCGGGATGGCGTGCGATCCCCTGCACGGTCCAGCCGCCGGCGGCCAGCAGATGCTCGGCGAGATTGCGCCCGGCCATGCCGGTCACGCCGACGATCAGCGCTCTCGCTGCCATGCTCTCTCCCCTGGTGATGTTCAGGTTTCGCGGGCGGCGCCGCCGGTGACCCGGGCGAGGATCAGCGCGATCAGGATGATCAGCCCGTAGGCGGCATCGATCCAGAAGGCCGCGATCTGCGAGAGGGTCAGGACGTTCTGCAGGATGCCGAGCAGCAGGACCCCGGTCAGCGCGCCGAGCAGGCGGCCGCGGCCGCCGTTCAGGCTGATGCCGCCGATCACCGCGGCCGCGAACACGTAGAAGATCATGTTCTGGCCCTGGCTCGCGACCACCGAGGCGATCCGGCCGGTCAGCATCAGCCCGGCGAGGGCTGCGAGCAGGCCGCCCGCGACGTAGAGGCCGAAGGTGATGCGCTCGACCCGGATGCCGGCGGCGCGCGCCGCCTCGGGATTGCCGCCGATCGCGTAGATCGCGCGGCCGATGCGGTGGTAGCGCAGGAACAGGCCGACCAGCAGGTAGAGGATGCCCGCGATCCAGATCGAGACCGGCACGCCCAGCCACTTGCCATGGCCGAGATAGAGGAACGCCCGCGGCAGGTCGAACAGCGTCTTGCCGTTGGTGATGCCGAGGGTGACGCCGCGCAGAAGGATCAGCATGGCGAGGGTGACGATGAAGGCGTTGAGCCGCAGCCGGACCACCAGGAAGCCGTTGATCGCGCCGATCAGGGCGCCGCTCGCGAACAGCACCAGAATGGCGAGCCAGACGTTGAGCCCGAAGCCGGAGCCGCCGAAGGTCGTGTCGCTGACGATCAGCCAGGCGGCCAGCATCGGCGGCAGGCCGACCGTCGATTCCAGCGACAGGTCGAACTTGCCGGCGATCAGGATCAGCAATTCCGC
Organism: uncultured Alphaproteobacteria bacterium; assembly: GCA_963730195.1. Classification (GTDB taxonomy): domain Bacteria; phylum Pseudomonadota; class Alphaproteobacteria; order Geminicoccales; family Geminicoccaceae; genus DATAOG01. The sequence continues at coordinate 54,066 of CAVSRN010000088.1, forward strand.
GATCACCAGGACGGAAAGCTCGGACGACTGCTGGAGGATGTTGAGGAAGTTGTTGGTGGTGAGGAAAGCGTCGCTGATCAGGGCGCCGGCGACGATCGCGAGCGCGATCGCGGGCAGGAGGGTGAGCTCGCGAAAGCGGAACGCGGACGCGCGCCGGCGGAGCTTTGCGCCCATGCCAGCCCCGGTGGTCTTGATGTCCGCCGCCTCAGCCGTCACGTCCCACCCCCTCGATCGCCGCCACCAGGTCGTGGTCCTGCCAGCCGGCGCCGAACTCGGCCACCAGCCGGCCGCGGAAGATCACCAGCACCCGGTCGCAGCCGACCAGCTCGTCGAGATCGTCGGAGACGATCAGCACGCCCGCGCCGGCTGCGCGCGCCTGCTCGAGAATCCCGAACAGCGCCTCCTTGGAGGCGATGTCGACGCCCTGGGTCGGATGCTCGACCACCAGCACCCTGGGCGCGGAGGCGAGCGCGCGGCCCATCACCGCCTTCTGCTGATTGCCGCCGCTGAGCTCGGCGACCTCCTGCTCGGTCGAGGCCGCCACGATCTCGAGCGAGCGCACCAGGCGGCTCGGCCTCGCGGTCGCGCTCCGCCGGCCGGACGAGTCCTGCGGGGCCGAGGCGCTCCGGGATGGTGAGCGTCAGGTTCTCGGCGAGCGACAGCTGGGGCACGATGCCGCGCCGGTGGCGGTCGCGCGGCACGTAGCCCACGCCCTTGCGGCGCGCGTCGGCGACCAGGCCCGGACGGAGCGGCGTGCCGGCGACCCGGATCTCGCCCGCGGACGGTGTCACCAGGCCGGCGATCGCGTCGCCGACCTCCTCCTTGCCGGAGCCCGCGAGCCCGGCGAGGCCGACGCTCTCGCCGGCGGCGATCCGAGAAGTCAGGTCGAGGGCGGCGCCCTCGATGCAGAGCCCGCGCACCTCCAGGCAGGGAGCCCCGGGGGTGGCGCTCGGCCGGTCGCGCCGGCTGCGCCCGCCGTCGCCGCGGACCGCATCGCCGACCATGGCCGCGACCACGCGCTCCTTGGGCATGGTCTCGAGCGGCGCGTTGGCGACCACCTTGCCGTCGCGCAGCACGGTGACGCTGCGGCAGACCTCGTAGATCTCCTCGAGGTGGTGCGAGATGTAGAGGAAGGTGACGCCGCCCTCCTGCAGGCGGACGATCCGCTCGAACAGGCGGGCGACCTCGCGGCCCTCGAGCTGGGCGGTCGGCTCGTCGAGGATGATGAAGCGGGTGCCCTGGAGCAGGGCGCGGGCGATCTCGACGATCTGGCGCTGCTCGACCGTGAGGCGCCCGGCATCGAGGTCGACGTCGACCTCGAGCCCCCAGTCCGCGAGCACCCGCTCGGCCTGCCGGCGCAGCGCCGGCCAGGCGACCAGGCCACCCGCGAAGGTCGGATGCGCGTTCAGGAACAGGTTCTCGGCGACCGTGAGCGCCGGGATCACGGTCGACTTCTGATAGACGCAGGCGACCCGCTCGCGCCAGCGCTGGCGGTCGGCGAGGCCGGGCGCCGGCTCGCCGGCGAGGCGCACCTGGCCGGCATCCGCCGCCAGGAGGCCGGTGAGCACGCCGACCAGGGTCGACTTGCCGGCGCCGTTGCGGCCGACCAGGGCGCGCGAATCGCCGGCCGGCACGACCATCGAGACGGCGTCCAGCGCCTGGCTCGCGCCAAAGCGCTTGGACACCCCGATCGCCTCGGCGACCGGCGGCGCGGCCGTGACCGCGCCGCCCGGCTCAGAGGTCGCCGCTGCCGGCCCTCCGGCCCCGCTCGGCCCCGCTGCCATCGGTGCTATTTGACGTGATTGCCCCACAGCGCGTCGTCATCGACGTTCGCCTTGGTGACCACCGGCGCCGGCAGCAGGTCCATCGGGTTGCCGTTGAGCGCCTCGATCCGGCTGTCGTGATCGGTCGGTCCGGGCGGGAACGACTTGCCGGCGACCGCGTCCTGCAGATAGGCGAGGCCATACTTCACATAAAGATTGAGCGGCTGCGAGATCGCCGCATCCAGCCAGCCCTCGCGGATCTTCTTGAGCGCGAACGGCGTGCCGTCGATGGTGATCAGGTACAGGTGCCCGGGCTCGCCGACCGCCTTCAGCTCGCCGGCGCTCTCGAGCACGCTGAGCACGCCCGCCAGCATCACCGCGTCGCTCTGCATGTAGATGCCGGCGAGATCCGGGGTCGAGGTCACCACGGTCTGCGCGACCGAGGTGGCGCGGTCGGTCTTCCAATAGGTCGGCTGCTCGATCACCTTGATGTCCGGAAAGCTCTCCTTCATGCAGGCGTCGAAGCCGCTGGTGCGGTCGCGGCCGTTGGTGGTCGCCTGGTCGCCCATCATCGAGAGCACCGTGCCCTTGCCGCCGAGCGCCTTGCCCATCTGCTGACAGGCGTCGGCGCCCATGCGGATGTTGTCGGCGCGCACGATCATCGCCGCCTTGCCGCCCGCCGGGCCGATGTCGATCGCGACCACCGGGACGTTCTGCTCGGCAGCGTAGTCCAGCGCCGGGGCGATCGCGTCGCTGTCGGTCGGCACCACGATGATGCCCTGCGCGCCCTGCGCGATCAGGTTGTGGAAGTCGGTGATCTGCTTGCCGGCATCGCCGTTGGCGTTGGCTACCGGCAGGGTCTTGAGACCCGCCTGCTTGGCCTGGGCCATGGTCAGGTCGACCTGGATCGCCTGGAACGGGTCGGTCAGGAAACCGACCGAATAGCCCATCGTGAAGCTGTCCGCCCGGGCGGCCGTGGCGCCCAGTGCTGCCGCGACCCCGAGAACCAGCGCCAATCGCGGCGCATGACAGCCCTGCCGAGGATGGTTGCCCATCACGTGACCTCCCTTATGCTTGGTGTTTCGAGCGACCGCGGATCGTCGACCACGGTCGGCGCGGACTGTAGCCCAAGCGCGCCGGCACCGCGAGGGGAGAACCGCTGGCATCTGGAGCGGACCTGGCCGGTGTCAGCCCTGCGTGCGGGTCAGCTCCTTGGCGAGCGCATGCAGCGGGCCGTCGAGGATGCCGAGCTCCTCGAGGTGGGCGACGGTGCTGACCAGGTAGTCGGGGCAGGTGCCGGACTGGCCGATGCCGTGCCGGACCAGCTCGAGCACGCGCGCGGGGTCCAGCTTGCCGGCATATTGCTCGTGCTCGCGGCGGACGACGTAGCACCAGGCGGGCAGGCCGCCCGCGGCGGTGGTCACCTGCAGGAGCTTGCGCCGATAGACGTTGGTGACCAGCTCGCGGGCGTCGAGATAGCGCAGCACGTCCGCCTCCCGGTCCGGCGCGATCGCCAGCACGCGGCCGCGGCAGGAGCCGCCCCGATCCAGCCCGAGGACCAGGCCCGGCCGCTCCTGGGTGCCCCGGTGCACCCAGGAATAGACGCAGAGGCTGCGGTGATAGCCGTGGAGCCAGGCGTCGCGGACCTCCTCATGCGCGAAGCCGGGCCGCCACATCAGCGAGCCGTAGGCGAAGATCCAGACCCTTGCCGCCGCCACGGCGCTCAGACGCTGAAATTGAAGGCGACCGAGATCCGCAGGCGATCGCCCTGATAGGGCCGGACCGCGTGCTGGAGCCAGGACGGGAACAGGATCAGCTGGCCGCTCTTGGGGAAGATCAGCTCGCTGGCGCCGGCCGACTGGCCGCCGGGCATGGCGAAGCCGAGGTGCGGCGCGTACATCGCAGGTGCGACGCCGCGCGGGTCCTGGATCTCGAACTCGCCGCCCAGCGCATGGTCCTCGGCGATGCCGCCGTCGTCGACGTAGTAGGTGCCCGACCAATAGGCGCCGGGATGGGTGTGGAACTCGTTGCCGTGACCCCTGCGATTGACGTTCGCCCAGGCATTGCACCTCCAGGCGAGGCGCACCGGCCGGCCCGCCCGATCCGAGGTCATCCGCGTTGCCAGCTCGCGCGCGGCGTCGAGCAGCCGCTTGGCCGCCGCACCGCCCCAGGCCTCGAAATCCCAGCTCGACTGCCAGCCGCCGAGGTTGCTGTGCTGGACCCCCGCCTCTTTTTGCTCGCGCTCGAGGATGATCCGTCCGAGCTCGAGATTGAGCGCCTCGGCGTCGGGCAGGGTCGCGACCACCACCGGGGTCGCGAAATAGCTACGGATCTCGGCGTTGATCCGGGTCATCCGGGCTCGCTCCCCTGGCTCAGGACCTGGCGGTCGTAGGCCTGGCCGGCGGCGATCACGCCGCGGCGGATCGCGCGGGTGCGCGCGAACAGGTCGAACAGCTTGTCGCCCTCGCCCCAGCGGATCGCCCGCTGCAGCGCCGCGAGGTCCTCGGTGAAGCGGCCGAGCATCTCGAGCACGGCCTCGCGGTTGTGCAGGAACACGTCCCGCCACATCACCGGGTCGGAGGCCGCGATCCGGGTGAAGTCGGTGAAGCCGCCGGCGGCGTAGCGCAGGACCTCGGTCTGCAGATGCTCCTCGAGGTCGGCGACCGTGCCGACGATCGTATAGGCGATCAGATGCGGCAGATGCGAGGTGATCGCCAGCACCCGGTCGTGGTGCTCAGGGCGTCATGGTCTCGATCATGCAGCCGGCCGCGCGCCACATGGAGGCGACCGCGCGCAGGGCCTCGGGGTCGGTGTCCTCGATCGGGGTCAGGATGCAGTGGCGTTTGCGGAACAGGCTGAGGAACGCCGCCTCGGGGCCGGAATGCTCGGTGCCGGCGACCGGATGGGCGCCGACGAAGCGCCCGGGCTCGGGCAGATGCGGGACCACGGCGCGGATGATCTCGGCCTTGAGCGAGCTGACGTCGGTCACGATCGCGCCGGCCGCGAGGCCGGGCGCCATCGCCTTGGCGACCGGCCCGGCGGCGCCGGGCGGCGTGCCGATCACCACCAGCTCGCAGCCCGCGACCGCGTCCGCGGGCACGGTCGTGGTGCGGTCGGCGAGACCGAGTGCGCGGGCCTTCTCGAGGGTCGCCTCGGTGCGCGCGCAGGCGACGATCTCGCCGGCGATGCTGGCGTGGCGCAGGTTGAGCGCGAGCGAGCCGTTGATCAGGCCGATGCCGATCAGCGCGACCCGCTCGAACCGGGGCGGCTTGCCGGCCGCGGTCACGTCACGAACCCAGCCAGCGCATCGGCCACGGCCCGGTTCTCCGCCTCGAGCCCGATCGAGATCCGCAGGCACTGGGGCAGGCCGTAGGCGCCCATCGGCCGCGCGATGATGCCCTGCCGCTCGAGCCAGGCGCTGGCGGCGGCAGCGCTCCTGGGGCCCTCGGGCGCGAACTCGACCAGGACGAAGTTGGCGATGCTCGGGTGGACCTTCAGGCCGAGCCCGGTCAGGGCCGAGGCGAGCCAGGGCAGCCAGCGGTCGTTGTGGGCGCGCGAGCGCTCCTGATGGTCCTGGTCCTCGAGGGCGGCGACGCCCGCGACCTGAGCCGGCGTGTTGACGTTGAAGGGCCCGCGCAGGCGTTGCAGGACGTCGATCACGTGCGGCGGCCCGTACAGCCAGCCGAGGCGGAGCGCCGCCAGGCCGAACAGCTTGGAGAAGGTCCGGGTCATGACCACGTTGGCGCTTCGATCGACCAGCTCTATGCCGGCGGTGTAGTCGTTGCGCCGGACGTATTCGGCATAGGCGGCATCGATCACCAGGAGCACGTCCTCGGGCAGGCCGGCGTGCAGGCGGGCAAGCTCATCGCGCCGGCAGATAGCTGCCGGTCGGGTTGTTCGGGTTGGCGATGAAGACCATGCGGGTGCGGCTGGTGCGGCGCGCGAGCAGGGCGTCGACGTCGGTGGTGAGCTCGCGCTCGGGTGCTGCGACCGGCACCGCCCCCACCCCGAGCGCGCTGAGCTTGTACATCAGGAAGCCGTGGGCGCTGTAGAGCACCTCGTCGCCCGGCCCGGCATAGGCGCGCATCAAGAGCTGGATCAGCTCGTCCGAGCCGGCACCGCACAGGATCTGCGCCGGGTCCAGCTGGAAGCGCCGGCCGATCGCCGCGCGCAGCGCCGCCGCGTCGCCGTCCGGATAGCGGTGGATCTGGGCCGCCACCGCCTGACAGGCGGCGATCGCCTTCGGGCTCGGCCCGATCGCCAACTCGTTGGCGGACAGCTTGACCACCCGGGACGCGCCCGCGATCTCGGACCGGCCGCCGACGTAGGGCTCGATTTCCAGGATGCCGGGGCGTGGCCGGAGGCTCGCCATCTGTCGGGTTCCGCGCTGACGGTGGGACGGGCCTGGCGCCGCGGCCGGCGCGGCGCTCAAGCTGGCGGCAGCGCTCGAGGGTAGCCGCCGACCGGCACGATCCGCAAGACCTCGCCGCGGGTGGCGCTCAGGACCTCGCCGACCCGCTCGTCGCCCTGGCCGATGAAGCTGCCGATCTCGACCAGATGCACGGTCTGGGGCGGCTCGGGGCAACGCCAGGCGGCGAGCCAGACCGGCGGCAGGCCGGCCGCGAGCAGCAGATCCCGGAGCCGGCCGCGCGAGACGCCGGACCCGGCCTCGATCGCGAGCAGCGCGAGATCGTCGCCGCTCGGCTCCGGCTCGAGCCGGCCGAGCGCCAGAGCATGGGTCTCCTCGCCCTCGCCGGCGCCCCGGGCGACGAACGGCAGGCGGGCGAACACCCGCAGGCGGTCGTGGTGGTCGGACATCAACGCCAGCCACCAGGGCTCGTCGTCGTTCGGCAGCGGCAGGACCGCGACCGTGGCGCTGCCGTCGCTGACCGAGCGCAGCGCCTGGCTCGCGCTCTCGACCCGGACCATCGGCGTCACCGAGCCGAAATGGTCACGCGCCAGGTCCCAGATGGCAAAGCCCTGCTGCGCCCCGAACACCGACACCGACATCGGGGTCTGCAGGCGGGTGGTCGCCGCCAGCAGCTCGCGCCACATGCGCACCAGGACCGCCCGCGGAAAGCGCTCGCCCGCGAGCGCCACCAGGCGGCGCAGGATCACCGCCTCGCGCGCCGGCCGGGCCGCGAGCCGGGCGTTCAGGCGGTCCGCCTTGACCCTGCCGATCTCGCGCACCACGTCGGTACGCTCGACCAGCAGCTCGAGGATTGCCTGATCGATCCGGTCCACTTCGGCCCGAAGGTCGTCGAGAGGAGGAGCCACCGCTGCCATCGAAGCCCAGAGACTTGCGCCCAATTCGGCCGGAGAGTAGTCCGGCGACGGTTGGGAAGTAAAGCCGCATTGACTTTGCCGCCCCTCGCCCGCCAACTATGCCCTCATGGCCTGTTCTGGATCTGCCCCTCACCCCAGCCGATGAACCGCCGCCGATGGTGCCGCCGCTCTCCGTCCTCGAGCTGAACACGGGCCGCCTGCCCGGGTCTCGGGTCCAGCTCGCGACCGACGAGCCGCTCCGGCTCGATTCGGGAGCCACGCTCGGCCCGATCACGGTCGCCTATCAGACCTACGGGCGCCTGAACCCGACGCGGACCAACGCGATCCTGGTCTGCCACGCGCTCACCGGCGACCAGTTCGCGGCCGAGCCGCACCCGGTCACCGGCAAGGACGGCTGGTGGCAGCTGATGATCGGCCCCGGCCGGCCGCTCGACACCGAGCGCTACTTCGTGATCTGCGCCAACGTGCTGGGCGGCTGCATGGGCACGACCGGGCCGGTCGAGATCGATCCGGCGACCGGCCGGCCCTACGGCTTGAGCTTCCCGGTGATCACGATCGGCGACATGGTCCGGGTCCAGGCCCTGCTGCTCGACCAGCTCGGCATCGAGCGCCTGTTCTGCGTGCTCGGCGGCTCGATGGGCGGCATGCAGGTGCTGGAATGGGCGGCGCGCTATCCCCAGCGGGTGTTCAGCGCGGTGCCGATCGCGTCCGCGGCGCGCCATTCGGCGCAGAACATCGCCTTCCACGAGGTCGGCCGGCAGGCGATCATGGCCGATCCCGACTGGCAGGGCGGCAACTATCTGCGCACCGGCAGGCGGCCGACCCGCGGCCTGTCGGTGGCGCGCATGGCGGCCCACATCACCTATCTCAGCGAGGCGGCGCTGCACCGCAAGTTCGGCCGCCAGCTCCAGGACCGGACCGGGATCAGCTACGGCTTCGAGGCCGACTTCCAGGTCGAGAGCTATCTGCGCCATCAGGGCATCACCTTCGTCGACCGCTTCGATGCCAACTCCTACCTCTACATCACCCGCGCCATGGACTACTTCGACCTCGCGGCATCCTACGACGGCGTCCTGGCCAACGCCTTTCGCGGCAGCGCCACGCGCTTTTGCGTGATTTCGTTCAGCTCCGACTGGCTGTTCCCGACGCCGGAGAGCCGGGAGCTGGTGCGGGCGCTGACCGCGGTCGCCGCCAACGTGTCGTTCTGCGAGATCGGGACCGATCGCGGCCACGACTCGTTTCTGCTCGACGAGCCCGAGTTCCACCGGGTGCTCTCGGGGTTCCTCGACGGTGCCGCGGCGCAATGCGGCCTGCGCTGAGATGACGGCCTTGGAGGAGGAGGAGATTCGCGACCAGCGCGGCGGCGGCCCGGCCTGCCGTGGCGGCCAACGGTCTGCGCCAGGATCTGCGACTGATCGCGGATCTGATCGAATCGCATACCCGGGTACTGGACGTCGGGTGCGCCGACGGCGCCCTGCTCGCCCACCTCGCGCGCACCAAGCAGGTCGACGCCCGCGGCATCGAGCTCAGCCAGGAGGGCGTGCAGGACTGCGTCACCCAGGGTCTGGCCGTGGTCCAGGGCGACGGCGACACCGATCTCGCGATCTACCCCGACGGCTCGTTCGACTACGTGATCCTGTCGCAGACCATCCAGGCGATGCGCGATCCGCGCCAGGTCCTGGAGAACATGCTCCGGATCGGCCGCTACGGCATCGTCTCGTTCACCAACTACGCCCACTGGCGGGCGCGCTGGTATCTGATGCGCCACGGCCGGATGCCGATGGCCCGCTGCCTGCCGGAGCCCTGGTACTCGACCGCCAACATCCATCCCTGCACGCTGGCGGATTTCGAGCGCCTGTGCGCCGAGCTCGGCTTGCGGATCGAGCAGCGCAGCTGCCTGGCGGCCGACGGCCGGCCAAGCCGGCTGGCGAGCAGCCGCTGGCTCGACAACCTGCTCAGCGAGCAGGCGCTGTTCGTGCTCAGCCGGCCGGAGCCGTCGGGCGCCCGGCCGTCGCGCGCGCCGTTCCGACGACCCGTTCGGCGGCCGCCAGCGCCCGCGGCACCGGCACATAGGCAGGCACCCGGGCGCGCTTGAGGGCCGGCTCCGCGGGCACGGCGTAGATCTGCTTCTCGGCGGCCATCAGCAGCACGCCGGCGAACGTCTTGGCCCAGCGCAAGCCGATCCGCTCCCAGACGATGGCGGTGCGCAGCACCACGCGCGACCGGCTCGGCGGCACGAACAGGGCGCGCCCGGTGCGCCCGGGGGTGAACAGGTTGCCGCGCAGCGCCTGCTTGAGCTGGGCCGCGCTGAACGGCCGGCCATGGCCGAACGGCGTGGTCTCGCTCAGGCACCAGAGGCCGCGCCGGTTGGGCACCACGATCAGCGCCTGGCCGCCGTCGGCGAGCACGCGCCAGATCTCGCGCAGCAGGCGCTCCGACTGCTCGGTGGCCTCGAGGGCATGGACCATGAGCACGCGATCGATGCTGCGGTCGGCGAGCGGCAGCTCGTCGTCGGCGGCGAGGACCACCTGATTGGGCCGGTCCGGCGGCCAGCGGACCACGCCCTGGGCCGGCGGCATGACGACGCAGACCCGCTCCGCCGCCTCGGTCAGCGGCGCCAGGAACGGCACCGCATAGCCGATCCCGAGCAGGCGCAAACCGGCCAGGTCCGGCCAGATCAGCCGCACCTGGCGACCGACCAGACGGCGCACCAGCTGGCCCTGGCGGGAGCCGTAAAATGCTTGCAGGTCGATGATGTCCGGGCGCATGCTCTCGGCGATCCGATGGGGCGATCCGCTTGGAATTCGGCCCGGCGTGGCGCAAAGCCACCAACACAAGCCCGGGGTGTCCTACACAAGATAGGGCCTGGGTCGGCGTTTGTGAACCGATCCTGGCGCGAATGGTGGGGGGAACGCGACGATGACGCAACTCCAAATTGAGCAGATTCCGGTCCTCAGCGACAACTACGTCTATCTGCTCCACGAGCCGGCGGCCGGGGTCACCGGCGTGGTCGACCCGGGGGCGGCGGCACCGGTGCTCGAGCGCCTGCAGCGCCGGGGCTGGACCCTGGACTGGATCCTGATCACCCATCACCACGCCGATCACACCGGCGGCAATCTCGAGGTCAAGCGGGCGACCGGCTGCCAGATCGTGGGGCCGAAGAAGGACGCGGCGCGGGTGCCCGGGATCGACCTCGGCCTGGTCGAGGGCGACCGCTTCCGGCTCGGCGAGGCCGAGGCGGAGGTGCTGGAGACCCCGGGCCATACCTCGGGGCACATCACCTACTGGTTCGCGGCCGCCAAGGCGCTGTTCTGCGCCGACACCCTGTTCTCGCTCGGCTGCGGCCGGGTGATCGAGGGCCAGTTCGAGCAGATGTGGAATTCTTTGTCCAAATACGCGGATCTGCCGGACGACGCCCTGGTCTACTGCGCCCACGAGTACACCCAGGCGAACGCCCGCTTCGCGCTCACCATCGACCCGGACAATCCGGCGCTGAAAGAGCGCGCCGCCGAGGCCGATCGCCAGCGGGCGGCCGGCCGGCCGACCGTGCCGACCCGACTCGGCGCCGAGCGCGCGGCCAACCCGTTCCTGCGGCCGCACGATCCGGCGATCCGCGCCCGGCTCGGCATGCCGGACGCGAGCGATGCCGAGGTGTTCGCCGAGATCCGCAAGCGCAAGGACCGGTTCTGACGCGGCCCGGCGCGCCGCCTCCGCGTCCTCGATCCGGTCCGATCCGACCCGCGCCTCGCCTTGGTTGGTCGTCGGGCTCGAGCGGGGGGTCGGATCGAGCCCAAGCCTCCGAGCGCTTCCGCCTGCCGTGATCGCCCGCGGCGGCGGGCAACGCTCCTCGAGT
>CAVSRN010000089.1:0-14941 GCA_963730195.1 uncultured Alphaproteobacteria bacterium
GCTCGAGGCGGGCTACACCGCGGTCGGCGAGTTCCACTATCTGCATCACCAGCCGGACGGCCGCCCTTATGCCGATCCGGCCGAGCTGTCGCAGGCGATCCTCGCCGCCCGACGGCAGGCCGGCATCGGCCTCACCCACCTGCCGGTGCTGTATATGGCGGGCGGCTTCGGCGGCGCTCCGCCCGATCCGGGCCAGCGCCGGTTTGTCAACGATCTGGACGCCTTCGGCGCGCTCCTGGAGCGGCTGCGTGCCGCGGTCGCGGGTGATCCCGACCTCCGCCTCGGCCTGGCGCCGCATTCGCTGCGCGCCGTGCCGGACCAGGCGCTGCTCGAGGCGCTCGCCATGCTGGACCGGATCGACCCGGAGGCGCCGGTCCACATCCACGTCGCCGAGCAGGTGCGCGAGGTCCGCGACTGCCTGGCCTGGTGCGGCCGGCGCCCGGTCGCGCATCTGCTCGAGGTGGCCCCGGTCGGATCGCGCTGGTGCCTGATCCACGCCACCCACATGGACGACGACGAGACCCTGGAGCTCGCCCGCAGCGGCGCGGTCGCGGGCTTGTGCCCGACCACCGAGGCCAATCTCGGCGATGGCCTGTTCAACCTCGGGGCCTTTCTGGAGGCGGGCGGCCGCTTCGGCATCGGCTCCGACAGCCACGTCTCGGTCAGCCCGGTCGAGGAGCTGCGCTGGCTCGAGTACGGCCAACGGCTCGACACGCTCCGCCGCCTGGTCGCGGCCAGCCTCGAGCAGCCGCATTGCGGCGCCCGCCTGTGGCAGGCGGCGCTCGCCGGCGGTGCCCAGGCGCTCGGCCGCCGGATCGGCCGCCTGGCGCCGGGTCACCGGGCCGACCTGATCCGCCTCGATGCCGACCATCCGGTGCTCGCCGGCCGCCGCGGCGAGAGCCTGCTCGACAGCCTGGTGTTCGCGGGCAACGCCAACCCGGTCCAGGACGTCATGGTCGGCGGCCGCTGGCTGGTGCGGGACGGCCGCCATCGCGCGCGCGCCGAGGTCGCCGGGCGCTATCGCGCAGCACTCCGGCGCCTCGCCGACTGATCCCGATGTTCGACGTCTGCGTCATCGGCCCGGTCGCGCGCGACCTCAACACCGTCGGGGCCACCGAGTACCCGCCGCAGCCGGGCGGTGCCGCCTATTATTCGACCATGGTCTACGTCGCGCTCGGCCTCAGCGCGGCGGTGGTCACCCGGGTTGCGCCGGCCGACGAGGCGGTCCTGCTCGGCGAGCTCCGCGCCCAAGGGGTCGAGGTGTTCAACCTCCCGAGCAGAACGACCACGAGCTTTCGCAACCTCTACGACCCGGCGCGCCCGGCCGCGCGCCGCCAGCGGGTCGATGCGATCGCGGCGCCGATCCGGGTTCGCGATCTGCCGCCGATCGAGGCCCGGCTCTGGCAGATCGGGCCCTTGACCAGCCGCGACGTCGAGCGCGGGGTGATCGGCGATTGCGCCGCCCGAGGCGGCCTGGTCGGGCTCGACGTCCAGGGCCTGACCCGGCGGCTGGTCGCCGGCGCGGTCGAGGCCGCCCGGCCGACCCGCAGGCTGCGCGACCTCCAGCCGCTCGACGTGCTCAAGGCGGACGAGGCGGAGCTGCTGATCCATACCGGCAGCCAGGATGTCGCCGCGGCCGCCGCCAGGGTCCGGGACGCGGGCGTGGGCGAGGTGCTGGTGACCAGGGCGAGCCGCGGCTCGACCATCTTCGGCCCGGACGGCGCGATCGAGGTCGAGGCGGTGGCGCCGCGTCGCCAGGTCGACCCGACCGGCTGCGGCGACACCTATCTCGCGGCCTATCTCGCGGGCCGGCTGGCGAGCGCCGACCTCGGGGCCTGCGGCGCCTTCGCGGCGGCTGCGGCGGCGCTCGAGATGGAGACCGTCGGACCGCTGCGCGCCGGCCGGGTCGAGATCCTGGCGCGCCTCGAGGCCGTGCTCAGGAGCCCCGGACCTGCTTGACGTCGAGCCGCAGCAGCGGCCGCCGGTTGACCCATTCGAAGCTCTCGATCGAGCCGGTGAACGCGACCTCGCTGCCCGCCACCAGGCCATCGGCGAACGAGGCCGAGACCGGGAACACCACGTCCGGGTCGGTCGTGCCGCCGTCCAGGCCGTCGAGGTCGACCTCGAGCAGGGTGGTCTCGGCGGCCTGCACGCCGGTGCTCGGTCTTGACCTCGACCACGCGGCCGCTCCAGGCGACGCGCTGGCCCTTGATGTCCTTGAACCAGCTGCCGAAGGTCGCCTCGTCCTTGCCCTCGGCCGCGGCCCGGACGCTGGCGTAGCTGAGGTTCGAGACCTCGGGCTCGCCACAGGCGGCGACCAGGCTCAAAGCCAGGCCGATCGCGCCCAGATCGCGGAGGTTCATGGGTCGCCTCACTGTCGATGGCAGGCCGATCGGGGCCTTTTAGGCCACCAAGCGGCGCGCTCGGCGTTGGCTTACGCGCCGCGCCGGCCGGCGGTCAAGCCGGCCCGGCACCCTGCTCCGAGGGCGTCGGCTGCGGTGCCGGGCCGCGGAGCCGGGCGAGGCCCCGGCAGGCGACGTAGAAGACCGGCGTGAAGATCAGCCCGAACAGGGTCACGCCGAGCATGCCGAAGACCACCGCCGTGCCGAGCGACTGGCGCATCTCGGCGCCGGCACCGCTCGCGATCGCGAGCGGGATGACGCCGAAGATGAAGGCGAACGAGGTCATCAGGATCGGCCGCAGGCGCGTACGCGCGGCCGCGGTCGCCGCCTCTCGCCGGTCGAGCCCCTGCTCCTCGCCCTGGCGCGCGAACTCGACGATCAGGATCGCGTTCTTGGCCGCCAGGCCGACCAGGACGACGAAGCCGATCTGACCCAGGATGTTGACGTCCATGCCGCGCGCGAGCAGCCCGCTGACCGCGGCCAGCAGGCACATCGGCACGATCAGGATCACCGCCAGCGGCAACAGCCAGCTCTCGTATTGGGCGGCCAGCAGCAGGAACACGAACACCACCGAGGCGACGAAGATCAAAAGGGTGCCGCCGCCCGCCAGCTTCTGCTGCAGCGCGAGCTCGGTCCACTCGTAGCCGAAGCCGTCGGGCAGGACCTGGCCCGCCAGACGCTCCATGGTCGCGAGCGCCTCGCCGGTCGACGTGCCGGGCGCCGCGCTGCCCTGGACCTCAGCCGCGGGATAGAGATTGTAGCGCGGCACCCGGTAGGGCCCGCTGATGTCGCGGAAGGTCGCGACCGAGCCGAGCGGCACCATCGCACCCGAGGAACTGCGCATCTTCAGCTGCTCGACGTCGCGCAGCTCCTTGCGGAACGGACCGTCGGCCTGGGCCGTGACCCGGAAGGTCCGGCCGAGCAGATTGAAGTCGTTGACGTAGGTCGAGCCGATATAGACCTCGAGCGCCTCGAACACCTGCTCGGGCGTGACCCCTAGCATCTCGGCCTTGACCCGGTCGATGTCGGCGAAGATCTTGGGGGTCCCGGTGTTGAACAGGGAGAACACGCGGCTGAGGCCGGGGGTCTGGTTGGCCGCACCCACGAGCTCGTGGGTCGCCGTCTCGAGCGCCTGGGGGCCGCGTCCGCGCTGGTCCTGGACCATCATCTTGAAGCCGCCGGCGGTGCCGATGCCGCGCACCGGCGGCGGCTGGATGACGATGATGAAGGCCTCCTCGATGGCCGCATAGCGCTTGGATAGGTCGGCCAGAATGTGGTCCGATGTGAGCCCCTTGGCAGCACGCTCGGCGAACGGGGCGAGCGGCGTGAAGATCGCGCCGGCATTGGACGCGTTGGTGAAGGTCGCACCGTCGAAGCCGGCGAACGACACCGCGTGCAGCACGCCCGGCGTGCCGAGCGCGATCTCGGCGGCATGGCGCACGACCGCATCGGTGCGGGCGAGCGAGGACCCGGGCGGCAGCTGGATCACGGTGATCAGATAGCCCTGGTCCTGCTGCGGGATGAAGCCCGTGGGCGCGCGATTGAACTGCCAGCCGGTCAACCCGATCAGGCCGACGTAGACCAGGAGCACGACCACGGTCAGCCGCACCAGACGTTGGGTCAGGCCGCCATAGCCGCGCGACAGCCGGTCGAACAGCCAGTTGAAGCCGGCAAAGAAGCCGTGCACCGGGCGCAGCATCAGCGGCGGCGGTCCGGTCTCGGTCCGGCGGGGCTTGAGCAGGAGCGCGCAGAGCGCCGGGCTGAGGCTTAGCGAGACCAGACATGAGATCGCGGTCGCGGCCGCGATCGTGACCGCGAACTGGCGGAAGAACTGGCCCGAGATGCCGCTGATGAAGGCAGCCGGAATGAACACCGCGCCGAGCACGAGCGCGATCGCGACCAGGGCGTTGCCGACCTCGTCGATCGTGCGGTGCGCCGCTTCCTTGGGCGCCATGCCCTGCTCGAGGTTGCGCTCGACGTTCTCCACGACCACGATCGCGTCGTCGACCACGATCCCGATCGCCAGCACCAGGCCGAACAGCGACAGGTTGTTGAGCGAGAAGCCGAACGCCGCCATGACCGCGAAGGTGCCGATCAACGAGATCGGGATGGCGACGATCGGGATGATCGAGGCGCGCCAGGTCTGCAGGAACAGGATCACTACAAGAACGACCAGGATCGCCGCCTCGTAGATCGTGTGGATCACCGCCTCGACCGACTGGGCGATGAACTCGGTCGGGTTGTAGACGACGTCGTAGCGCAGGCCCGACGGAAAGCTCTTGGACAGCTCGGCCATGGTCGCTAACAGGCGGTCGGCGGTCGCGAGCGCGTTCGAGCCCGGCTGCTGGAAGATCAAGAGCGGCACCGCCGACCGCCGGTCGAGATAGCCGTTGGCGGTGTAGTCCTGGGCGCCAAGCTCGACCCGCGCGATGTCGCGCAGACGGGTGACCCGGCCGCCCGGCTCGGTCTTGACCACGATGTTCTCGAATTCCTTGGCGTCCTTCAAGCGGCCGAGGGTCTCGACATTGAGCTGGAAGGCGCCCTGGTCCGGAATCGGCGGCTGGTCGAGCACGCCCGATGCCACCTGGACGTTCTGGCCCTGTAGCGCCTGGACCACGTCGCCCGCGGTCAGGTCGCGCGCCGCGACCTTGTTCGGGTCGAGCCAGATGCGCATCGAATAATTGCGCGCGCCGAACACGCGCACGTCGCCGACGCCGTCGAGCCGGGCCAGCACGTCCCGGATCTGCAGATTCGCGTAGTTCGAGATGTAGAGCTGGTCGCGCGAGCCGTCGGGCGAGCTGAGGTGGATCACCATCAGCAGGTCGGGCGAGTTCTTGCGCACCGTGACGCCGATCTGGCGGGCCTGGTCTGGCAGCCTCGGCAAGGCGATCGCGACCCGGTTCTGGACCAGAACCTGGGCGATGTCGAGATCGGTGCCGAGCGCGAAGGTCACCGACAGCGACAGCGAGCCGTCGGCGGTCGCCTGGCTCACCATGTAGAGCATGCCCTCGACGCCGTTGATCTCCTGCTCGAGTGGCGTCGACACGGTCTCGCTGACGACCTCGGCCGAGGCGCCGGGATAGCTCGCGGTCACCTGGATGGTCGGCGGCGCGATTTCCGGATACTGGGCGACCGACAGGCCGAAATAGGCGGCGGCGCCGACCAGGGTGATCAGGATCGCGACGACCGTCGCGAAGATCGGCCGGTCGACGAAGAAATGTCCGAAGCGCATGGCAGGCGGATCCGCTCAGCCCTGGGCCGGCGCCGCGGGCGGCGGCAGTTCGATCTTGCCCTCCTTGGGCGTCACCTGGATGCCCGGGCGGACCCGCAACAGGCCGTTGATCACGATCCGGTCGTCGGCCGTGAGGCCGCTGCGCACGATCCGCAGGCCCAGCTCGTGCGGCCCCGGGCGGATCACCTTGGGCACGATCTTGTTGTCCGCGGTCACGGTCATCACCAGCTTTTGCGACTGATCGGTCACGATCGCCGCGTCCGGGATCAGCATCGCCGGGTATTCCGGCGAGCCCGGGATACGGATCGTGCCGAACTGGCCGGGCTGGATCAAGCCGTTCGGGTTGAGGAACTCGGCGCGCGCGCGGACCGTGCCCGAGCTCTGGTCGACCACGTTGTCGACGAAGTTCATCTGGCCCTGCCGGTGCCAGTCGTCTTCGTCGACCAGCTTGACGTTGACCAGGGTCGAGCGCTCGCGGGTCGAGGGCAGCTCGCCCGCCAGCACCGCCCGCTGATAGCCGAGGAAGTCGGCCTCGCTCATGTCGAAGTCGAAATAGATCGGGCTTTGCGAGACGATCGTGGTCAGGAGCGTCGTTTCGGTGACCAGATTGCCGATGTCGACCCGGCGGTCGGAGATTCGTCCGGCGATCGGCGCCGAGATTTCCGTGTAGTCGAGGCTGAGCTTGGCCTGCTCGACGGCCGCCTGCGCGGCGCCCACGCTCGCCTCGGCGGCCCGGCGCTCCTGCAGCCGCTGGTCGTAGTTGGTCTGGGCGAAGGCCGGACTGCCGACCAGCTTGGCGACCCGCTCGAACTGCAGCTTGGCGAGCTCGAGCTGCGCCTGGGCGCTGGCGAGATCGGCCCGGGCGCGATCCAGGGCGGCCTCGAATGGCCGCGGGTCGATCAGGAATAGGTTCTGGCCCTTGTTGACGACCTCACCGTCCTGGAAGTCGATGGTCGCGAGGTAGCCTGACACCCGGGCCCGGATGTCGACCTGCTGGACGGCCTCGAAGCGGCCGGTGAACTCGGTCCACTCGACCAGGTTCTCGACCCGCGGATGGGCGACCGTGACCTCGGGCGGCGGCGGTGCCGCCGCGGCCTTGCCGCCATCGGCGCCGCCATCGCAGCCGGCGAGCGCCAGCGCGCCGAGCAGCGCCACGGCCACCGCCGGCCATTCGATCGGCACGGTCGGGTTCCGCACCAGGGCTCGTTGCATCCCGTCACTCCCTCGCCCTGCCGCTAACGTAGCGTGAGCCGTCGGCATCACCACGGCAGTCCCGCACGGGACCAATGCGCGCGCGACTACCGACCGCGGAACCTGGCGGCCAGCTCGATCTTAGCAAAGAACGAGCCACGGACGCGCGCCAAAGTGTCCCGGTCCGAGGCGGTGCGCCGGTGCTCAGTGGTAGGGGTGGGCGGGCGCGTCGACCGGCCGCAGCAGGTAGCGGCGGACGATCTCGCGATAGCCCTGGTAGACCAGGCCGCCGTTCTCGGCGAGCAGCTCCGCGCGCCTGGCCCGGTAATAGGCGGGCAGCGCATGCCAGGGCAGGTCCGGGCGCTTGTGATGGGCGAAGTGCAGATTGTTGTTGAAGTAGAGGATCGAGAAGAAAGGCCCGGCCTCGACCACCGCGGTCCGCTCGAAGGGCGTCCAGGCCGCCTTGTGCTCGGCGAACGAGCGCACCAGGGTCAGGCTCACGCCGGGCAGGACGAACATCAGCAGATACTGCCAGAGCGGCAGGCCGCAGACGGCCTGACCCAGAGCACGACCAGCGCCAGCGCCGGCAGATGCCAGAGCCAGATGCCGAGATGGCGGCGGTCGCCGGCGGCGAGTGCTTGCGCCTCGGCCCACAGGAACTGGCCGATCACCAGGAACGGCCCGAGCAGGAGGCGTCCGAGCAGGGTGTTGTGGGCGCGCAGCAGCCAACGCATGGCTTCGGGCAGGCGCCGCCAGGTCGCCTGATCGACATAGAACGATTCGGGGTCCCGCCAGGGCTCGGTCAGAATCTCGAAATCGTGATGCGCCCGATGGGCCGCGCGATAGATCGGGAACGGCAGCCACAGCGCGAGCGGCGGCAGCGCGGGCAGATCGTTGAGCCAGCGCCATGGGGCGAGCTGGTCATGGACGGCCTCGTGCTGCAGCGAGCCGTGCCAGGCGATCAGGACGCCGCCCAAGATCGGCAGCAGCCACCACGGCAGGGCGCTGTGGAACCAGGTGGCCAGACCAAAGCCACCATAGATGACGACGGCCACGATCCAGGACGGACCGGTCCGCCTCAGCCAGGTCGAACGACCTGGCAAGGCGCTCGTTGTCGACACGCCACGAACCTCCAAGAACACGCCGAAACGCATTCCTTCGAACGCTCGCGACTACGCGAAGGAAGTCAGGCCAAGGCGGGTTCCCCGTTCCGAGACAGCCGCGCTCCGGGAGCCCGCCCTTCTTGGCGCCTGCTTTAGTTGGCAGTCTAGCGGATCGGCGGCAGTTCGGCCATCGGAAAGTTGGCAGAGCCGGTCGGAGCCGGCGGTTCACCACGGGTTGCGGCCGGCGGGCCGCAGGCCGCACCAGGGGCGGCGGTTGACAGCCCCGGGTGATGGGGTACTCTCGCGCGCAGAGGCGGATTTCGGCGGCCCGTAGCGTCTTCGACCCGGCAAGGGCCGCGCATGCGGCGCCGGAATTTGGGGGACGCAACGCGACAGCGACGGAGAACGACCGTGGCCAAATCCGACGAGCGCAGACTCCATCCCTACATTCCCAAGCTGGTCGAGGAGCTCGAGGCGCGCCGCATCGACCGGCGCGAGTTCCTGCGCACCTCGACCCTGCTCGGCCTGTCGGCGACCACCGCCTACGGCATCGTCGGCCGGGTGTTCGGCGAGAGCGCGATCCCGCAGGCCCGGGCGCAGGCCAAGCCCAAGATGGGCGGCATCCTCAAGGTCGGCATGGAGGTCCAGAAGATGGAGGACCCGGCGACCTATTCCTGGGTCCAGATGTCCAACCAGACCCGGCATACCGCCGAATACCTGGCGATCACCGGCGCGGACAACATCACCCGGCCGATGCTCGCCGAGAGCTGGGAGGCCTCCGACGACCTCAAGACCTGGACCTTCCACCTGCGCCAGGGCGTGCTCTGGCACAATGGTGACGAATTCGTCGCCGACCACGTGGTCTGGAACGTCCAGCGCTGGCTCGATCCCGATCTCGGCTCATCCAACAGCGGCCTGTCGACCTTCTCCTCGATGACCGAGGACAAGGACGGCAAGAAGACCATGATCCCGGGCGCGGCCGAGGCGGTCGACAAGTACACCGTGCGCTTCAACCTGTCGAAGCCGGTGCTGTCGGCCCCCGAGGACTGCTACAACTATCCGACCGCGATCCTGCACCCGTCGTTCAAGGCGCCGTTCTCGGACAACCCGATCGGCACCGGGCCGTTCACCCTGACCGAGCTGGCGGTCGGCGACCGTTGCATCCTCAAGCGGATCACCAAGACCACCGACGGCAAGGACATCAAATACTGGGGTGGCGACGTCTATCTCGACGAGATCCACTACTACCACTACGACGCCGACAACCAGCTGACCGCGTTCGCCTCGGGCGACGTCGACAGCATCTACTCGTTCGGCATCGAGCAGTACGAGTTCGCCCAGGCGCTCGACGGCGAGATCGTCAAGGCGCGGACCGCGCAGACGCTCTGCTGCCGCTTCCAGGTCAGCCAGGCGCCGTTCGACAACATCAAGCTGCGCCAGGCGCTGGTGATGGCGGCCGACAACAACGTCTATCGCGACCTGGTGTTCCAGGGCGGCGGCGACGTCGGCGAGAACCATCACGTGTCCCCGATCCACCCCGAGTACTTCAAGCTGCCGCCGCTGGTGCGCGACGTCGACGGCGCCAAGAAGCTGCTGGCCGACGCCGGCTATGCCGACGGCATCGAGCTCACCATCGACGTCGGCAACACCGACGGGCCCTGGCACCAGACGGTCTGCGAGATCTGGCGCGATCAGCTCAAGGACGTCGGCGTCACCCTCAACATCAACGTCATGCCGGCGTCCAAGTACTGGGAGATCTGGGACAAGACCCCGTTCGGGGCGACCTCCTGGACCCATCGCCCGCTCGGCACCATGGTGCTGTCGCTCGGCTACCGCACCGGCGTGCCGTGGAACGAGAGCCACTACGCCAACCCGGAGTTCGACGCCGCGCTCGATGCCGCCGAAGCGACCCTCGACGTCGAGGCGCGCCGGGCCAAGATGGAGAAGGTCGAGAAGCTGCTGCAGGATTCCGCGGTCATGCTGCAGCCGGTCTGGCGGCCGGTGTTCACCATGATCACCAACCAGGTGAAGGACTATCCGGCCCATCCGACCCAGTACCATCAGTTCAACAAGGTCTGGCTGGACACCTGATGATCAAGGGCGCGCGCTCCGGGCGCCCGTCCGGGGCGCGCGCCGCCGTACCCGCTTCGGGCGTCCGGCACCCGCCGCCCCGGTGGGCGCCGGCCCCGCACTAACATCCGAGAGCGCTGAGGCCCGCCATGCTGCCGCTGATCCTCCGCCGCCTGCTCCAGATGGTCCTGATCATGGCGGTGGCGTCGTTCATCCTGTTCGTGATCTTCGACACCGATCAGTTCAAGAAGAAGATCGCGGTCGCCGAGCTCGGCGGCTTCGCGGTCTCGGCGCTGACCGAGGAATCCTACCACAACTGGCTGGCCGAGAAGGGCCTCGACGAGCCGTTCTACCAGCGCTACGTGCACTGGGTCGGCGATGTCCTGCGGGGCCACTTCGGCAAGTCGTTCGAGAAGAACACCGCGGTCGGCCCGCTGCTCGCGGACCGGCTGCTCAACACCGGCATCCTGGCGTTCTGGGTGTTCGCCCTGATGATCCCGATCTCGCTGGTCACGGGCGTGCTCGGGGGCATGAAGGAGGGCTCGGCGCAGGACCGGGCGATCACCGTGCTGTCGGTGGTCACGACCTCGATCCCCGAGATCGCCACGGCGATCATCCTGACCGTCATCTTCGCGCTCGGGCTCGGCTGGCTGCCGGCCAAGTCGGCGATGATCCAGGGCTTCGACGGGCGTGAGCTGGTCCTGCCGGTCATGACGCTCGTGCTCTACGACTTCGGCTACGTCGCGCGCATGACCCGCGCCTCGATGGCCGAGGTCATGACCTCGCAGTACATCCGGACCGCGGTCCTCAAGGGGATTCCGTACCAGCGCGTGATCATGAAGCATGCGCTGCGCAACGCTTTGATCGCGCCCTTCACGGTGATCGTGCTGCAGCTCAACTGGCTGCTCTCGGGCGTGGTCGTGGTCGAGGTGTTCTTCGAGTACGACGGCTTCGGCAAGCTGCTCCTGCAGGCGGCGCTGTTCGGCGACGTCTACGTCGTCCAGGCCTGCACCCTGGTCGCGGTGATCGTGGCCGTGCTGTCCCAGATCATCTCGGACGTCGGCTACACCTTCCTCAATCCGCGCATCCGGTTCGCCTGAGGAGACCGGCACCATGGCCACGGCAATCGCGACCGCCCCGCCCGCGCCCTCCCTGATGGAGCGCCTGACCACGCCGCGCGCGCTCATCGTGCTGGTGGTGTTGATGTGGGGGCCGCTCACCCTCCACGTCATGTTCGGCCACGCCCTCGGCAGCGCCCGCGACTTCGTGCTGCTGCCCGCGATCCCGGCGACCGTGCTGCTCTACATCATCGCGATCCGGGCCTGGCGGGAATCCTGGATCGCCATGATCGGCATCACGCTGGTGATGTTCTGGCTGCTGATGGCGGTCACCGTCCCCTTCCTGCCGCTGATCGATCCCAACAAGCCGATCGCGCCCTTCACCTTGCCGTTCAGCGAGAAGAAGGACCTGTTCTTCTGGCTCGGCACCGACTTCAAGGGCCGCGACATGCTCTCGCGCGACATCTGGGGCTGTCAGCGGGTGCTGGTCTGGGGGGTCACGGCGACCCTGGTCGCCTACGTCGTCGGCACGCTGTTCGGCCTGCTCGCGGGCTATCTGGCCGGCTGGTGGGACGAGGTCATCTCGTTCTTCGCCAACGTGCTCCTGTCGTTCCCGGTCATGGTCCTGTTCATCGTGGTCCTGAACTATCTGGGCCCGTCCGGCTTCAACATCGTGATCGCGGTGACCTTTGCGTCAGCCCCTGCGATCATGCGGATCGTGCGCGGCCTGACCCTCGACATCAAGACCCGCGACTACGTGTTCGCGGCCCAGACCCGGGGCGAGAGCCCGCTCTACATCATGATCGTCGAGCTGTTGCCGAACGCGCGCGGGCCGATCATCGTCGATGCCTGCCTCCGGCTCGGCTACACCACGGTCGCGATCACCACGCTGACCTTCCTCGGGCTCGGCCTCCAGCCCCCGGACCCGGACTGGGGCCTCATGATCAAGGAATCCGCCAAGACCGCGATGCTGTTCAAGTTCTCGTACATGCTGATCGTGCCGGCGCTGTCGGTCTCGAGCCTGATCCTCGGCTTCAACCTGCTCGCGGACGGCCTGCGCGAGATGAGTTTGCGCGACTGAAGGAGGCGCCGCCATGAGCGACCAGACGCCGGTCCTGGAGTGCAAGGATCTCTGCATCTCCTATTTCACGCGCGCTGGCGAGATCCCGGCGGTGGTCGACTTCAACCTGACCGTCATGCCCGGCGAGGCGGTCGGGATCGTCGGCGAGTCCGGCTGCGGCAAGTCGACCGTGGCGCTCGCGATCATGCAGTACATGGGCAAGAACGGCCGCGTCATGTCCGGCGAGATCAAGTTCAAGGGCCGCGACATGACCGCGATGAGCGAGCACGAGCTGCGGAGCTTGCGCGGCTCCCAGATCTCGATGGTCTATCAGGAGCCGATGGCCTCGCTCAATCCGTCGATGAAGATCGCCGAGCAGCTGATCGAGGTGCCGCGCTACCACGAGAGCTGCTCGGACAAGGAGGCCTATGCGCGGGCCCTGGAGATGCTGGGCCTCGTCCGCCTGCCCGATCCCAAGCGGATCATGGAGAGCTTCCCGCACCAGATCTCGGGCGGCCAGCAGCAGCGCGTCGTGATCGCCATGGCGCTGCTCTCGAACCCGGCGCTCCTGCTGCTCGATGAGCCGACCACCGCCCTCGACGTCACGGTCGAGGCCGGCATCGTCCAGCTGATCAAGGAGATCAGCGGCCGCTTCGGCACCTCGATGATCTACATCTCGCACAACCTCGGCCTGATCCTCGAGACCTGCGATCGGATCACGGTCATGTACTCGGGCGAGGCGGTCGAGGTCGGCACGGTCGCCAAGGTCTTCGACCGGATGCGCCATCCCTACACCAAGGGGCTGTTCAATTCGATCCCCTTGCCCGGCGCCGACAAGTACGCGCGCCCGCTGGTCGCGATCCCGGGCCAGCTGCCGCTGCCGCACGAGCGCCCGGACGGCTGCAACTTCGGGCCGCGCTGCGATTTCTTCCGGGCCGGGACCTGCGATCACGGCTTCATCAAGATGGAGGCGGTGCCCGACCAGAGCGGCCACATGACCCGCTGCCGGCGCTTCAAGGAGATCGACTGGAAGACCCGGCCCAAGGCGGCCGAGGCCGGGGCCGCCGCCGAAGCCGGCCCGATCGTGCTCCGGGTCGAGGAGCTGAAGAAATACTACGAGATTCGCGACAGCTCGCTGATGGCGATCATCAGAGGCCAGCGGGTGCGCACCGTCAAGGCCAACGAGAAGATCGACTTCGTTGCCCGCGAGGCCGAGACCGTGGCCCTGGTCGGCGAATCCGGCTGCGGCAAGTCGACCTTGGCCAAGGTCTTGCTCGGCCTCGAGACCGCGACCGAAGGCAGGGTCGTGCTCGACAATCAGGATCTCGGCCAGGTGCCGGTGCAAAAGCGGCGCCCCCAGACCGTGAGCCACCTGCAGATGGTCTTCCAGAACCCGTTCGACACCCTCAACCCGAGCCACAGCGTCGGCGGCCAGATCGCGCGCGTAATCCGCAAGTTCGGGGTCGAGCAGGACCCCGAGAAGGTGCGCGAGCGGGTCATGCACCTGCTCGACATCGTCAAGCTGCCGCGCGATTTCTACTTTCGGCGACCGCGCCAGCTCTCGGGCGGCCAGAAGCAGCGGGTCGGGATCGCGCGCGCCTTCGCCGGCAACCCGCGCGTGGTGGTCGCCGACGAGCCGGTCTCGGCGCTCGACGTCTCGGTCCAGGCGGCGGTCAGCCAGCTGCTTGATGGAGATCCAGCGCGAGAACCGGACGACTCTCCTTTTCATCAGCCACGATCTGTCGCTGGTCCGCTACCTCGCCGACCGCGTGGTGGTGATGTATCTCGGCACGATCGCCGAGCAGGGCACCACGGACGAAGTGTTCCAGCCGCCCTATCACCCCTACACCGAGGCGCTCTTGTCCGCGATCCCGATCGCCGACACCTCGGTGCACAAGAAGGAGATCGTGCTCGAGGGCGACATCCCATCGGCGATGAACCCGCCCTCGGGCTGCCCGTTCCAGACCCGCTGCCCGCGCAAACTGGGAAAAATCTGCGAGGAGCAGGCGCCGCCGATCCGGGTGTTCGGCAAGGGCCACAAGATCGCCTGCCACATCGCCCCCGAGGAGCTTCAGCGCATGGAGCCGGTGATCGTCATGGGCGCCAAGGAAGCCGCCGAGTAGGCCTGCTCCACGCCAAGCCGGCGCCGCGTAGTGTCTCGGTTTGAATTTCGGCTAGGGTGAAGCATTGCGCTTAGACATTGAAATGCCCCACCGAAGTAGCTATCCTTAGGATAACGCTCTTTGGCGATCAGGGGATGGATATGCACCCTCTATTCGACAAAGACTGCGACTTGGTAGGATGGATTGATCCGGGCCATCATATATTTGATACAGATATGGGATGGGTTGCGTACATAAGCGCCAATCACGCTTGGTCGCCCCAAAACTGGCAACTGGCTTGGCCCGGTTAAGGGATTGCTATGCCTTGATCAAAGTGGATCACCAGTCGCATGGAACCCGAAGGAAGCTATCCAGGGCACTGCAAGACCCGCGCGACCGGCAAGGGCGGCAAGGGCAGCACAGCCGGCAAGACCCGCGCGCCCGGCGAGACCTGCTCGCCCTGCACGTCCAGCGACCCCCGCGGGTGGATGGTCCAGCCAATCCTTTTTTGCTTGGTTGGCGCAGTAGTCGCTCCGAAGCAAATTGACAATCCTGTTGCGCATGTCTGCTCCCACCCAGGCCGGGCAGTCGGCGCCTCTCGGCTTGAACGGCAGCGATGGATCGTGAGCCGAAATTCAAACTGAGACGGGATCCTGCGCCGCTCGGCTTTGCCGGGCGGGTCGATCGGGTGTAAGATCCGGCCGCCATGGCAACCCAGCCCGA
>CAVSRN010000090.1:0-23309 GCA_963730195.1 uncultured Alphaproteobacteria bacterium
CAGCGTCGATCGCATGGGCAGCATGTTCGCCCGCCGGAAGGGCGCCGACGGAGGCGCGCCCGCCGGTGATGCTCGGCAGCCATCTCGACAGCCAGCCGACCGGCGGCAAGTTCGACGGTGCGCTCGGCGTGCTCGCCGCGCTCGAGGTGGTCCGGACCCTGAACGACCGGGGCGTCGAGACCACAGGCGCCGCTCGAGGTGGTCAACTGGACCAACGAGGAGGGCTGCCGGTTCCCGCCGGCGATGGTCGCGTCGGGCGTGTTCGCTGGCGTGTTCGACCTCGACTACGGCCTGTCGCGCCAGGATCAGGCCGGCCGGACCATCGGCGCCGAGCTCGGGCGGATCGGCTACGCCGGCGATCAGCCGGTCGGCGGCCGGCCGGCCGGCGCGCTGTTCGAGCTGCACATCGAGCAGGGGCCGATCCTCGAGGCGGAAGGGCAGCGGATCGGGATCGTCACCGGCGGCCAGGGGACCCGCTGGTACGACGCCGAGGTGCTGGGCGCCGAGACCCATGCCGGTCCTTCGCCCATGGAAGGGCGGCGCGATGCGCTCCGCGCCGCGGCGGCGATGCTCGAGGAGATCTACCAGGTCGCGCACGCCCACAGCCCCGACGGCCGGGCGACGATCGGCGAGTTCCAGGCCTACCCGGGCTCGCGCAACACGGTGCCCGGCCGGGTGCGCTTCACGGTCGACCTGCGCCATCCGGACGGCGCCGTGATGGACGCCATGGACCAGGCCTTGCGCGACGTGTTCGAGCGCGCCAACGCCCGCGCGGGCGGCCGGACGACGTGCCGGGTCGAGCAGATCTGGTACGCGCCGCCGGTCGCCTTCGATCCCGCCTGCATCGACGCCGTGCGCCAGGCCACGGCGACGCTCGGCCTCAGCGCGCGCGAGATCGTGAGCGGCGCCGGCCACGATGCGGTCTACATGGCGCGCGTGGTGCCCACGGCCATGATCTTCGTCCCCTGCAAGGACGGCATCAGCCACAACGAGGCCGAATACGCCTCGCCCGAGGCCTGCGCCGACGGCGCCAACGTGCTCCTGCACGCGGTGCTCGCCCGCGCGAACGCCTGAGGGCGTCAGTCGCCGGGCGTCGGCCGCTGACTGGCCGCCTGGGCGAGGCGGCTCTGGCGGGTGATGAACGGCATCTGGGTGAGGATGAACAGGAAGGTCAGGCCGGTGAGGCCGAACACCTTGAAGGCGACCCAGACGTCGGTCGACTGGGTGCGCCAGACGACCTCGTTGAGCGCCGCCATGGCGATGAAGAACAGCGCGTAGCGGAGCGTGAACCGGCGCCAGGCCAGATCGCTCAAGGGCGGCATCATGCGCCCGAGCAGGGGCTTCAGCAGCGGCCGGTCGAGCGCCAGGCCGCCGAGCAGGATCGCCGCGAACAGCGCCTGGATGATGGTCGGCTTCATCTTGATGAAGGTCTCGTCGTGGAGCCACAGCGTGAGGCCGCCGAACACCGCGACCACGGCGGCCGTGAGCAGCGGGATCAGCGGCACCCGGCGCTGGATGGTCCAGGCGAGCGCGAGCGCGATCAGGCTGGCCGCGATCACCGCCGCGGTCGCCGCCATCAGGCCGGCGCCGACATAGGCCACGAAGAAGATCGCGAGCGGCCCGTAGTCGACCGCCGGCTGCAGCCAGCGGGGCGCCTTCAGGCGCGTGACGCTCATGACGGGGGGGCTCGGAGGGTCATCGGCCACAGATGGTGGTGGTAGCCGGCCGCCGTCAAGCGGCGATCATCTCGATGCATGACTCGGGATGCCGGCCTCGACTACACTTCGCCCCCAGAGCGTGCATCGGGGGAGATCGCAGATGACCGTCATGACCGCTTCGCGTCTGGAGATAAGGCCGCTCTCGAGCGCGCTCGGCGCCGAGATCTTCGGGGTCGATCTCGCGCAGCCCCCTGGATGACGAGACCGTGCGCGCGCTGCGTCGGGCGCTGCTCGAGCATGTCGTGATCTTCTTCCGCGACCAGGAGCTGACCCCGCCCGGCCTGCTGGCGCTCGCCGAGCGCTTCGGCGAGCCGGTCGAATATCCGTTGGTCAAGGGGTTGCCCGAGTGCCCGCTGGTCCTGCCGGTGATCAAGGAGCCCGAGGAGCGCGCGAACTTCGGCGGCATCTGGCACTCGGACACCGCCTATCTGGAGCGCCCGGCGATGGCGACCCTGCTGTACGCGCTCGAGACCCCGCCGGCCGGCGGCGATACGCTGTTCGCCAACATGTACCTGGCCTACGAGACCTTGTCCGAGGGCCTGCGGCGGCTGCTCGACGGGCTCGAAGGCGGTCAACGTCGCCGGCAAGCCGGTGACCCTGAAGACCCGCGAGGGCATGTACAGCAAGCGCGGCACCACGACCGACGTCGAGGCGGTGAGCGCGGTCCATCCGGTGGTCCGCACCCATCCCGAGACCGGGCGCAAGTCGCTCTACGTCAACTTCGCCCACACGCTCCGCTTCGAGGGCATGACCGAGGCCGAGAGCGCGCCGCTGCTGGATTATCTGTTCGCCTGGCAGATCCAGCCCGAGCTGACCTGCCGGTTCCGCTGGCGCGCGGGCTCGCTCGCGTTCTGGGACAACCGCGCGAGCCAGCACTATCCCTTGAACGACTACCACGGCCACCGGCGGGTGATGCACCGGGTCACGCTCGTGGGCGACCGGCCGCGCTGACGGCGCCGGCGATTCGCGGGCCGGCCACGGTCGTCCTTGCGCCGCACGACGATGCGGCTAGGCTGAGCGCTCCAAGTCGTCAGGGGTGGTGACATGTTGGTCTGGGCGTCGCGCTCCGGGAGCGCGCTGGTAGGCGTTGTGGCTGCTCGCGACACCGGCGGCGGCCGCTGAAGAGATCCGCGACTGGCCCTGCGACCGGCCATACGCGCTGAACGCTTCGCGGCCGAGGACATCTGGGGCGGCCGGCTGCCCGGGGCGTTGCCGGATGGCTGGCAGGCCGATGCCGCGGTCCGGGAGGTGGTCGCCTTCGCCGCCAACCCCGAGAACACGCCCACCCAGGGCGGCGCCGAGATCCAGGCGTTCGCCGAGCGGCTCGGGAGCGACCGGCGGCCGGCGCTCCTCGGGGTGTTCGCCGGTCTGCTCGAGGAGTTCGATACCCAGCGCGAAATTGTAATTGAGGGGGTGCGCGACTTCCATCGTGCGCGCTAAGATCATCCGCGAATCGGTCGACAAGAACGAGGCGGCGCTCGCCGCCCTGCCCACCGGGGGCGGGCCCGAGGTCGAGCGCAAGCGCAAGGGCCATCAGGAGGCACGTTTCTGGGATGCCCGCAACATGGACGACGCCCTCGACGGGGCCCGGTTCCTGTGCCGACGCTATGGCTATCTGGAGGAGAAGCTACGACGTCTGAGCGCCGCGATCCACGCGGCGTGGTGAGGATTTTCGGAGGTCCGCCGATCCGACAAATCGGACGGCCGTGATGATCGGTGTCATGGGGGACGAGAACCATGCGAAACTCTGGTTGGTTGCTGACCACAGCATTTGCCCTGGCGTTCGGCCAGACCGCCTGCACGGCGATGCAGGACGCCAAGATGCAGTCCGAGAAGACGATGATGTCGATGACCGGCGCCCAGGGCGACTGGACGGTCTATGGCGGCGACCTCTCGAACACGCGCTACGCCGCCAGCGACCAGATCAACGCCGGCAACGTCCAGAAACTGCATCTCAAGTGGATGTTTCAGACCGGCGTCGTCGGCTCCTTCGAGACCA
This sequence comes from uncultured Alphaproteobacteria bacterium, assembly GCA_963730195.1. Taxonomy (GTDB): domain Bacteria; phylum Pseudomonadota; class Alphaproteobacteria; order Geminicoccales; family Geminicoccaceae; genus DATAOG01. Next base: position 3,718 of record CAVSRN010000090.1, read on the forward strand.
CGCCGATCGTCGAGGACGGCGTGATGTACATCACGACGCCCTATAACCACGTGTTCGCGATCGACGCTCACACCGGCAAGCAGCTCTGGCACTACGAGCACAAGCTCGGCACCACCATCTTCTGCTGCGGCCCGAACAACCGCGGCGTGGCGCTGTCCGGCGACAAGGTCTACATGGCGACCCTGGACGCGACCCTGGTCGCGCTCGACAAGAAGACCGGCAAGCCGGTCTGGAAGACCGAGATCGCCGACCCGGAGTTCGGCTACTCCGAGACGGTCGCCCCGACCATCTACCAGAACAAGGTGATCCTCGGCATCTCCGGCGCCGAATACGGCATCCGCGGCTTCATCAGCGCCTACGACAAGGACAGCGGCAAGCTGATCTGGCGCTGGCACACGATCCCCGAGCCGAACGAGGTCATGCCCGACGGCACCAAGGGCTGGTACGGCACCTTCAACAACATGGCCGACGGCATGAACCCGCTGCACCGCGACATTGCGGCGGAGAAGGCGGCGCTGCCCAAATACGCCGACGCCTGGAAGCGCGGCGGCGGCTCGAACTGGATGACCAACGCGATCGATCCGGCGAGCGGCCTGATGTTCGCGACCATCGGCAACCCCTCGCCCGACCTCTACTCCGAGATCCGGCCGGGCGACAACCGGTGGACCGAATCCCTGGTCGCCCTCAACGTCGAGACCGGCAAGCTGGTCTGGGGCTACCAGTACGTGCCCCACGATCCCTGGGACCTGGACGCGGTGTCGCCGCCGATCCTGGCCGACGTCAAGGGCGCGGACGGCAAGACGGTGCCGGCCGTGATCACCGGCGGCAAGACCGGCTGGGTCTACGTCCACGACCGGGCGACCGGCAAGCTGATCCGGCGCTCGGCCGCGATGATCCCGCAGGAGAACCTGTTCGCGCAGCCGACCGAGCAGGGCGTCCGGATGCTGCCCGGTGCCAACGGCGGTGTCGAGTGGTCGCCCGGCGCCTTCAATCCCGACACCCGCCTGGTCTACTACTCAAACCTGCACCAGCCGATGACCTACACGGCCAAGAAGGAGCCCTGGCGGCAGGGCAAGCTGTGGCTGGGCGGCGCCTTCGCCGCGATCCCGGACGAGGACCAGTGGGGTAACGTCTCCGCGGTCAACGTCGACACCGGCGAGATCGCCTGGCAGGCGCGGAGCGAGGATCCGATGATCGGCGGCACCTTGACCACCGCTGGCGGTCTGACCTTCGCGGGCGAGGGCGACGGCAGCTTCAACGCCTATGACGCCGCGACCGGCAAGAAGCTCTGGTCGTTCCAGGCGGGCGCCGGCGTCAACTCGGCGCCGATGTCGTTCGAGCTCGACGGCAAGCAGTACGTCGCGGTCGCGGCCGGCGGCAACTTCCAGCTCAACTACAAGCTCGGCGACGCCGTGCTGGTATTCGGCCTCGACTGAGGGCGCCGGGGCACCCGCCCCGACCCCTTTGCCGGACCGAGCGCCGCGTTATCTTACCGTCATCAGCACCAACGGGGGCCGTCGCAAGGCGGCCCCCCGCGTTCCGAAGGACCCCGAACCGATGAGACGCTGGACGATCGCCCTGGCAGTGCTGGTCGTTGGTGCGCTCGGCGCCGCGGCCGCCGCCGCCGCCGAGCAGCGGCTGGTGCCGTCCTGGATGACCGTCGATGCCAACGCCAAATCGGTCGTCATGGACGTGATCGCCGGCTTCAACGCCAACAACAGCAGCTGGAACTACAACGGCTACCACGACGGCGACATGACCGTGGTCCTGCCGCTCGGCTGGAGCGTGCGGATCAACCTCACCAACCACGACGGCGAAGTGCCCCACAGCATGGTCGTGATGGCCGACCCGGGCTCGAACGATCTGCCGCTCGAGGCCGGGCGCGAGCAGGCGGCGTTCGCGCGCGCCTACTCCAAGAGCCCCAAGCAGGGCATCTCGGCGGGCGACCACGACGTGATCGCGTTCAAGGCCAAGAAGGCGGGCAAGTATCTCTGGATCTGCGGCGTCCCGGGCCATGCCCAGAGCGGCATGTGGGTGCATCTCGAGGTCACGCCGGACGCCGACGCCCCCTACCTGCGGATCGCCAAGGGCGCCGAGCCCGGCCGGCCGTAGGCTAGGGCAGCTCCGCGAGCGCGCCTCCGGCCCCGTACAGGAAGTCCAGCACCTCGCGCGCGCGCACCGCGCTCAGCGACGCGCCGGCTTCGTCCTCGGGGCTGCCGACCCCGACCCCGATCACCCGGTCGCCGAGGAACCAGGGCAGGCCTTCGGGCTGGAGGGGCGGCGAGCTGACGTCGATCCGCGCGAGGTCGACCGGGGCCCTGCCGGTGACGCCCGCGATCATCCCGCTGCCGCGGTAGCGGCCCGGCGTCAGGACGACGCCGGCGCCCTCGGCCAGCACGATCGCCTCGAGCGGCCGGCCGGGCTGAACCGGAGGACCATCGTACAGCGCGACCGGCGGTCCGGGCCGCGCCACCTGAATCAGAGCCAGATCGCGCGCCTGGTCGGCACGCGCGACCAGCCCGAGCACCCGGGTGCCATCGGCGGTGGCGACGTCGACGACCGAGCTGCCGTCGACCAGCTGCGCCGTGGTCAGAACCAGATCGGAGCGAATGTAGACGCCGCTGCCGGCGCGCGTGCCGGCATGGACGCGGACCACGCTCGCCGTGCGCGGGTCACCGCCAGGCGTCACCGCCGGGCCAGCTGCGGGCGCGAACGCGGACTCGCTGGTCGCCTGGCGGGCGGCAACCCGGTGGCGGCGGTCGTCGCGCGGCCCGGGCCCGGCCTGGTCCGCGACCGGCTCGGCGAAAGGATCGTCACCCGCGACCGGCCGGGCGAGCGGGTCGTTCCGGGCGTCGGCTTCGGCGCGAAGGTCGTCCGGGGCGTCCGAGCGGGCCATCGGGCGACCGAGGTCGGTGGGCGCGGGGTAGGGCTTCCGGCGGCTCGACGCCCGCTCCCGGGCCGGCTCGGGCAGGGGCTCCGCCCGCGGTCCGATCGTCTCCGGCTCCGAAGCTGCGGGTGCGGGCTGGTCGACGACGGCGGTCACGATGTCGGACGCCGGCGCCGGGCTGGCCCTGCGCAAGGCCGCGACGATCGCCGACAGCTCGAGTTGTGGCGGCTCGCGCTGCCAGCGCTCGAAGTCATGCCGGGTCACGCTGGCCGCGCTGAGCTTCTCAAAGTCGCGATCGCGCGGATCCAGACCCTCCAGGATCTCGAACTGGCGGCGCTCGCGCCGGTGCAGCTCGGCCCGCCACAGACGCCGGTGCGCCCGGTCGACCAGAGCCACCGGAATGGTCGCTTCCCGGCCGGCCAGGATGGTCTGGCGCTCGAACTGATACGGCCGGTACACGGGCTGATCGAGCGAACGCGGGGTCGCCGCCAGGGCGGTCGTCGCGTCGTCGAGCTCACGCTCGCGGCCGCCCTGGCTGAAGCCGGAGATCACGCCGCCGACGAACAGCCCGACCAGGTCGAGCAGCGGGTCGCCGACGCTCAGGATGCCGGGCATCTTCTCCTTGGTGGCGCGCTCGGCCTTGCGGACGCGGACCTGGGCCGCGTCGTACTCCGGGTTGCGCTCGCTCCGAACCCCGCTCTCATAGAGCGAGCGCACGGTCTCACGGCCGATCAGGCGCTGGCCGACCCGCAGATCCCGAGCCGGCTCCACCAGGAGCAGACACGGGGGGTCGAGGTTCGCCGGATCGGTGCGCTCATGGAGCTCGAGCGGCAGATCGGCCGCCACGGTCACGCTGGGCGGTGCCAGCCAGTCGGCCTGATCGGCGCGCCCGGGCAGGACCACCGCGATCGGTGGCCGCTCGTCGGGGCGCCAACGGCCGGCCTGGGCCGCTGCGACCACCAGCCCGAGCTTGGCCCGACAATCGGGCGCCGCGGCCCAGTCGATCTTCGGCCAGGTCGCGCTCGAAGGAGCCTCGAGCGCGGCGGCGGGCGTCGCCGGCGGCGGCGATTCGGGTTGCGGCGCGGTTGTCTGGCAAGCGGCGAGCAGCCCGGCCAACCAGACGCCGACCAGCCCGAGCGGGCCGCTCTTGGTCATGGTTCGAGCCCTCTCGGCCTCGATTAACCGATGGTTAATCATTTCTCCTCTAGATTAATATGTCTCCGCTAGCAATTCAACTACAGGAAAGGAAAACCTGCCCATGAGGCAGCCCTGACCCAGCCAACGATGAGCCAATGATGCGCCAACCCTGCCCCGGGCGACCGTGGGACGCGCGTGCGCTCGGTCGACCAGAGGCGCGGCCGCGTTCTGGCGCCGTCGACCTGCCACCGGCGGCGAAGACTGGGAGGCCTGCGCCTGGGGCTTGCGCCTGGTCGACGCGCCACCCGACGACCGGTGCCCCGCGAAGCTGATGACGGCCTAGCTCAGAGTTGGTGAATCAATCGGCCCGTGAAGGAATGGCCATTGAAATCATTGGCGCTTTCTGGCGCGATCGCAGCGTTTCGGGCATTCTTTCGCAGGCTCGCAGGCGTGAGCTGGCCGGTCCGGGTCGCCCGGCGTCTCGCGCTCGGCGGTTCGCATTCGGGGCCTCGCGCTCAGCGCCTCCTGGCCCAGGTTCCGCGACCCGCGCCGGGTCGCGGCCGGGGTGGCTCAGGCGTAGCGCTCGATGGTGCCGGCGACCTCGTCGAGCACGTCCCGGAGCAGCGTCTCGTCGTCCGCCTCGACCATGACCCGGATCAGAGGCTCGGTGCCGGACGGCCGGACCAGGATGCGGCCGCGACCATCGAGCCGCGTCGCGGCCATCTCGATGCACTGGCGGACCGCGGCTTCCTCGAGCGGCCGGCCGCCGTTCAGACGGCAGTTGCGGAGCCGCTGCGGCAACGGCTGGAAGGCGCGACCGAACTCGCTCATCGGTCGGTCCTGGCGGCGCATCACGGCCAGGATCTGCAACCCGGCGAGCAGACCGTCGCCGGTCGTGGCGAAGTCGGTCATGATGATGTGGCCGGACTGCTCGCCGCCGAGATTGTGCCCCGAAGCGCGCATGTGCTCGACCACGTAGCGGTCGCCGACCTGGCTTCGATAGAGGGTCAGCCCCCGGCTGCGCAGGTAGCGCTCGAGCCCGAGGTTGGACATCGTGGTGGCGACCACACCGCCGCCCCGAAGCCACGCGTCGGTCTGCCAGCTCTGGGCGAGCAGGGCCAGGATCTGATCGCCGTCGATCAGCTCGGCGCGCTCGTCGGCGAGCACGATCCGATCGGCATCGCCGTCCAGGGCAATGCCCAGATCGGCGCCATGCTCGAGGACCGCCGCGCACATCGCCTGGGGGTGGGTCGAGCCGCAGCGGGCGTTGATGTTGAAGCCGTTGGGATTGGTGCCGAGCTCGATGACCTCGGCGCCGAGCTCCCAGAGCACCTTCGGGGCGACGCCGTAGGCCGCGCCATTGGCGCAATCGATCACGATCTTGAGGCCGTTCAGGGTCATGCCCCGCGGCAGGCTGGCCTTGAGCACCTCGATATAGCGGCCGCGCGCGCCCTCGAGGCGGACCGCCCGGCCGAGCTGGCCGGGGTCGGCGAGGCCGGCCTCGGCGCCGTTGCGCATCCGTTCCTCGATCGCGAGCTCGATCTCGTCCGACAGCTTGTAGCCGTCCGGGCCGAACAGCTTGATGCCGTTGTCCTGATAGGGGTTGTGCGAGGCCGAGATCATCACGCCGAGATCGGCGCGCAGCGAGCGCGTCAGCATCGCCACGCCCGGGGTCGGCAGCGGCCCGAGCAGGGTGACGTCCATGCCCATGGCGATGAAGCCCGCGGTCAGCGCGGGCTCGAGCATGTAGCCCGAGAGTCGCGTGTCCTTGCCGATCACCACCCGGTGGCGATGCTCGCCGCGGGTGAAGTAGCCGCCCGCGGCCATGCCCAGGCGCAAGGCGACCTCCGCGGTCATCGGCGGCTGGTTGGCCGTGCCCCGAATCCCATCCGTACCGAACAGCTTACGAGCCATACCCATCCCCACAGCCGAGGTCGTGCGCGCTCAGACGAGCGCTCGGCGAAGCCGCGACCAGGCAACGGACCTCGTAGCCCAGTATCGCAACTGTCGACGCCGATCACCCGCCAATCCTAGCACAGCAGGGCTTGCCAGATCTGCAAGCATTGTCGGGTCGCGGCGACATCGTGCACCCGGACCACCGCGCCCCCCTGCGCGACCGCTGCGAGCGCAGCCGCCAAAGACCCTGGTAAGCGGGCGGCCGCCGGGGCTTCACCGGCCAGACGGGCGATGAAACTCTTGCGAGATACTCCGAGCAGGACCGGGGTACCGAGACCGAGGTAGAGGCCGAGCCGGCTCAGGACCTCGACGTTGTGCGCGACCGTCTTGCCGAAGCCGATGCCGGGATCGATCAGCAGGCGCTCCCGGTCGAAGCCGGCCGCGACCCAGGCCAGGATCCGCTGCTCGAGGTGGTCGTAGACGTCGAGCGCGGCGGCGACGTAGGTCGGTCGCCGCTGCATGGTCGCGGGCTCGCCCTGGCTGTGCATCAGGACCACGGGGCAGCCGCTGGCGCCGGCGACCTCGAGGCTGTCCGGGTCGTAGCGCAAGGCCGTGACGTCGTTGATCATGCGGGCACCGGCGGCGACCGCAGCGCGCATCACCTCGGCTTTGCGGCTGTCGACCGAGACCAGGATGCCGCTCGCCGCGAGCGCCTCGACCACCGGCAGGATGCGGCCGATCTCGTCCGCGGCCGGGACCGGCGCCGCGCCCGGACGCGTGGATTCGCCGCCGACGTCGACGATGTCGGCGCCCTCCGCGTGCAGCCTCTGGCCATGGGCGATCGCCGCGGCCGGCTCGAGGCAGCAGCCGCCATCGGAGAAGCTGTCGGGCGTGACGTTGACCACGCCCATGATCAGGGGCCGCCGGTCGGGCAGGCCCCGGGGCCGGGGCGAGGGTCCGGTCACCGCCGCGAGGCGTTGCTCGAGGGCGGCCTCGAGCGCCTCACCCCGCCCCCCGGCCCAGCCGGCGAGCGCCGTGACCGGCAGGGCGCAGCGCTCGATCCGGTCGTCCGAACGGAGCCAGATCTCGGCGGTGGTGAAGGCGGCGCCCCGGTCGCCGAGCGGCAGCGCCCAGCCGCCCGCAACGGCCTGGCAGGCGGCCTCGGCGTGCAGCAGGCCGAGCGGCTGCAGGTAGACGCGGACGGTCGCTGCGCTCGAGGGAATCGGATCTGCCCTCAGCCCGGCCACCACCCCCCGCGCGGGCCCGGCGGGGGGCGCCGGGCAGCGTCGGGGCCCGGGCCGGCCCCTCAGGCCCCCGGCTGCGGGCTCGGCTCGAGACCGCCGGTATCGTCCTTGGGTGGTGCCGTGGTCGGGACCGAGCCGCGCTTGCCGCCGCTCGGCGCCGCGGCGCTCGGCGGCTCATGGGGGGGCGACTTCGGGATCGGCTCGCCGCGCAGCACCGCGCCGACCTCCTCACCGGTCAGGGTCTCGTGCTCGAGCAGCGCATTGGCGAGATCGTGCAGCCGGTCGAGGTTCTGGGCGATGATCGTCTTGGCGGTATCGAACCCGCCTTCGACCAGGCGCCGGATCTCGGCGTCGATCAGCTGGGCGGTCGACTCGGAGACGCTCTTGGTCTGGGTCACCGAGTGGCCGAGGAACACCTCCTGCTGGTTCTCGCCGTAGGACATCGGCCCGAGCTTGTCGCTCATGCCCCACTGGGTGACCATGTGGCGCGCGATCTTGGTCGCCTGCTCGATGTCGGAGGCGGCGCCGGCGGTCACCTTCTCGTGGCCGAAGATCAGCTCCTCGGCGACCCGGCCGCCCATCGCGACCGCGATGTCGGCGTTCAGCTTCTCGCGCGAGACCGAGATCCGGTCGCCGAGCGGCAGCCGCATCACCATGCCGAGCGCCCGGCCGCGCGGGATGATCGTCGCCTTGTGGATCGGGTCGGAGGCGGGCGAGAAGAAGCCGACCAGGGCGTGGCCCAATTCGTGGTAGGCGGTCAGGCGCTTCTCCTCCTCGGTCATGACCATGGAGCGCCGCTCGGCGCCCATCATGACCTTGTCCTTGGCCGACTCGAAGTCGACCATGCCGACCATCCGCTTGCCGACGCGGGCCGCGAGCAGGGCCGCCTCGTTGACGATGTTGGCGAGATCGGCGCCCGAGAACCCAGGCGTGCCGCGCGCGATCACCTTGGGATCGACGTCGGGCCCGACCCGCACCTTCTTCATGTGGACCTGGAGGATCCGCTCGCGCCCGAGCACATCAGGATTGGGGACCACCACCTGGCGGTCGAAGCGACCCGGGCGCAGCAGCGCCGGATCGAGCACGTCCGGCCGGTTGGTCGCGGCGATCAGGATCACGCCCTCGTTGGCCTCGAAGCCGTCCATCTCGACCAGCAGCTGGTTGAGGGTCTGCTCGCGCTCGTCGTTGCCGCCGCCAAGCCCGGCGCCGCGGTGCCGGCCGACCGCGTCGATCTCGTCGATGAACACGATGCAGGGCGCATGCTTCTTGGCCTGCTCGAACATGTCGCGCACGCGCGAGGCGCCGACGCCGACGAACATCTCGACGAAGTCCGAGCCCGAGATCGTGAAGAACGGCACGTTGGCCTCGCCGGCGATCGCGCGGGCGAGCAGGGTCTTGCCGGTGCCGGGCGGGCCGACCAGCAGCACGCCCTTGGGGATCCGGCCGCCGACCTGCTGGAACTTCTGCGGGTTCTTGAGGAACTCGACGACCTCCTGGAGCTCCTCCTTGGCCTCGTCGATGCCGGCGACGTCGTTGAAGGTCACCCGGCCGTGCTTCTCGGTCAGAAGGCGCGCGCGCGATTTGCCGAAGCCCATCGCCTTGCCGCCGCCCGACTGCATCTGGCGCATGAAGAAGATCCAGACGCCGATCAGCAGCAGCATCGGGAACCAGGACACCAGGACGCCCGAGCAGCGACGGCATGCTGTCGTCGACCGGCGCCGCCGTGATTCGCACGCCCCGATCGCTCAGGCGACTGACCAGGCTCGGATCCTCGGGCGTGTAGGTGCTGAACGAGCGGCCGTCGGAGAAGTGGCCGGTGACCGTGTTGCCCTGGATCGTGACGTCGCGGACACGGCCGTTGTCGACCTCGGCGAGAAAGTCGGAGAAGGCCAGATTGGCCTGCGGCCCGCGCCCGGACGGATTCTGGAACAGGTTGAACAGCGCGATCAACAGCAGGCCGATGATGACCCAGAGCGCCAAGTTCTTGGTAAAGTTGTTCACCCAGCTGCCTCGCCGCGGTAGAGCCCGGTTGGCCTCGCCCGCCAGCGACCCGGCTTGGGGGCGCTCTGCGAGCCATAATCCCGATTGCCTTAACATAAGCGATCCGCTGCCCGAAGCAAAGGTCTACTCGCCGCCGGGCCGTACAGTCATGCGGCTACCGTCTACGCCGGATGGGTAGCGAACGGCGCCCCGGCGAGCGGATGGCGCGGGCGATAGCGGGCCGCGACCTCGAGTCGCCCGCGATCGGCGGCGGCGAGCAGGTCGAGCGCCGGCACGGCGACCAGCCGCTCGCCGCGCCAGACCGCCGGCAGGCTCGGCCGGACCGCGGCCGGCAGGGCGGCTGCCGGCGCCGCCGGCGCCAGCTCCGCCCGCTGCCGCCAGCCACGGGTGCCGAGGGCGCCCACGGTCAGCCCCGCGACCTCCCCGGTCAGCCGGATCGCGAAGCGACCGTCCCAGCTCTGCCAGACGCCCGCCTCGGGCTCGAGCACCTGCGTGATCGCGCCCGGCTCGCGGCACACCAGCAGCCGCCCGCCCCGCGGCAGCAGCCGGCAGCCGCCGAGCGTCCGCCCGCTCAAGGGCCGGTCGGCGCGGAGCTCGTCGAGCAGCCGGCCGAGCCGGGCCTGGCGCGGCGGATAGGGCCGGCCGCCGACCGCGAGCAGCGTCTGTTGCAGGGCCCGCCTGGCGATCTCGGGCGATGCTGCGGCCAGCTCGGCAGGCGCCATGAGCACGAAACCGGCCGGAAAGATCCGCACATGCCGCGCCAGCCAGGCGGCGACCGCGGCGTCCCATGCGGCGCGGGCGGCGCCCCGGCTGCCCGCCAGCCGGGCGAGCCGGGGCGCATCCAGGCCCGGATCGGCGCGCAGCCGCGTGCGGGCGAACCCCGGCGCCCGGTTGCTCGGGTCGTCGAGCCAGGGCTGGCCCTCGGCCTCGAGCAGCGCGAGCAGCGCCGCCTTGGGCACCCCGAGCAGCGGCCGCAGCAGCCGGAGCCCGGCCAGCTCGCGCACCGCCGCCATGGCGGCCTGCCCGTCCGGGCCGCTGGCGCGCGCCTGGCGCAGCGCCACGGTCTCGGCCTGGTCGTCCCGGTGATGGGCGGTCAGGAGGTGGAGCATGCCCGCGGCCCGGCACCAGTCGCCGAGCAGCCGGTAGCGGGCGGCGCGCGCCGCCGCCTGGATGCCGGCCGCCGGCCTGGCGCCGTCCCAGGTCAGGATCTGCCAGGGAATCCCGCGGGCGGTCAGCCAGGCCCCGGTCTGCCGGGCCTCGCGCGCGGACTCCGGGCGCAGGCCATGGTCGACGATCAGCCCGACCACCGCTCCGGCCCGTGGCCGCGCCCAGCGCTCGGCGAGCAGGCAGAGCGCCAGGCTGTCCGGGCCGCCCGAGACCGCGACCGCGAGCCTTGGCCTCGCCTCGAAGGGGCCGAGCGGTGCCATCAGCGCCGCAAAGCGGGGCTCGTCCAGAGGGACTGGGTTCAGACCGGCTGTGAGCGTGGGGTCAGGCGCATTGGGCGCGCGCGCGCTCGCGGGCCAGCGCCTCCTGGATGTGCGCGGGCACGTCGGGGAACTCCTTGGCCAGCTCGGTGTAGGACAGGCAGGCCTTGTCCTTCTCGCCCAGGCCCTCGAGCGACATCCCGAGCTTCAAGAGGTTGTCCGGCGCCTTGGTCGCGCTCTTGCCGTAGGTGCGGTAGTTGCGCGCGAAGGCGGCCGCGGCGGCGGCGTAGTTCTTGCGCACGTAGTAGGTCTCGGCCAGCCAGTAGGCGGCATTGGCGGCGAGCGGGTGGTTCGGGCTCTGGTCCAGGAACTTCTGCAGCCCGGCCTCCGCGCCGGCGTAGTCGCCGGCCCGGAGCAGCTCCATCGCGGCATCGTATTGCTGCTGGGCCGGCAGCCCGGTGGTCTTGGGCGGCGGCGTGGCCGTCGATGGCGCCGGCTGGGGCAGGGCGAGCACCGCGCTCTTCGGAATCTGGCCGAGGTCCTGGGGCGGGGCGCCCCGGTTGGTCGGCGGCGGGACCACCGCCGGCGACGAGCTGGCCTGGCCGGGCCCGGGGGTCGGGGTGACCGCCGCCAACGGCGCACCCGCAGGCGCGCCCCGCTCCAGGGACCGGAGCCGTTGGTCGAGATCGCCGATCAGCTGGTCGAAGCGGCCCTCGAGGGTCTGCTGGTCGTGCTCCAGCTGCTCGATCCGGCCGGTCAGCCGGCGCAGCTCCTCCTCGAGCTGCCCGAGCCGGACCTCGTACTGCGCCATTCGCCCGGGATCGGTCGCCTGCGCCGGCTGGACCCGCTGCAGGCCCGCCAGCTGGATGCGCAGCGCCGCGATCTCGCCCGCCAGCGCCGGCAGCTGGGCGCGCGCCGGCAGGCTCAGAGCGCCGACCAGCAGAGCGAGCGCGGCGGCGGCCCGGAGCGCGGTCCGTCGACCGGCGACGGGGCGCGGCCCGGGCATCAGTTGGTCGTGGTGACGACGGTGACGGCGCGCCGGTTCTTGGCCCATGCCGCCTCGTCGTGGCCGGGGTCGACCGGCCGCTCCTCACCGTAGGAGATGGTCAGGATGCGATCCGGCTGGACCTGGAGCGCCACCAGATAGTTCTTGACCGCATTGGCGCGCCGGTCGCCGAGCGCCAGGTTGTACTCGCGGGTGCCGCGCTCGTCGGCGTGGCCCTCGACGGTGACGATCACGTCCGGATATTGCTTCAGCCAGGCGCCCTGGCGGTCGAGGGTCTGGGTCGCGGTCGGGCTCAGCACCGAGCTGTCGTAGTCGAAGAACACGCGGTCGCCGACGCTGACCTCGAGATCCTGCTGGGTGCCCGGCTTCGCCTGCCCCTGCAGCTCCGAGCTCGCGATGCCGGCACCGCCGCCGCCCGCGGCCCCGGCACCTTCGGCGCCGTTGGCGTTGCCGGGGGGCGGCATCTCGTCCGGTGCCGACGTGCAGCCGGCCAGCCATCCCAACGCGGCGCACATCCCCAGGACGGCACCCATCCGAACTACGGTTGCGATCATCGAAGGCTCCATGTCGCCAAGCGGCCGGCCGCGTTGGCCGGTGAGGACGGCGCCGAACCCGACCAGCCACGGTCCCGGGTCGCGACGGCGATGGCATGCGAGACCGTGGGCATCCTAGGTTTGATCGACCGCGAGATCAATTCCGTCGCTCAAATCGGGGGCTCAGGGCACCAGGTTCGACCAGTCGGGATCCGAGGCGTCGAGCGGGGTCGGCACCTCGCGCTCGTTGTAGCCGGTCACGTCGATGCTGAACAGGCGCGTGTGGTCGGTCCGGTAGTCCGTGCGGCTGAACAGGATCACCCGGCCGTTCGGCGACCAGGCCGGGCCCTCGTCCTGGGTGCTCTGGGTCAGCAGGCGCTCGTCGCTGCCGTCCGGACGCATCACGCCGATGTGGAACAGACCGTCCTTGATCTTGGTGAAGGCGATCAGGTCCCCGCGCGGCGACCAGGCCGGGCTGCCGTAGCGGCCGGCGCCGAAGCTGATCCGCTGCACGCCGCTGCCGTCGAGGTTCATCGTGTAGAGCTGCGGCGTGCCGGCGCGGTCCGAGTTGAACACCAGACGCCGGCCGTCGGGGGCGAAGGACGGCGAGGTGTCGATCGCCGGGTGGCTGGTCAACCGCCGCTGCTCGTGGGTCTCGAGGTTGAGGATGTAGATGTCGGAATTGCCGTGCTCGGCGAGCGACATCGCGACCAGACGACCGTCGGGGCTGAAGTGCGGGGCGAAGGTCATGCCGGCGAAGTCGCCGAGCTTCTGCTGCCGGCCGCTCGCCAGATCGAGCTCGTAGACCTGCGGCACCCGGCCCCGGTAGGTCATGAAGGCGATCCGCTTGGCGTCGGGGTGAAAGCGCGGGGTCAGGACCAGGTCGGCGCCGTCGGTCAGGAAGCGGTGATTGGCACCGTCCTGGTCCATGATCGCGACCCGCTTGACCCGGTCGGTCGCCGGGCCGCTCTCGCTGATGTAGACGATCCGGGTGTCGAAATAGCCGCCCTCGCCGGTGATCCGCTCATAGACCGCATCGGCGATCTGGTGCGCCACCCGCCGCCAGTTGTCGGTCGTGGTCGCAAAGCGCAGGCCGCGCATCTGGACGCCTGCGAACACGTCCCAGAGCCGGAACTCGACCGCCAGGTTGCCGCCCGCCTCGCCGCCCTCGACCGTGCCGCTGACCAGGGCCTGGGCATTGATCTGGCGCCAGTCGGAGAACCGCGGCAGGCCGCGCAGCTCCTCGGGCGACTGGATGAAGGCGCGGCGGTCGATCGGCCGGAACAGCCCCGAGCGCTCGAGGTCGGCGCTGACCACGTCGGCGATGTCGCGGCCGCGCTGCTGGGCGGCGGCGCTCGCGCCGTACAGTTCGCTGATCGCGATCGGCAGCGGCTCGACGATGCCCGACGTGATGTCGAGCGTGAGCACGGCGCGCGCCGGCGCCGGCAGCAGCATCAGGCCGCCGAGGATCAGGCAGGCCAGACGAGCGAGCGCATGGCGGGGCCTTCGGCGCATCAACCGTTGATCGCGTCCTGGGGGCGGAAGTTCAAGTTGATGTCGCGCCATATGGCGTATTTCCCCGGCGGTAGGATGAGTGGGCTGCATCTGTCGACCGCGCGCCTGGCGCTCTCGGCCACCGCGCGGAAGGTCGGATCCTGCCCGAGGCGGGCCTGATCCTCGATCGTGACGTTCTGCACGGTCCGATCGGGTCGGACCTGGATGCGCAGCTGGACGACCATGTCGGCGATCCCCTCGACCCCGACCGGCAGGGTCCAGCAGCGGCCGATCTGGCGGCGCAGCGCGTCGATCTCGCCGGAGCTGAGCTGGGCCTCGCCGAGGGCGCTGCGGGCCTGCCCCTGGGTCGCGACGCCGCGCCCCTGGCCGGTCTGCGCGGTGTCGCTCTGGACCTGCCGTGGCAGCTGCTCGACGCTCTTCAGGAGGGCGGCGAAGGCGTCCTCGTGGGACGGCTCCGCCGGCTTCGGCTCGGGCTTGGGCTGGGGCTCGGGCGGCGGGGTCGCGGCGACTTTGGGCGGCGCCGGCTTCAGCGAGGGCCTCGGCGCGGGCGGTTGCGGCGGCGGCGGTTCGGGCTTGGGCGGTTCGGGCTTGGCGGGTTCCGGCTGGACCACGGCGGCCTCCGGCTTGGGCGCCGGTTCCGGCTCCGGCTTGGGCTGCACCTCGGGTGGTGGTGGTGGCGGCGGCTCGGCCCGGGCCACGTCGGGCGTAGGCGCCGGCTCCGGCGGCACCGCGGGCGGCGGTGGCGGTTCCGGCGCGGGTGGCGGCGGCGCCTCGGCGACGTCGGGCTTGGGCGGCGGCTGCGGCTCGGGCGGCGGCTGGACCGCGGCCGGCGGCGGCGGTGGCGCCGGCTCGGGCGGGGGCGGCAGCTCGGCCTGCTGGGGTTCCGGCGGCTTGGGCTCGGCCTTCGGCGCCGGTGGCGGGTTCGGGGTCGGGTTCGGGCTGGCCGCGGCGCGCTCCGGGGTCGGCGCGGTCGTCGCCGGCGCCGGCGCCGGCGGCTTGGCCTCGGTGTCCGGCGTCTCGTTGACCAGCTCGACCGTGATCGCCTGCTCCATCGCCGGCGGCGGCCGGCTCAGGCTCGGCAGGCCGAAGTACAGGAGCGCGGCCAGCGCCACGTGCAAAACGGAGGAGAACAGCCACGCCCGACCCACGGCTCAGGCCCGTTCGGTCATACGCGTGCCGGCCATGGTGGCGGCCGTGCCCTCAAGGCTTCTTCTCATCGAACTCGGTCACCAGCGCGACCTTGCTGAAGCCGGCGGCGTGGATCGCGCCGACCACCTCCATGACCCGGCCGTAGTCGATCACCTTGTCGCCGCGCACGAACACCCGCGCGTCCGGCTTGCGCTCGCTGATCGCGCGCAGCCGTGGCCCGAGCTCCTCGACCGTGAGCGGGCTGTCCTGGAGATAGACCTTGCCGTCGTGGTCGACGGTCACGCTCAGCGGCTCGTCCTGGCCCGGCAAGGGCGAGCTGGTGGTCTTGGGCAGATCGACCGTGACGCCGACGGTCAGCAAAGGTGCTGTGACCATGAACACGATCAGCAGCACCAGCATCACGTCGACGAACGGCGTGACGTTGATCGCCGCCATCGGCGGCCGGCGATGCCGGCGCGAGACCCGCTGCGGGGCCTCGTCCGGGTTGCTCATCGGCATCGGGCTACACCTGCATGACGGTCAGGCATGGGGCGTCAGGCATGGGGGGTCAGGCCGCCCGGCTGCTGTCCAGGCCCGGCGAGCGGCCGCTCTCCAGCTCGCGGGACAGGACCACGGTGAACTCGTCGGCGAAGCTCGTGACCCGGTTGCTGTAGCGGTCGAGATCGCCCGACAGCTTGTTGTAGGCGACCACCGCCGGGATCGCGGCGATCAGGCCGAGGGCGGTCGCGAGCAGGGCCTCGGCGATCCCGGGCGCGACCACCGCGAGGGTCGTGTTCTTGGTCAGCGCGATCGACTGGAAGCTGTTCATGATCCCCCAGACGGTGCCGAACAGGCCGACGAAGGGGGCGGTCGAGCCGATCGTCGCGAGCGAGCTCAGATAGCGCTCGAGGACCTCGAGCTCGCGGTCGAGGGTCAGCGTCATGACCTTGCCGATCCGCTCCAGGAGCGCCCGCGAGCCGGCCGGCGGCCGCGGCAAGTCGCGCCATTCCTCCATCGCGGCGGCGAACAGCATCGCCATCGGGTGGTCGGCCTCGCGGCCGAGGCGCCGGTACAGATCGTCGAGTGCTGCGCCCGACCAGAAGGCCCGCTCGAAGGCGCGCGCCTTGCGCCGCAAGCGCCCGAGCCGGAAGGTCTTGTCGAAGATCACGGTCCAGGACCAGATCGAGGCCAGCACCAAAATCGCCAGGACCACCTTGACCACCGGGTCGGCCTGACTGACCAGCGACCACAGGCCAAAGCCGACCGCCTGATCGCCAGCAAGACGCAGCGCGGTGACGGCGTTGTCTTCCATCGCGTCATCCTATGTCTGAGCCACGGCCGCCGGGCGGCCCCCGGATGCGCTATCAGATAGGCAATGAGGAGGCCACGACCAATGATCGTCGTCGCCCTGACGCCGGCCG
Source organism: uncultured Alphaproteobacteria bacterium (assembly GCA_963730195.1). Taxonomy (GTDB): domain Bacteria; phylum Pseudomonadota; class Alphaproteobacteria; order Geminicoccales; family Geminicoccaceae; genus DATAOG01. Next base: position 19,910 of record CAVSRN010000090.1, read on the forward strand.
AGCGGTTCGCGGCAGCAGAAAGCCGCTTCGATTCGCCCTGTCAAGCGCGATCGCGGGGCTGTCCTGGCGATCGCGGCCCGGCAGCCCTGGCGAGAGCTGCGAGCGCGCCGTTCAACTCGGCGGGGAGGCGGGCGGCGCGCATCCCGGCCGAGACCAGGGCGAGACGCAGCTCCAGGCGCACCAGCAGCCGGCCGGCCCGGGTCACCCGCTGCTCCAGGTCGAGCGAGGCGCCGCCCTGGCGGACCAGCCGGGTCTCGATCAGAAGGCCGTCGTCGAGCTGCGCCGGGGCGCGGTAGTCGACCACGCAACGGCGGACCGCGAAGGCGAGGCCGAAGCGCTGGCGCAGCGTGCCGTGGTCGAGGCCCAGGCAGCGCAGCATCTCGGTCCGCGCCCGCTCGGCGAACTTCAGATGGTTGGCGTGGTAGACGATGCCGCCGGCATCGGTGTCCTCGTAGTAGACCCGGATCGGCAGGCGATGGACGCCGCCCTCGATCCGGCCGGTCTCAGGGGTCGGCGGCATCGGGGCCATCGAACAGGCCGGCCTGGGCGTCCAGGCCCTGCGGCGGCTCGAGCCGGAGATGCTGCCAGGCGAGGCGGGTCAGGAAGCGGCCGCGCGGGGTCCGCTGCAGGAGGCCCTGCTGCAACAGGAAGGGCTCGACCACCTCCTCGAGGGTGTCGCGCTGCTCGGAGAGCGCGGCCGCCAGCGTGTCGACGCCGACCGGCCCGCCGCCATAATTCCTGGCGATGCAGTCGAGGTAGCGCCGGTCGAGGGCGTCGAGACCGAGCTGGTCGACCTCGAGGCGGGTCAGCGCCTGGTCGGCGAGCCTGGCGTCGACCTCGGCGCGCTCGGCGACCAGGGCGAAGTCGCGCACCCGGCGCAACAGACGCATCGCGACCCGGGGCGTGCCGCGCGCCCGGCGGGCGATCTCGGCGGCGCCGCTGGCGGTCAGGCCGAGGCCGAAGATCGCGGCACCACGGGTCACGATCTGCTCGAGCTCGTCGTGGTCGTAAAAGTTGAGGCGCGAGAGGATGCCGAAGCGATCGCGGAGCGGCGTGGTCAGGAGGCCGGTGCGCGTGGTCGCCCCGATCAGGGTGAATGGGGAAAGGTCGATCCGGATCGAGCGCGCAGCCGGGCCCTCGCCGATCATCAGGTCGAGCTGGAATTCCTCGAGCGCCGGGTAGAGGATTTCCTCCACGGCCGGGCTCAGGCGGTGGATCTCGTCGATGAACAGGACGTCGCGCGGCTGCAGGTTGGTGAGCTGGGCGGCGAGGTCGCCGGCGCGCAACAATCACCGGCCCCGAGGTCAGCCGGAAGCCGACCCCGAGCTCGGCCGCGATGATCTGGGCGAGCGTGGTCTTTCCCAGTCCCGGCGGCCCGGCGAGCAGCACATGGTCGAGGGCCTCGCGGCGCTGCCGCGCGGCCGCGATGAACACGCCGAGATTGGCGCGCAGCGGCGCCTGACCGATGAACTCGGCGAGGCGCTGCGGCCGCAGCGACGGCTCCCCTTCCCCGGCCCCCGCCTCGGGACTGACCAACCGCTCGTTCATGGGATGCTTCTAGCGGGAACCGGACGGCAACGCACGCCCGCTATGGCGTCCGTCAACCCAACAGGCCGGCGAGTTCAAGACCGTGGACGAGGGCCGCGCGATCTTCTGCCCGGATGAACGGCAGACAATCCACGTAAGAACGCGTCGGCTCTGGCACATGGGCTCGCATGTCGTCCGCAGCGGCACGGGCACGATCGATACTCCCGTCCAGAGCCAGCGCCGCGATCCGCACGAGGTAGGGTATCCGGAAGATCCGCTTCGGTCGCACTGAGCGGGTCGCCCAGGCTGCCGCCTCCTCGTTTCTGCCGGCGGTGAAATGGGCCAGCGCGTTGACGAAGAAACGGAAGAAGTTGGAGGGGTCGCGGGGATTCACTCTCAACGCGATCTCGTTGTTACGAATCGCTTCGTCGGCCCGACCACCCCAGGCCAACACGGTACCCAAGCTGCCGTAGCCGAGCGAGAAATTCGGATTGATCTCGATCGCCCGTTGCAGTTCGGCAACCGCCCCATCGTGGTCACGCTGCAGCATCAGCACCATGCCGAGGATCCAGTGGCTCTGCTCGCTCGCCTCGTACAGCTCGACCGCACGCTCGGCCGCTTCGTAGGCACGCTCGACCGAGCCAAGCCAGTCCTTAGCGTAACCGAGGTAGATGCGATGGAACAGCGCGGCTGCCAGAAGCTGATGCGCTCGATCGTTGTTTGGGGACTCCACGAGCGTGGTATTTGCGAGATCCTCCGCCTCTCTTAGCGCGTCCGGAGTCAGTTGATAGATGCGGTTCCATCCCCGATTCAGAAGTTCGTCGGTGCTTCGGCTGTTACCCCCGCGTCTAGGCAGTTTTTCTCCTTCGCACAGTAAGATCTGGGTCTGGACTGAAGCGACGATGCTACGGATGATCTGATCTTGCTCGTTGTAGAAGGCGTCGATTTCAGTGTTGTAGATCTCGGCCCAGATGTGATGGCCGGTCGGCGCGTCGATGAGCTGGGCGTTGATCCTGAGTTTGCCGGGCAGCTGGCGGATACTGCCCTCGATGACGTAGCGCACGCCAAGCTCGCGCGCCACTTGCTTCACGTCGACCGGCCGACCCTTGTAAGTAAAGGCAGAATTGCGGGCAATCACGAACAGGCTGCCGATCCGGGACACGCTGGTGATTACATCCTCGGTGAACCCATCGGCAATGTTCTCGTGAGCGAGGTCGCTGGTCATTTGCAAGAAGGGAAGCACCACGAGGGACGGCTTGGCCCGCAGATCGAGGTCAGAAGCGGCCGCCGGCTCCACGGTGCCGACCGACCACGTCCAAACCTTGACCGGATCAGCGATGTTCTTGAGCTGCTGCCGACCGCCGGGCTGGAAGGTGGCGTCCAGCCGCCCGACCACCTGGGAGTGGGCCTGATCGGAAATGCAAACGCCACCGGGCTCGGCCAGGCCCTCGAGACGAGCGGCCAGGTTGACTCCGTCACCGTAGATGTCGTTTTCGTCGATGATGATGTCGCCGAGGTTGATGCCGATGCGAAGCGACATCTGCCGGTCGTCCGGCTCGTGGCGATTCCGCTCGATCATGCCTCGCTGAATCTCGATCGCGCATTGGACGGCGTCGACCACGCTTGCGAACTCGACCAGCGCGCCATCGCCCATGAGCTTGACGACGCGGCCGTGATGCGCGGCGATCTCGGGCTCGATGAAGTCGGTCCGGAGCGCCTTCAGACGCTCAAACGTCCCCGCCTCGTCGGCCGCCATCAATCGGCTGTAGCCGACGACGTCCGCAGCCAGAATCGCGGCGAGCCTGCGTTCCATGGCCTCAACCAGATCACAAATCGAGGGGGGATTGCAACCTGGACGGCGTAGATAAACCAG